>NZ_BDBV01000128.1 GCF_001613165.1 Nocardia mexicana NBRC 108244
GAACAAGCCGCGCGGGAACGCCGCGCGCGGCCGCGTCCGGAGGCCACCGGCCAGCGCACCGGTAAGCCGGTCCGCCGCAAGTCGGAGGGCCAGTGGGCGCTCGGTTACCGGGAACCGCTGAACCCGAACGAGCAGAGCAAGAAGGACGACAACCCGCTCAACGTCCGCGCCCGCATCGAGAACATCTACTCCAAGGGCGGTTTCGATTCCATCGACAAGGCCGACCTGCGCGGCCGGTTCCGCTGGTGGGGCCTCTACACCCAGCGCGAGCAGGGCTACGACGGCACCTGGACCGGCGACGAGAACATCGACATCCTCGAGGCCCGCTACTTCATGATGCGGGTGCGCTGCGACGCCGGCGCCCTGAATCTCGCGCAGCTGCGCACCATCGCGGGTATCTCCACCGAGTTCGGCCGCGACACCGCGGACCTGTCCGACCGCGAGAACGTCCAGTACCACTGGATCGAGGTCGAGAACGTCCCGGAGATCTGGCGGCGGCTGGAAGAGGTCGGCCTGAAGACCACCGAGGCGTGCGGCGACTGCCCGCGCGTGGTGCTCGGCTCACCGCTGGCCGGTGAGTCGCTGCACGAGGTCATCGACCCGACCCCGGCGATCGACGAGATCGTGAGCCGCTACATCGGCAAGAAGGAATACTCCAACCTGCCGCGCAAGTTCAAGACCGCGATCTCCGGCCAGCAGGACGTGGCGCACGAGATCAACGACGTGGCGTTCATCGGCGTCGACCATCCCGAGCACGGGCCGGGCCTGGACCTGTGGGTCGGCGGCGGACTGTCCACCAATCCGATGCTGGCCAAGCGCGTCGGCGTGTGGGTGCCGCTGGACGAGGTGCCGGACGTGTGGGAGGCGGTCGTATCGCTGTTCCGCGACTACGGCTACCGCCGGCTGCGCACCAAGGCGCGCCTGAAGTTCCTCGTGAAGGACTGGGGCATCGAGAAGTTCCGGGAGGTCCTCGAGACCGAATACCTGAAGCGCAAGCTGATCGACGGCCCCGCGCCGGAACAGGTGACGCAGGTCATCGACCACGTGGGCGTGCAGCGGCTGCGCAACGGCCTCAACGCCGTCGGCTTCTCCCCCATCGCGGGACGCGTCTCGGGCACCATCCTCACCAAGGTCGCCGACGCGGCGGAGCGGGCGGGGGCCGACCGGGTGCGGTTCACCCCGTACCAGAAGCTGATCGTGCTGGACGTGCCCGACGACAAGGTCGAACAGCTGCAGGCAGATCTGGAACCCCTGGGCCTGCAGTCGAAGCCGTCGATCTGGCGACGAAACCTGGTGGCCTGCAGTGGAATCGAGTTCTGCAAACTGTCGTTCGTGGAGACCCGCAAGCGCTCGCAGGCGCTGGCGCCCGAACTCGAGCAGCGGCTCGCCGATATCAACGCGCAGCTGGACGTCCCGGTCACCATCAACATCAACGGCTGCCCGAACTCCTGCGCCCGCGCCCAGATCGCCGATATCGGTTTCAAGGGCCAGCTGGTCGCCGACGGCGACGGGAATCAGGTGGAGGGCTACCAGGTTCATCTGGGTGGCAGCCTCGGGTTCGACAGCGCCTTCGGGCGCAAGCTGCGCCAGCACAAGGTGACCAGCGACGAGCTCGGCGACTACATCGAGCGTGTGGTGCGCAATTTCGTGAAGAACCGCAACGAGGGCGAGCGGTTCGCGCAGTGGGCTGTCCGCGCCGACGACGCAGACCTTCGGTAACGGGAGATTTCAGCTATGGCAACCACTTTGGAGAAGCTGTCCGAGAGCGAACTGCGCAAGATCGCCGAAGACGGTGCGGCACAACTGGGTTCCGACGCCTCGGCTCAGGAGCTGCTGCAGTGGACCGAGGACACCTTCGGTTCCGGCTACATCGTCGCCTCGAACATGCAGGACGCGGTGCTCGTACAGCTGGCCGCGCAGGTGCACCCGGGCGTGGACGTGCTGTTCCTCGATACCGGCTACCACTTCGCCGAGACCATCGGCACCCGTGATGCCGTCGAGACGGTGTACGGCGTGAACATCGTCAATGTGCAACCGGAACACACCGTGGCGGAACAGGATCGCCTGCTGGGCAAGGATCTGTTCGCCCGCGACGCCGCAGAATGCTGCCGCCTGCGCAAGGTGGTGCCGCTGAAGAAGTCCCTCACCGGCTACAACGCCTGGGTCACCGGCATCCGCCGCGTGGAGTCCCCCACCCGCGCCAACGCGCCCCTGATCTCCTTCGACGAGGCCTTCGGCCTGGTGAAGATCAACCCGATCGCCGCCTGGTCCGACGACGAGATGACCGGCTACATCGAGCAGCACGGCATCCTCGTCAATCCCCTTGTGGAGGAGGGATATCCGTCCATCGGTTGCGCTCCGTGCACGCGGAAGCCGGAACCGGGATCCGATCCGCGAAGCGGCCGCTGGGCCGGCCTCGCCAAGACCGAATGCGGGTTGCACAGCTCATGAGTACACCAGTCACCGACACCGAATTCGATGTTCTCGCTTCGCTCGAGGAATTCGATACCCTGGCCGCTCTCGAGTCGGAGTCCATCCACATCTTCCGTGAGGTCGCCGGCGAGTTCGAGCGCCCCGTGATCCTGTTCTCGGGCGGCAAGGACTCCACGGTGCTGCTGCACCTGGCGCTCAAGGCGTTCTGGCCCGCGCCGCTGCCGTTCGCGCTGCTGCACGTGGACACCGGGCACAACCTGCCGGAGGTGCTCGAGTTCCGCGACCACGTGGTCGAGAAGTACGGACTGCGCCTGCATGTCGCGTCGGTCGAGGACTATCTGGCCGACGGGCGGCTGGCAGAGCGGCCCGACGGCATTCGCAACCCGCTGCAGACGGTGCCGCTGCTGGACGCCATCGCCGAGAACCGCTTCGACGCGGTATTCGGCGGCGGTCGCCGCGACGAGGAGCGCTCGCGCGCCAAGGAGCGCATCTTCTCGCTGCGCGACGCGTTCGGCCGCTGGGATCCCAAGCGGCAGCGCCCGGAGCTGTGGAACCTGTACAACGGCCGGCACGCGCCGGGCGAGCACGTGCGCGTGTTCCCGCTGAGCAACTGGACCGAGCTCGACATCTGGCGCTACATCGCCCGCGAGAACGTCGAGCTGGCCACCATCTACTACTCGCACGAGCGCCCGGTGTACCAGCGCGACGGCATGTGGATGACCCCCGGCTCCTGGGGCGGTCCGCGCGACGACGAGGAACTGCTCGTGAAGTCGGTGCGCTACCGCACCGTCGGCGACGGATCCTCCACGGGCGCAATCCTTTCCGAGGCGGCCGACAACGAGGCGATCCTCGCCGAGGTGGCGGCGTCCCGGTTGACCGAACGGGGCGCGACGCGCGGCGACGACCGGGTGTCGGAGGCGGCGATGGAAGACCGCAAACGAGAGGGTTATTTCTGATGTCCGACCTTTTACGACTGGCCACCGCCGGCAGTGTCGACGACGGCAAGTCCACCCTGGTCGGACGGCTGCTCTACGACACGAAATCCGTGCTGGCCGACCAGATCGACGCCGTCACCCGCGCGTCGGTCGACCGGGGCCTGTCCACACCGGACCTGTCGCTGCTCGTCGACGGCCTGCGCGCCGAGCGGGAGCAGGGCATCACGATCGATGTGGCCTACCGCTACTTCGCCACGCCCACACGGACTTTCGTGCTCGCCGATACGCCGGGGCACGTGCAGTACACCCGGAACACGGTGTCCGGCGCGTCCACGGCGCAGCTGGTGATCCTGCTCGTCGACGCCCGCAAGGGCGTGATCGAGCAGACCCGCCGCCATGCCGCGGTGATGGCGCTGCTGGGTGTGCCGAAGCTCGTGCTCGCCGTGAACAAGATCGATCTGGTGGACGACGCGGCCGGGGTCTTCGCCAAGATCGCGGCCGAATTCACGGAACTCACAACGAAACTCGGCTGGGCGCCGGAGGACGTGGTCGAGATCCCGGTGTCGGCGCTGCACGGCGACAACATCGCTTCCCGGTCGGAGCAGACCCCGTTCTACGACGGGCCCTCGCTCATCGAGCATCTGGAGTCGGTGCCGGTCGACGCCGACAGTTCCGGGCGCCACCAGGTGGGCCTGCGCTTCCCGGTGCAGTACGTCATCCGGCCGCGCACCGCCGACTACCCGGACTACCGCGGCTACGCGGGACAGGTCGCGGCGGGCGCGGTGTCGAAGGGTGACGAGGTCGTGGTGCTGCCGTCGGGCATCCGCACCACGGTCGAGCGCATCGACACCGCGAACGGCGAGCTGGCCACCGCGCAGCCGGGCCGCAGCGTCACCCTGGTGCTCGCCGACGACGTCGACATCTCCCGTGGCGACACCATCGCCGCGGCCGCCGACGCGCCGGAACCGATCCAGGCGTTCGACGCGACCGTCTGCTGGCTCGGCGACAAGCCGCTGCGCCCGGGCGCGCGGCTGCTGCTCAAGCACGGCACCCGCACCACCCAGGCCATCGTCGGCGCGCTGCTGGAGCGGTTCGACGAGCAGAACCTGGCCGCCGACCCGGATCCGGAGTCGCTGTCGCTCAACGACATCGGCCGTATCGCGCTGCGCGTCGCCGACCCGATCGTGGCCGACGACTACCGCACCAACCGGCACACCGGCAGCTTCCTGCTCATCGATCCGGCAGGCGGCAATACCCTGGCCGCGGGCCTGGTGGGCGACGTGCTCACCGCGGTCGAGGTCGGTACCGGGGCCGAGGTCTGAGATGAGTTCGGCTGCGGGGGCCCGGCACCGCCTCGGCGCGGTCCCACCCGGTCATCCCGATGCGGGCTCAACCCGGCATCCCGGCGAACGCCGGGATCGAGTCGGGACCTCGGACCTCGCGTCGCCACTCGGTTCCGGCGTTCGCCGGAACGACGGGAAGGACTCGGCGCGTGCTCCCGTGAGCACTGGTCTTCCTCAGAGCCGGCCCGCTCGCATCGCGCCCGCACTGATCGCGGTCGCACACGGGAGCCGTGATCCGCGTTCTGCCGCAACGATGTCCGCGGTGGTCGCCGACCTGGCCTCGCGGCGTCCCGATGTGGACGTCCGCCTGGCGTTCCTGGACCTGAACACCCCTTCGGTGGAGCAGGTCGTGGATGCCGTTGCCGCACAAGGACATACCGAGTCGGTCGTGGTCCCCCTCCTGCTGGGCAGCGCCTTTCACGCGCGGGTCGACCTGCCCGGCATGCTCGCCGCGGCCCGGGCCCGCCATCCCGGCCTGCGCCTGACCCAGGCCGACGTCCTCGGCGCCGATCTCCGCCTGGTCGCAGCCTTGCGCGAACGCCTGCTGGCCGCGGGCGCCGATCCGCATGACGGCCGCACCGGGATCGCGGTTGCCGCCGTCGGCTCGTCCTCGGCACGGGCCAACCTCCGCACCGAGCGGATCGGCGCACTACTGACCGCGGGTACGGCGTGGCAATCGTCTGTCTGCTTCGCGACCACGGAACCATCTCTGCCCCAGGCTGTTTCACGCCTCCACCGGCACGGATGCGACCGAGTGCTCGTCGCCCCCTGGTTCCTCGCCCCGGGTCTGCTCACCGACCGCCTGCACCACGCGACCCCAGATCTCGTGCACGCGCAAACCATCGGCGCCCACCCCCTGCTCACCGAGGTCGCCCTGGACCGCTACCTCGGCGCCGCCACACCGATACTGGCCTTGTCGGCATAAGACTCGGCCGCTCTACTCCCGCGCTGTCCGCACGTGGGTGATGCTCGGCGGGATATTGCGCAGGACCGGCACTCGATCGAAGATCGGCATCGTGACCGCCAGGGGTCCCCGCGACGGCCCGTAGTTGCGGACGTGGACCTCCGAGATGCGCGGGGTCCAGCCGCGCAGCAGCGGGGCGATGTCGTCGCGGCGCACGCCCCACGGCATCGGCGGTGCCGTGTAGTGCTCGGTCTTGGCGTACCCGGACATCGTCTTGCGGGCGAACCAGGGCGGGATGGTGTCGAACATCAGCCGCATGCCGGGCATCCGACTCACCATGGCGGTCACCAGGTTTCGCACCTGCTCGGCGTCGAAGTACATGAACAGGCCCTGCGCGGTCACGAACACCTCGCCCGGTTCGACCTCGTCCAGCCAGGCCGGATCCAGTGCGCTGCAGGCGATGTGGCGACAGCGCTCGGAGGCGGGAAGGAAGCGCTCCCGCACGGCGACGGCATCCGGGACATCCACGCACAGCCAGCGCACGCGGCCGTTGTCGCAGCGCTGGAACTGCGTCTCCAGCCCGGCGCCGAGCTCCACGACCGTCCCGTCCGGATGGTCGGCGAGCCACGGGCGCAAGGCATCGTCGAAGATCCGGGAGCGTTCGGCATGGGTGCCGTCCGGCGGGCCGAAGTTCCGGGCGTAGTCGAAATCGATCGATTCATAGATCCGCACGCAGTCGGGATCGTGCAGCTTCCCGTCTCGGCGGGCCGCCTCCGAGGCGCGGTTGTGCAACGTCCAGAGCATCGTTACCGGAACACCGACCAGGTCCACCTCGCGGTTCGACATTAGGCAAGCCTAACTCGATACCGACTTAGTGGCAACGGTTTTCATCTACGGAATCACTTGGTGAGATGCACCTCGGCGGTCTGCGCCACCGCGGCCGACGGCACCTCGATCACCGGGATCGGCTTGTTGCTGGGATTGCCGCTGTCCGCGCCCCGGAAGCTGAAGCTCAGCTGGCCGGAGGCGCCGGGCACCTCGTCCAGGCTGTTCAGGTTCAGCATCTGATTGAGTACGTCGTCGTGCCTCGGCAGCTCCTGCCCGACATGGGCGCGAGCGGAAAGCCGTGCCGCCTTGGCCGCGATCAGCAGCGCGTCGTGGGTCGAGATGGCGCCGCCGTCGTCCAGGTGCGCCGGATCGAATCCGAGCTCTCCGAACTTGTCGTAGAACTCCCGGAAGAACGGCGGCGTGGCCGGGGCGTTCCGCAGCCAGCCCGCCGGATCGGTCTCCGTGGCGTAGGCGATGCGAATGTTCTTCTCCCGCAGCTTGGCCTCGTGTGATCGCAGTTGCAGCGCACCGAAATCGGCACTCGCCCCGAATACGGTGACCGGCGTGCCCGGGCACACCCGCGCATACATCGACTCCAGGAAATTGCTGAAATCCACGACGCGACCGGCGTACAACACCACCTCGGGTTTCACCGCGCAGATGTTCTGCACGATATTGGTGAACAGGCTCGGACTCGCCGCCGTGGGGCCGGATATACCCACATAGCTCTGCGCCGGGAATTTGATGACATCGGCGAAACGAGAACCGAAATCGTCGCGTAGCGATCGGGTGAACAGGTCCGCGCCGGAGGTCGTTCCCGGATCGTCGTTGATGTCGGAGTTGGCGTCGTACACCAGAATCGCCGAATCCAGTTCGTCGCGGCTCTGCAGATAATCGTGCAGTGCCGCAACATATTCCGAATTGGGTGGCGCCGATCGAATGAATCCGCGAATCTGACCGTAGTTGAGCTGGTCCGCGGTGGCGATCGAACTGACCATCGGGATGTTGTGCTCCGCAAGATGTTTGGCCGCCAGTTCGGTCTGAATCGTGGACAACCGCAGTCCGGCCACGGCCACCAGCGGCTCCGGATCGTCGACCATGCCCTCCAGCCGCTCGACCACCGGCTCCCACTGCTGCCCGTGACTACCCCAGTTGGCCAGCACCATCCTGACGAGCGGTCGTTGGTCACCGATGGCCGCGGTCCGGTTGATCCGGATCTGCGCCGCGTACGCGCCTTCGAGTTCGTTGCGGATCATCTCGGGCGTATTCGCCGACGTCTCGTCGACCGTCATCGGGTCCAGCAGCGCGATGGTCACGGTGCGCCCGGAGCCGCTGACCGCGGCATTCTCCTCGGCGATCTTGCGTTGCACGTCCGCGTAGATCTCGTGGAATACGTAGCTGCCGTCGGTGATTCCGACGCATTCCGCGCCGATCCGCTCCACGCCGGAATCCGAACGCCCGCAGGCATTGTCCGGCTGCGCCACCCGGTAGACGACCCCGGCGACGACGATCACGACGACCACCGCCAGCGCCACCGCGATCTTGCGCCTGCGCAGCCTGATACGAATCCGGCGCCACCGGCCGGGCGGCAGCGGCGGAATGATCTCATCTCGAGTGTTGTCGCTCACGAGCCCCTCAACTCCACTGCTCGGCTATTCTGCGGTGTTCGTCGGCCTCCTCCAGCAATGGCACCGGATCGCCCGTGGCGACACCGGCGACGACGTCGTAATCGGCCGCGATCTGCCAATGCAGCGAGCGGCGGCGATTGGAGACGAACGGATCGGAGGCGATCCAGCGGGCGACGATCAGCCGGGGAATCGGCTGCGGCGGCCCGTCGACCGCGGCGTGCAGTTGGTCCATCGCGGACACGTCCGGATCGTGGCGCCGGCGGGGCATCGAGGTCACCGAGCGCAACAGCCGCACCCAGTCGCGGGTCGCGCCCTCGTCGAGCCGGCGGCGCAGCCCCTCCCGGGTCGTCGCGAAATCCTCTGCGGCCATGGCGTAATGCAGCACGCTCTCCTCGTCGCCGTCGTTTCTACTTCGATCCCGAAGCCAGCCGAAGACCTTCCCCCAGCTCGCCGGCGCACCGTCGGATCTCGCCGCGAGCTGCCGCAGCAGGAGCCGCCGCAGGATGATCTGCCCGGCGCCGCCGGCGACCGGCCACACCACCGGCTTGATCTCCCGATAGCTGTGGATGCCGCCCCGGAGCAGTCCGCTGTGGGCGGCGAGCAGTCCGGCGTGATCGAACGTCCGCGCCGCCGCGCAGGTGACCATGTCGAAATACCCGTCTTCGGAGAATTCGCCGATCAGCTTGTCGCACAACCGATCTTCCAGGTGCTCGAGGTTCGCACGGTTCGGATCCCGCCGCTCCAGCAGCACGCCCAGCGCCTCCCCGTTCACCAGCGGACGATCGCGCAGCGCCGCCACGATCTGAGCGGTCGACGCCGGATGACCGTCGGTGAGGCCGTGCACCATCGCCGTCAGCTGGTGATTGCCGATCAGGTCGACGGAGCCCTCGGTGTGCGGCGGCAATCCGGACACCATCGCGCCGACCTCGTCCTCCGTCAGGTCTCGCAGGGTGAACCGGCACCACAGGTTCGGCGCGCCCTGCATGTCGTAGGTCAGGTCGTGGTCGCTCTCCTTGCCGGTGAAGGCGACCAGCCCCCGGCTCACCGCGTCGAGCGGCCCGTCCTGGGTGATGGGCGCCAGCAGCTCGCCGCGGCTCGCCGCCACCACCGTGATCGGATCGGCCGAATCGTCGCCCAGGGCCCGGCGGCCCTTGCGGGCGTCCACCAGGCCGTTGACGAACTTCTGCCCGAGCGCGGTATCGACATTGTCGAACAGGAGGACGCAGTTCAGCGTCATCTCCGCGGCCGTCCTCGACTTCTGGAAGTTCTCCCGCAGATCGGCGAGAAAGGCCGCCAGGAGCAGCTCGTCGACCTGAGCGTGCTGCTCCTCGCGCACCCAGTTCGAGAGATCGACGAGGACATCGAGCGGATCGCGGTGCTTGGTACCGTCGCGGTGGCCGTACCAGTCGGGCGACCATGTCCGGCCGCGGCGGACGAAGCGTAGCGCGGGCTCGATCCCCACGACGGTGATCAGGCGGGCCGCGACGGTGATCGGCTCGTCCTCGAGCAGCGAGGCGAGTTCCCCCGATGCCTCCCGGAGGGTCTCGCGCATGGAGCCGCCGTCGGCCTGCCTGCCGAGCATCTGCCCGATCGCCGTCCGCGCCGCGGGACGATCGTCGGGCAGGTCCGCCCGCATCACCCGCCGCCCGACGGCCAGCAGCGGAAACTGCAGCGAACCGTAGCTCTCACACGCGCTTCCCAGCTGAAACGCGGTCGCCGACAGCACTTCCGGAACGGTGGCGACGCGATGCCGGTCGAAATCCACTCGGGCGCAGGGAACATGCCCGTCGAGTTTGCGCGCCAGCTCGTCGAGCAGCGCCGATTTTCCGTAACCCCGGGCACCCTCGACGACCAGGACCGGATGGCTCAGGCTGCGCGTGACCCGACCGTCCGGTTCGCGCCGCATGAGCCGCCGGACGAGCCCGGTTGCCTGACCGTGCCCGAATGTCTGCCCACCCTCATCCACGCACCAGTTGTAGTCGATCAATGCGCGGCTGGCTAGACCCGAATTCGTTTGTGGCACTGCCGTACACAAGTCGTAATTGCCGCTCAATATGTCGGCAATACATTCGGCGGTCCGCGAAATCCCGGCCGATAAGTCGCGCGATCAGTTGCGGAACCACCGCTCCAGCACCACCGCGACACCGTCTTCGGCAACGTCGACCGTGATCTCGTCCGCCAGTTCCAATACCGGCTCCACCGCATTGCCCATCGCCACGGAAAGTCCCGCCCAGGAAAGCATTTCGCGGTCGTTGTAGCCGTCTCCGATGGCGAGCGTGGCCTCGTGCGGGATGCCGAGTTCCTGCCGGAGGCGTTCCAGCGCCCAGCCCTTGGACACGCCCTGCTTGGAGGCCACCAGCCAGGGCTCGTGCTCCCCGTGCACCCAGCCGGCGCCGGGCAGGCTGCGTTCGGCCATCACCTCGACCATGTCGGCGAGGCTGCCGCCGGGCCACCAGCCGTTCAATCGGGTGGTCGGCTCCAGCGCCAGCTCGTGGTCCTCGACGAAGCGGAACTCGCCGAGCCGGAAACTGCCCGGATAGTAGCCGGTGGCCCAGGTCCCGACGCCGACCTTCTCCACCGACAGCACCATGTCCGGGAACACCTCGCGCAGCACCGCCACCGAAGGTTCCGCGTCGAAGGTGTGCAGCGCCAGCGGCTTCCAGTTCGAGATGTCCACCTGCACAGCGCCGTTGGAACACAGCGCCTGCCCCTGGTCGAGTCCTAGCTCCTCGGCGACCAGACGGGTGGCCAGCAGGGTGCGGCCGGTGGTGATCACCACGTGCGCCCCGTCCGCGACCGCCGCACGGACCGCGTCGCGGACTCGCGTGCTGATCGGTTCACCGGTGCTCAGGAGCGTGCCGTCCACATCGAGCGCTATCAACTGCGGCTTCTCTGCTGTGTCCACGCGCCCATTGTCACCCGATCGTGCAAATGCCTTTGCACGGGCCACTCCCGCAATACATGACATATCAACTCCATGTCCGGTTTCCGCCAGCTTCGGGTCTTCCCCGTTGGTTGACTGAGTCTCGTCAAGCGAAAACCGAAGAACCGCAGGAAATAAGGAGTCATCGATGAACGCTCGGTTCGAGTCCAAGGTCGTGCTGATCACCGGCGCCAGCTCGGGTATCGGCGCCGCGGTGGCGCGCCGGGTGGCCGCCGAGGGCGCCGCGGTGGCGCTGGGCGCCCGGGGCAAGGAGGCGGGCGACCGCGTGGCCGAGGAGATCCGGGCCGCCGGTGGTCGCGCGGTGTTCGTGCCGACCGATGTCACCGTGGCCGAGGAGGTCGCCCGGCTGACGCAGACCGCGCTCGACGAGTTCGGCAGGCTGGATGCCGCATTCAACAATGCGGGGGCCGTCGGCGCGTTCGGCCCGATCCAGGACATCGACGAGAATGCCTGGCGCGCCGAACTGGAGCTGAACCTCACCGGCGTGTACCACGGCCTGCGCTATCAGGTCCCGGCGATCCTCGGCTCCGGCGGGGGCGCCATCCTGAACAACGCATCCAATCTCGGTGTGGTGGGCATGGGCTCGGTGGCGCCGTACGTGGCGGCCAAGCACGGCGTCGTCGGGCTGACCCGCGCGGTGGCGCTGGAGACCGCGCAGCAGGGCGTGCGGGTCAATGCCCTGGTATCGGGCGCGGTGGACACCCCGGCCTTCCGCGCGTCGATGGGCGCCACCCCCGAGGGTGAGGCCCAGGTCGCCGCCCTGCACCCCGTCGGCCGCATCTCCCGCCCCGAGGAGATCGCCTCCCTGTGCGCCTACCTGCTCAGCGACGAGGCCAGCTTCGTCACGGGCGCGGCCATGGCCGTCGACGGCGGCTTCACCGCACAGTAGAACGCCGAAACCCATCGGCCGCACGCCTTTCGGTGTGCGGCCGATGGCCGTTGGCGAGGCCTGTGCGCCACACCGCCGACGCTCGCTCTCGCGGCACACCACCCGCACGCCCGTTCAGAGTGGCACGCGGCCGGAGCACTGTCGCCTTACAGCCGAGCGAGAGTCCCTGTGCCGCACTGGACTACTGGCGTCCCAGTACACCCACTGAGGTCGAATGCGATGCCCTCATCGCACCGCCTATGCCTCATCTGTGTCGAGATTCGAAGCGGCCCTGGGTGATCAGCGGCGCGAGCCGCCGCCCCGCCGGAGCCACCTCCGCCGCCCGAACCACCACTGGAGTCGCCCGCCGGGTCGAGGTCCACCACGATGCCCTCATCGCACCGCAGAGCCCCCGGGTCGTGCCGGACTATGAAGCAGCCCTGCGCCGTCAGCGACGGGAGCCACCACCGCCGCCCGAACCACCGCCGCCACCCGAGCCGCCGGAGGAACCGCCGGACTTGGAGTCGCTCTTGGATCCGCCCGAGGCCGAATCTCCGCCCGCGCCGCCGGAATTCGCGCCGCCGCCCGAGCTGACACCGCCGGAGAGACCGCCCGAACTCGCGCCGCCGCCGGAGAGACCACCCGAATTCATGCCGCCGGAGAACCCACCCGAATTCATGCCCCCGCCGGACAGACCGCCCGAATTCATGCCGCCGCCGGAGAACCCACCGGAGTTCGACGGTCCGCCCGGCGCCGAACCTCCGCCGGAGTTCGGGCCGCTCCCCGGGGACGAATTGCCCGGGCCGCGGTCTCCGGAGGACAGGCCTCCGGAGGACGTCGGCCCGTCTCCCGGTCCGCCCGACCCCGTCCCCTCACCTCGCGCGGGGTCGGGTGCGGAACCGCCGGACGGCAATCCGCCCCCGGTCCACCCACCGCCGGTGCCGGGGCCCGGCAGCGCCCCGGCGATCGGCGCGGTCTTTCCTTCGTCCGATTTCCTTGCGCCGGTGTCGTTTCCGCCCGCTCGGCCGGTGCCGGACTGGGAGCCGGCGCCCGTCCTGGGGTTGGCCAGCGAACTTCCCGGAGCGGGACCCGACGGAGCGGGGCGCGAGTCGAAATCGGGGGTGGAGATGCTGCCGAGCGAGATCGGCCCCGGCATGGAGCCGCTCGGCGTCGCCGCGGATCCGAAGCGCGGCAGGCTGATCGACGGGATCCGGCCGATGGAGGTACCGGCCGGGGTAGCACTGCCCGACGCCGTACTCGCCGTCGAGCCGAAGGGTAGCGGGTTGGTGAAGCTCGCCGGATCGGCGTAGCCGGAGGCGTTGCGGCGACTGATCGGATCGCAGTGCTCGCCCGGACCGTTCTCGCGCACCGCCCGCTCCACATTCGCGGTGGCGGCGACATTCGAGAACGACTGCGCCACAGTGCTGTACGCGCGCGAGGGAGTGAACGAGGACAGCAGCCCGTCCGCCGCCGCGGGCACGCGGGGCACCGAGTCGAGGCCCTCGAGCCCCTCGAGCAGGCGCAGATCCCGGAACTGGTTGCGGGCCCCGTTGGCCGGACCGGCCAGGGCGGGCGCGAATTCCAGTGCCGGGCCGTCGGTTCCGATCGGACCGCTGCCGAACATGGTGGCCGCCGACATCGCCACCGCGGAGGCCACTGCGGCACTGGACAATACGGCCGCGCCGCGCGCGTATCGGCCGAAATTCGACCCCGGCTCGGCCATCCGGGCCGCCGCGACGGCCGCACCGACGGCCACGGTGTGCGCCGGATCCTGCGACATCACCACCGGCCGCCCGAGTTCGGACAGCACCTGCGCCACCTCGGCGGGCCGGGCCGCGCCGCCGACGAGCAGCACCCGGTCGATATCGCGCATCGTGAGCCCGGCGTGGTGCACGCACTTGCGCACCAGCCGAAGGGAATTGCGCACGGTCCACGTGCGTAATCGGGTGGTGTCGCCCGCCGGGACGACCTTCGACACCGGTGCCGGCGCACCGGGCCCGAGGGCGCGCGCGTACCGGGCCAGCACGGTGCCGAGCGGACGGCCGCCGTACCGGTGGGAGCGCACCGCGCTGCCGAGCACGCCGCGTTCGTTCCGGTCGCCCTCGGTGCGCACGACGGCGAGGTCGAGGCTGTTGCCGCCCAGGTCGTACACCAGCGTGAGGCCCGATTCCGAGACACCGTGCTCGGCGTCGAGCCATTCCACCGCCGCCACCGGCTCCGGCATCAGCAGCACGTCGCCGACGCCGACGCGATCCAGCGCCGTACGCAGCGGCACCAGATGGCGGTCGGTGTAGCACGCGGGATAGGCGACGACGGGGCGCGCGGCGGGTTCGTCCGTCTCGATCAGGCAGGCGGCCACCGCCGCCACCAGTTCGGGAGGTGTCCATGCGCGGCCGCCCACGATCACCGGCTCCGTATGTTGCGTGAGATCGGCGAAATCCGTGACGACAGGGGCGAATCGGGGCAGACCGCCCATCCGCGCACCGCCCGCGCTGTCGAAGGTGACGGCCGTGCGACGCACCCGCACGGCGGGCCGATCACGCTCCCCCGCAGCCGCCCAGACGGAGTTCACTGTGCCGATGCTCAAGCCGAAGCCAACTGTCATTGCTATCCCGTCAACGCACCGAGACCACGGCCCCACGTAATCGAACCGAGTGGTCGCGGTCGTTTACCAAACAGCGATCACAGGTTAGCTGGTGGATGTCGATCACGAATACCGAATGGGCGGAAAAGGTTTCATACCCACCGGTCTATAAAGCAAAAGCCCTGATAGACCGCCGACCAGGTCATGGTCACGGGTTCAGATTCACGTTGACACGGCAAATAGCTACCGAAACTAGCTACCTCACAGTAACCATTTGGACATACCAACCGGTGTGCAGTAAACGTCCGCAAAAGTTCACCGCGAGATCGAATTTCGCCACTGAAACACCGATGGCTAAAAGGTTGCCACCCCACTCATACAACCCAAACCAGGCAGTTCCCCCACCTCATACAGACCACCCGGTTCCCAAACACCTTCCACCCCAAACCAACTCACACCCCGGCGCCCACCCCGAGCGGTTCCCGCACCCCTGGCGTGTTCGCGCACCCGCTACAAGCGCCTGTAACGGGTGCGCGAACATGCGCGGGGTGCGTGGAGTGCGGCGGGCGCGGGATGCTCCCGCACCCCGCTCAGGAGACTGGGCGGGGTGCGGGAACCTGCAGGGGGTGCGAGAACGGGGTTACGCGCGGGCGAGGAGCTTGCGCTTCCACCACGGCTGGGCGGTGCCGCCGCCGCGGATGGCCGCGGGGCGGCGGCCGGTGACCAAGTGGTCGAAATCGGTGACGTCGCGGGCGGGTTCGGGCAGGCGGCCCGCGTTGAAGTCGTCGACCAGCTGGCGGACCGTCTGCTGTGCGCAGGACTTGTTGGTGCCGATGAAGCCGGTCGGGCCGCGCTTGATCCAGCCGGTCACGTAGGTGGCGGGGAACGTCGCGCCGCCGGGCGCGGAGAGTACGCGACCGTCGAGATTGGGGATCACGCCCGCCTTCTCGTCGAACGGCAGGCCGGGCAGCGCCACGCCGCGGTAGCCGACCGAGGTCAGCACCAGGCCCGCGTCGAGGGTGTCGGTCTCGCCGGTGCCCACCGCGCGCACGATGCCGTCGGCGTCGGCGCGAAGTTCGTTGCGCTCCAGCTCGATTCCGCTGATCCGGTCGGTACCCGTGAGCGCGGTCGGTGACGACAGATAGCGGAACACAATCCGCCTGCGCGCCCCGACGGGCCGATCGGCCACGCTGCGCAGCAGGCGCAGCTTCTGCTCGACCTTCTGCGCCATCCCCGCAATCGGTTCCGGCACATCGCCTTCCACCACGATGTCGACGTCCGCGCCCAGCAGGCCCACGAATTCCGGCACGGTGAAGGCGGATTCGGCGGGGCCGCGGCGCCCGACGATCACGACTTCCTCGATCTTGCTGTGCCGCAACGCCTCCAGTGCCACCGGTGACACCTCGGTCCCCGACAGCGTCTGCGGGTCGACGGTGAGAATCCGGGCGACATCGAGCGCGACATTGCCGTTGCCGACGATCACCGCGCGCCGCTGCGACAGACCGAACTCGCGTCCGGCGTGATCGGGATGCCCGTTGTACCAGGCCACGAACTCGGTGGCGGAGACATTGCCGGGCAGACCCTCGCCGGGGATGCCGAGCTTGCGATCGGACGAGGCGCCCACCGCGTAGATCACCGCATGGTAGTGCTCCAGCAGTTCGGCATGCGAAATATGCTCGCCCACGGACACATTCAGATACGACCCGAATCCGGGCTGCGCCGAGATCACGTCGAACAGGCGGCTGACCTGCCGCGTGCGGGTGTGGTCGGGCGCCACGCCGTGGCGGGCCAGCCCGTAGGGCACGGGCAACCGGTCGAAGACCGTCACCGATACGTCGGGCTGCGTCAACAGCTCGTCCGCCGCGTACATCGCGGACGGCCCGGAGCCGACGATCGCCACCCGCAGCGAGCCCCGGCCGGGCTCGACCGCCGCCGCCGGAATCGGCTTGGCCAGCATGGCCCGCGGCCGAGTCTGCCGGTAGAAGTCGGCGTTGATCTCGATGAACGGCTTCTGCTCGTCGGTCAGCTTCTTCGACGAGGTGATCGCGTCCACCGGGCAGGCCGAGGCACACGCGCCACAGTCCACGCACGCCTGCGGGTCGACATAGAGCATCTCCGCCGTCAGGAAGTCCGGCTCATCCGGGGTGGGATGGATGCAGTTGACCGGGCAGGCGTACACGCACGAGGCGTCGCTGCAACAGGATTGGGTGACGACGTACGGCACTGTACGACCTACTCCCTCAGCCGACCGCGCCGGAGCGGATCGGCTCCGAACGGTAGCGGCTGGACCGGCCGTCGATGCGCAGCGCCTTCCACAGCGCCTTCGACACCGGGTTCATCATCCCGATCTCCTTGGCCAGTGCGCGCACGTCGACGTAGTAGTCGGCGAAGGTCTGCTTGGCCTCCTTGGACCCGTAGAACAGCTCCTTGCGCACCGACTCGGGGATGCCGAACTCCCGGAAGAAGGCCCGCGGCGGCGTCGCGATGGAGCGGCCGAGGATCCACATCACGATCGGCATCGCGAGCGACAGGATGAATCGGCTGCCCGCGTTCTTCTCCGGGACGTGCAGCTTGAGGAACTCGTGCGCGAAGGAGATGTGGCGGGCCTCCTCGGCCACGTGGATCGCCATCACGCCGCGCATGATCGGGTGCACCTCTTCGCCCGAGCGCAGGATCTGCTTCTGGATGTGGTCGATCGGCTCCTCGCCGGCGAGCACGGCCATGAAGAACAGGTTCGGGAACATGGCGGCTATCGGCGACGCCAGGTGACGGAACTGCCGGGTGATCGGGCCCATGCCGGGCACGTCGATGCCGATGCGGTTCACCATCTCCTGGAACATCAGGGTGTGGTTGTGCTCCTCGATCATCTCGTGGGAGCAGTACCGGAACTCGGGCGAACCGTTCGCGAGCGAGAAGATGTACTGCTGCATACCTACGATGAGGATCGATTCGAACTGCAGTCCGGCCTTGGCGACGTTGGCCTGGCGGTACTTGCCGATCGCGATCTGCTGCTCCTTCGGCAGCGCCCGGTACCACGGGTGGCGGCCGAGCGGGTCCGCGGAAACGGGCAGGATCCAGCGCTCCGGCTTGGCCTCCGGATCGAAGTCGGGGTTGTCCCAGTCGATGTCCTCGTACGGATCGAAGTGCTTGTTCACCGATCCCTCGGAGAGCAGCATCAGCTTCTGGGCGTACTGCTGAGCCTCTTCGACCACCGGATCGAGGTCGTTGGTAGCGGCAACGGACATCGTCGTCACAGCCTCTCCATGTTGCGCGGGTAACTGTGTCCCATAGTTACACCAACGCTCTCGCGGGTCAATAGAACCCCCTATTCGAGTGCACATATGTACACCGAATCGAGGTCCAGGTGATCCATCGGCGCAGGTCGGAGCAACATGGCCGAACCATTACCGCCGGGTAACGTGTTCCGCATCACCTCGGCCCCCGAGGGAGTATGAGCGGGCTTCCATGCCAGGCCACCCCGCCCAGACGCGTAGGCACCGCCTGCACAGGAGTGGCGGACGGTGCCGAGAGACGCCTGCGGGAGCAGCGGGTCAGCGGTACAGGTGGACCATGCACGCGTCCGGCGTCACCGCGGCGATACTGGCAGCGTCACCGGCCACCGCGGTGGCCCCGAAGAGCGCGCCCACGCCGACCAGTGCCGCTGTCACCGCGGCTCGGCTCAGCCGTCGCCCCCGCCCGTTGACGCCCGGCCGCCCGAGGCGGATCTGCCCCACATTCCACCGGCGGCGGTGCGCGGCCGCGCCGAACTCCGCCTCGGCCGCGCGGCGGGCCAGGATCGCGGCTCCCTCCGCGACGGTGCGCTCCGGATCGGGCGCCACGATCACGGGGCGGGCGAGAGCGGAAGCGAGGACCGCCGCCACCTCCGGCGGTCGCGCCGCACCACCGATCACCAGCACGCGGTCGACATCGGCCATGGTCACATCGGCCACCCGCAGGCACCGGTAGACCACGCTGAGCGACTTGCGCACGTGGTCGGTGCGCAGTTCGGTGATCACCGCGTCGGTGGCGACGTGCGGGGTGTCGGCCGAGCGCCAGTTGGCGCTGCGGGCCATGTACGCGCCGAACGCGCGGCCGCCGAACTCGGTGGAGCGCAACGATTCACCGACGACCGGGTTGCTGGGGCAGCCCGCGCCGACCCGGACCAGCGTGACCCGCAGCCCCGAGCCGCCCAGGTCGTACACCAGGGCCAGGCCGGGCATCAGCGGACCGCACGCGTCCTCCAGCCACACCGTCGCCGCGACCGGTTCGGCGGCCAGCACGGCCTGCCGCAGCCCGGCGGCATCGAGCGCCTCGCGTAGATCGGTGACCCGGTGCACGGGATAGCCGACCGGATGGGTGACGGTGATGCCGTACTCCGGCTCGGGTGCCGCGCCGAGCACGTCCTCCACGACGCTGGCGGCGACGGTCGCCACCAGGTCGGCCGCCGACAGGGCGCGGTGGCCGACCCGGGCGGTGGGCGCCGAGCGCTGGGTGAGGTCGGCGAAATCGGTGATGGCGCGGCCGTGCTTGGGAATCCGCCCGACCCGGGCCGTGCCGGTGCTGTCGAAGGTGAGGGTGGTGCGCCACGTGGCGGGCGGGCCGCCCGGCCGCCGCAACACGGACCTGTGCCCCGGTCCGTGACGGCCGCCGCTGCCCTCCTCGACGGCGCACACCGTATTTACCGTGCCGATACTGACTCCGAGCCCAACCGTCATCACGTCCACCTCGATCGACGAGCCGTTTACCGAACCGTGATCCGACCCGGATTCAGGCAACCACTGTGCTGAAAGATTGCCAACCACCGGACACGCGATTGTCCGCCGAGCGCCGGTTGTGAGACGGGCTATGCATCTCGGTCGACCGATCGGCCACTACCTGCGTAATCCATCCTCGAGGCATCCGAGGTGTTGGGAGCGACAACAGGTCGACCACCGACCGGTACCGATTTGCCGGGAACGTCGACACCGCCTGCACACCACCGATCCCTCCCGTCGCTGCCGGCGCGCTTTTTGGCCGGAATCCACCTGGGCTGCAGTGGTTTCCGGCCAAAAGCACGCCGGAAATGACGAGCAGGGGCCGAGTGAGACGCTCGAGAACGACGACCAGCCCCGGACGAGACGCTCGAAAACGACAGGCAGCGCCGGACGAGACACCGGAACGACGGGGAGCCCGGGGCGGGGTGTCAGATCGGTGCGGAGTACCGGGCGGGTACCGAGTGTCCGTGAGGGCTGGAAGGTGTTCACTCGCCGAGGATTTCGCGGATCATCTCCACGGCTTGCTCCTCCCATTGCGCGTAGGCCTCGGGGAAGGCGGAGGCCTGGGTGGCCTGCGCCGACTGCCACAGCGGCAGGTGCCGGAAGTCCGGGGCGCGGGCGACCAGGGCGTCGAGGAAGGTGCCCGCGGCGTAGTTGGGGTCGGTCAGCTGCTCCGGTGCGCCCCAGCCCGTCGACGGGCGCTGCTGGAACAGGCCCACCGAATCGTTGTCAACGGGCACGGTGAGGTTTTCCAGCAGCGATTCCTGCAGCGCGGTGGCCAGGGCGATCACAGCGGCATAAACGGGCAGTCCGCGCTCGCGCGCCGCCGCCACGATCAGGCGCGCGTTATCCCATTGATGCGGGCTCGGCGTGAATCGCCGCTGCGATCCGACGACCTCGCGCGGCAGCAGTTCTTCGGGTGCGGGGCTGCTGTAGGAATCGCGTGGCGGTTCGGGCAGCACGGCCGGGCCGACGGGGATCGGCTCGGCATATATTCGGGCGAGTTCCGGTTCGTCCGCGACCATATGATCCGGTCCGGCGTCCGTGGCTCCGCTGATTACCGCGAGCGCACAGCAGACGGCCACCACGGCAAGGGATATTCGAGGTATGGGCATGGAATTGGGCGATTCTGTGCATCCGCCGCTCCCCCACTTCGCCCGCATTCGCGACAATAATCGCGCGGCAGCGGCGGTGGTTACAGGGACTACCCGGGAGAATTTCGTCCGGGCGATGATATGCGATCGCGCAGCCGCGCGACCCACGAGCTCACGTTCCGATCAACTGCGGAATTACTCGTTTCGCATGCGGAGTATTCGACCACATATTCCGGATCTGAAACGCCATTTACCGTCGGCGTGTCGTGTTTCCGGAAATCAGCTTGCCGGGAGGTCCGGAATTCGGGTTGCGCGCGCGAACACCGTCTCCCCGTCGGCCAGCCGCAATGCCTCGGCGTCGCCGCGGGTCACCTGGGCCGTGAACAAATCGCCGGTGGCGGCATTACGCAATTCCAATCGCACCTCGAAGCCCAGGCGCACGATGCGCTCGACCGTGGCGCGGGTGACACCGGCCGATTCCGCGGTGCCCTCGTGCTCGGCATTCGCCATGCTCGGATCGCGGCCGATGCGGATGTCGTGCGGTCGCACCAGGTGCCCGTTCAATTTCGCCACCGCGCCCAGGAACGACATGACGAAATCGTTGGCCGGGCGGTCGTAGACGTCCTCCGGGCTGCCGACCTGTTCGATGCGCCCCGCGTTCATGACCGCGATCCGGTCGGCCACGTCCAGCGCCTCCTCCTGGTCGTGGGTGACCAGCACGGTGGTCACGTGCACCTCCTCGTGCAGCCGCCGCAGCCACTTGCGCAGATCCTGGCGCACCTTGGCGTCCAGGGCGCCGAACGGCTCGTCGAGCAGCAGCACCTGCGGATCCACGGCCAGCGCGCGGGCCAGGGCCATGCGCTGACGCTGACCACCGGACAGCTGCGCCGGATAGCGGTGCTGGAAGCCGTCGAGGCCGACGATGCCGAGCAGTTCGTCGACCCGCTTGCTGATCTCGCTCTTGGGCCGCTTGCGGATCTTCAGCCCGAACGCCACGTTGTCGCGCACGGTCATGTGCTTGAACGCGGCGTAGTGCTGGAAGACGAATCCGATATCGCGCTTCTGCGGCGGCACCCGGGTGACATCGCGGTCGGCGATGGTGACGATGCCGGAATCCAGCGATTCCAGACCGGCGATCGAGCGCAGCAGCGTGGACTTGCCGGAGCCGGACGGCCCGAGCAGCGCGGTCAGCTCCCCGGACGGGATATCGATGCTGACGTCGTCGAGCGCCGCGAAGGTGCCGTAGGACTTTTTCGCATTGGTCACAGTAATCATTTGCTTGCCTCCGGCAGGGGGATCATTTCGCAGTGCCCCGCTTACGTTCGAGAACGGTCATGAAGAGGAGGGTGACCAGTGCCATGCCCATCAGCAGCGTCGCCGCGGAGTAGGCACCGAAGATGTTGCGGTCGTTCATGTATCGCGCGTTGACCAGTAGCGTGAGCGTCTGCCCGCCGCCGGGCAGGCCGGTCGCCACCATGATCACCGCGCCGAATTCGCCCAGCGACCGGGCGACGGTGAGCACGACGCCGTAGGTCAGGCCCCAGCGGATGGCCGGGAGCGTGATCCGCCAGAACGTCTGCCAGCGTGAGGCTCCCAGCGTCGTGGCGGCCTGCTCCTGGTCGTCGCCGATCTCGTGCAGGACCGGTTCCACCTCGCGCACCACGTAGGGCAGCGTCACGAAGACGGTGGCGATCACCATGCCGGGCAGTCCGAAAATCACTCGGAAGCCGAGGTTCTCGACATCGCCGAACCAGCCGCCGACGCCCCACAGCAGAATCAGCGAAACACCCACCACCACAGGCGATACCGCGAACGGCAGGTCGACCACGCCCTGAACCAGGGTGCGGCCCGGGAAGTTTCCGCGCACCAGCGCGATGGCGGTCACGATGCCGAAGACGACGTTCAGCGGCACCACGATCAGCACGATGATCATCGAGATGTTGAACGCAGAGATGGCCGCGGGCGTCGAGATCCAGTCGATGAACTGGCCGATGCCGTTCTCGAAGCTGCGCCACAGGATGATCACCAGCGGCGCCACCAGCAGCGCGAGCAGATACAGCAGTGCGACCGTGCGCAGCGAAAGCCGGGTGAGGGCGGACAGTCTCATCGCGTCGCCTGTTCCTTGCGGGCGCTGCGGTCGGAGAACAACCGCAGCAGCAACAATGTCACGAACGAAATGACCAGCAGCGCAACCGAAACCGCGGCGGCGTTCACCGGGCGGTCGACCTCGATCTGCTGCTGGATGTACTGCGAGGCCACCTGGGTCTTGCCGGGGATGTTGCCGCCGATCAGCACCACCGACCCGAATTCGCCGATGGCCCGGGCGAAGGCGAGCCCGCCGCCGGAGACGATCGCGGGCACCAGCGCCGGGAGCACGATGCGCCGGAACGTCGTCCAGTTGTCGGCGCCGAGCGAGATGGCGGCCTGCTCCACGTCGCGGTCGGCCTCGATCAGCACCGGCTGCACCGAGCGCACCACGAACGGCAGCGTCACGAACGCCAGCGCCACCACCAGGCCGGGCTGGGTGGCGTTGAGGTGCACGTCGATCGGGCTCTGCGGGCCGTACAGCGAGAGCATGACGATGCTGGCCACGATCGTCGGCAGCGCGAACGGCAGGTCGATCAGCGCGTTCACGATGCTCTTGCCGGGGAATTCGTCGCGGACCAGGACCCAGGCGACAAGCGTGCCCATCACGACATTGAGCAGCGCCACCACCACCGACACCGCGATGGTGACTCGCAGGGCGTCCAGCGCGGCGGGCGCGGTGATCGCACCCCAGAATCCGGACCACCCGTCGTCGAAGGCGTGGAAGGTGAGCGCGGCCAGCGGCAGCAGCACGATCACGCTCAGCCACAGCACCGCGGTGGCGATGCCCAGCGGGCCGACCGAGCCGGTCACCCGCAGCCAGGATCGGATGCCGCTGTTGTACCCGGCCGGAGTCGGGGAAGCGGTACTGGTCTCGCTCACTTCGTCGCCTTGTCGTAGATGGCCGCGATGCTCCCGGAGCCGGGGGCGAACAGCTCCTTGTCGACCTGTTTCCAGCCGCCCAGATCCGCGATCGACCACAGCTGCCGCGGTTGCGGGAAGTCGTTGGTGAACTCGGCGGCGATACCGGGGTCGACCGGCCGGAATCCGGCCTGCGCCCAGGCCCGCTGGCCGGACGGGGTGTACTGGAAGTCCTTGAACGCCACGGCCTTGTCCATATTCCTGCTGGTCTTCAGCACCGCCAGCGGATTCTCGATCTTGAACGTCGACGACGGAACCGAGTACTCGATCGGGTCGCCCTGGCGCTGCGAGAAGATGGCCTCGTTCTCGTAGCTGAGCAGCACGTCGCCGGTGCCCTGCAGGAAGGTCTCGGTCGCCTCGCGGCCCGACTTCGGCTGCACCTTCACGTGGTCCGGCGTGACCAGCTTGCTCAGATAGTCGAGCCCGGCCTGCGGGTTCTTGCCGCCGTCGCTCTTCGCCGCGTAGGGGGCCAGCAGGTTCCACTTCGCCGAACCGGAGCTGAACGGGTTCGGGGTGACCACCTCGACGCCCGGCTTCAACAGGTCGTCCCAGGTCTCGATGCCCTTGGGGTTGCCCTTGCGGGTCACGATCACGACCACCGAGCCGAACGGGATGCCCTTGTTGGCGTCGGCGTTCCAGTTCGAATCCACCAGACCGGCGTCGACCAGGCGGGTGATGTCGGGTTCGACGGAGAAGTTCACGACGTCGGCCTGCGCGCCGTCCTTCACCTTGCGGGACTGGTCGCCGGAGGCGCCGTAGGACGGCTGCACCTGCACGCCCGATCCGGCGGAGGTCTTGGTGAACGCGGGGACGACCTTGTCGAAACCCGGCTTCGGGGTGGCGTAGGCGTACAGCGTCAGCGTGCCGCCCTTGCCCCCGCCGGATCCGCTGCCGGGGATATCGCTGGCTCCGCCGCTGCAGGCGCTGAGCGCGACCGCCGCCAGCGCGACCAGCGCGGCGACGACGAGCCGGGGGCTGCGAGACATTCGGATGAACCCTTCCTCTGCCCGCCGGTCGACCGATCGCGCCGACGGTGAAATTCCGATCTTGCCGCCACGCCTTGCCGTACAACGGATTTCGGCGAACGACTGGCCCAGGGGCCGCCCGTACGGGAAACGCTCGTGAAAGGTGCACCGGCCAGTCTAGGGCGAGCCGACCCGCGCGAGCGCGACCGCGCGCTCAGCGACAGTGAATGTCTGCGACTACGAGGCAGCCGACAGCGATCAACGCCAATTCATGGCGGACCTGCGGCATAACGCTCGATGACACGGGCAGACTGTAGCAGAGCAGAATGACAACCTGCTAATCATCCGAAAACCGACCGGGGGAACCAAATGACCAGTCCGGACCGCATCCGTCGCAGCTTTCCCGGCATCAGCAGCCGCGCCTGGGAGCATCCCGCCGACCGCACCGCGCTCGTCGCGATGCGGTCGTTCACGGGGTTCGACACAGTCCTGCGCACGCTGTCGGGCCTGCTCCGCGAGCGCCAGCACCGGCTGCTGTACCTGGCCACCGCGGTGCGGGTGGACGAACGCCAGTTCAAGACGCTGTACGAGCTGCGGGCCGATGCCGTGCGGATACTCGACGCACCGGTCACGCCCGAGATGTACGTACTGCAGGATCCGACGGCGAATGCCCTCACCATCGGTATGGACGAGCCGTTCATCGTGCTCACCACGGGCCTGCTCGAGCTGCTGGATACCGAGGAGCTGCGCTTCGCGGTCGGTCACGAGCTCGGCCACGCGCTGTCGGGGCACGCCGTCTATCGCACCATGCTCATGCATCTGCTGCGGCTGGCGTCCGGAATCGGCTGGATGCCGGTGGGCGGCTGGGCGCTGCGCGCCATCGTGGCGGCGCTGATGGAGTGGAGCCGCAAATCGGAGCTGTCCGGCGACCGGGCGGGACTGTTGTGCGGCCAGGACGTCGACGCGTCGGTGCGGGTGCACATGAAGCTGGCGGGCGGCGCGATGGTGAAGGAGATGAACCACGCGGCGTTCCTGCAGCAGGCCGACGACTACGACCGCACCGGGGACCTGCGCGACGGCGTGCTGAAGCTGCTCAATCTGGAGCTGCGGTCGCATCCGTTCTCGGTGCTGCGGGCCGCGGAGCTGCGGCGCTGGATCGCCGCCGGGGAGTTCGACCGCATCCTCGACGGGCAGTACCCGCGGCGCGAGCACGACAGGAGCACCCGCATCAGTGACGAGGTCCGGGCGGCCGCCCGCGCGTATCGGGAGAACTTCGACGCCTCGGAGGACCCGCTCGTCCGCACGGTGCGCGACCTCGGCCGCGATGTCGGGGCCGCGGTGAGCACCGTGGGACAAGAGGTGGGTAATACCGTGTCGAAGCTCGGAAAACGGCTGGGTCTATGACAGGCTGATCGAGAAAGAAGCGGGTCGGGCTTACTCGTCCTCGACCTCGGGCGGGCTCTCGAGCAGGTCGATGATCCACTCCTCGGTGGCCGACTCCTCGCCCTCCTCGTTGGTCTCCTCGACCCGCAGCTGATTGTGCAGCCGCACGCCCAGCCCGAGCACCTGGGCCGCCTTCACCATCTCGACGGCCTCCTCCGGGGAGGCGTAGTGGGTGGAAAGCAGGCGCGGTCCCTCGTCGAGCTCGTCGGAGTCCAGCATCTGCGCGATCTCCGCGAATTCCTCATCGGTTGGCATGCGGTGCACAGTACCTCAGCGGGTCAACAGCCAGGCGACGATCACCAGCACCAGCAGCGCGACCAGCGCGAGCTGCACACGAGACCGCGGCATCACGCCGCCTCTTCGTGCAGCGGGCGCGCGGGCCCGGCCGCGGGCTCGGCATCACCGTCTGCGGCCCGGTCGCGGCCCAGCAACCGCAGCACCAGCCGCAGTGCGCGGTCGAGCAGGTACGCGATGGCGAGGCTGACCGGGAGCGCCCCGATCAGGACCACCAGAAACTGCGGAACGAACGGCAGGCCGGCGACCCACAGTTCGAAGCCGTCCCACCAACCAGCGATGCGTTGCACGGATCCAGCCTAATAGCCGACGAACCCGCGATGTCGGGCCGTCCCCCTCGGGGTAACGAGATCCCGGGCGAAAGCGTTGTGGACGCCGTGCGTGCGTGGGGCCGATGATGGCTGTATGTCGTCCTACGATGAACCGATCTCCGATGTCCCCGGCGGGATGACGCCGAACGATCCGCCGGTTCCGCGGGATGCCCTCGAAGACGTGCCCGATGCGGCCCTGGGCGCCGGATACCTCCCGACGGCGGCGGGGACGACGCACCGATCCGTCTACCCGCCGATCGACGACTACGCGTTCCTGTCCGACTGCGAGACGAACTGCCTGATCGCGCGCAACGGCTCGGTGGAATGGCTGTGCATCCCCCGGCCGGACTCCCCCAGCGTGTTCGGCGCGATGCTGGACCGCAGCGCCGGGCACTTCCGGCTCGGCCCGTACGGCGTGAACGTGCCCGCCGCCCGCCGCTACCTGCCCGGCGGCATGATCGTGGAAACCACCTGGCAGACCGAGACGGGCTGGCTGATCGTGCGCGATGCGCTGGTGCTGGGCCCGTGGCACAACAACGACAAGCGCAGCGGCACCTACCGCCGCACCCCGCGCGACTGGGACGCCGAGCACATCCTGCTACGCACCGTGAAATGCGTGAACGGCGTGGTGGAGCTGGAACTGACCTGCGAGCCGTCCTTCGACTACCACCGCGGCCTCGCCGACTGGCAGTACACGGGCGACGTCTACGAGCAGGCCACCGCCAGTTGCTCCGGCAGGCCGGAAAGCCCGACCCTGACCCTCACCACCGATATGCGGCTGGGCCTGGAGGGCCGGTCCGCGCAGGCGCGCACGCGCATGCAGGAGGGCGACGAGGTGTTCGTGGCGCTGTCCTGGTCGCCGCTGCCGCCGCCGCGCACCTTCGCCGAGGCCGCGCAGAAGATGTGGGCCACCACCGAGTACTGGCGGCAGTGGATCACGCTCGGGAAGTTCCCGGACCACGAATGGCGCGGCTACCTGCAGCGCAGTGCGCTCACCCTCAAGGGCCTGACCTACGCCCCGACCGGTGCGCTGCTCGCCGCGGCCACCACCTCGCTACCGGAAACCCCTGGCGGAGAACGCAACTGGGACTACCGCTACAGCTGGGTGCGGGACTCCACCTTCGCCCTGTGGGGCCTGTACACGCTCGGGCTCAATCGCGAGGCCGACGACTTCTTCGCCTTCCTCTACGACGTCGCCAAGTGCGACGACGGCGAGACGCTGCCGCTGCAGGTGCTCTACGGCATCGGCGGCGAACGGCAGATCGAGGAGTACGAACTCGACCATCTGCACGGCTACGACGGCGCGCGGCCGGTGCGCATCGGCAACGACGCCTACCAGCAGGACCAGCACGACATCTGGGGCACCATCCTGGACTCGGTCTACCTGCACGTGAAATCGCGTCAGCAGGTGCCCGAATCGCTGTGGCCGATCCTGGAGAAGCAGGTGCAGGCCGCCATCGAGCACTGGCGCAACCCCGACCGCAGCATGTGGGAGGTGCGCGGCGAACCACAGCATTTCACCTCGTCGAAGGTGATGTGCTGGGTGGCGCTGGACCGCGGCGCGAAACTGGCCGAGATGCACGGCGAATACGACTACGCGCGCAAGTGGCACGACATCGCCGACGAGATCCGCGCCGACATCCTCGACAACGGGGTGAACGCCGACGGCGTCTTCACCCAGACCTACGGCGGCGACACCCTGGACGCGTCGCTGCTGCTGGTGCCGCTGCTGCGGTTCCTGCCGCCGGACGACCACCGGGTGCGCAAGACGGTGCTGGCCATCGCCGACGACCTCACCGAGCAGGGGCTGGTGCTGCGCTACCGCACCGAATCCACCGACGACGGGCTGTCCGGGGTCGAGGGGACGTTCACCATCTGCTCGTTCTGGCTGGTGTCGGCGCTGGTCGAGATCGGCGAGGTGCAGCGGGCCCGGCATCTGCTGGAGCGGCTACTCGGCTACTCCAGCCCGCTCAAGCTCTACGCCGAGGAGATCGATCCGCGCTCGGGGCGGCATCTGGGCAACTTCCCGCAGGCGTTCACCCACTTGGCGCTGATCAATGCCGTGATGCACGTGATCCGCGCCGAGGAGTCGGTCAGAGCGGGCGATTTCCACCCGGCTCACCGGTCCGGAGGGATATAGCCTCCCGTCGGCGCGCACCGGATGGTCTCGAAGTCGGCCTGGCCGAACCATTCCGGGCGCGCCCGCTTGCGGGCCTGGAACTCGCCGTGCTGCGCCTGCACGGTGACCGGCTGCAGGTCCTCGCCGGCGTGGTTCTTGGCGGTGCAGGTGTAGGCCGGGGCGGCCTCCGCGGCAGGGGCGGCCAGCACCGATAATCCCGAGGCCAGTAATAGGGCGGCCGGTACTCCGGCCAGCAGTTTCGTGCGCACGGCAGCTCCCTCATCCAATAACACGTTCGGCCCAGCAACTTACCGCAGTTCGCGCATACCGGCAGGGCCCCTCCGTCATTCCGGCATACTTTCGGCCGGATTCAGGAAAGGCCTATGTCTTATGCGGCGTCGGCACGCTCGCGGACATCGCGCAGGCGGACCAGCGCCTTTTCGATCTCGGTGAGGCGGCGGTCGCGGCTCTGCGGCGAGTGCACGGCCGCGGCCTCCTCGGCGGCACGCAGCGATTCGTCGACCGAGCGCAGGGTCTGGTTGGCGATCTCGGTGAAATGGTCGCGCAGAGTGCGCTGCACATTGCGCAGCCGGAATCGCGATTCCTTGCTCACCTGGAAGATCACGTCGTCCATCAGCCGGCCGACGGCCACCTTCGCCTCCGCCTGCCGCCGGTCGCGGCGCATCCTGCGGTCCTCCCACACGGCCTGCACGCCGAGCAGGCCCGCGGCCGCACCCGAATACCAGTTCACCAGCGGCATATTCAGCAGCTGGGTGAGCACGCCGACCATCAGCAGGCCGCCGTAGGAGCCGCGCATGGCGTTCAGAACCGATTGGACGACACTGACTTTCGCGCTGCCGAGCGGTTCCAGCGAGGCCACCGGTTCGAGCACCTCGCCCGGATTCTCCAGCCGCATATCGGGTAGCGGCACGTCCCACTCGGTGTGCGGGAACTTCTCCGACACCTGCTCGGCCAGCTCGATCGAGCGGTAGTGGGCGATGACGAAGTTCTCCTCCACCGCCTCGCAGATGCGCGCGTCCAGGTCGGCGCCGAACTCGTTCCAGCGGCGGGACGGATCGCGGGTGCCGATCTCGGTCTCGGCCTCCCGGATCAGGGTGCGCAGCCGGTGCCGCAGGTCGTGCTCGATATCGGCCATCAGTTCCGAACAGCCGTCGGCGAGGGTGACCTGCCAGTTCGCCGAGCGCTGCCGCAGTTCGTCGGCGTCGGTGCGCGCCTTGCGCAGTTGCTCGGTGAGCTCGCTGCGGCGACGCGGATCGCGCAGCGTCTCGGCCTCGGTGCGCAGCGCCATCGCCAGATGGTCGGTGATGGTGCGGATATCGCGCACCGCGGCCTCGCGGGCCACCGCGTCCGCGCGGGTCAGCACGTAGTCGCGCAGGTGCTCGATCAGCTGCGGCACACCGGATTCGAGGTCGCGGCGCTCGTCACCGGCGGCCTGCAGATGCAGCGCCGCCGAGACCGGCGCGACGGCGAAGCCGAGGCCCGCCCCGTCGAGCAGATCCCGATTGCGCTGCTGCACCCGCGCCCAGTTCGGGAATCGGTCGATCTTGTTGAGCACGCACACCACCGTCGGGCACACCTGCTGGATGCGCTGCAGCAGCGCGATCTGCTCGGGCGAGTACTCGGATCCGGCGGCGGCCACGTACAGCACGGCGTCGGCGGCGGCGATCAGCGACCAGGTGGTGGGGGTGTCGGCCGGCGCACCGGGCGCGTCCATCACCACGAAGCCCTCGGCCAGCAGCGGGCTGGGCTCGGTGAACTCCGCGCGGATCACGCCCTCGGCGGCCAGTGCCGGACCCGGGTTCAGCGGATCGACCGCCTGGCGCTCGGTGCGGCCGCCGCCGATGGCGCGGACCAGGGTGGCCGTCGGCTGCGGGCCGTACTCGGCGATCGCGGGCACGCTGACCGGGCTGTCGGTCGGGCTGACGACCGTCCCGACCAGGCCGTTGACCAGCGTGCTCATCCCGTTCTTCGGCTCGCCGACCACGACCAGGCGCACCCGCGGATCGGCCACCCGGGCTCGGGACATGCCCAGGCGGGCGGACAGGTCGGCTCGCCCGGCGGCACGGGTCTGCTCGAGCAGCTCGTCGAGCAGCCCGAGCAGCGGCGCCATCGCATCCGGGTGCTTGGCGGCGGCAGCGTCCACCGCAGTCACAGCATGATGTGGTGGTCGACGGGGTGGTGCGGCTCGGGGCCGGTCGCGCCCGGCAGCAGCGGGTCGGACAGCGCGCCACCGTCGGCGGCGAGACCCACGTGCTGGATCGGCGGCCACATCGTGGTGTCGTGCGCGGTGTCGTACGACGCGTGGTGCGGTGCGGCGTACGAATCCGCTTCGTAGCCAATCGGTTTCACCGGATTCACGCCGTTGGGCGATGAATCCGCGGTGGTCGGCGGCTTCACCGGAGTGTGCGGCTGCGTGTGCTGCGGCTGCGTGTATTGCGGCTGCGTGTGCTGCGTCGGGGCGCCGCCGTCCAGATCGTCGGGATCGGGCTGCACCGGCCTGCTGATGCTGGGGACCGTCGGAGCATGGCTGGGCATGGTAGTCGGCGCGGACGCGCTCGGCTCGTGGGAGGGCAGATCGCGAGTGGGGCTCGCGCCCGGCCCGTCGTGCGTCGTGGGCAGGTCGTGCGTCGTCGGCCCCGTGGTCGGGCCGCCGTCGGTGGGCGTGGTGACGCTCGGACCGGCCGTATCGGATCCGGTGGGGCGGTGCGCGCCGCCCGGCTGACCGGAGTCGGTGTCGCGCGGGCGGGTCACCGTGGGCGCGACCGTCGCATCGTCGGTGTCCTGCGCGCCGCCCGGGTTCGTGGACGTGCCGGGCTTGGTGGTTTCGGGCCGCGTGGTCTCGGGTCTCGTCGCATCCGGCCGGGTGGTGCCCGGCTCCGTGGACGGCGCGACCGTGGTCGACTTGCCCGGGCCGAATGTCGGCAGGCCAGGCTTGCTCGGATCGGCGCTGTGCGACGGCGTCGTGACGCCACCGGAGGTCGGGCCGGTGTGCGGGGAGGTGGACGGGGTGCCGGTCAGCGACGGGGAGAGCGAGGTCGGCGAGGTGCCGGACCAGTCGTCGCCGGTCCCCGTTCCGCCGTGCCCGGAACCCGGCTCGTGCCCGGGAAAGCCGTCGAACAGCGAGGGCACGGCGCCGCCGGGGGCGATCAGCGGCGACAGTCCGGGGTGCACGTTCAGCACATCGGCGATCGGATTCCAGGCCGCATCCGGTTGATGGCTCGGCTGTATCGGGGTCGCGGCGACCGGCTGCGGGATCATCGCGGCCGGAACCGGCGGGGGCACCGGGGCCGGAGCCGCCGCAATCGGTTGCACGACAGCGATATTCGACGCCGGAGCGGGAGCCGCGATCGGCGCGGCGGCCACCGGGGCGGGGGCCACCATCGGC
>NZ_BDBV01000129.1 GCF_001613165.1 Nocardia mexicana NBRC 108244
GATAATTCGTGTCCGGCGAGCACGGTTCCATCGGCGGCCCTGATCCTGAACACTCCGTTGTCGACGTCCATCGACCCGGCGTCGGTGGCGATGATCGTCGCGGTGTCGGTGGTGGTGGCCTTGTAATTCACCCCGACCGGCTCGGCCGGGGCCGCTCCAGCGGTACCGGCGGTGATGCTCAGGGCACCGGTGACCAGGGCGGCGGTGGCGGCGAACTTGTTGATCCTCATCGTGCTGAAATCCTCTGGGTAGTCAGGTTTTTCACGTGGCTGTGGCATGAGCCCCGCGTGACCTGTGATCGACTGCCGTCCGGGTGCGGGCACAGGTGTGGCCGCGGTCGAATGTGTGTCTTTTCGACCGATTTCGGGAACAGCAGGGAATGGCTGTGCAATTGGGTATTCGGGCCCTCGCCCCCTCATTTCGGCGAAGGCTCGAATCAGGCGGTTACTTGTGCGGCCGACATGGCTCGGCCCGGCTCCCGTCGATGTGACAGCAGCCGATCGGTCCGCGAAAGTTGTTGTGGTTCAGGCGGTAGCGCGTCTGCGCTGGACCAACCCGACGATCAGATCCACGGCCAGGAAGCCCAGCAGGCTGATCCCGATCAACGGCGCGAACCACCCGATCGCCACGGCAACCGCGATCAGCGGCACCGTGACATACAGCGGTGTCTTTCGCAGCGTGCCGCGGCGGGGTGGCTTGCCGACCGCAAATCGCTTGTCCGCCTTGGTGGGACGTCGTCGCCACCACATCAGGTAGCCGCGCACGATCACCGTGATCAGGCCGATCATCGTCACCAGCAGCAGGAGCTGATTGGCGAGCCCGAACAGCAGACCCATGTGGAGCTGGATTCCCCAATTGGCGAGCTGGGCAATGAACGGCCAGTCGGCGTAGCGGAGGGTGTCGGTGACATCGCCGGTGCGACCGTCGACCGCCACGATGTCCTGTGTGTAGACCCCGGACAGCCGCCGTTCCTGCGCGACGAACGCGGTGCCGTCCTTGACCGGAACGCTGATCTCCAGCGGTCCCTCCAGGCCGTGACCGCGCGCGACCGCGTACACCTTGTCGATCTGGGCCGCACGATCCGCCGGAACCGGTGCGCCCATCTGGTGACCGCCGCCGTGCCCGGCGTGGTCGCCGCCCGCGGAGACCGCGGGACCGGCCGACCCGGGCAGCTTGGCGCTGACCGTCGGCTTGGTCCAGCTGAGGTCCTCGCGCAGCTTCGCGACGTTCTCGCCCGCGTAGGTGGACCAGGTCATGCCGGTGGCGGACAGGAACAGCAGCGGTAGCAGGATCCAGACACCCACGGACGCATGCCAATTCATCGTCCGGCTGCGTCCGGTGCGGGAGCGGTCCGGGCGCAGCAGCCAGCCGGGAGACCGGCGTTCGCGCCGGGACCGCACCCGGCGCACCCACACCACCAGGCCCGCCAGCGCGATGACCCACATCCAGGACGCGGCCATCTCGCTGTAGAGCCGGCCGGGCTCGCCCAGATGCAGATTCTTGTGCAGGACGTCGATCCACGTGCGCAGCGGCAGCGCACTGGAGCTGCCGTAGACGACGCTGGTGCCGACCGGTTCGGCGGTGGCCGGGTCGACGAACACCGCGCGCCGCTCGGATTCGCCGAGGGCCGGATCGGTGAAGATCACCCGGGTGGTGTCGCCCGCGTCCTGCGCGGGCATCACCGCATTCAGGGCCAGATTCGGCTGTTGCGCGACGGCGGCGCCGATCTGCTCGGACAGCGGCTTGGCGGGCCCGGTCGAATCCACGTGCAGCAGATCGCGATTCACGATCGACTCCAGCGTGGGGGAGATCGAGTACAGCGCGCCGGTGACCGCGGCTATGAGTATGAACGGTGCGACGAAGACACCGGCATAGAAATGCAGCCGCATCGCCAAGGCGTACAGGGTGTTTCGCGGCCCTGGACGGCGTCCGCCGGAGGATGATTCACCGGACGGTTCCGGTGGTGGTTGCGACGCCTCCGCGTCGGCAACCGGGGTATCGGTGATACTCAAGGTAGTGCGCGCTCCTGGTTATAGGGGCTGCTGTATGCGCTGTTGCGGCTCGTTCCCGGGAATCGGGTCGCCGGGTGCGCTGGGCCGCGGTGCGTGACGCGACCGGGTGGGCCGCTCGCAATCCGGCCAGCCCGCATCGCGACGTGTGCACCGCCGTTCCGCAGCGCCCATGGTCGTGTCCGCTGGACGTGGTATCGGTCGCTTCGTCCCGCCGATCTCGTGACGTGCCCGGGTGTCCTACGGGCGGAATTCCGTGTCTCGAGCACGGACTACACCCGCGTTCGGGTATTCGAATGAACTGTCCGCAATGGATCCGTTCATACGGCGCCAACTATCGCTGAACGAATCCAGCACAGCACGTACGCAATACAGCATTCCCACACGAAAACAATTCGTGTGTACGGATATTGGGGATATCAGGTGAACACAGGGCACGGGGGGCCGCGGGTGCGGAAGGTGTCGGCCGGGAAGAGTCGCAGAATTACGCGGTCGCGGTGGGTGGTCCGCAGCAGTGGCGGTCCGGCGATCGCCGGTGACCGGAACAGGCCCGGCAATACCCGGGCCAGCACCGCGGTGCCGATCCGATAGGCGGCCTCGGCGGCGTGGATTATCAGGGCCGCGCAGACCGCGGCCACGATATGGGCGCACAGCATGGCGGGCGACCACATCGACTTGGTGTGATGCATGCCGATCATGCCGAACGACATGACGGTGTGGCCGAGGAGTTGCCCGCCGACCAGCGCGACGGCCAGCCCGGCCAGCGAGTCGCGCAGCGGGCCGACGCCGGTGACGAGTGCGCCGACCACCGCGCAGGCGGCCACCAGCAGCACCAATGTGCTGGTCTCGAGGGGCATTCCACCCGATGCCCAGCCGTGCGCCGCGATGGCGAGTGCGCCGGAAACCGATCCGGCCGATCCCCCGCGTAGCCGCGCGATCGCTGCGCGGCGCGTCTGCGCCGCCGCGGCATCGCGGGCCGGGGATCGGCCGGGGTCGAGAATCACGCGCTGATAATACCGGACGATTCCCAGCTAATTCTCAGCTGTCGCATTGACGCCAGTGCGTTGCCGGCCGCATTACTCCGCGGCGATCTCCATTTCCACCAGCGGCTTGCGCAGCAGCTTGCCGGTGGCATTGCGGGGCAGTTCGTCGAGGAAGATCACCTCGCGCGGCACCTTGTACCGAGCCAGGTTGGCCTTGACGTACTCCTTGATCTCCTGGGCGTCGCGCTTGGAATCCGGGCCCGGAACGACGATGGCGCGCAACCGCTTTCCGAATTCCCGGTCGTCGACGCCGACCACGGCCGCTTCCAGCACGTCGTGCCGGTTGGCGATGAGGTGCTCGACCTCCTGCGGGAAGACGTTCTCGCCGCCGGAGACGATCATGTCGTCGTCGCGGCCGTCGATGAACAGCAGGCCGTGCTCGTCGAAGTGGCCCACATCGCCGCTGGACATCAGGCCGTCGACGATCTCCTTGGTGCGGCCGTCGGTGTAGGCCTTGAAGGAGTGCGCATTGTCGATGAAGATCGTGCCGGTCACGTTCGGCTGGGTGATCCGCTTGCGGTTCTCGTCGTAGAGCCCGAGCCGGATGCCGACGGGCGGGCGGCCCGCGGTCGTCGGTGCCTGCCGCAGTTCCTGCGGGGTCGCCACGGTGATCACGGCGCATTCGGTGGAGCCGTACACGTTGTGGAGGCTGTCGTTGAAGTAGTCGAGGCTGCGGGTCACCACGTCCGGCGGGATCGCCGAGCCGGCCGCGAAAATGACCTTCAGCGAGGACATGTCGTAGCGGGCGAGGACGTCGGCGGGCAGATCGAGCATCCGCTGCAGCATGGTCGGCACCACGACCAGCTCGTCGGCCTTGTACTTCTGGATGTTGGCGAGGGTCTGCTCCGGATCGAAGCGCCGCTGCTGGAAGACGATGCGGTTGCCGAGCGCGAGGCCGATGGTGAACTGCGACAGGCCGGTGGCGTGGAAGATCGGCGCGGCCATCAGGACCGTCCCGTCCCGCGGCATCGGGATGCGATCGACCAGCTGCGCGGAGATGAACGGGCTGGTCTTGTCGCGCGGGGCGCCCTTCGGGGTGCCGGTGGTGCCGCTGGTGAGGATCACCATGCCGCCCGGTTTCGTCGGCAGCTGCACCGGCTCGGTCGACCGGTCGGCCATCAGCTTGTCGATGGTGGGCGTTTCCGGGTCGACGCCGTCCTTCTCGTCGACCCAGGTGAGCACGCGCGGAATCGAATCCGGGATGGCGCTCATCAGGTCCAGGAACTCGCTGTCGTGCAGCACCAGCTTCACGTTTTCGCGCGCGGTGACGTCGGCGAACTGCGGTTTGGCGAAGCCGGTGTTCATCAGCACCGCGCGCACGCCCAGTTTGCCGGTCGCCAGCAGCGTCAGGACCAGGCCGCGGTGATCACGGGCCAGCACCGCGACCACGTCACCCTCGCAGATACCCTGCGCGGCCAGGCCCCGAGCCAGCGCGTTGGACCGCTCGTTGAGCTGGCCGAAGGTCAGCTCGCCCAGCTCGTCGACGATGGCCGCGGAGTTCGGGCGGGTCTGGTTGGAATGCATGACGACGCCCGCGAACGGGCCGTACTTGTTGATGCTCGTGACCGAGCTGAGCGCGTGATCGGGGCGCAGCGGGTTGAACAGGCCGCGCTTGCGCATCGCATTGACGCTCAGGGCCATATCTCCGGCCTTGCGGAGGGCAGTGCCGACCGACGGAACAGCTGACATGGGTACAACCTTCCGCGGATACCGCCGATGGAGCTGGCGGACCGCAACATCGAGATCCAGTGCGTCGCTAACCCTAGCAAGCATGCCTGGTGGGATGTGGTTCGTGTCTCTGTAACCGACGGTACGCCTATAACTGGACGGTTGATCTACTGTGTGACGGGGTAGTCGATCAGCACTCGGCGGAGCAGCTTGCCGGTGGCGTTGCGGGGGAGATCGTCCAGGAAGACGACGTCGCGCGGCACCTTGTAGCGGGCCAGCGTGCCCTTCACATAGGCCTTGATTTCCTCGCCGTCGAGTGTGACGCCGGGCTCCGGCACGATGAATGCGCGCAGGCGTTTGCCGAATTCGACGTCGTCCACGCCGACGACCGCGGCATCGAAGATGTCGGCCCGCTCCAGCAGCAGGTTCTCGACCTCCTGCGGGAAGACGTTCTCGCCGCCCGAGACGATCATGTCGTCGTCGCGGCCATCGACGAACAGCAGGCCGTGCTCGTCGAAGTGGCCGACGTCGCCCGACGACATGTACTCGCCGATCAACTCCTTGTGCCTGCCGTCGGTGTAGCCCTTGAACGGCGAGCCGGAGCGGATGAAGATGCGGCCGGTGACGTGCTTGTCGCGGATGCGGCGGCCGTCGTCGTCGAACAGCGCCACCTCGCAGGTGACGGGGGCGCGGCCCGCATTGCCCGGGGCGATCGCCAGATCCCGCGGCTGCGCGACGGTCGCGATGGCGCATTCGGTCGAGCCGTAGAGGTTGTAGAGGACATGGCCGAACGCCTCGGTGGCGCGGACGGTGAGCTCGGGCGACAGCGCCGAACCGGCCAGCACGATGGACTTCAGCGAGGACAGGTCGTACTTCGCGCGGATCTCCGGACCGAGCTCGACCATGCGGTGCAGCATCGTCGGCACCGCCACCAGCATGTCCACCCTGTGCTCGGCGATCTTGCGCAGCGTGGTCTCGGCGTCGAAGCGGCGGGTCGTCACGATCGCGTTGCCGAGGCTGCCGCCGACCAGCCAGGTGGCGTGGCCGGTGCTGTGGAAGATGGGGGAGACGATCATCATCGTGCCCTGCTGCGGGAACGGGATGCGGTCGGCCATCTGCACCGTGGCCAGCACCGCGACCTTATCGCGCGGGGCGCCCTTCGGCAGGCCCGTGGTGCCGCTGGTGAGGATGACGAAGCCGCCGGGCTTCTCGGGCAGCGGCAGCGGCGTCCTCGGGTTCGCGCCGATGAGTTCGTCGACAGTGGTTGCGCCGCTGGGCAATTCGTGCTCCTCGTCGACCCAGGTGAGGATCCGGGGCAGCTCCGGCGGCAGCGCGTCGAGCAGGCCGACGAATTCGCTGTCGTGCAGGACGGCCTTGACGTTCTCGCGCTCGCAGACCTCCGCGAACTGGGGCTTGGCGAACCCGGTGTTCATCAGCGCGATGCGGGCCCCGGCCTTGGCCGCGCCCACCATCGCCAGCAGCAGGCCGCAGTGGTCGCGGGCCAGGATGCCGACCACGGTTCCGGCGGTGATGCCCATGGACCGCAGCCCGTGCGCGAGAGCGCTGGACTGTTCATCGAGCTGGCGGTAGGTCAGCGTGGTGCGTTCGTCGATCACCGCGACCCGATCGGGCCAGATGCGCGCGGCGTGCCGGACCATGGTCGCCTGCGGCCCCAGCAGCCGCCCCTCCTTGGCCACCCGCAGCGTCTCCATCGGATTGCGCGGATCGGTGAATCCCCTCTCCCGCAACACATTGAGGCCACGGAGAGCCTCCACCGTGTGCACCGCCCTGCGTTGAACCTGCTGCAGAATCGAGGTCACCTCGACCACCTCCACGCGCCCGGCGTGCGACACCGCACGCATACCATCCGTGTGTTGTGGAAGGTAACAGCCGGGTGTGACCTGGGATACACAAATTCGGCCAGTCTTCTACGCGCGGCGGAGTGGCCGGGGGCGAGTCGCCTGCCGCCGGTGCCCAGGACCAACGAGGGACGCGAGAGTCCGGACGCGACGGATCAGGTCTTCGCCGTCCACGAACCCTACGTTCGGCCAACCGATTTCGGGCTCGGAACGCTAGGGTGCTGGGCATGCGTATCGCGGTGCTGACGGCCCTCCTGCTGTTGTCGGCCGGGTGTTCGTTCACGACCGACGGCGATCCGCATCCGGCCCCCGGTGCGCTCTCCGCGACGACGGCTCCGGCGGTACCCCCGGGTCGCGGGGCCTCGGCCGGTGACGTGGCCGCCTGGGTGCAGGCCGGGGCCGCCGTCGATCCCGCGCAGTACGGCACCGCCACCACCGAGGACGGTGTGGCGACCCCGTTGAACGGCGACGTGGCGTTCGTCAGTCCGAGCGGAAAGATCCAGTGCACCAGCGCCTTCCAGGACAGGCTGGAGGGGTTGAGCTGCCTGGTGGACCTGAAGAACCCGCCGCAGCGTCCCGCGGACAGTCCGGTGGGCAACTGGGTCGGCAATTGGATCGACTACACGGGCCAGGGCCTGACGGTCGGCGGCCTGCACGGCGATCCCGGCCCCTTCATACGCGGCAAGGGCGCGGTGCTGCCGTACGGAAGCCGGGTCACGGTAAAGGATTACACCTGCCGCATCGACCCCACCGGGCTGTTCTGCGTGCACGCCGCGGCGAAATCCGGCGTGCAGATGAGCCACGCGGGAGTCGTCCCGTTCGGCTGTCTTCGCGAGCGCGACGGTGCACCGAAAGAGACTGTGGGGCAAGGCTTCTACTGCTGAGGAAGGCTGTGCCTAGAAGAAATCCGGCGTCACCGGTGGCACATTGTCGAGAAACGCGTTCACCATCGGTACCAGTACCGCCGACTCGCCCGAGATGCCGATATGCGATGTCCCCGGCAGTATCACCAAGCGGGCGGCCGGAGCCTCCTGCAGCATCCCCGACGCTGCCGCTTCCTCGTCGCCGCCACCGCGCAGCCTGAACATCGCCAGCGCATGCTCCGGCTTCACGCTGTCCGCATCGCCGATGATGACCATCGTCTTCGCGGACATCGAACGCATCTGTTCGTCGCTGATGTTCTGGTCGTCGCCGTTCAAGACCTTCATCTTCTCGATGTAGGCGTCGAAAGCCGTGGCGTCCGGCGTGTGCTCCAGGAACGCCTTCTCGACGGACGTACCGGCAAATGCCGCAGCGGTGAGACCCTTGATGCCCTCCAGCACCGACGGGTACCAGCCGTCCCAGCGGTAGGTGGCGGACATCGAGACCAGTTTGCCGACCAGCGCCGGATGACGCAGCGCGAGCTGCAGCGCGACTCCGCCGCCCTGCGAGTAACCCATCACGTCCGCGCGCTCGACCTGCAACGCGCGCAGCAACGCCGCCGCGTCGTCGGCGAATTGCTCGTAGGACATCGCGCGCGCGGTATCCGGGGTGCGGCCGTGCCCTTGCTGATCGAAGATGATTACCGGGCGCTCGCCCGCGAAGGCGGACACCCACGACGCCATCGAGTCGGTGGCCATGAAGGCGCCGGGGATGAGCAGCAGCGGAGACGTCGTCGACTTGCCGAGTTCGCCGTACACCTCGTGATAGAGGCTCAGGCCGTTGATCGGCAGGTGACCATTGCGCGAATACTGCTCGGTCACGGTTCCTCCAGGGATCGAATGGATCGGCTCTGGTGAGTAGACGAGCGACGGACGCGGAAATCATCGCACTCTGCCGGGACGATATCCGTAATCATCGGGTCTCCGCGCTGCTACGACCACACCCCGGCGGCGGCCGACTTGCCCGCCCACTCCTCGATATCGCCCGGTGCTCGGCCGAGAACCTGCTGGACGCCATCGGCCGGCTCGGTGAGATATCCGGCCCGGTAGAGCTCGAAAAGGCTGTCCAGCGCCGCGATTTCGCCGTCGGACGCACCTCGGTCCCGCAGCTCTTCGCGATATTGCTCCGGGGTCAGCTCCTCGAAGTGGATGCTCCGCCCGGACGCCGCGGCGATAATCGCCACCGTGTCTGCGAATGCGAGGCGGCGCGGACCGGACAGCTCGTAGATCCGCCCGGAATGGCCCGGTTCGACCAGAACTGCCGCCGCGACCGCGGCGACGTCCTCGGCGTCGACGAACGGTTCGAGCACCCCGGCGACCGGCAGCGCCAGCCGTCCCTCCCGCAGCGGCGCCAGCCACAGATCCTCGTCGAAGTTCTGGAAGAAGTTGTTGGCGCGCAGAATCGTCCACTCGACCCCGGAATCCCGCACCGCGGCTTCGGCTGCCGCCATCTCCTGACCGAACCGCTCATCGATGTGCTCGATGCCGCGGCCCGACAGCGCAACGAACCGCCGCACCCCGGCCGCAACCGCCTGGCCGACGAAATCGGCGATCGGCGCCGGATCCTCCGGCGCGACAAGGTAAACCGCCCCGGCACCGGCCAGCGCGGGCCCCCACGTCGCGCGATCCGCCCAGTCGAACCGCGTCGCACTGCTCCGCGACGCCGCCCGCACCGGCACCCCACCGCCCCGCAACCTCTCGACAACCCGTCGTCCGGTCTTCCCCGTAGCAGCGAGAACAAGAATGTCGTCGGTCTGTGTCATGCCTCCATCTCACTGAATCCCCACCCCAGCGGCCATGGTTCAAAGTCCACGACATATAGGAGCTCGTCTGTCCCGCCACAACCGCGAGCAGTCCCTCCTTTCTCAATTGACGGCCACCGGGCTGCTGGCGCTAGGTTCCCGGATATGCGAACACCTGGTTATCCGCCCCGGAAGCCCGAGCCAGGAGACCGCGTCGCCATCATGTCCCCCTCCGCGGGGCTTCCCGGGACCTTCAGCGCCGAGCCCGTTCTGCGGCCCTGTGAGCCGTGGATCTGGCACAACGCAGGCAGTGTCGTCACCGGGCCCAGCTGGGGTGGCAATCTCGAGATCCTGTCGTGGCTGCTCATGGCCGATCGCGCGATCCTGCCGATCGAGCACCACGACGGGGGAGTGCTCTTCCTCGAGACCTCCGACGAACTCCCCACAGCCACCGAGGTCTACCGCATTCTGCGCAATATGGGCGAGCGTGGCCGGCCACACCGACCCACAGTTGGTCATCCCGTACGGCGGTCAGATCCGCGTGGACGGTGTGGCCCGGAGAATCTTCGTCACGTATTAGCTGTTCGCACGGCGGCTATCCGGCTCATACGCGAGTGTCACAACACGCCAGTCGGACCGGAACAGGGGTAGCAGGAGTCTGGTGACGGTTCATACTGCGGTGATGCACGTGATCGCTGCATGGTGTGGATTTGTGGGGGCGTGGGTGCTGGTGGCCGGGCCGATGTATCAAGGGGCCGTCGAGTTGGGGGAGATGGGGTTCAATACCTCGGCGCTTCGGGCGCAGGCGAATACGGTTCCGCATCCCAGGCGGGTTTCACCGTGGTGGTGGCTGCTGCCGCCGGTGGCGTGGGTGATGACCAGCCGCAACGAGAAGGCGTGGCAGCAACAGGTGATGACGTCCCTGACTCCGCAGGAGCGCACCCAATTCGTGACCTACTCGAACAAAGCCGCCGGGTGGTTCATAGTCGGTAGCGGCGCTGCGCTGATCGGCATCAAGGAAGCAGCCGAACTCGTCGAAGTTCTCGACTGGCCGGGCCCGACCGTGATCGCCTTGATTCTGCTCGCCGCCGCGGCGGCGTTGTCCTTCACCATCCGCCGCATGCACCTGACCGACCGCGCCCTGCACGTCGGCGACGCGGCCGAGTAGCGAGCTGGAAGCCGAAGGCGCGCAATTCGTTTCGCGCGAGATCTGGCCGATCACATTATGCCGGGGCGTAACCGGTGAATTCTTGGGAGGTTGTCGTGATCATGCGGCCGCCCATGGCTTTTACCCCGGACCGGGGTGCTGTGAGACGAGAAAACCGGTGCGGGCCAGCAGGCCCGCACCGGTTTCCCTGGTGCCGCTCTTAATTCACTTCAGCTCGGCGCTGCTCAGGTCCAGGACCCGGCGGGCGACGATGAGCTGCTGGATCTGCTGGGTGCCCTCGAAGATGTCCAGGATTTTGGCGTCGCGGGCCCACTTCTCCAGCAGGGTGCGCTGGGAGTAGCCGAGGCCGCCGGCCAGCTCGACCGCCTTGAGGGTCACGTCGGTGCCCATGCGGCCGGCCTTGGCCTTGGACATCGATGCCTCGAGGGAGTTCGGCTTCTTGTTGTCGGCCATCCAGCCCGCGCGCAGCGAGAGCAGGTAGGCCGCCTCCCAATCCGCTTCCAGCCGAAGGAATTCCGCGGCGGCGGCGTGCTGGCTGTTGGCGGGCTTGTCGTAGTCGATCTCGACGCCGGCCTCGGTGAGGATGGTGCGCAGCTCCTCGAGGGCGGCGCGGCCGACGCCGACGGCCATGGCGGCCACCAGCGGTCGGGTGTTGTCGAAGGTCTGCATGACCCCGGCAAAACCCTTCTCCACGTTGACTTCCGGGCTGCCGAGGATGTTGTCGAACGGGATCCGGCAGTCCTCGAGCCGCAGCTCCGCGGTGTCGGAGGCCTTGATGCCCAGCTTGTGCTCGAGGCGGGCGACGGTGAGGCCCTTGGCATCCCGCGGCACCACGAACGACTTGATGGCGGCGCGGCCCTTGCTCTTGTCGACAGACGCCCACACCACGATGTGGGTGGCCCGCGAGCCCGCGGTCACGAAGATCTTGGTGCCGTTGAGCACCCACTCGTCACCGTCGCGCACGGCGGTGGTCGTCACCGCCGCGGAGTCGGAGCCGAACGACGGCTCGGTGATGGCCATCGCGGCCCACACCTTGCCGAAGCGGTCCAGTTGCTCGTCGGTGGCGACGGCGGCGATGGCGGCGTTGCCCAGGCCCTGGTAGGGGATCGACAGCATCAGGCCGACGTCGCCCCAGGAGGTCTCCAGCGCGTTCATCAACGCGGACATGTTGCCGCCGTTGGTGTTTCCGAGCAGCTCGGTGGCGTGCTCGTTGGACTCCTCGCCGTCTCCGGCCTTGCGGCCGCCGGTGGCGCCGGAGATGTCCTGGGTGCCCGAGTCGGCCAGGCCCTCGACCATGGCGGCCATCGTGTCCAGCTCGACCGGGTACTCGTGTTCGCCGAGGTCGTACTTGCGCGAGATCGGCCGGAAGATCTCCTGGGCGACCTGGTGGGCCTGGTTGGCGCTGGCCCGCAGCTTCTTGGGGAGTTCGAGATTGATCATGACTGTGGCTCCATCAAAAGTCGTGGGTTAGACCAGCACTACGCCCTCGGCGACGCCGATGGCCCGCAGATCGCGGTACCAGCGCTCGACCGGGTGCTCCTTGGTGAAGCCGTGGCCGCCGAGCAACTGCACGCCGTCCAGGCCGATCTGCATGCCCTTGTCCGTGGCCAGCTTCCGAGCCAGCGCCGCCTCGCGGGCGAAGGACAGCCCCTGCTCCGCGCGTGACGCACCCCGCAGAGTCACGAGCCGCATGCCGTCCAGTTCGATCGCGATATTGGCGACCATGAACGCCACCGCCTGGCGATGGGCGATCGGCTCGCCGAACGCCTCGCGCTCCTTCACGTAGGGAGTCACGTAGTCCAGCACGGCCTGACCGGTGCCGACCGCCAGGGACGCCCAGCCCAGGCGGGCCAGCCGCACGGCGTCGGCGTACTCCTCGGCGCGCTGCGCGGCGTCGCCGTCGCCCAGCACGGCATCGGCCGAGACTGCGACGTTGTTCAGGAGCAACCGGCCCAGACCGGCGGCGCGCAGGCCCATGCTCGGATCGGCCTCGACCACCACTCCGGGGGTGTCGGACTCGACGACGAACAGCGCCGGACGGCCGTCGAGCTCGGCGGCGACGATGAACAGCTCGGCATCGCCCGCGGCCGGGACCAGGCTCTTCACGCCGTTGAGGCGGTAGCCGCTGGGGGAGCGGGTGGCCTTGGTCTGCAGCGCGAACGGATCGAACAGCGGACGCGGCTCGCTGATCACCACGGAGGCCTGCGGCACGTTCTCACCCGTGAACGCGCCCAGGTAGGTCTTCTGCTGCGCGTCGGTACCCCACTGCGACAGCGCGACCGCGACACCGGAGGGCGCCAGGATCGGCAGCGCCAGGCCCATATCGCCGTGCGCGAGCGCCTCGGCGACCATCGAATTGGTGACCGCGCCGCGCTCGGCGGCCGCGCCCTCGAGCTCCTCGGGCACGTTGATCAGCGTGATGCCCAGCTCGGCGGCGCGCTCGAGCAGGTCCCGCGGCGCCTTGGCGGCGTTGTCGGCCTCGTAGGCGGCCGGGCGCAGGATCTCCGCGGCGAACTCGCGCACCGTCTCGACGATCATCTGCTGCTCGTCGCTCGGGGTGAGGTCGAAGTAGTCCTTCTTGCGGGACTCGTTGGCGGGCAGTCGCTTCGGCTGACCGCCGCCCGCCACCTTGCCGAACACGCGAGTGGCGGCGCCGAGGGTGCGGAAGCCGGTCTTGGTGCCCTCGTAGGTCATCCGGTTGATGGGCTCGCGCAGCTTGTACTTCTCGGCCAGCTCGGAACCGGTGAGGGTGGTCATGACCCGCATGGCCGCGCCCATCCAGTCACGCTTCTGCGGATTCAGGCCGACGGCGGAATCCGGACGTCGCTTCGTTGCGGTGTCTCGAGTGCTCATAATCACCAGTCTTCTCGGAGTGGGGGTGGGTGATCGGGTTCCCAGCATCTTACTTGCGAGTAAGACTATCTTACTCCAGAGTAAGAAACGAGTCGAGCGGCAGCTTACACAGCGCGATCTGCGCCACAGCAAACGCGGCTCGACGTGCGTACCCGGGCCCGATCGGGGGCCGTGGATTGTTCGGTCTTCCGGTGCATCGCGGCGTGCGATCCGGGCGCAACAGGCGTCGCGCCGATACCGTCGAGGTATGGGCCAGTTCCATTTCGATCCCGACACCTATCCGGCGCTGATGGCCGCGGAGGTGCCTGCCTACGAGCGGCTGCAGGGGGCGGTCCGGGACGCGACGATCGGGGTCGGCCGGGTCGGTCGGATCCTGGACCTGGGGACCGGCACCGGGGTGACCGCGAACGGCGTGCTGCAGGTGCATCGCGGGGCGACGCTGGTGGGGGTCGACGAGAGCGCGGCAATGCTCGCGCACGCCCGCACCGCGCTGCCGCTGGGTACGGAACTGCGCGTTGCCCGTCTGCAGGACCCCCTGCCGGGCGGATCCTTCGACCTCGTGGTCTCGGCGCTCGCGGTGCATCATCTCGACGGTCCCGGCAAGGCCGACCTGTTCGGGCGGGTGGCCCGATCGCTGGCGCCCGGTGGGCGATTCGTCCTGGGAGACCTGGTCGTCCCCGACGATCCGGCCGATATGGTCACCCCGATCGACGGCGACTACGACACTCCCAGCAGTGCCGCCGACCAGGTGCGGTGGCTGTCGGACGCCGGGTTCGCGGTCGAAATCGTGTGGGAGGACCGGGATCTCGCGGTGCTCGTGGGTGATCTCGGAGGCTGAGCGCGCTGTGGCCGTCACTGACGATCGGCGCTCGGACGCAATTCGCTCGCGTCGAAGCCGGGATGGCAGGACCATGGGCGCATGAGACCCGCAGTCGGTGCCGCGCCGAGGCGATGCGACGAGTGCCGTGGATACGAGTACGCCGGGGCGCCCGCCTGCGGGCGTTGCCGGGACCTCGTCGATCGAATCATCGATGACGAGTGGCAGCGGTTTCTCATCGATTGGCGCGGCTATGGCGAATCCGACGTCGCCCGGCTCGTGACCGCCGAACCCGACCGATACGACTGGCGCATTGTCGACGCCGCCCTCGACCGGATCGTCTGCGAGGAATGCGGTGCGCGCCTGGGCCGCGGTCCGATGAGCTGTTCCGCCTGCAACCTCGCGCACGGATTCCGTTATGCCGCAATCGAGACCGATCGGGCGGGGGTTCCGGCCGGTAATGAACATGCGGTCCGGGTCAATGTCTCGGTTGTCCGCAGGCCGCAGATGACCTCGCCGCAAGAGCTGCTGGCCCGGCGACTGTTCCTCCCGTTCGTGCTGGCCGGGCTGCTGCCGTCGACGGCGGAGGCACAGCGTGTCAGCGCGATGATCAAGGCCGATCCCGACCCGGAACGAGCCGCGGTGCTGGTGGACGACCTGTTTCTCCATAGCGCCCCGGGCTGTTCGACCCGTTGACCTCGGGTTGACCGGTCGCTGTGGCCCGGCGACAACTCACACTCGGATCGACGCGCCCGGACAGTAGGTGCTCGAATCGACGTGAATCGCCTAGGCTCCGGTCGCCCGCGAAATCCTTTGTCCGGCTCGTGGGCGCTCCGATCGCGTCCGCACCGCCGCTGCACATGCCAGAGTTACGGCATGTACTACGTCGCGGGGGTTTTTGCCGTGGTGTTGGCGGCGTTCACGAACCGGTACGGGTATCACCGCGACGAGCTGTACTTTCTGGCCGCGGGGCGGCATCCGAGTTGGGGGTATGCGGATCAGCCGCCGCTGGTGCCCGCCGTGGCGCGGGTGATGGCGGCCGTCGATCCCGATTCGCTGGTGCTGCTGCGGATTCCGGCGATCGCCGCGGCGGTCGTCGTTGTGCTCTGCGCCGGGCTCATGGCGCGGGAACTGGGCGGTGGCCGGGGCGCCCAGGCGCTCTCGGCCGGTGCGGTGGCGTCGTCGGCGCTGGTGGTGGCCGCCGGACATCAGTTGGGCACCACGGTATTCGATCTCGCCGTGTGGTCGCTGATCGTCCTGGTGGTGCTGCGACTGCTGCGCGACGAGGCCGGCGGCCGGTGGTGGCTCGCGGTGGGGGCGCTGGTGGGTGTCGGACTGCTGAACAAGGTGCTGCTGGTATTCCCGGTCGCGGCGCTGGTCGTTGCGCTGCTGCTGGCCGGTCCGCGAAAGGTGTTCGCCACCAAGTATTTTCCCTGTGCGATCGGCATCGCGATGCTGCTCTGGCTGCCGTATCTGTGGTGGCAGGCGCGCAACGGGTGGCCGCAGTGGCAGCTGAGCCGGGCGATCGCGGACGGTTCCTCGGGGACGTCGAATTCGCGCGTGGAGTTCGTGGGTCTGCAATTCGTGCTGATGGGCCTGGTGCTGGTGCCGCTGTGGGGATTCGGGCTGTGGCGACTGTGGAGGACGCCGCGCTACCGGGCGTTCCCGATCTGTGCCGCGCTGCTGTTCGCGGGGTTCCTGACCGCCGGAGGCAAGGCGTACTACCTGGGCAGCATGTACCCGATACTGCTGGCGGCCGGGTCGGTGCCGCTGGCGAAATGGCTGGCCGGGCACCGGAAGGTCTGGGCCGCAGTGATTCCCGTGGCGATCGTGCAGTTGGCGACATCGGCGGTGCTGTTCCTGCCGGTGCTTCCGGTTGCCGCACTGCGTGATTCGCCGGTACTCGCGGTGAACTACGACGCCGGCGAGACCGTCGGCTGGCCGGAGTTCACCCGCCAGGTGGCCGACGCCCGGACCCGAGTCGCCCCGGACGCTCCGATTCTGACCGCCGACTACGGCGAAGCGGGCGCCATCGAACGCTTCGGCGCTGCCTACGGCCTGCCCGTTCCGCACAGCGGCCACAACGCCTACTGGTGGTGGGGCCCACCGCCGGGCTCGACGCCGGTCCTGGCCGTCGGTCTCGCCCCCGACCGACTCGCCTTGTTCTGCAACGGCATTCAACCCGCCGGGCGCATCGACAACGGCCTGGGAATCGACAACGACGAACAGCACGCCCTGCTGTACACCTGCACCCCACGCTCGCCCTGGCAAGACCTCTGGCCCGAGTTGAAGCGACTGGGCTGACCGGAATCGCCGACAACCCTGTCATTCCCGCCGTGCCCTCCCCTCATTCCCGGCGTGCCCTCCCCTCATTCCCGGCGTGCTTTTGGCCGGGATCCACACCGGACGGTCCGCAGCGGCAGCAATGGGTTCCGGCCACAAGCACGCCGGAACCAACGGGTTGCCGTTGCGCCGGTGGGTGTCTCGCGGTGGAGGCTCGTCAGCGGTGCAGGCGGGCGAGGACTTCCTCGTGCAGCAGGCCGTTCGTGGCGACGGCGCTGCCGCCGTGCGGGCCCGCGCTGCTGTCGAGCGCGGTGAACGTGCCGCCCGCCTCGCGGATGAGCACGTCGAGCGGGGCCAGATCCCACAGGGAGACTTCGGGTTCGGTGGTGATGTCGACCGCGCCCTCCGCGAGCAGGCAGTAGCCGAAGAAGTCGCCGTAGCCGCGGGTGCGCCACACCTCGTCGCTGAGGCCGAGGAGTTGATCGCGCAGGCCGAGGTCGCGCCAGCCGGACAGGCTGGAGATCGCGAGGCTGGCCGAACCCAGCTCGCGCACGGCGGAGACGGCGATCGACCGCGCCGGCCCCGGCTCGAATCGGGTCCAGGCCCCCGAACCCGTTGCGGCCCACCAGCGCCGGGCCAGCGCGGGCGCACTCACCACGCCCACCACCGGCACTCCGTCCTCGAGCAGTGCGATCAGCGACGCCCACACGGGCACCCCGCGCACGAAATTCTTGGTGCCGTCGATCGGGTCGAGCACCCACTGCCTGCCGCCGAACTCGGCGTCGCCGCCGAATTCCTCGCCCAGCACCGCATCGCCGGGCCGCTCGCGTGCCAACTCCGCCCGCAGCGCCTTCTCCACAGCCAGATCCGCATCCGACACCGGGGTCAGATCGGGCTTGCTGTCGACCTGCAGGTCCAGCGCCCCGAACCGGTCGCGGGTGATCGCATCGGCCGCATCGGCCAGACGCAGGGCGAGTTCGAGGTCAGCGCTGTGGTCGGTCACGCCGAAAACGTTAGCGGGTGGCTGTACCGGCAGGGATCGCACCCGTGGCCGTTGAGTCCGGGTCGGCAGCCCTGCGATCGACGCGCTCCTGGCGACGCGCACGTACTCGGTCGGCCCGGTCCATGCGGTCACAATCCGCCCCGACGCGGCAGGAGCTGCCGTCTCGTACCGTTTCGTGTCCGAACAGGCCGGGTTACTGGGGGATGACCCAGGGCGCGGGCCAATCCTTTCCACGGAACGCCGCGTCGATGCCGCCGTCGCAGAAGATCACCGAGCCGACGAAGAAGCCCGCCTGCTCCGACAGGAGAAACGCTGCCAGTTCGGCGATCTCCTCCGGTCGGCCCGCGCGGCCGATGGGGACCGCGCCCAGGAACCCCTTCATGGCCTCGCCGATGAGCGCGTCCTGCTGCCCCTCCTGCGTCATCGGGGTGTCGATGAGGCCCGGGGCGATGGCGTTGAGCCGGATGCCGTCGGAGATGTACTCCGCGGACTTGGTCCGCGCATACCAGGCCAGCGCCGCCTTGGTGGCCGGGTACGCCTGGATCGCGGCCAGATCACCGAACGACTCCGCGATCTCCCGGGCGCGTTTCTCGTCCCCGGCCAGGCAGGCGTCCGCCAGTTCGACGGGCCAACCCGGTTGGGTTGTCGTGGAATTCGAGGAGACCAGCACGACCGATGCCGCGTCGGATTCGCGTAGCAGCGGCCGCAGGCCCTCGAGCAGGGTGATCGCACCGAAGTAGTTGACCGATACCAGCAACCCGCCGGGTCGGCCCGTCGCGGCGGCGACCCCGGCGAACGGCAGGAACCCGTCGAGCCGCCCCTCACAGAGCCGGGTGACCTCGGCGATCGCGTATTCGCGGCCCTCCGCGGTGCCCAGATCCGCGGTGACGTCGGCGTCGCGCAGGTCCACGCCGATCACCCGATGCCCGGCCTTCGCGAGATGCTCGGCCACCGCCGCACCGATACCCGATGCGCTGCCGGTCACGGCGATGGTCTTCATGACCGCACCTCGACCCGCTCTGCCGTGGCCACCGCGGTGGCCGGGTTGTTTCGCGGCTCGGTCATTCCAGCCTCCTCGTCGACGGCGAACTGCCATCCCATCATCCGACGCTACGACTCGGCGACATCGTGTCCACTGAGTGGGCGGCGTGCTTGCAACGGTCCCCTCTCTGTGATTCGGGTTGTTCGTGCACGAGCGCCCGCCCCCATCCGTTGCCGCCACGGCACTCCTCGCCTGGGCTCAGGCCGACACCCGCGCCGATGCCAATGCGCCTGCCCACCAGTGCAATTGGTCCAGCATGTCCTGGGCCGCACCCTCCGGGCCGGACGGCTCGAGCAGGTTGCCGTCGGCGTCGAACAGCTCGTAGTAGCGCGGGAACGACACGTAGTCGCGGATCGCGTGGGCGTTGAGCTCGCCGAAGATCTGGCGCAGGTGCGCGATGGCGTTCAGGCCGCCGCTCGCCCCGCTGTAGCCGACGAATCCGATGGTCTTGCGGTCCCACTCGGTGAAATGCCAGTCGATGGCGGTCTTCAGCTCGGCCGGGTAGCTGGCATTGATATCCGGGGTGACGATCACCATCGCGTCGGCCCGTCCGAGGCGTGCGGTGAGGTCGGTCATGCCGGTCGGGCGCGCCGGGTTCGGTTCCATCCGCGGCGGAAGCGCCGGAAGCTGGTGCGGCAGTTCCATTTCCGCGAGGTCGATCACGTCGACCTCGAACGCGCCGTGCTGCCGGGCCCGGTCGGCGAACCAGTTCGCCACCACCGGGCCGAACCGTCCGTTGCGGACGCTGGCGATGATCACGGCGAGGCGCAGGGTGTCGGACATTGCGGGTCTCCCTTGTCAGTTGTCTCGGTTGTCGCCAATGACTGTGCCGAGCGCCGCGCCGGTCAGGGAGCCCGCTGTGAGGGTGGTAGTGACAGGGACACCCTCGGCGCCACCGGCCGCTGTTAGGTTCGGAGGCGAGGGAGCTGAGAGGTCGCCGAGCCGCGGGCCGCGCCGAGCGCACGTCACCAGGCCACGAGGACGCGGGGATGCAGGCCGCTGTAGTCGACGGATCGTGGGTGCCCAGCGAGTGCCGGGGAACAGATTCCGGAGGATCGGCGTAGATACAAGGTGCCGGTTTCCCTACACCGCGGAAGCCCGGACATTCGGCAAGGGACAGGGAGGCACCGTGAGTGACAATGAGCTCGGCCTGTTTCTGCGCACCCGGCGCGAGGCGGTGACGCCCGCCGAGGTCGGCCTGCCCGCCGGTCCGCGGCGCCGCACCCCGGGGCTGCGCCGGGCCGAACTCGCGACGCTGGCCGGGGTGAGCGTCGAGTACCTGATCCGCCTGGAACAGGGCCGCGACCGGCACCCGTCGTCGGAGGTGCTGTCCGCGCTGGCCACCGCGCTGCGCATGACGCCCAATCAGCGCGTGCACCTGTACAGCCTGGTCAAGGCGGCCTCCCCGGGCTTTCACTGCCTCGGCGGCGCCACCCCGAACCGGGAGGTGCGCCCGGCCGTGCGAGCCGTCCTCGACCGTCTCGAACCGGCCCCCGCGGCCGTGCTCAACCGGCTCGGCGAGGTGATCGCCTGCACGAACGGATACCACCGCCTGATGGGACCGACCGGTCAGCTCGACGGCGGTCTCCCCGCCAACTTCCCCCGCTACCTGTTCACCGACCCGCGCGCCCGCACCGCCTACCCGGACTGGGACCGCAAGGCCGACCTCGCGGTGGCGACGCTCAAGCAGGGCCCGTTCCGCACGGACCGCATGGTCTCCACCTTTGTCGACGAGCTGAGCCTGCTCGTCGGTGAGGAATTCACCGGACGGCTGGAAAACATCCCGGGCCTGCCGGATACCAGCGGCATCGTCCGCATGGAACACCCGGAGGCGGGTGCGCTGCGCTTGGCCTACGAGCGGCTGGAATTGTCCGCCGACGACGATCAGTACATACAGATCTATCTGGCTGCCGACGACGCCACGGCGGCGGCTCTGGACACACTGGACGGTCGTCGCCCGGGCGGGCTGCGCGCGGTCTCGGGCTGAAGTCCTCGAGGATCACCTGCCGGGTGACCTCGGCATATTTCGCGGCACAGTCCCGGGCCGGTAGATTGAATCCTCGTGCAACCTGACGTTTCCGCTGATCTTGCCGAGCTCGACACCACGCTGAAGACGGTCGAGTCGGTGCTCGACGTCGACGAGCTGCGCCGCCGGATCGACGAGCTCGAACAGCAGGCCGCCGACCCGGACCTGTGGAACGACCAGGAGCACGCGCAGCGGGTCACCAGCGAGCTGTCGCATTCGCAGGGGGAGCTGCGCCGCGTCACCGAGCTGCGCCAGCGCCTGGAGGACCTGCCGGTGCTGTACGAGCTCGCGGAAGGCGAGGAGGGCGAGGCCCGCACGGCCGCCCTGGCCGAGGCCGACTCCGAACGCGCGTCGCTGCACACCGACGTGGAGGCGATGGAGGTCCGCACGCTGCTGTCGGGCGAGTACGACAAGCGCGAGGCGCTGGTCAACATCCGCTCCGGCGCGGGCGGCGTGGACGCCGCCGACTGGGCGCAGATGCTGATGCGCATGTACGTCCGCTGGGCCGAGCGGCACAAGTACCCGGTGGAGCTCTACGACACCTCCTACGCCGAGGAGGCCGGTATCAAGAGCGCCACCTTCGCGGTCAAGGTGCCCTACGCCTACGGCACGCTGTCGGTGGAGATGGGCACGCACCGGCTGGTGCGCATCAGCCCGTTCGACAACCAGGGCCGCCGCCAGACGTCGTTCGCCGAGGTCGAGGTGCTGCCGGTGGTGGAGACCACCGACCACATCGACATTCCGGAGGGTGATATCCGCGTCGACGTGTACCGCTCGTCGGGCCCCGGCGGCCAGAGCGTCAACACCACCGACTCCGCGGTCCGCATCACCCACGTCCCGACCGGCATCGTCGTCACCTGCCAGAACGAGAAATCGCAGCTGCAGAACAAGATTTCGGCCATGCGCGTGCTGCAGGCCAAGCTGCTGGAGCGCAAGCGGCTCGAGGAGCGCGCCGAGATGGACGCGCTGAAGACCAACGAGGGCGCGTCCTGGGGCAACCAGATGCGCTCGTACGTGCTGCACCCCTACCAGATGGTGAAGGACCTGCGCACCAACTACGAGGTGAACAACCCGACGGCGGTGCTCGACGGCGATATCGACGGGTTCATCGAGGAAGGCATCCGCTGGCGGATGCGCCAGGGCGCCGAACAGTAATGCGGGATTATCCGCAATACCGTATCGGCTTGTGCCGATCCGGTCTGTGACCGGGCTATCACGGCGCAATCACGACGTTTCGGAGCATGCGCGGACCGTAGTAACCTGTCGGGCGTGTATTTCGGTGGCAGGGCGATTCACGACGGTTTCCGGTGTGCACCGGGAAGGATGTGCCCATGACCACGAATCTCGCCGCGGGCGGCGGCGACATCACCGGCTGGCTGCGCAGCAGCGGGCTGGAGATCGTGCTGATCATCGTGGGCGCGATGCTGTTCAGCCGATTCGCGACATTTGTCCGGGATCGAATCACCCGGCGGATCGACGCGAGCTTCCAGAGCAGCGACTCCCTGGTGCGCTCGGAGGCGGCCAAGCACCGGCACGCGCTGGCGCAGGTGCTGACCTGGGTGCTGCTGTCGATCGTGTACTTCCTGGTGGCGCTGTCGGTGTTGCAGCGCTTGGGGTTTCCGCTCGGCGGCCTCGTCGCGCCCGCCGCCGTCATCGGTGCGGCCGTCGGTTTCGGCGCGCAGCGCATCGTGCAGGACCTGCTGGCCGGATTCTTCCTGATCACCGAGCGGCAGTACGGCTTCGGCGATGTGGTGAGCATCGCGCTCACCGGGCAGACCGTCCCGGCCGAGGGTACGGTCGAGGACGTCACGCTGCGGATCACCACCCTGCGCAACGTGGACGGCGAGGTCATCTCGGTGCCCAACGGCCAGATCGTGAAAGTCACCAATCTGTCGAAGGATTGGGCGCGCGCCGCGATCGACGTGCCGGTACCGGCCAGCTCCGACATCAACAAGGTCAACGAGATCCTGCACGACGTCGGCGCCAAGGCCTTCCAGGATCGCAGGCTGAAAACGCTGCTGCTGGACGAGCCGACGGTGATGGGCCTCGAGGATCTCACGGTCGATCAGATGAACATCAGAATGGTTGCCAGAACCTTGCCGGGCAAGCAATTCGAAGTCGGGCGCGAACTGCGGGTGCGGGTGGCCGCGGCGCTCCGGCGGGAAGGCATGAGTGAAACCGCGTAAGTCCACGGCGATCCTGATCAGTGTCTGGGTCGCGACGTTTGTCCTGTACGTGTTCGTCAAGCCGACTACGCCGGACCACTCCGGCTTCACGCCGATCGCGAATACCATTCCGAAATCGGTGATTACGACGCCGCCCGACAAGTGACGTGAATGTGACACGAAGCATTTCCACGGTGTGCGACGGCGAATGCCCGTTCTTCGCTGGCTACACTGGGCGCTCGTGATCACCCTGCGGAATGTGACCAAGTCCTTTCCGACCTCGACCCGTCCGGCGCTGGACAATGTCTCGGTCGAGATCGGCAAGGGCGAGTTCGTCTTCATCATCGGACCGTCCGGTTCGGGTAAGTCGACGTTCATGCAGTTACTGCTCAAGGACGAGAAGCCGACGTCCGGGGAGGTCGTCGTCGCCGACTTCCGGGTGGACCGGCTGCCCGGCCGCAAGGTGCCCAAGCTGCGCCAGCGCATCGGCTGCGTGTTCCAGGACTTCCGGCTGCTGCAGCAGAAGACGGTGGAGCAGAACGTGGCGTTCGCGCTCGAGGTGATCGGCAAGAACCGCAAATTCATCCAGCGCGCGGTCCCGGAGGCGCTGGACCTGGTGGGCCTGTCCGGTAAGGCCGACCGGCTGCCCAGCGAGCTGTCCGGCGGCGAGCAGCAGCGGGTCGCGATCGCGCGGGCGTTCGTGAACCGGCCGCTGGTGCTGCTGGCCGACGAGCCCACCGGCAACCTCGACCCGGAGACCAGTCAGGACATCATGACGCTGCTGGAACGCATCAACCGCGTCGGCACCACGGTGCTGATGGCGACCCACGACAATCACATCGTCGACGCCATGCGCCGGCGGGTGGTGGAGCTCGATCGCGGTCGTCTGGTGCGCGACGAGGCGACCGGTGTGTACGGGGTGGGCCGGTAATGCGCGCGAGCTTCCTGTTCGGCGAGGTCTTCAACGGCCTGCGCCGCAATGTCACCATGACCATCGCCATGATCCTCACGACCGCGGTGTCGCTGACCATGCTCGGCGGGGGCCTGCTGGCGGTCCGGATGGCCGACAAGACCGAGCAGTACTTCCTGGATCGGCTGGAGGTGCGGCTGTACCTGACCGACGACGTGTCGGCGTCGGACCAGGACTGTTCGAAGGACCCCTGCAAGACCCTGATGGCGGATCTGAAGAACACCTCGGGCGTGGTGTCGGTGCAGTTCCTCAATCGGGAGGACGCCGTCCGCGAGGCCAAGGAGAAGACCTTCAAGGATCAACCGGAGCTGGCGGCGTATGTCAGCGAGTCGCCGCTACCGGCCTCGCTGCGGGTGAAAATGACCGACGCCGGGGACTATCCGCGCATCTTCTCCGAGTTCCAGGGGCGCGAGGGCGTCGGCTTCGTGCGCAACGACAAGGACATCGTGGACCGGCTGGTGAGCCTGTTCGACGGCCTGCGCAACGCGGCGTTCGGGCTGGCGGTGCTGCAGGCCCTGGCGGCGCTGCTGCTGATCGCGAACATGGTGCAGATCGCGGCGTTCACCCGGCGCACCGAGGTCGGCATCATGCGTCTGGTGGGCGCGACCCGCTGGTATACCCAGCTGCCGTTCCTGCTGGAGGCGGTGGTGGGTGCGCTGGCCGGTTCGGTGCTCGCCGTCATCGGCCTGCTGATCTCCCGTTCGCTGGTCATCGACCGCGCCCTCGGCGACCTGTTCGCCTCCAAGGTGTTTCCGCGCATCACCGGCGACGACGTCGCCATGGTCGCCATGACCATCGTCCCCGTCGGCATCGTCTTCGCGGCCCTCACCGCCTACGGCACACTGCGCTATTACGTGCGGGAGTAAGGGATTCGGCCGCTCACCGTTCCCGCACCCCTGGCACGCTCACGCACCCGCTGCAGCGCTTGCAGGGGGTGCGGGAACAAACAGCGGGTGCGGGAATTGCACAGGGGGTCGCGGTGTCGGCGGAGATCCGTAGGATGGCCAGCGTGAGTAGCCCGGAGACGCTCGAGACGGTGGTCGACCAGCCCGGTGTGGGTGCGAATTCCGATGCGGCGCAAGAGGTCTTGCAGCGCGTCTTCGGGTACGACAGCTTCCGCGGACTACAGCGCGACATCGTCGCGCAGGTGGTCGGCGGCGGCGATGCGCTGGTGCTGATGCCGACCGGCGGCGGCAAATCGCTGTGCTATCAGATCCCGGCGCTGGTGCGGCCCGGGGTGGGCGTGGTGATCTCGCCGCTGATCGCGCTCATGCAGGATCAGGTCGACGCGTTGCGGGCGCTCGGGGTACGCGCGGGATTCCTCAACTCCACGCAATTCCCCGACGAGCGGCGCCGGGTCGAGGCGGACTTCGTGGCGGGGGAGCTGGATCTGCTGTATCTGGCGCCCGAGCGGCTCCGCATCGATGCCACGCTGCAACTGCTGGACCGGGCGAAGGTGTCGGTGTTCGCCATCGATGAGGCGCACTGTGTCTCGCAGTGGGGCCACGACTTCCGGCCCGACTATCTGGCGCTGTCGATCCTGCACGAGCGCTGGCCCGATGTGCCGCGCATCGCGCTGACCGCGACCGCCACCGAGGGCACCCGCAAGGAGATCGCCGAACGCCTGGACCTCACCGGCGCACGGCATTTCGTCGCGGGATTCGACCGTCCCAACATCCAATACCGGATCGAGCCGAAGAACCGGCCCGAACAGCAACTGCTCAGCTTCATCGGCACCGAGTACCCGGGTGAGGCGGGCATCGTCTACTGCCTGTCGCGCAATTCGGTGGAGAAGACCGCGGAGTTCCTGACCCGCAACGGAATCGAGGCGCTGCCGTACCACGCGGGCCTGGACGCGCGCACCCGCGCCACCAATCAGTCGCGGTTCCTGCGCGAGGACGGCCTGGTGGTCGTCGCCACCATCGCCTTCGGCATGGGCATCGACAAGCCCGATGTACGCTTCGTCGCCCACCTCGATCTGCCCAAGTCGGTGGAGGGCTACTACCAGGAGACCGGCCGCGCCGGGCGCGATGGACTGCCGTCCACCGCGTGGATGGTGTACGGCCTCAACGACGTGGTGCAGCAGCGCAAGCTGATCGACAATTCCGAGGGCGACGCCGCGCACCGCCGCCAGTTGCAGCTGCACCTGGACGCCATGCTCGCGCTGTGCGAGACGGTGCAGTGCCGCCGCACCCAGCTGCTGGCGTATTTCGGACAGCAGGGGGAGCGCTGCGGCAACTGCGACACCTGCCTGAATCCGCCGGAGTCCTGGGACGGCACCGTCGCCGCGCAGAAGGCGCTCTCGGCCGTGCTGCGCCTGAAGCGCGAGCGCGGTCAGAGCTTCGGCGCGGGGCACATCGCCGACATCCTGGTCGGGAAGTCCAACCCGAAGGTGTTGCAGCACAACCACAACGAGCTCAAGGTGTTCGGCGTCGGTAACGATCTGCGCGATACCGAGTGGCGCGGGGTCATCCGCCAGCTGCTGGCTCAGGGTCTGCTCGCCGTGCACGGTGAGTACGGCGTGCTCACCCTCACCGAGGCCAGTAGCGAGGTGCTCTTCTCCGGCCGCCAGGTGATGCTGCGCCGCGAGCCCGAACGGGTGAAACCGGCGAAGGCCCCGCGCGCCAAGGCATCTCGCCTCGCCGCCGCCGACCTCGCACCGGCCGATGCGGACCTGTTCGAGCGCCTGCGAGCCTGGCGCGCCTCGGTGGCGAAGGAGCAGGGCGTACCCGCCTACGTCGTCTTCCACGATGCCACCCTGCGCGAGATCGCTGCCCGCAAGCCGGCCACGCTCGCCGAGTTGGGCGGCATCAGCGGCATCGGCGAGAACAAGCGCGCCAAGTACGGCGACGGCGTGCTGGAGGTCGTGGCAGCTGACGGGGATCAAGGCGAGCCGACCGCACCGCCGCCGGTGCAGAACCAGCGACGGACCGCACGGTCGGCGCCGCCCGCCTCGGCCGCTCGTCCGTCGACCTCCCCGGAACCGGACTTCGCCGACCCTGAACCTCCGCCGGACTGGGACTTCGAACCGCCGCCGGACGACGGGTACTGAGTTCGTCGACCATGAGCCGTCGCCGGGGATTTCGCGCCGCCGCCCGACGAAAGCTCCCGGCGAAAGTCACTGCCTACCAGCAGCGTTCGCCGGTAGGATTGGCAGTCATGACCAAGAAGCTGTCGATTACGATGCCCGACGCCACGGCCGAGGCGGCGCGCACGGCGGCGGCTGCTGCGGGCAAGCCGCTGTCCACGTGGATCGCCGACGTCGTGGACCGTGCCGCGTGGCGCGCGGCCTGTGAGCACGACACCGCGGTGCTCCGGCAGCACGGCCTGCTCGGCGACGAGTGGGCGAAGCGGCAGGCCCTGATCGTCGCCGCCCCCCGTGGCGGCCGCGCGTGACCGCAGACCGCGGCGAGATCATTCTCAGCCAGGACTCACTGATTCCGGGCGGCATCATGTACCTGATCGTCTCCGGTCACGGCTACAACGCCGACCAGCCGGATCGCCGCCTCGTGGTCGAGGTCGTCGGTCCGCAGTTCCCGGCCGCGGGCGCCTACCTGTACGACCTGGGCACGGTCGGCGCGGCCGTGCTGGCGGCCCCGACGACACTTCCCGCCGACTGGCTGGAAGGGGAGCCGATCGCGACCGTCGACGACGCCACCATGGCGGATATCTCGGAGCGCCTGGCCCGGCACTTCCGGTAGACCAGGGCTCATCGCACCTTCTCGCACGGACGACCCGCGCTTCCGCACCGTTCGGTTTTGCGTTTATTCGGGCACCCGGTCTGGGTAACGTTCCGGTATGGCGCTCGGTGACGATGATGTGATCAGCGGGAACGGTGTTCCCGCGAGTCAGGGCGCCTTCGCGCCGTCGGAGAACACGGTCGAGGTCCTGTCGCCGCAACTCTCCGCGAACGGAGCCGAAGCACCTGCCCCGCCCCGGTGGATGCGGCTGCGGCAGCCGATGGGCCGGCCGCGGGTCTCGACGATGGTGCTGATGTCGGTATGGGTGGCGGCGCTGGTCGTCTATCTCCAGGTGCGGCCGGGCGGATAGGCGGGAGATCCCGATGACACGGGTACCGGAACGGCACGAATCGGTCGCACGACGCCGACCGGCCGGATAGCGTGCCGCCATGACCGACGACCCAGGCGGCGCCGGCCGCTCGGAACAGTCCAGCGACAGCGGATCCGGAGGATCCGGCGGACCCGACGCCGCAGCCGCACAGCAGCCGGGCCGCGGCGGTGTCACCGAGGGCTCGGTGGAAACCGGCTGGTTGCGCCCGCACGCCCGCCGGGCCCTGGGCCGCCCGCGAGTCTCCACGATCCTGTTGCTCCTGCTGTGGATCTCGCTCCTGATTCTCTACATCCAGGTACGTCCCTAGACGCAGGCTCAATCCCAAGTTCGAGCAACCCAGCCTCCTCGCTCGAGTTCGAGTGGCCCGGTCTTCTTGTTCGAGTTCGAGTGGCCCGGTCTTCTTGTTCGAGTTCGAGTGGCCCGGTCTTCTTGTTCGAGTTCGAGTGGCCCGGTCTTCTTGTTCGAGTTCGAGTGGCCCGGTCTTCTTGTTCGAGCTCGCGCAGCCCAGCCTCCTTGCTCGAGCTTGAGCGGCCAAACTTGCTTGCTCGAGTTTGAGCGGGCCCAGCTTCCTATTTCCCGTCGTCGCGGCCCC
>NZ_BDBV01000130.1 GCF_001613165.1 Nocardia mexicana NBRC 108244
GGCCGGGCCGGGCCGGGCCGCGCCGTGCCGGGCATGGTGTGGCGTGTGCGCTGGACGTGCGTGCCGTGGCGGCAGGCAATCTCGGACGCCCGCCGGCTGGCTCGTCGGCACGCACGTACCTCGCCGGAATGTCCAGCGCGGCAACGCAAATCACGCCCTGCTCAGTCCACCTTGTGGACCCGGGTTGTTGCCGCCGCGAGGGGCTTGCCGGTCCGGCTTTCCGGGCGCAGTCGAGCGACGGGACCGCCGTCGAGGTCCCGGAGCGTGGAGTGCGGTTCACCCTCGGAGAAGGCGTGGCGCTCCCCCCACTGCCGCAGCGCGACGATGGTGGTGAACAGGTCGCGCCCGGCCTCGGTGAGTTCGTATATGTGCCGCTTGCCGCCGGGCGTCGGCGTGCTGGCGAGGATGCCGTGGTCGACGAGGCGGCGGAGGCGGTCGGCGAGGATATTGCGGGCGATCCCGAGGCGCTGCTGGAACTCCGTGAACGCGGCCGCGCCGTCCATGGCGTCGCGCACGATCAGCAGGCTCCACCGATCGCCGACCAGGTCGATCGTCCGGGCCACGGGACAGGTCGGGTCGGTCCAGGATCCGCGCGTCATGAGCCTCCTCCCAATCGGTTGCAATTCAAAACCATTATGCCCTACGGTCAAACGGTTTCATTTTGCTACCAATTTGGAGGTCTCGTGTCGACAGGAGTCACCCGGTCGCAGCGATGGATCCTGGCGCTGGTGTGCGCCGTCGCGGTCTCGACGATCTACGCGATCCAGCCGGTACTGGCGGCGGCGGGGCGCGATCTGGGGCTGGCGCCGGAGTCGCTGGGCGGACTGGTCGCCGCCGGGCAGATCGGCTACTTCGCCGGTCTGATCGCACTGGTCCCGCTCGGTGATGTGCTGAACCGCCGTCGGCTCATCACCGCCCAGCTGGCGCTCACCGCGGTGGGGGCGGCGATCGTGGCCGCGGCGCCCAATGGCGTCCTCGTGCTGGCGGGACTCGGGGTCGCCGGGGTTTTCGCTGTCGTGGTGCAGGTGACGGTCGCCTACGCGGCGGCCGTCTCGGAACCGGGTGAGAGGGGCCGCACCATCGGCGCCGTCACGTCGGGCGTCGTAATCGGCATTCTCGGGGCCCGCGTCCTCGCGGGTGCGCTCGGCGATATGGCCGGATGGCGCGCGGTCTACGCGGTGCTCGCGACACTCTGCGCGGCCCTCGCCGTCACCGCCCGCACGCGGCTGCACCCGGATCCGAGGACGAGCACCGCGCGGTACACGCAGGTGCTGGCGTCGATGGGTCGGCTGATGCGCACCGATCGACTGTTCCTGAGCCGGAGCCTGATCGCGCTGTTCCTGTTCGCGTCCTTCGGGACATTGTGGAGCGGACTCGCACTTCCCCTCAGCACCGAACCCTGGAATCTGGGCACCACCGCGATCGGCCTGTTCGGCTTGGCGGGCCTGGCCGGAGCGCTCGGCGCCGCGCGCTCGGGCCGATGGGCCGATTCCGGTGGCGCACAACGGATCACCGGCTGGTCACTGGCGCTGCTGACCGCGTCGTGGCTGCTCGTCGCCCAGGCCGGATCGAACCTGTGGTTCCTGATCGCCGGTATCGTCGCGCTCGACTTCGCCGTCCAGGCCGTGCACGTCGCCAGCCAGCATCTGCTGACCACCGCGTATCCGGACCGCGCCAGCAGCGTCATCGGCGTCTACATGGCGTTCTACTCCCTGGGATCGGCCCTCGGGGCGGTCACGACCACGTGGGCCTACGGCGCGTGGGGATGGTGGGCCTCCTGCCTGGTCGGCGCACTCTATGCCCTGTCCGCACTGGTCGTGTGGGGAGTGGGTCGGATCACGGATCCGGTTGCCGCCGTGCACTTCTCGGAGTGCGGGTGAGTGGGCGCTCAGTCGGCGCGGGTCCCCGCGGCGACGAAGATCGGCACGGCGACGAACAGCCGGTCCTCGGCCGCCCGCACCTGCTGCTCGTCGAGCCAGGCCCCTTCTCCCCCGACATTGGCGAGCATCGGCAGGACCGCCGCATCCGTGCGGACGATCGTGTGGACCTCGACCGTGACATCGGTGAATCCGTTGTCCAGCAGCAGGTTCCGGTATCGGCGGGCGACCCGCGGGCTGGGCATGCGGTCCGCGCGGGTGTGGACGAGCGTGCGGGTGAGTTCGGGATCGTCGGAGTCGATCACCAGCGTGTCCCAATCCTGGCCGACGAGGACCGCGCGGCCGTTCGCGGCGAGAACCCGGCGGGCCTCGAGAACCGCCCGCTCGGGCTCGGGAAGGGCGTGCAGAATCTTGTCGGCGCGATAGCCGGTGACCGAACCGTCGTCGAGAGGCAGCGCGATGGCGTCTGCCACGTGGAATTCGCCTGCGGGCCAACGCTCTACGGCGACCTCGATCATGGCCGGGTCGAGGTCCGTGCCGATGGCCCGCACGCCGCGGGCCGCCAGCTCACCGACGGCCCGCCCGCTCCCGCAGCCCACGTCGACGACGGAGTCGCCCAGCCCTGCATAGGTACGTTCCCGCAGATCACAAGCCTGGGGAAGATCATCGAAGGTATCGAGGAGAGCAAGCAGAGTAGACATGTCGGTCATTGTGCGACCTTATGTCGACCTGACGTCAACCACCCAGAATTCCGCCGCGTCCATGACTTTCGATGTGACCCGCTCGGCCGATCCCCGGCATTAGAATCGTGCCGCCGCGGATCCCCTCGCAATTGTTGGCAGGAGTCTCATGCCGCCGAAACCCCCGGGTCAGCGCCGACCCAAGCAAGAACGCGCCAGAGTGACCAGAGAACAGGTCCTGGACACCGCGGCGCGACTGTTCGGGGAACGCGGGATCGTCGATACCTCGATGAATCGGATCGCGGCCGAGGCGGGCGTCAGCATCGGCACCGTGTACCGGTATTTCGGTGACCGCAGCGCCGTGGTCGAGGAACTGCTGGCGCGGATGCAGGAGAACATCGAGCAGCGTTTCACCGAGCGCGTTTTCGGGGTTGCCGACAAATCCATTGCCGAATTGGCGGTCGCCGTCCTCGGGGCGATCGCCGACGAACTGGTGGTCGATGCCGGGCTGGTGCGGGCGCTCGCGGCGGGATTGCAGTTTCCCGACAGTGGCATTCCCGAACTCGAACGGCGCCTGCGCCTGCTGGTCAAGGTGCTGGTGATCCAGGTACTCGGCCCCGGTGACGACCGCAAGTACGACGCCATGACCATCGTCCTGGTCAACACCGGATTCGCGGCGGTCATGCGGGCCGTCACGCTGGAAGTCGACGACCGGAAACGCGAGGAGCTGTTCGCTCTCACGGCACGCGGAATCGCGGCCTGGGTCGAGACCGAAGGCGACTGCTCGCCTCCGGACGCGCCATCCCGCAATGGCGGACACGCGTTGAGCAGACCGGTGGGCTTCACGCCTCCTCGGCCCGTAGTCCGGCACCGCAGCCCGCGGCAGGAACGAGCCAAGGCCACCAGGGAACATATCTTGAATACCGCCGCACAGCTTTTCGCGGAACGCGGTGTCGCGAACACCTCGACGAATCGGATCGCGGCCGAGGCGGGCGTCAGCATCGGCACCGTGTACCGGTATTTCACCGACCGCACCGTCATGGTGGAGGAATTGATCCAGGGGCTGATGGAACATGCCGAACAACGGTTGCGGCAGAGCTGGCTGGACCGGGAAGGGAAAACCATCCTGGAGGTGACCGGCCGGACGCTGGAGGTCATCGTCAACGAGGTGACGCCGAACGCGGAATTGGTGCGGGCATTGGTGGCCGGGGTGCACTTCTACCGCAGCGGCATCCCCGACTTCGAGCCGCGCCTGCGCGAATTGGCCACCGAGCTGATCGTCCAGACCGTCGGCCCCGGCGACGACCGCCTCTACGACGCAATGAGTTTCGCCATGATCAATACGGGCTTCGCGGCGGTCCTGCGCGCGGCGACCCTCGACCTCGGAACCACCGAACGCACACAGGTACTCGACATGACCGCACGCCTGATCGCCGCGGCCTGCGAGGCCGAAATAGCCGCCCTGGCACCGGGCAACGCCGGCTGAGTCCGGGTCAACGCCGTCTCGGTCAGGGGACCAGGGCGTAGACCTTCACGAGGAATCCGTCTTCCGTGGCGCCGAAGGGGTTGGCGATGTAGAAACCGCGGCGCGACAGGGACTCTCGCTCGCGCGGGAGGCGGGTTCTCGAACCGGAGGCGATGTTCGACAGGACGCGCTGGTCGTAGTTCGCCCTGACGTCCGACATCACGCTGAACCGGATCGCACCGCTGTCGGGTTCAGTCCGCCAGAGCAGTTCCTGCGTACCCTCGGGAACGCCGGCGAGCGAGAAGTTCTTGCTGGATCGATCCCTTCGCCCCGACCAGGGTTGGCTATCCGACCGGATCTCGGCGACCAGGACCTCAGCCATCCCTACGCTCCTTCACGCGTCGACGATCGTTCCCGCTGCTCGAGTCTACCGACAGGCGCCGGGCCGGAACGAACCCCGAATGTCACGAAGACCGCCCGCCGATGAATTTCAGTCTCCCCGTTGGGGGCAGCAGCCGACTGCTGCCCCGGCCGGTCCTAGCTGGCCTTGTTGTACGCCGAGACGACCTCGGCCTGGATCCGGCCGCGCTGCGAGACGCTGTACCCGTTCTTGCGCGCCCATTCCCGGATGGCCGCCGTCTGCTCCCGCCCGGCCGCCGTCCGCGGGGCGCCGCGATCCTTACCCTTGGGGACGCGGCCGACCTTGCGAGCGTGCGGCGTCCACTGTTCGAAGATACCGCGCAGTTTGCTCGCGTTCAGCACCGACAGATCCATCTCGTACTCGACGCCGTCGACAGCAAACTTCACCGTCTCCTCGGCCTCGGACTTGCCGTCGTAATCGTCCACCAGCTCGACGGTGACCTTGCGTGCCACTCCATATCCCTTTCGTTGAACCAGCAGGAGGGCGCAAGCCTATCCCACACGCCGCGGTGTTGATCACCGTCCGGCGAAGCCGGGATCGTAAAGCGCCGGGGTGCAGCCGAGTTCGCCGCGGGTGGCCCCTCAGCTGTGGGAACTCTCGCCGGGGCCCGGATCGGACGGGGCTACCTCGGAGACCCTCTCGTGCAGGCGCGCGCGAATCTGTTCCGGCGTGTAGGAGCGCCGCTGCCGCTCCGCCCGGACGATCACGACGCCGGTCGCGGCGACACCCGCCGCGCCCGCCAGACCGAGTATCTTCCACCAGCGCATGTGCCTAGGCTACTGCCTATGGCGGGTACGAGCATCGACCTCGACCGGGCAATCGAACTCACGCGAACCGGGGATCTGTGGTTGTTTCGCGGGAGTTCGGCGGCCGATCGAGCCATTCGAATGACGACGAACAGTCCGGTCAACCATGTCGGGATGGCCGTAGCGATCGACGATCTGCCGGTACTGATCTGGCACGCCGAACTGGGCAGGTCGCTGACCGACATGTGGTCCGGTAACCAGCACCGCGGCGCCCAACTGCACGATCTGCGCGACGCGGTGCTGGTGTGGGCGCAGCGCTACGGCCAGCGCGCCTGGCTGCGCCAGCTGGACCGGCCGGTGACCCGCGAGATGGAGGACAACGCGCTCCGCGCCATCGCCCGGCTCGACGGGCTGCCGTTCCCGTCGACCTCCGGTCTCGCCGCGCGCTGGCTGGGCGGCCGGGTCGCCCGGCTGCGGCCGAAATCCCGCAGGGCCCAAGCGGGTTCGGCGTCGGGGCAGGATCTGCAGAGCGCCTACTGCGCCGAGGTCGTCGCCCTCACCTACCAGGCCATGGGGCTGCTGCCCGAGCGGCGCGCGAATTGGTACGACCCCGGGCGCTTCTGGAGCGGTGACACGCTGCGTCTGTCCGGGGACTATCACCTGGGTGGTGAGATTCCGGTGGAGGTCCCGGCCAAAAGCGGGCCGGGAAATGAGGAGTGAGCGGGGCGGGAAATGAGAGTGAGCCTGCCAGGGAATGAGCAGTGCGCACACCAGGAAATGAGAGGTAAGCACGCCCGGTGAGCACGGCCGGAAGGTGAGGGGTGAGTACGGCCGGAAGGTGAGGGCGAGTACGGCCGGAAGATGAGGGTGGGCACGCCGGGATAACTAAGGGGTGGGCGTCAACCGGCGTGCAGGGCTGCCACCAGGTCGGTCAGGTGTTGCGTGGCGATATTGTAAAACGGGAAATAGCAACAGATTTCGCGTGCGTGGGGGTGGAAGCGGTCGGCGATCTGGTCCGCACACTCCTCCGGTGTGCCGACGACCGCCAGCGTCCGCAGCATGTGATCGTCGATCACCGCCGCCATGTCGTCGAACGCGCGGCGCCGCATCATCGCCGCGAGCACCGGCTGCCGGTCCTGCCACCCTTCTACCTCGAGCACCGGGACGTAGGCCGGGGTCGAGGCGTAGAAGGCGACCAGCCGCCGGATTCCCGACATCGCCTCGGCCAGTTCGGTTTCCGTGCGCCCGGTGGCGACGATCGCCTGCGGGATCACCTCGAATTCGGACATCGACCGCCCGGCGGACTCCAGTCCGCGCTCGACCGCGGGCATAGTCCGCTGGGTGAAGTAGCGCTTGCTGTTGAACGGCAGCACCAATAGACCATCGGCCACGGCGGCGGCCGCCGCCGTCATCAGTGGCCCGAGCGCGCCCACTCGAATGGGCGGCGGCCCGAACGGATTGGGGCCCGGATCGAAGTTCGGCGTCATGAGGGTGTGCGTGGAGAATTCCCCGCGGAACTCCAGCGCCGAATTGCCTTCCCACGCATCGAAGATCGCCTTGACGGCGAGCACCGTCTCGCGCATCCGGGCCGCCGGGCGCGACCACGTCGTCCCGTATCGGCGCTCGATGTGCGCCCGGACCTGAGAGCCGAGGCCGAGGGTGAACCGCCCGCCGCTGAACTCCTGGAGGTCGTAGGCGGCATGGGCCAGATGCATCGGACTGCGCGGGAACGCGATCGCCACATTGGTGAACAGCTCGAGATCCACCGACGACGCCGCCTCGAGCAACGGGAGGAACACATCGTGCGGGCCCTCGAACGTGAACAATCCGTCGACACCGGCCGCCGCCAGTTCGGCGGCACGCCCCCGGGCCCCACGCAGATCCGCGTCCAACTGCACATGGACCTTCATCGCCATCGCTCGCCCTCCATCGACCGCCGCCGAGGCAGGACCGTAGTTCGTTCCGCGGGCGACGCTTCTGGAACAGGTTACAAATGTCCGGCGTCCGCGGCGGTGAATCCCGTGCCGTTGGCGGCCGGATCGGCGCCGAGCCGGTCCAATAGATCGGTCGTGGACAGCACTGCGCCGCACCGGCGAGCGGTGTAGTTCAAGGCCATCAGATGTTCGTCGCGGCTGAAGTCGGCGGTGGCGTCCAGGGCCAGGAACGGACGCACGTCGCTCATGAAAGCCTCTGCGGCGCTGAGCATGCAGCCCATATGCGTATACACGCCGGTCACGATCAGATGGTCGCGGCGGTAGTAGCCGAGCAGTTCCCGCAGATCGGTGCGCTGGAAGGCCGAGTAGCGCCACTTGGTGACCTGGATGTCCTGCGCATCCGGCCGGAGTTCGGCGACGACCTCCGTATCGGGCCCGTGCGACATGCCCGAACCCCAGAAGTCGGCGAGGATGCCGCGGCGCGAGGGATGCTGGTTGCCCGGCTGCATGGTGTAGATGACCGGAATACGCAACTGGTGGCAGCGATTTCGGAGCCTGCCGATGTTCGCGATCAGGGTGCGGGCCGGGTCGCGGTCAGGATCGTAGGCCGACATGAAGTATTGCTGCATGTCGTGGATAAGCAGGGCCGTGCGCGTGGGATCGACCTTCCAGGACACCTGGTTGGCGGTGACCTCGTCCGGTCCGGGCATCGGATAGGGCGCGATCGGGGGGATGGGCATGGCTTTCTCCGGTTCGTCGTATGCGTGGGTACCGGCGGCCGAGGGCCGCGTCGGTGCGCCGGTCAGGCGACGGTGAGTGGCAGGTCCGCGATACCGAGCGGACCCAGGATGCGCTGGAATTTGCCTGTGGTCTCGGCCAATTCGGCCGCCGGGTCGGATTCGGCGACGATGCCGCCGCCCGCGTGGGCGAGCAGGGTGCGGCCGTCGGCGTCGAGTTCGGCACAGCGGATGCTCACCATCCACTCGCCGTTCCCGGCGGCATCGCACCAGCCCACCGCGCCCGCGTAGAAACCGCGATCGCCCTCCAGTTCGGCGATCAGGTCCGCGGCCGCCGCGGTGGGAGTGCCGCACACCGCGGGGGTCGGGTGCAGGGCGAGGGCCAGTTCCAGCGCGGACGGGCCGTGGGCGGGCACGGTCGCGGTGATCGGCGTGCCGAGATGCCACATCACCGGTGTGCGGGTGAGTTCCGGGGTCGCCGGGGTGTGGACGCCAGCGCAGCGGTCCTGCAGCACGCCGGTCACCTGGTCGACCACATACCGATGCTCGTCGCGGTCCTTCGAGGAGGCGAGCAGGGTCCCGGCGGCCGCGCGGTCCGCCGCCGCGTCGGGCAGCCTGCGGGCCGAACCCGCCAGCGGATGGCTCAGCACCTCCGTGCCCATCCGCCGGACCAGCACCTCGGGGCTGGCGCCGACCAGGTGCCTGCCGCGGTACGACCCGCCCGCGGCGGACAGATCGACGAGGAACCCGTTGCCCGACGGGTCGGTGGACACCAGCAGATCCAGGAGCGCACCGGCCGCCACCGGCCGCTCGGACCGAGCGCGAATTGCCCTGGCCAGCACGACCTTCCGGACCGGATGCGCGAGGTCACCCAGCAGCCGGACGGCCCCGGCGACGCGCTGCAGATGCGTCTCCGGCGCCGGGACGGCCGCGTCCAATTCGAAGCGGGGCAGCGCCGCCGGTGCGGCGGGGCGGTGCGCGGCGGCGGTCATCGTCACCGATTCCGGCGCCCACAGCGCCGCGGGCGCGCCCGGTGCGAACGGCAGTGCGCCGACGACGTAATCGGCTCGGCCACTGCGCAATGCGCGCACCGCCTCGTGCGCGGTGCCGAAGACGCGCCCGGCTCCCGCCGCGACGACGGTCCGGTGCGGACGAGACAGGACGAAGGCCGGGCCCGAGGGGGCGGCAGATGTGTCGGAAATGGTGATCATCCTCTCGTCACATATCCAGCGTGGCGCCGCCATCCACCCGCAGATCGTGCATGGTGATGTGGCGGGCGTCGTCGGAAACCAGGAAGCGGACCGCCGCGGCGATATCGGCGGGACTTGCGATGCGGCGCAACGGTATTCCGAGGCGGTATACCTCCGGATCGCCGTCGAGCAGACTCTCGCGCGCGGCGTCGTCCAGCGGACCGTCGCCGTACATGCCGCGCAGCATGGGGGTGTCGGTGGAGCCGGGCGACACCAGGTTCACCCGCACGCCGTGCGGGGCCACCTGCAGCGCGAGCGACCGGGTGAACGCGGTGGCCGCCGCTTTCGCCGCACCGTAGGCGGCCAGGCCGACCCGCGGAGCGGTTGCGGCATTGGAGGATACGACCACGATCGCGCCGCGTCCGGCAGTGACCATCTCGCGGGCCGCACGCTGGGCGACCTGCATGACACCGGTGGCGTTGACGCTCAGGCTGCGCTCCCACGCCTCCGGCGTGACGTCCAGCGCGGTACCCGACGCCATGACTCCCGCGGCGTGCACGACCACCTCGGGCGTGCCGTGCTCGGCGGTCAGCCGATCGAAGGCCGTGGCCACCGCCTTCGCATCGGTGACATCGACCTCGACCGCGTGAACGGAACCCGTTGTGCGGGTGGCTATCTCCTGTGCGGACCGCCGCACCTGCGGATCGCGATCCCACAGCGACAGCACTTCGGCGCCGGTCGCGAGTTCCGTCGCGATCGCGGCTCCGATACCGGCGGCCGCCCCGGTGACGACGACCACCGGGCTACCCGAAACGATCATGGACATAAGGTTAGCCTAACCTGACTACGAAATGGTTCGCTTGTCCGCCCCGAGGCGGCCGAGCACCGCTGGATTCGTTGGAAAGAGGTGGCCCCCAATGTCATCGACCGTTCTTCCCGGCTTCACGCCGTGGCCGGCGGCCGACGCCGCACGGTACCGATCCGAGAACTGCTGGACCGGAGAGACGTTCGGCGACGTGCTGACCGCCCGGGCGGCGGCGACCCCGGAGGCGATCGCCGTCGTGGACGACGCGCACCGCTGGACCTACGCCGAACTCGACCACCGCTCCCGCGCGCTGGCCACCGGGCTGTCCCGGCTCGGGATCGGCCGCCACGACCGGGTGCTGGTGCAGCTGCCCAACCGCGCCGAGTTCGTGGAGGTGATCTTCGCGCTGTTCCGGCTCGGGGCCCTGCCGGTGTTCTGCCTGCCCGCGCACCGGCAGGCGGAGCTGGTGCCGATCGCCACGGCATCCGCCGCCACGGCGATGATCACCTGCGGCGTCCATCAGCGCTTCGACCATGCGGCACTCGCGGATTCGATCCGGCGGCAGGTCGGCTCGCTGCGTCACCTCCTGGTGGTCACCGACGGCGCCGAGACGCTGCCCGAGGGCGCGCGCGATATCGCCGAATTCCGGGACGTGCCAAGCGATCTGCCCGACACCGACGCCGGTGACGTCGCGTTCCTGCAGCTCTCCGGCGGCAGCACCGGCATCCCGAAACTCATCCCCCGCACCCACGACGACTACCTCTACAGCGTGCGCCGCAGCGCCGAGATCTGCGAACTCGACAGCGGCACCGTCTATCTCGCGACATTGCCCGTGGCACACAACTTTCCGATGAGTTCCCCGGGCATCCTCGGCGCGCTGTGGGCCGGCGGCACGGTCGCCATGACGCCGGATCCGACGCCCGCCACCGCATTCCGGGCGATCGAACGGTTCGGCGTCACCCTCACCGGACTCGTGCCGCCGCTGGCTCGGCTGTGGGTGGAACGGGCCGAATCCGGAGATATACCCGACCTGTCCAGCCTGCGGGTGCTGCAGGTCGGCGGGGCCCGCTGCCCCGACGAGCTGGCGCGCCGCATCGGCCCCGCACTGGGGGCGACGCTGCAGCAGGTGTTCGGCATGGCCGAGGGCCTGGTCTGCTATACGCGGCTGGACGATCCGATCGACGTGGTCGTCGGCACGCAGGGGCGCCCCATGTCCGAGCACGACCGGCTCCGGGTGGTCGACGACGCGGGCGACGAGGTGCCGCCGGGGGTCGACGGCAACCTGATCACCAGCGGCCCGTACACGATTCGCGGCTACTACGACAACCCGGAGGCCAACGCCCGCAGCTTCACCGCGGACGGGTGGTACCGCACCGGCGATATCGTCTGCCTCCGGCCCGACGGCAACCTGGTCGTGCAGGGGCGCGCCGGGGACTGGGTGAACCGCGGCGGCGAGAAGGTGTCGGCGGAGGAGCTCGAGGCCCATCTGCTGGCCCATCCCGGCATCCGCGATGCGGTGATCGTCGGAACACCGGATCCTGTTCTCGGACAGCGCATCTGCGCCTTCGTGCAACCCGGCGATGCGGCGGAGCCGCTCACCCTGTCGACCGTGCGCGCCTTCGTGCGGGAGCGTGGGATGGCGGCCTGGAAGATGCCGGACGCCGTCGTGGTCGTGGACGATTTCCCGGAGACCGGGGTCGGTAAGACCAGCCGACGGGAGCTGCGCCAATTGCTCGCCGACGGAGCGCCCGCGCGCTGACCGCCGGGGCGGCGCGGCCGCACCGGCCGCGCCGCCCGTCACGACAGCACGTCGAGCCACGACCCGAGCACGGGATCCGAGGCGAGCGTGGGGAAGTCGATGTGCTCGTGGCCCGCGGACCGCCACTTCTCCACCAGCGACATGATCCGGACCGAGTCCAGACCGGCATCCAGCAGATTGGTCTCCGCGGACAGCTCACCCGGGCCGACGCCCAATGCCGCTGCCACGTCGTCGATTACGCGCTGGCGGCCGTCCGCCGTCACCTGTTCGTTCGCCATGTCATTCCTCTCGATCGAAATCGGCGACGCCGCGCTTCCAGTACCCGGCGATCAGATAGTCCTTGGGCCCCACACCGAGTTCGGTGCGCACCCACTTGCGCAGCGGGCGCAGCCAACCGGCCTCCCCCGCCATCCAGACGTAAATACGTTCTCCCTCCGGGGCTTTCACCGTGCGCACGGCCTTCTCGAAGGCATCGCCGGTGCCCGGCTCCGCGGACCCGCGATGGACCCAGCGCACCTCAATGCCGGAGGGCGGATCCAGGAGGATCTCCTCGGCGGCATCGGCGACCTCGATGAACGCCCACCCGGAGGCGTTGCGGGGCAACCGTTCCAGCCACCGGGCGATGGCGGGCAGCGCGGTGAGGTCTCCGGCGAACAAATACCTGTCGTACGACTCCGGCACCACGACGCCGCCGGGCGGCCCGGCGATGTGCACCCTGGTGCCGGGCGCGGCCGCGAGGGCCCAGTCGGAGGCCAGGCCGCCGGGGTGGATGGCGAAGTCGATATCCAGCTCGCCGTCCTCGGCGCTGTAGCGGCGCACCGTGTACTCCCGCGACACCGGGCGCGGACTCCCCCATTCCAGCGACAGCCCGTCCCGCACCGGCAGTCGCAGCACCCCGTCGTCGCACGGAAAGACCAGGCGCACATGCTCGTCCGGAACGTAGCTGTGGAATCCGTCCAGTTCCGGCCCGCCGAACGTGATGCGCAGCAGCCCGGACCCCACCTGCTCGGTGCGCAGGACCTCGAGCTCCCGCAATCCGATCGGGTAACCGACCTTGGCCCCGTGCACACCGGACAGTACGTCCGCGATCCGCTCGGCATAGGCGGCGCGATCCGTCACTTCTCCTCCTCTCCCTGCGGCGGCCCGGCGACGACCGCCACCAGCCCGCCGAGCACCAGAACCGATACGCCGTAGACCACGAGCGCGATACCCGGCGCGAACAATTGGCCCATCAGGCCCGCCACCATCGAGCCGACCGCGGTGCCGGTGACCGACTGCACCATCAGCAGCCCCGACATCCGGCCGCGCAGTTCCTCCGGCGCCTGCTGCTGCAGCACCGTGTAGCGCAGCACCATGTTCACCGCCCGGGCCAGGCCGAATCCGGCGAGGCCCAGGAAGACCCAGGCGGCATGCGACCACAGCCCGGCCACGATCACGCCGATCGGCATGAGCGCCAGCGTGATCAGCAGCGCCTGTCCCGGGCGGCGGGTGCGGCCGATCCAGCCGCTGGTCAGCGAGCCGAGCACGGCCCCGGCGCCGGGCGCGGCATACAGCAGGCCCAGCGTCGTCGGGCCCGCGCCGAGCTCCACATCGGCCAAGGCCGGGAGCAGCACCAGCGGGCCACTCACCAGCATGGCCAGCAGGCCGACCAGCAGCACGGCGCGAATGCCGCGGTGCCGTGCCGCGAATCCGATGCCCGCGAACAGTTCCCGCACGGGGTGGCCGGTGGCGCGGGTCGGCGGCGGCGCGGGACCGATCGCGCGGATCAGGCCCACGGTCGCGGCGGTGGCGGCCGCGGCGATGAAAAACGCTATGGCGACACCGGTTTCGGCGATGAGCACACCGGCCAGTGCCGGGGTGATCATGGTGCCGACGTCGGAGGTGAGCGCGGTCAGCGCCCCGGCCGCGGCCACCTTCTCCCGCCCCACCAGGACGGGAACCAGTGCCATCAACGTGGTTCCGCTGACTCCGCCCGCCAGGCCGTCCAGCACGGCGGCGACGTAGATCACCGGCAGCAACGGATCCGGAAGCAGCGCATTGACTCCGAGGATGAGGAACCCCAGACCGGCTGCGGTGCGCGACCATTGGATGACGTCGCGCCGGTCGTACCGGTCCGCGAGCACGCCGCCGCCGAGGCTCCCGGCGAACAGCGCCACCGCCGTCACCGTCGCCACGGCGGCGACGTGCACCGACGAGCCGCTCAGCTGGTAGATCTGGACCGGCAGCGCCACCATGAGCAGCCCGATCCCGAGCACCGAGACCAGCCGGGCCGCGAACGCGCAGCGGAACCCGCGGCTGGTGCGCAGCGGGGAGATGTCGACGAGCAGTGCATTGGACACTGTCACCGGAACTTCTCCGCGATGGTGTCGAGGGTGCTCATGACACCGCGATAGTCGAGGCGGTAGCTGGCCGCCGGGAGGTCGAACACGCGGTGCGCCTGGAACGCGGGAAGCCTTGCGTACAAGGGATCTTCGGCGAGCTGCGCGCTGTTGCGGCCGCCCTCCAGCGGCAGGACGAACAGCACCGGGGCGTCGACGACGGTGGTCAGTAGTTCCGGGCTGAACGACACCCAGTCGGCGGCCGCGGCGCGGGCCGGGTTGCCCGCCTTCGCCGACACCTGGGTGTCGTTGGTGAAGCCGACCTCGGACAGCAGCGACGGCAGCGCCGCGTCCGGGACGATCAGCGTCGGCTTCAGGTCCTTGCGCGACTGGAAGTAAGCGGTGGCGCCCGCCGGGACCTTGATCGACTGCTTCACCTGCGCGACCTTGTCCCGGTACGCGGCGATCAGGCCGTCGACCTTGTCGCCGCGGCCCACCACGTCGGAGATCAGCCGCAACTGGTCCTGCCAGTTCACGGTGGCGGCGGGCACCAGCACGGTCGGCGCGATGGCGCTGAGCTGGTCGTAGGCGTTGGCGGACTGCTGGGCCGGGAAACCCTGGCCGCCACCGATGATCAGGTCGGGTCGTTGGGACGCAATGAATTCCAGGTTGACGTCCTCGCCGATCGGCACGGCGGCGGTGCCCTGACGCTTCGCGTCGTCGGCCCAGGCGGGCGGGAAGTCGCTGGTGAAGTTGTTGACACCGAGCACCCGCGCGTCCGCCGCGGCCACCGGCGCGCCGAGGTCGTAGAGGTATCCGGCCAGGGCGCCGTTGAGGACGACGATCCGCTTCGGATCCGACGGCACGGCAACGGATCCGCGTTCGGTCTGCACCTGCCTGGTGTCGGAGGCCGAGGTGGCCCCGGGGGTGGAGCCGCAGCCCGCGACCGCCGCCACGGCGAGTATCAGCAGGGCGACGGCGGCGCGCAGGCGGGCCGTCGATCGGAGGGCAGTCATGGAGGGGTGATCCTTCTTTCTCGTTGTGCGGGAGGCTCAGTCGCGGATCGCGGGATCGGCGTCGAGCAGCGCGGCGACCTCGGTCCAGCCGGTCGGGGACACGATGTCGAAGTGCGAGTACGGGAGTCGGCGGACGACGATGTCGGTGCCCGCCGCCCGCCAGCCGGTGACCTGGGCGTGGCTGCGTTCCGGTTCGGTGCCGGGGTCTGCGGCGTACAGCGCCAGCGGCCCGGCGTACTGCGGCGGGTCCGACACCGTGACCATGCGGAGCAGCCGGGTCGCGGCCGAGCGAATCGCCTCCGCGAGTTCCGGTGCGTCCTCGGGGAGTTCGGGGAGCAGCCGGTCCAGTTCGGCCGGATCGGCCAGGGCGGACTCGGCACGCTCGACGAGATTCGGCAGCGGATGGGAATCGACCAGTCCGGCGAAGGCGATCGACTCCCCCGCGGCCGCCAACCGCGCCGACATCGCGTGCACGATATTGCCGCCCAGCGAGTAGCCGAGCAGGTGATACGGGCCGTGCGGCTGGATGCCGCGGATGGCGGCGAGGTACTTGTCGGCCAGCTCATCGATCGTCCGGGCTCGAATCTCATTGCCGCTCAACGCCGGAAACTGCAACCCGATGATCGGCCGATCGGCCCGCAGCAACCGCGTGAGCGGGCCGAACTGCCAGGCGGTGCCGCCGACGGGATGCACGCAGAACAGGGGTTCGGCCGATCCACCGGAACGAAGCTCCAGCACCGGATCCAAGCGGCTCCCCAGCATGGCCAGCCCGTCGGGCCGCAGGGACGCGTGCCCGGCCGAGTCGGAGGCCCGTCCGGCAGGTGAGGGCACACGCCCGGCCAGATCGGAACCATGCTCGATGCGGGGCTCGGGGCGGGCGGATTCGTGGTCGGGCAGTTCGGCTCCCGCCGTGACTCGTGCTGCGAGCCTGCGCGGCGTAGCGGCCTCGAATACGTCGTCGAGAACGACCTCCAGACGCGAGCGCCGCAACCTGCCGGTCAACCGGACGGCGGAGAGCGAATGGCCTCCCGCCTCGAAAAAGTCGTCGTCCGTATCGATTTCGGGCAGGGACAGCACCGCGGCCATGGCCTCGCGGATAAGAGCAAGTACTCCGCTGCCCTCCATCCTCGAATTTCCGGGAATTGGAGAGTCGGGGGCGGGGAGGGCCTTGCGGTCGATTTTGTCGCTGGAGGTGCGGGGGATGTCGTCGACTATGACGAAGGCGGCGGGGATCATGTAGGCGGGCAAGGCTTTACGGAGGTCGTCGCGAATGGCGCCGGGGTCGAGAACGGCCCCGGAGCCCGCGATGAGGTAGGCGACCAGGCGCTGGTCGCCGGGGGTGTCCTCGCGCAACAGCACAACCGTCTGGGCGACGCCCGGGCAGGTGAGCAGCGCGGATTCTATGTCGCCCAGTTCGATTCGCTGGCCGCGCAGCTTGACCTGACTGTCGGTGCGGCCCACGTAGTCCAGTTCGCCGTGCGGGCCCCATTTGACCAGATCGCCGGTGCGGTACATCCGTTCGCCGCTGCCGCCCGGGTCGGCGATGAACGACCCGGCGGTGAGGTCGGGGCGGGTGAAGTATCCGCGTGCGAGCTGCACCCCCGTCAGGTACAGCTCACCCACGACGCCCGGCGGCACCGGACGCAACCGCTCGTCGAGCACGCGAACTCCGGCGCCGCGCGGCGGCTGCCCGATCGGTACCGAGCCGGTGTCGCTGTCGGTCGTCACGTGGTAGGTGATGCACACCGCCGCCTCGGTGGGGCCGTACAGGTTGTTCACGCGTGCCCCGGTGAGCGCCCGGATGCGTTGCGCCGTGGCGGGCGGCAGCGGCTCACCGCCGGTGAACACGCACCGCAGGTCGCCGTATCCCGCGAGGTCCCCTTCCTCGGCGAGCACGGTGAGCATCGACGAGGTCATCTGCGCGGCGGTTACCCGCTCCCTGCGCATGAGCTCCGCCTGGTAGTACGGGTCGCGGTGGCCGTTGCGGCGGGCGATCACGATCCGCGCGCCGACGTGCAGCGGCAGGAACACCTCCAGCAGCGAGGCGTCGAAGGTCGCGGGAGTCCGGTAGAGCATGGTGTCGCCCGGCCCGAAGCGATGCTGCCGCTGCAACCATTCGAAGGTGTTGACGATGGCCGCGTGGCTGACGCTCACCCCCTTCGGCACACCGGTGGATCCCGATGTGAACAGCAGGTAGCCGCAGTGTTCGGGACGCAGCGGCGCGAGACGTTCGGCCTCGGTGATCGGAGTATCGGACAGTCCGCTCAGATCCAGTTCGTCGACCGCGAGGACCGGGGCGTGCCGGGTGTCGAACGCGTCCGCGGCGATACCGAGAACCATTGCCGGAGACGCGGTTTCGAGAATGCCGTCGATTCGCTGGGCGGGCTGGTCGGGATCTATCGGCAGGAAGACACCGCCGGACCGGCACACCGCGTGCGCCGCGATCACCTGGTCGACGCCGCGATGCATGGCCACCGCGACCACCGCCTCGGGTCCGATCCCGCGCGAAATCAACCACCTGGCAAGACGATTGGCTCGCGAGTGGAATTCGCCGTAGTCGAGCGTGACCTCTTCGGCCGTGATGGCCGGAGCATCCGGGACGACCGCCCCCGACTCCCATGTGGCGAGCGTGTCACCGCGAGTCTCCACACGCGTTGCCGCGTCGGTTATTTCGGCGACCGTCGCCTCCTGGCCCGCCACGACCGCGGTCAGCACCGCGCCGAGTGTGTCCGCGAGTCGCACGGCCGATGTTTCCGGCACCGCCTCGGGGTCGTGATGCAGCATGAGATCGAACCGGTCGCCGGGCAGCGCCGTCACGGTGACCGGATAGTGGGTGAGGCTGTGCACCGCCACGTCCACCACTCGCAGGTCGTGGGACTCCGGTTGCCGCAGACCGGATTTCGGGAAGTTCTCGAAGACGACGAGGGTATCGAACAGGCGCGGATGCCCCGCGGCCCGTTCCACGGTCGCCAACCCCAGATACCCGTGCGACTGCATGTCGAAGGTGGACCGCTGGAACCGTATCAGCTGCTCCGGCAGCGGCCGGTGCGCGTCCAGGCGCATTCGGACCGGCACCGTATTGCTGAACAGCCCCACCGTCTTCTCGACATCGCGCAGGTCCGCCGGGCGGCCGGAGACGACCGTGCCGAAGACCACGTCGGTGCGGCCGAGATGGTCGGCCAGCGTCAGCGCCCATGCTCCCTGGACGAGTGTGTTCATGGTGAGGCCGTGCCGGCGGCCGAACGCCTCCAGCGCCGCGGCCGTCGTGTCCGGCAGGGGCACTGGCAGTTTCACCGCTTGCGAACGCCGACCGGATATGCCGACGAGCGTCGGCATGGGCAGGGCGGACAGGTAGGTCCGCCAGCGGTCCAGCTCCGCCTCCGCATCGCGGGCGGCCAGCCATGCGAGATAGTGGCCGTAGTACCCCGGTTCGGCCAGTTCCCTGTCGCCGCCGTGATACAGCGTGAGCGTCTCCCGCAACATGATCGGAATCGACCAGCCGTCCGCGAGCAAGTGGTGCGCCGTGAGCACCAACCGCTGGGAGGTGTCGGTGAGCCGAATCAGCAAGGCACGCAGCAGCGGAGGGTTGCCGATATCGAACGGGGTGGCACCCTCGCGCCGCTCGAGTTCCCGGGCGGCACTGTCGATCTCGCCGACGGCAAGTCCGCGCAGATCCGCTACGCGCCACGATGATTCGGGTGTCCGCGGAACGATCTGGACCGGCTGGTCGAACTGTTCGTAACTGAAGGCGGCGCCCAGGTTCGGATGCCGGGCCAGCATGCGCTCGAACGCGCCCGCCAGACGATCCGGATCGACCGGACCACCCAGCTCGAAACGCGCTGTCATGGTGTAGATGTCGTCCGCCCCGTCGCGCAGCGCGTGGAAGAGCAGCCCTTCCTGCAACGGCGACAACGGAAGCACATCGGCAATCGGACCGTACTGCGCCGTCAGCGCGTCGACGGTCTCGTGCGGAACGGTGCCGACCATGTGATTCCCGCGTGCCTGCGGCTGGAATCCATCGGTCCCTCGCGCAGCATCGCCCGTGTGGATCCCGGCCAAAAGCGCGCCGGGAATATAGGGGGCGCCTGCGTCGGGAATGCGAGGGCCCGCGTCGGAAATACGGGGGACACCCGCGCCGGGAATACGGGAGCCATTCGCGCCGGGAGTACGGGAGCCGTCCGCGCCGGGAGTACGGGGGACGCCCGCGCCGGGAATACGGGAGCCATTCGCGCCGGGAGTACGGGAGCCGTCCGCATCGGGAGTACGGGAGACGCCCGCATCGGGAGTACGGGAGCCACTTGCGGCGGGAATATGGGGGGCGCTTGCGGGCGAGGTGGGTTCGGCGGTGGCGGCCAGCTCGGCCAATGTGCGGCGGGTCAGGAGGTCTTGGGGGGACAGGAGCAGGCCGTGGGCGCGTAGGCGGCTGCTGATGCTGATCGCGGTGATGCTGTCGCCGCCTATGGCGAAGAAGTCGTCGTCGATGCTTACCGCGTCGTCGTCGAGCGCTTCCGAAACCACCTCGCAGAGTGCGTGTTCGGCGGGGGTGGACGGTGGACGTCCCCCGCTCTCGGACGGCGGCTCGGGTAGTGCGGCGCGGTCGATTTTGCCGTTGATCGTGCGGGGCAGTTCGTCGAGCACGACTATGCGCGACGGCACCAGATGGTCGGGCACCACGTTCGCCAAGGCGCCGCGTAATCGGGTGGAATCCCATTCGGCGGCTTCGCCGGCCGGTACCGCGTAGCCGATCAGGGTCTGGCGGCCCGCGATCCGGCGAGTGTCGGCGGCCGCCGCCCGCACGTCCGGCAGGGCGCCGAGCGCGGCCTCCACCTCGCCGAGCTCCACCCGGTGCCCGCGAATCTTCACCTGGGCATCGGCTCGGCCCGCGTATTCGTAGCCGCTCCCGGGCACCCAGCGCGCCCGGTCCCCCGTGCGATACATACGTGCCCCCGGCGGCCCGAACGGGTCGGGGACGAACCGTTCGGAGGTGGCCGCGGCCCGGCCGAGATAGCCGCGCGCGAGCTGCGGTCCCGCCAGATACAGCTCCCCGATCTGATTGTCGGCGACGGCCTGTAATCCATTGTCGAGCAGGTAAACCCGCGCCCCGGCCAGCGGATATCCGATGTGCGGGATCTCCCCCGAAACCCGCGCGCCGATGGTGTCGACGGTCGCCTCGGTCGGCCCGTACATATTGACCGCCGCCAGCCCCGCGCGCTGAATCTCCCGCCACAGGTCCGGCGGGCAGGCGTCCCCGCCGAGCACCACCAGATGCGGTGCGACGGCAGGCAATCCGTGCTCCATCAGCGCCGCGGCCAGTCCGGGAGTCCCGTCCACCACGGTGATCCCGTCCCGCCCGAACGCTGCCACCAGAGCAGCCGGATCGCGCCGAATCTCACTGTCGTACAGGTGAATCCGATGCCCATCCAGCAACCACAGCAGCGGATCCAGCGCAGCATCGAACGCGAACGACGTCGTATGCGCCACCGCCACAGGCCGATCCCCCGCGAGCGCCACGGCATCGGCGAAGATCCCCGCCCGATGCCCGGCCAGCAACTGCGCCAGCGCACCATGATCCACCAGCACACCCTTCGGTCGTCCCGTCGACCCGGACGTGTAAATCAGATAAGCGCCATGCTCGGGCCAGACCACGGCACGCAGTTCCGCAGCGGTCAGCCCAGCACCGGACTGCCGAGCCACCTCAGCATGGAACTCCGCACTGTCGACAGAGACGAAGAAGCCACCCGGCGCTGCAGCAGAAGACGTTTCGCCCGGCCAGCCCGACATACTCTCGCCGTGGCGCCCTCGGCTCCCGCGATACCCGCGCCCCGCGCTCCGGCTCGCCGCACCCGCACCCCCGTCGTCCCGGCGCGCTTCTGGCCGGGATCCACCGCTGGTCCCGTCCGTTTCCGACGGGTGGATTCCGGCCAAAAGCGTGCCGGAAATATGGGGAGGCAGCGCACCAGAACCGCCGCGGACGGCGTCCTCGGCCTCGTCGGTTGGGCTGGGCACCAGCTGCGCGGCCAGCGTGCTGTCGGTGAGGACCAATGCCGGTGCGGCATCGTCGATTATCGCGCGCAGGCGCCGTATCGGGTGTTCCGGGTCCAGGGGGAGGTAGACGCCGCCCGCGCGCCAGACGGCGAACAGGGACACCACGAACTTTGCCGTCCGGGGCAGGGCGATGCCGACGATTGTTTCCGGCCCCACTCCCCTGCCGCGAAGGTATCGGGCGACGCTGTTGACCCGAGCGCCGAACTCCGCTGCGGTCCAATGCTTTCCGTCCACAGCGAGCACGGTCGAATCGGGACGTTCGGCCACCAAGCGGTCCAGCGCATCCGGCACCAGCTCGGCCGAATTCGCGGCCTCCGGCCCGGATCTACCGGCCAGCAATTTTTTCCGCTCGGCGCGGTCGATCAGTTCCAGCGCGCCCACGGGCGGCTTGTCCGCGCCGGTGAACGCGTCGATCGCCCGCACCAGGCCCGCGATCCGCCGCCGCACGACGTCCGGATCGTTGGTCCGGGCATCGGATTCGAAGCCGAGCAGCACCGTGCCGTCGGTCTGCGGTGTCACGGTCAGGCCGAAATCCTCCGGCGGCCCGCCCGCGACATTGCGCAGCACCCCGCGCGCACCGTCGAAATCCAGGGAGAAGTCGAAGACCTTGAGATTGACGCCGACGCCGTGCAGCAGCTCGCCCGCGCCGTAGCCGTGGAAGTCGCGCGCCAGATCGTCACCGCTGTAGCGCTGATGCGCCCGAATCTCGCGCAGCGCCTCGGCAACCCGCGCCCCGAGCTCCCCGATCCGGTCGTCGGCGTGGACGGCCAGCCGCAGCGGCAGCACGTTCACCGCCATCGCCGGGGTCGTCAGGGCCGCCCGCCCGACCCGGCCCATCAACAGCATCGAAAGCACGACATCGGAGGTGCCGAGCCGGCGACTGAGGTAGGCGGCATATCCGGCCACCAGCACATCCGCCCAGGTGATTCCGTAACGCTCGGCGCACTCCCGCAGCCGCGCGGCGGCGTCGGCCGACAGCACCGCCTCGGCACGGAGGGTGCGCTCCACCGCACCCCCCAGGTGCCGCCCGCGGCCGTCCAGATCCGGCCAGGGCGTCAGCTGTTCCCTCCAGAAGGCCCGGTCCTGTTGGAACCGCTCACCGGCGCGATACTCCTGCTCCTCGGCCACCAGCTCCGCGATAGTTCCGAAAGTCGGCTTGGGAGCGGCGATTTCGCGGCGCAGCGCGGTGTAGTGGGCGGCAACCCGGCGCGACAGCAGCGCGGCGCTGTACCCGTCCACGATCAGATGGTGGTACAGCTGCACACACCACACCTCGCATTCGCCGAGCCGGATCAGCGTGTAGCTGTACAGCTGCCGATCGACCATGCCGCGGCAGTGCTCCGCGGCCTGCTGCCGCTCCAGTGCCACCGCCTCGTGGGCCAGCGCCACCGGATCAGCCGCGGCACGCAGGTCGATCGTCGGCCGCAGCACCGCCGCGGTATCGGTCACGAATTGCCGTGGCCCCTCGGGTGTTTCGTACATGCGCAGGCGCATGTTCTCGGCCTCCCCCACGGTGCGGCGGATGGCCTCGGCGAGCAGATCGACGTCGACGGGCGCGTCGCCGGAGATCTCGAGGACCTCACCGACCAGGTAGCGCCCCGATTCGGGATCGAACCGCTGGGCGTTCCAGATGCCCAGCTGCGGCCCGGTCAGCGGCAACCCGGGATGGTCGGCGCTCGAGTCCTGTTCGGCCGGCGGCACGGCAACTCCCTTCACCCTGTACAACATTCCTCTGCGGACGCTTTCCCAGCGGCGGGAAACCGACATATCGACATAGGTTAGCCTAACCTTCCTTAGATTGGGTAACCTTTGGTCAATTGCCCACTTCACAGCACCCGGACGGCGTGCTCCGCTAGCGGAACCACCAGTGGCGCACCGGTTTCCGGATCGTCGACAATGCGGCAGCCGAGATCGAAGACCTCCTGCACTAGTTCGGCGGTGACGATCTCGCGGGGCGCACCGGCCGCGACCACCCGGCCCTCCTTCATGGCCACGAGGTGGTCGGCGTAGCGGAAGGCGTGGTTCAGGTCGTGCAGTACCGCGACCACGGTGCGTCCCGAATCCCGCTGCAGCGACCGGCACAGGTCGAGCAGCTGGATCTGATGGGCGATATCGAGGTAGGTGGTGGGTTCGTCGAGCAGGATCACCGGGGTGTCCTGGGCGAGCACCATCGCGATCCAAACCCGTTGGCGCTGACCACCGGACAGCTCGTCGACGGCACGGGCCGACAGCTCCGTGACGCCCGTGGCGGCCATGGCGGCGGCCACCGCCTCCTCGTCGGCCCGCGACCACTGCCGCAGCAGCGACTGGTGCGGGTAGCGGCCGCGGGCCACCAGGTCGGCGACCCGAATCCCGTCCGGCGCGGTGGAACTCTGCGGGAGCAGCCCGATCCGCCGAGCCACCTCCTTCGGCGGATACGCGGTGATCGGCTTCCCATCCAGCAGCACCGCACCGGATTCCGGCGTCAGCAGGCGCGCCAGCGCGCGCAGCAGCGTGGACTTGCCACAGGCGTTCGGCCCGATGACCACGGTGAACGCCCCGTCCGGAATCTCCACGGAGAGTTGATCACTGATGGTTCGCCCCCGGTAGCCCAGGCGCACTCGATCGGCCCGCAGCCGGGCGTCCGCCGCGCCGGATTCGCCGACGGGACCGTGCTTTTCGTTCATAGTCGTCTTTCCCTAGTTCCGTCGGGCCTCGGCCACCAACAGGTACGCCAGGTACATCCCGCCGATCGATACGGTGACGACACCGACAGGCAGGGTGGTGGGCGCGAAGACGCGCTGAGCGACCCAGTCGCTGCCGACCAGCAGCAGCGCCCCCATCGCCGCGGCCGGGAGCAGCGGCGTGGAGGGGGTGCGGGCCAGCCGGCGCCCGAGCTGCGGCGCGGCCAGGGCCACGAAGGCGATCGGGCCCGCGACCGCGGCGGCCACCGCGGTGAGCGCGACGCTCAACGCGATCAGCAGCAGCCGCGACCGCCCGACCCGGACGCCGAACGACCGCGCCAGATCGTCGCCGAACTCCAGGATCTGCAGGCGCGGCGCGGCCGGAATCAGCGCGACCGCGAGCCCGGCCAGGATGATGAGCACGGGCCCGACCTGCGACCACGACAATCCGTTCAGGGAGCCGAGGCCCCATGCCGCGGCCGACATCGCCGCGTCCAGGTCGGCGCGCAGGATCAGCCAGGTGTTGACCGAGGCGAGCATGGCGCTCACGCCGATGCCGACGATGATCAGCCGGAAGCCGGTCACGTTGTGCCGGAACGCCAGCACCTGGATCACCAGCGCCGTGCCCAGACCACCGATGAGCGCGCCCGCCGCCGTCGGAAACTCCCCGCCGCCGAGTGCCAGGATCGCGATCAGCGCGCCGGTGTAGGCGCCGGTGGTGAAGCCGACGATATCGGGACTGCCCAACGGGTTTCGCGTCACCGACTGCAGAATCGCGCCGCTGACACCGAGCGCGGCGCCGAGCGCCAGCGCCAGCACCACGCGGGGAAACCGCCATTCCCACACGACGAGCCGATCGAATCGGTCACTGCCCACGAACAGCGCCCGCAGCACCCGATCAGGTGGGATCGCGTAGTCGCCGGTGCCCAGCGCCAGCACGGCGACGGCCAGCGCCGCCACCGTCAGGATCGCGCACACCGCCACGGTGCGCACGCCCACCCGCGCGGTGAGGCGCGGCGCGCGCAGCACCAGCACCCGGCGGCCGAAATCGATGCGGGCGGTCATGTCGCACTCACCGTCGGACGGCGGGCCAGCCAGATCAGCGCGGGCGCGCCGAGGAATGCGGCCACCAGGCCGGCCGGTACCTCGTCCGGCCGAATGATGATGCGGCCCAGCACATCCGCGGCCAGGACCAGGGTCGGGGCGAGCAGCATGGAATACGCGACGATCAACCGTTGATCGGGGCCGACGATCCAGCGGGCGATATGGGGCACCGCGAGGCCGACGAAGGCGATCGGGCCCACCGCGGCGGTCGCCGTACCGCACAGCAGCGTCAGCGCCGCCGCGGTGAGCAGCCTGGTACGGCCGACCCGGACGCCGAGCGCGTGCGCGAGGTCCTCGCCGAGCGCGACGGCGTTCAGCGAGCGGGAGGCGATCACGGCGGCCACCACGCCGACGGCGATGAACGGCGCGGCCCCGGCGATGATGTCGTATCCGCGGTCGGTCAGCGATCCGGAATCCCACTGCCGCATCTCGTCGAATGCCTTGGCGTTCAACAGGATCATGCCCTTGGTGAGCCCGGACAGCACCGCGGTCACGGCAACCCCGGCCAGGGTGAGCCGGATGGGATCGGCGCCCTGCCGCCCCGCGGTTCCCAGTCGGTAGACCACCACCGACACCGCGGCCGCACCGGCGAATCCGAACCACACGTAGGACGTGATGCCGGAGACTCCGAGGAATGCCACCGCGATCGTGATGGTGAAGGCCGCTCCGGCGTTGATGCCGAGCAGGCCCGGATCGGCCAGCGGGTTGCGGGTCAGGCCCTGCATCAGGCATCCGGCGATCCCGAGCGCGACGCCGACCAGCAGGCCCAGCAGGGTGCGCGGCACCCGGTATCCGGTGACGATCAGCCCGTCGACGGAGCCGTCGTCACGCCAGAGCGCGGACCAGACATCCTGCACCGGAATGTATTTCGCGCCGACCAGCAAGCTGATCACGCATACCGCCGCCAGCACGGACACCGCCAGGAACCATCCGGGCCAGCGCCGGATCCGGGTGGGTATCGGCGCGCGGTCGACCGCTAAGCCACCCATCGGCAACCACGGCAACCGACCCGTTCACGCCCGGGTCCTATTTTCGATCTTTTCATCAGGCGCTCTTTCCAACCGATCAGTGCAGGTCAGGCGGTTATGCCGGGTTGCGATGACCACCAATTCGGGCAAGGTTAGCCTAACCTGCCCCTTGATAGCTAAGGCTTGCCTACCTTACTGTGTCAACTGTCCGATTCACAGCAGACACCCAGGTGTCGACGAGCTGACTCACAGACTCGGTGGCGACTCGAGGACCCGCCACCGGGGACGAATCGGACAGTGCCGCAAGGATTTACACGATGATGAGGAAACAGATGAGCAACGTGTCACACCTGACCTGATCGGTCGGAAACCCCTTTTTTCCTTACCCGACAGTCGAATTCGCTGACTGCCGGTACTCACTCGTGCCCTGTGGCACCCACCGCACCGCGCGGCCCCCGTGCGGGCCGGGCGTGCGTGTCGCAACGAGAGACCGAGAAAGGTTCACCGACCCTTGAAATTCACCAAGTTAGCCTTGGCGACCGTTACCGTCGGCGCCGTCCTGAGCACCACCGCCGGTACGGCGCATGCCGATCCGGCCGCGGAGGCGCCGGTCAACTACACCGCCAACACCACCGACAAGTCGACGATCATCAAGACCGATTCCGGGTCGATGGCCGTCGAGAACGGGGTGTTCAAGATCAAGGCGGCGAACGGCGCCACCGTGGCCGGTACCGAACTCGGC
>NZ_BDBV01000131.1 GCF_001613165.1 Nocardia mexicana NBRC 108244
GAACGCCCCGGCCGAGCCGCCGCAGCCCGCGGGATCGCATCCGCTGAGCCTGCCCGCCGCGCTGCCGCGCCAGGGGCTGCGAGTCTTCGCGCTGGGCGGCATCGGCGAAATCGGCCGCAACATGACCGTTTTCGAGTTCGACGGCAAGCTTCTGATCGTCGACTGCGGCGTGCTGTTCCCGGAGGATCAGCAGCCCGGCGTCGACCTGATCCTGCCCGACTTCCGTCCGATCGAGGACCGGATCGACGACGTGGCGGCGGTGGTGCTCACGCACGGTCACGAGGATCACATCGGCGCCGTGCCGTTCCTGCTGCGCCAGCGCCCCGACATTCCGGTCGTCGGTTCGAAGTTCACGCTGGCGCTGGTCGCCGCCAAGTGCCGCGAGCACCGGCTGCAGCCGAAGCTGATCGAGGTCAGCGAGGGCGAGAAGACCACGCACGGCCCGTTCGAGTGCGAGTACTTCGCCGTCAACCACTCGATTCCCGACGCCATCGCGGTGGCCGTGCGCACCCCCGCCGGGCTGATCCTGCACACCGGCGACATCAAGCTCGACCAGCTGCCGCTCGACGGCCGCCTCACCGACCTGGCCGGATTCTCCCGGCTCGGCGACGAGGGGGTGGACCTGTTCCTGGTCGACTCCACCAATGCCGAGGTGCCCGGCTTCGTCACGCCCGAGCGCGAGATCGGCCCGGTGCTCGACAACGTCATCGGCAAGGCCAAGGGCCGGGTGATCGTCGCCTCGTTCGCCAGCCACGTGCATCGCATCCAACAGGTGGTGGACGTCGCGCAGCGCTACGACCGGCGGGTGTGCTTCGTCGGCCGGTCCATGGTGCGCAATATGCAGATCGCACAGGATCTCGGCTATCTCGAGCTCCCGGACGGGCTGGTCGTGGACCTGGATCAGGCCGCCAACCTGCCGGTGCACAAGTTGGTGCTGATCTCGACCGGCTCGCAGGGCGAACCGCTGTCGGCGCTGTCGCGCATGGCGCGCGGCGACCACCGCCAGATCAACATCCGCGCCGACGATCTCGTGGTGCTGGCCTCCTCGCTCATCCCGGGTAACGAGAACGCCGTGTTCACGGTGGTCAACGGGCTGGCCCGGCTGGGCGCGACCGTGGTCACCCAGCAGAACGCCAAGGTGCACGTCTCCGGGCACGCCTCGGCCGGTGAGCTGCTGTACCTGTACAACGCGGTGCGCCCGACCAACGCCATGCCCGTGCACGGCGAATGGCGGCACCTGCGCGCCAACGCCGCGCTGGCCGTCGCTACCGGTGTTCCCGAGGACCGGGTGATGCTGGCCGAGAACGGCGTCGTGGTGGATCTGGTGGACGGTCTCGCCTCGATCGTGGGCCGCGTGCCGGTCGGCCAGGTGTACGTCGACGGGCTGTCCGTCGGTGACGTGGGCGAATCCACGCTGTCCGATCGGCTGGTGCTGGGCGAGGGCGGTTTCATCGCGATCACCGTCGCCGTCGACGAGACCACCGGCAAGGCCGTCAGCGCGCCGGAGGTGAGCGGGCGCGGCTTCTCCGACGATCCGGGCGCGCTCATCGAGGCCCAGAAGCTGGTGGAGGCCGAATTGCAGCGCCTGGCCTCCGAGGGCGTCACCGACACCCACCGCATCGCGCAGAGCGTGCGGCGCGTGGTCGGCCGCTGGGTTGCCGATGTCTACCGCCGCCGCCCGATGATCGTGCCGACGGTCCTGGGCGTCTGATTCCGCGCCACGACGCATGGTCACGAGTCCAGTAGGCTCGAGGCCATGAGCATGGCCCAACGGGAACGGCGGGCGCTGGTCGTGACCATGACCGCGACGGGCCCGGACGCGCCGACCCTGTGCGGTACCTGGACGGTTCGGGATCTGGCCGCGCACCTGGTGGTGCGCGAACGGCGCCCCGACGCCGCGCCCGGCATCCTGCTGAAACCCCTCGCCGGATACCTGGATTCGATCCAGGCGCAGGTCGCGCGGCGGCCGTTCACCGATCTGCTGGAGCAGATCCGCACCGGCCCGCCGTGGTGGTCGCCGCTGTATCCGGTGGATGCCGTGGCCAATCTCACCGAGATGTTCGTCCACCACGAGGACGTGCGCCGCGGCGAACCCGGCTGGGAGCCACGGACATTGAGCGACGCGGACGAGACGAAGCTCTGGCATGCGGTGCGCCGCATGGCACGCATGGCCTACCGCAAGTCCCCGGTGACGGTGGTGCTCACCACCCCGCAGGGCGAGCGCGTCACCGCCCACAACGCCGGCGGCGACGCGGTCATCCTCACCGGCCCGCCCTCGGAACTGCTGCTCCACGCGTTCGGCCGCAACGAGGTCCGCCTCGACGCCACCGGCCCGGATGCCGACGTGCAGGCCGTCTTCGCCACCGACCGCAGCGTCTGAAGCCGTCGTATCAGGCATATGCCCAGTTCGGCGTGGTGTTTCCGCCTGATCGGATGGGCGCTTCGTCACCTTCCCGGCCGGTCACGGCGCTTTTGTGACTCGGTGTGATGTGGGTGGGATGGGTGTTGCGGATGGTCTGGATGGGGCGATTGCGGCTAGCCTGATGACCATGGCAGGTAAGTCCCGGGGCACCACGACGTCACGTTCGCGGGCGGGGACGGGGCGGGGGACGTCGTCGGGGTCGGCCCGGGGACGTGCTCAGCCACGGTCTCGCGCGGCTGGTCCGCGCGCGAAATCGACGCCGCGCGGGCGTTCGGGCCCCGCTCGCCGTCCGGCCCGGTCCAATACCGCCCCGCTCGCCGTGCTGGGCCGCGGCATCAGCGGCGGCTGGTCGATGCTCGCGCGCAGCGTGGGCGCCACCACCCGCACGCTGAGCCGCGCCGGGGAGATCGAGCACGGGCATCGGCGCGACGGGATCGCCCTGGTGCTCATCGCCTTCAGCGTGATCATCGCCGCGGCCGTCTGGCTGTCGGCGGGCGGCCCCGTCGGGCACGCCGTCGACACGGCCATTCGCTGGATCACCGGATCCGCCTCGGCCGCGCTGCCGTTCGTGGCCACCGCCGTCGCGGTCATCCTGATGCGCACCGAGGCGCGCCCGGAGATCCGGCCGCGGCTGGTGCTGGGCGGGCTGCTGGTCGGCCTGCCGGCGCTGGGCCTGTGGCATATCGCCGCGGAGGCGCCCACCGATCCGCACGGCCGCGCCCATGCGGCCGGTTTCGCCGGATACGTGGTCGGCGGCCCGCTGCGGGACGGGCTGACCGGCTGGCTCGCCGTGCCACTGCTGTTGATCGCCATGGTGTTCGGGGTGCTGCTGCTCACCGGCACCACCGTGCGCGAGGTGCCGAACCGCGTGCGCGAACTCTTCGGCACCGGCAGCGGCGGCGACGAATACGACTCCTACGACGGCCAATACGGGCTCTACGACCCGGAAAACTATGACGCCGACGGGTTTCCGGTCCACAAGGGCAAGTCCAAGCGGAAGGGCCGCACGCCCGCGGAGAACTACCCGACCGACGAATTCGGCGGTTCCGACGCCGTCACCGAGGTCATCGGCGAGCCGCCGCTGCGCGAGGCCAAGGAGATCGCCGCCGACGCCCCGGCCGAGAAGCCCGCGGCCAAGCCCAAACCGAAGAAGGCGCCCAAGGTCGTCGATCAGACGCCCGAGCCGCCCGCGCCACAGCAGCTGGAATTCGTCCCCGAACGCGAGATCGAGGGCGACTACCAGCTGCCGCCGATGAACCTGCTCGTCGACGGCGATCCGCCCAAGCGCCGCAGCGCCGCCAACGAGTCGATGATCGAGGCGATCACCGAGGTCCTGGTGCAGTTCAAGATCGACGCCGCGGTCACCGGGTTCGTGCGCGGCCCGACCGTCACCCGCTACGAGGTGGAACTCGGGCCCGGCGTGAAGGTCGAGAAGATCACCGCCCTGACCCGCAATATCGCGTATGCCGTTGCGACGGAGAACGTTCGGCTGCTGGCGCCTATCCCGGGCAAGTCCGCGGTGGGCATCGAGGTGCCCAACTCCGACCGCGAACTGGTGCGGCTGGCCGACGTGTTGAAGGCGCCGTCGACGCGAAACGACCACCACCCGTTGGTGATCGGGCTCGGCAAGAACATCGAGGGCGAATTCCTCGCCGCCAACCTGGCGAAGATGCCGCACCTGCTGGTGGCCGGTTCCACCGGTTCGGGTAAGTCGAGCTTCGTGAACTCGATGCTGGTCTCGCTGCTGCAGCGGGCGACGCCCGACGAGGTGCGGATGATCCTCATCGACCCGAAGATGGTGGAACTGACGCCCTACGAAGGCATTCCGCATCTGATCACCCCCATCATCACCCAGCCGAAGAAGGCCGCCGCCGCGCTGGCCTGGCTGGTGGAGGAGATGGAGCAGCGTTACCAGGACATGCAGGCCAGCAAGGTCCGCCACATCGACGACTTCAACAAGAAGGTGAAGTCGGGGCAGATCACCACGCCGCTGGGCAGCGAGCGCGTCTACCGGCCCTACCCCTACATTCTCGCCATCGTCGACGAGCTGGCCGATCTGATGATGACCGCGCCGCGCGACGTCGAGGACGCGATCGTGCGCATCACCCAGAAGGCCCGCGCCGCGGGCATTCACCTGGTGCTGGCGACCCAGCGGCCGTCGGTGGACGTGGTCACCGGCCTGATCAAGACCAACGTGCCGTCCCGATTGGCCTTCGCCACATCGTCTCTGACCGATTCCCGGGTCATCCTGGACCAGCCGGGCGCCGAGAAGCTGATCGGCATGGGCGACGGGCTGTTCCTGCCGATGGGCGCCAACAAGCCGACCCGCCTGCAGGGCGCGTTCATCTCCGACGAGGAGATCCACGGCGTCGTCGAGTTCACCAAGAACCAGGCCGAACCCGAATACCAGGAGGGCGTCACCGCCGCCAAGGCGGGCGAGAAGAAGGACGTCGACCCGGATATCGGCGACGATCTGGACCTGTTCGTGCAGGCCGTGGAGCTGGTGGTGACCTCACAGTTCGGCTCCACCTCCATGCTGCAGCGCAAGCTGCGCGTCGGCTTCGCCAAGGCGGGCCGCCTGATGGACCTCATGGAGACCCGCAACGTGGTCGGCCCCAGCGAGGGTTCCAAGGCCCGCGACGTGCTGATCAAACCCGACGAGCTGGAGGGGTTGCTGTACACGATCCGGGGTGGGGGAGACCCCGAAGCGGAGTCGAACGCCGACGAGTAACGCCGCCACATGCGGTGAGCACGCTGAGCGCCATTTCACCTTGCATACATACCGCTATCGATATGTATCGTCGCGAGAAGGCACCTGAATTCACGCGTGGCAAGGAGTTGGACGTCTTGGAGGAGGTATTACGGCCGCTCATCGTCTTCGGCGGCACACTCGCGGTCACCGTGGCCGTCGGCCTGCTGGTCGACCGGCTGCTGCGCTACAGCGCGGACAGGCACCCGGGCACCCGGCTGTTCACCCTGCTGCGCCGGGTGCAGACCCCGCTGCAGATCCTGCTGGCGTCGGCCGGATTGCAGATCACCTACCCCTTGGCGCATCTGGAACTGCGCCAGGACGCGGTGATCCGCAACATCCTGGCGACCGTGGCGATCATGGCGGCCGCCTGGCTCACCGTGCGCGCCGTCGACGCCGTCGCCGAGAACACGCTCGACAAGTACTCCCGCCGCGCCGCCGATATCGCGCGGGTGCGGCGGCTGCGCACCCAGTTGACCCTGGTCCGCCGGATCGTGACCGGGATCCTGGCGGTGGTGACCGCCGCGGTGGCGATGCTGCTGCTGTTCCCGAACCTGCGCACGCTGGGCACGTCGCTGCTGGCGTCCGCGGGCGTCATCGGCATCATCGCCGGTGTGGCGGCGCAGTCGACGCTCGGCAACCTCATGGCCGGGCTGCAGATCGCGTTCGGTGACTCGGTCAAGATCGGCGACACGGTCGTGGTCGAGGGGGAGTGGGGGACGGTCGAGGAGATCACGCTGTCCTTCCTCACCGTGCGCATCTGGGACGACCGCCGCCTGACCATGCCGGTCTCGTACTTCAACAGCAAGCCGTACGAGAACTGGTCGCGCGGCGGGCCGCAGATCACGGGGACGGTGTTCCTGTACCTGGATCACAGCACCCCGGTGCCGGAGCTGCGCGACCATCTGCACGACTACCTGCGTGAGCGGGAGGACTGGGACGGCCGCGACTGGAACCTGCTGGTCACCGACAGCACCCCCACCAGCATCGTGGTCCGGGCATCCATGTCGGCCCGCAACGCCGACGATGTGTGGACGCTGCGCTGCGCGGTCCGCGAGGAACTGCTCGGCTGGCTCGCGGCGCGCTATCCCTACGCTCTGCCGAAGATCCCGACCGTGCAGGCGGCGCCGTCGCCCGCGATGGCGGAGTGAGCGGCGCATCAGTGACATCCGCCCGGGGTTTCACCGCCCCATAACCTTCCGGTCACATCGGTCGACCATGCTTGCGGCTTCCAATCCGGATCGAAAGGTTAGGCATACACATGGACTTGTTGGTAGTGGTCGCGAACATCTTCACCTCGATGATGGGCGCCCTCAGCGGCAGCGCGGCCTGATCGCTCGCCAGGGGACCGGCCCTGTTCGGGCCGGTCCGAGGGGGTAGTGCGCACACCGTCGACGCCGACAATCTCCGGACCGATGACCGCGCTCCGCACGCGACGGCCGCACCCTGATCATCTCCCGAAACCCCGGTGACCTGCCCGATTTCATCGACGCCGGCACCGGCGAACTGATCGGCTGAACCGCTGTATGTCTGCCAGGCGGTTCCGGAGCGGTCGGTACTCGATGGCCGATTCCCGCGAGAGGATGCGCTCACCAAACTTCTTCTGGCACCATTGATTTCGCGGTAGTTACGAGCTGGTTCACCGATTGGGAAAGAGCACTCCATGATTCTCGCGGCTGTTCACGACACGATCCTCGCCCAGGTCGGCAACCCCACCCCCGAAACCCCTCCGGCTGCGGACAAACTGATGAAGCTGGTGCGCTACTTCACCTGGTTCGTCCTCCTGGCCGGTGTCCTCGGCATCACCTACGCCGGCGGCCTGTTCGCGTGGGAGAAATGGACCGGCGGCGGCTCGCGGGCCCCGAAGATGGTGGCGGGCGCCATGATCGGCGGTGTCATCGCCACCAGCGCCGGGACCATCATGAACGCCGTGATCGGCTGACGTAGCCGACACTTCCGCTGTTCTCTCGAACAGCTCGCCTACCAGCACGCAGTCACAACCCGCTTGCGGGCCCCGGATATCAGTAGGGGAAGGGCTTGTTTGCCTGTGCCCAGGCCTTTTCGGCGTCGGTACCGGGGCCCGGCGGAAACAGACCGGCGATCATCCACAGATCCCGCGGGGACTCGTAGGTATGGAACTCCCAGTGCAGTCCGCGATCCCGGGTGTAGGGCTCCATGATCGCGTTGAGCCGCTCGGTCGATCGCCTGCGCAGATCCGGATCGTCCAGGTGCCGGGCGAGGTGCTCGACGACGATCCGCACGGTGTCACCCGCCGGGCGCCCGCCGACGAAGAACGCCGACTCCTCGACTTCGGTGAACAGCACGACGACGTAGAACTCCGGCAGGCCGAAACCGGTGTAGAGGTCCGTGATGTCCTTGGCGAAGTCTCGTTTGTCCTTGTCGGAGTAGGTATTCGCGGGATGGTAGACGTGCCACAGCGGCATGGATGCGTCCTTTCGGGGAGGGTGGGGGTCAGCGGCCGATCGGTACCGTGAGGCCCTCGACCGGACCGGACAGCGCCGCCTTCACCTGTCTGGTCACGTCGTCGACGAGGACCTCGTGGTCGCCGCGCTCCACGCCGTCGAACACCGCCGCCGCCACCTGTTTCGGATCGATCTTGTCGACCGTGAGCCGCTCGACCATGTCGGTGTCGGCGAAGCCGAGATGGACCCCGACCACCTGGGTGCGCTGGGCGGCCAGCTCGAGCCGGAGCGAATTGGTGAGCGACCAGAACGCGGCCTTGGACGCGCCGTAGGCCGCCGCGCCCGCGCCCCACGACAGCACGGAGTGAATGTCGACCAGGGCGCCGCCGCCGTTGGCCGCCAGGACGGGCGCGAACGCCTGGGCCACGCGCAGCGGTCCGAAGACGTTCGTGTCGAAAGTCGCTACCACATCGTCCATTTCGGCCTTCAGTAGCGGCGCCGGGAGGAGTACGCCCGCATTGTTGACGACGATGTCGACGTCGTGCGCCCGAACCGCCGCGGCCGCAACGGAATCGGGATCGGTGACATCCAGGGTGAGCGGTTCCACGCGTGGGTCCGCGCCGGGTTCCGGTCGGCGGGCGGTCGCGTAGACCTTGGTGGCGCCGCGGCGCAGTAGCTCGTCGACGAATGCGCGTCCGAGGCCGCGCCGGCCGCCGGTCACCAGTGCGACCGTGCCTTCGATTCTGATCATTTTTAGATTATGCTCATCATCTATACGGATGCGCAAGACTGTATGTGCCGAGCGCGTCATCGAGGGCGGGTGGAGACGGAAGGAGTGCAGGTGCCGAGAGCATCCCGGGCGCAGGCGGAATCGCACCGCAGGGAGATCGTCGACGCGGCCGCGGCGCAGGTGCGCGAACGCGGGGCCCATGCGGTGACCGTGCCCGAGGTGATGGCCGCCGCCGGACTGACCCACGGCGGCTTCTATCGGCATTTCCGCTCGAAGGAGGACCTGCTGGTGCAGGCGTGCGCGGCCGCGTACGCCGAGAAGATCGACGAGATGGACCGGATTCGCGCGGACAGCCCCGACGGCCCGGCGGCGCGGCGCGCGTTCATCGAGCGGTACCTCTCGGTCGCGCACCGCGACGCGGCCGGACGGGGGTGCGGCATCGCGGCGACGGCCGCGGACGTGGCGCGCGCCGATCCCGGCGGCCCGCTGCGCGAGGCCTACCTCGACGGCATCCGCACCATGATCGACCGACTCGCCGACTTCGGCGGGCACCCGGCCGAACGCGATGTGCTGGTCGAACTCTCGGTCATGGCCGGTGCGCTGATGCTGTCCCGGGCGAGCGCGGGCAACGAACTCTCGGAACGAATCCTCGACGCCGCCAAGGAGTTTCTCGCCGAGCGAAACCCGCCTGACGGTGACTCGGATTCGTGAGTGTGGGAGTCAGTCGCTGTAGGACCAGCCGGAGACCGTGCCGACCGTTATTCGAATCACCGGACCCTGCGGTGAGTTGCTTTGATACTGCGGGTATTTGGCGGTCAGCCAGGCCACGGGCTCGCTGCGGTCGGCGTCGGTGGTGAGGACGCGCGCGGTGCCGTCGAGGCGAACCCACCACAGCTGGGTCCAGTCCTCGTCGTAGCGGTCGGCCAGGACGGACACCCGGTCGTCGGCCGCGATATTGCGCAGTCGGCGCAGGTTCGTGGTGGTCTTCGGCTTGTGATCCACCGCGATCACGACCTCCGATCCGTCCGGCGCCGTCGCGAAGGTGACCGGGACCAGATGGGGCTGCCCGCTGTCGCTCACCGTCGCGAGCCGCGCGACCCGTGCCGCGCGAAACCGCCGCAGCGCCTCCTGTTCGTCCAACCGCACGAACCCAGGCTAGGCGTGCGGACGTTCGCGGGCGAAGCTCAGGTGGTCGAGTCGCGTGCCGTTGCCCTACGCGCCCGCCGCCTCGGCCTGCAGCTGTTCGGTGGCCTCCCGCTGGATGCGGTCGAACTGGGCGCCCATCGCCTCGGCGAGCGCGGTCGCCGCCGAGAGCGGGCGGACCATGACCGTCAGGCTGTCGATCTTGCCCGCATCGTCGAGGTGCACGAAATCGCAACCGCTGAGCTGCTTTCCGGCGACGGTGGCCTCGAAAACGAGCGCGGCATCGCGCCCGTTGGTATCCACGATCTCCCGGACGTAGCGGAAGTCCTCGAACACCCGCATCACGCCGCGGATGATCGCCGCGGTGATCGCCTTCCCCGGATACGGCTTGAACGCCACCGGGCTGGTGAACACGACATCATCGGCCAGTAGCGCCTCGATGGCCGCCGGGTCGTGCGATTCGACGGCCTGTCGGAGTGGATGCATCCCAACCTCGCATATGCAACTAGTTGTATAGGTTCCCCGCATCCTAACGGCTGCGCGTGGTTCGACGCCAGGTTCGAGATGTCTCGCCGCGCCGGAGTTTTGCGTCGCCGGTATTCATTGATACTATCTACTGGTAGTAAGCGGCATTGAGTAGTACGAGGAGGTGGTCCGTGGGCAAGCAGATAACGGAGATGCTCAAAGGCACGCTCGAGGGGATCGTCCTCGCGATTCTGGCGGCGCGGTCGGCGTACGGGTACGAGATCACGGCCTGGCTGCGGGAGCAGGGGTTCGACGACATCGCCGAGGGCACCGTATACGCCCTGCTCGTCCGGGTCGAGAAGCGAGGCCTGGTGGACGTCGAGAAGGTTCCGTCGGAGAAGGGGCCGCCGCGCAAGGTGTACTCGCTCAACGCGCAGGGACGCGAATATCTGGACGAGTTCTGGAAGAACTGGGGCTTTCTCTCCGAACGGCTCGAACAGCTCCATGAAGGAGGCAGATGACCATGTTCATCACGAAGGTGATCGGCGATCTCGGCGAGAAGCGGCGCTGGCGCCAGTACAAGGCCCGCGCGAAACAGCTCCCCCCGGCCTATCGCGCGGCGATCGAGGCGTGCGAGCGGTACCTGATGATTTTCGGGTCCGCGGGCAATATGTCGATGTACGAGGACCTTGTCGACCTGTTCGAGCAGAGCGCGACGGACGGCACCCCGATCCGCGTCGTCGTCGGGGAGGATCCCGTGGAATTCATCGAGACGTTCGCGGGGAACTACAAGGACGATTCGTGGATGAACCGCGAACGCGACAAGCTGACCAGCGCCATCGACCGCGCAGCCCGGGACGACGGGACAGCAGGGTAGGGCGCGGTCGACATGAGTACCTCGACCTGCACCGGCAGGATCCACATCGACGGCCCGGCCGCACCCGAGCCCGGCGCGGGAGGGTTCGGGCGGCCGAGCAGCGCCGGGTTCACGATCGGCCGGGCGGCGGCGTTCGCGGGGACCACGGTGGCGACTGTGCGGCTCTACCACCAGTACGGCCTGCTCGACGAGCCGGACCGGGACAGCTCCGGCCGCCGCCGATACGGACCGGCCGAACTGCTCCGACTGGTCCGGGTCCGCACCCTGGCCGGCGCGGGCGTACCCCTGACCGACATAGCCGATCTGCTCGACTACCTGGCCGACATAGAGCGCGTACTCGGGGATCGACGGTAGCCTCGATGTCCCGCAGTGGCCATCGAAAACCGGTGTGCCCGAGAGGATTCGAACCCCCAACCTCCTGATTCGTAGTCAGGCGCGCTGTCCGTTGCGCCACGGGCACGTGGCCCGCGCTGGGTGTCGCCATTGACACCCGACTCGTCGTTGAGCTGCGCGGGCCGGAAAGGCTGGTTCCCTCGGCGAGATTCGAACTCGCACTGTCCGGTACCTAAAACCGGTGCCTCTTCCGATTGGGCTACGAGGGAGCGCGGACGGAGGGACTCGAACCCCCAGCCGACGACTTTGGAGATCGCTGCTCTTCCGGTTGAGCTACGTCCGCAAGCATGAGAAAGGGCCGCTTCGTGGCGTAGTGCCCGATAGCGGCCCTGGAGTGGGTCCGTACGTACAGACCTCAGGGACCGTTGCGGACGTCCGTCCAGCGGAGACCGGATACCGGAAGTAGCGCGAACTGCCGCCGGGCGCCACAGAGCCAACGGCGCTGGTTGATATGCCCGATCATCGCTGTCCCCTTTCCGGTAGTTCCGAAGTTCGTATTTCGACGGTAGCACCGTGAATTGCGGTGGGAAACCGAATATTCCGCGGCCGTTCCAGGGGTTTCAATACCCCTTCCCAGCTATCGCGAAACCTGCGCCGGTGACAAAAGTCCGGGGCAGGTCACGCCGGTTTGCGCGCCTGCAGTGTGAACGTGAACGGCATCCGTTCCCGATGCTCGATCAGCCGCCACTCGCCGTCGTCGCCGCGCTCCATGCCCTCGGGCAGGACCGGCCACGGCGCGCTGTCGTGTTCCTCGAGCCCGGTGACGGTCAGACCCGCCCCGAGCACGGCCGTGACGATCTCGCCGATGCCGTGACTCCACTGGTGGGTGACGGTTCGGGTCAACGCGCCGTCGGTGTCGACGTAGGTCGCGGCGTCCTCGTACACCTGGGGCTCCGCGGTCTCGAAGTACGGGTAGCCGATCGCCAGCTGCGGGAGCTGCGTCTCGTCCAGCGCCTGCGCGAAGGGGTGGCCGTCGCGCAGGAACAGGCGCCCGCCGGGCCGCAGCAGTCCGGCGACCGTGCGTGCCCAGCGCTCGATATCCGGCAGCCAGCACAGCGCGCCGATACCGGTGAACACCAGGTCGAAGCGTTCCGAACCCAGCGCGGCGACCGCGTCGTATACGTCGGCCTCGACGAAATCGATTGCGGCGCCGGATTGTTCGGCCAGTTCTCGGGCGTGGTGCACGGAGGCGGGGGAGAAGTCCAGTCCGGTCATGGTGGCGCCGAGCCGCGCCAGCGAGATCGTGTCGGTACCGAGATGGCACTGCAGGTGCACGCCGCGCAGCCCGTCGATATCGCCCAGCCGCGGCAGGTCGAACCGCACGGTATCGCTGACGAACGACGGGTCGCCGCGGAAGCGATCGAGGGCGTAATCGGGCGAGGCGGCATGCAGTGGCGCGCGGTCGTCCCAGTTTGCGCGGTTGAGGGTGCGGTAGTCGGTCACGATGAGCGACTGTGACACGCCACCGCCCGCACCCGCCAGCAAATATCGTGCGTCGGCGACTATCCGGCGAACGCCCCCATCACCGGCAGCCACTCGACGAACCGCGTGTCCGCGATCAGACCCTGCCGGGCGAACGGGTCCTCGGCCAGCAGCTTGTCCATCGCCTCGGCATCGTCGGCGCGGAACAGGATCAGCGCGCCCGAGCCGTCGGGATACGGGCCCGTCGTCAGCACCACGCCGCGGTCGACCAGCCCGGACAGCCACGCCCGATGCTCGGGGCGGTGCTCGTCGCGCCCGGGGGCGGTCGCCTCGGAATAGGTGTAGTGGACGGCGAAGATCGGCACGGGGACTCCCTCGAGGTCTACAGGGTCAACAGCATTCGAGTATTGCCGAGGGTATTGGGCTTGACGTAGCTGAGGTCGAGGAACTCGGCCACACCGGTGTCGTAGGAGCGGCACATCTCCGCGAACACCTCCGCCGTCACCGGGGTGCCGTCGATCTCCGCGAAACCGTGCCGCTCGAAGAAGTCCACCTCGAAGGTGAGCACGAACAATCGGCCCAGTTCCAGTTCGCGCGCGATCTCGATCAGCTTGTCGACGATGAGCCGCCCGATGCCACGGCCCTTGACACCGGGATGCACCGCCACGGTGCGCACCTCGCCCAGATCCGCCCACAGCACGTGCAGGGCGCCGCAGCCGACCACGCGGCCGTCCACCTCCGCCACCCAGAACTCCTGCACCGCCTCGTACAGCGTCACCAGGTTCTTCTCCAGCAGGATCTTGCCGGCGTAGGCGTCGACGAGGGCCTTGATGTCGGGCACGTCCGAGGTCCGGGCACGGCGGACGACCGGGGTGCCCGCTTGCGCGCCGCCGATCGAATCACTGTGGGGTGCCCGTGTTGTCATGGGGTGCACAGTAGTCGGCGGGGTTACCGATAGTCTGGTGGAGTGCCGCACTTCCCGCCCTCCTCCACGCCCCACCCGTCAGGGGTCCGGGGCTGGACACAGACCGGGTGGGGGTGCCGGTGAGCGTGCAGAGCGACGATATGGACCACGTCTGGGTGGAGACCGGCCGGGCCCGGGCGAATCTGGTGCCCGCCGCGGCCCGCACCGTGGAGCCGTCGGCGGTCCCGCTGATGAATATCGCCAATATCCTGACCGTGGCCCGGATCCTGATCGTGCCGCTGTTCCTGCTGGCGCTGTTCGCCGCGGGCGGGCACGAGACCGGCTGGCGGATCGTGGCCGCGGCCCTGTTCGGCGTCGCGGCCATCACCGACCGCATCGACGGGCAACTGGCCCGCAAATACGGGCTGGTCACCGACTTCGGCAAGCTGGCCGACCCGATCGCCGACAAGGCGCTGATCGGTTCGGCGCTGATCGGGCTGTCGATGCTGGGCGACCTGGCCTGGTGGATCACGCTGGTGATCTGTGCCCGCGAGATCGGGGTGACGCTGCTGCGGCTGGCGGTGGTGCGGCGCGGCGTGATCCCGGCCGGCCGCGGCGGCAAGCTGAAGACGCTGGTGCAGTCGCTGGCCATCGCGGTGATGGTGTTGCCGCTGTCCGGGATGTTCGAGACCGCGGGCCTGCTGCTGATGTACGTGGCGGTGGCGCTGACCGTGATCACCGGCCTGGACTACGTGGTGCAGGCGGCCCGGCTGCGGTTCGGCCCGGGTTCCTGAGTGCTTCCCTCCAACGGTGATCCGCTCATCGCGGCCGTACCCGCCGCCGACCTCGTACGAACACTGAAGCAGGCGGACCTGACCGTGGCGACGGCCGAGTCGCTGACGGCGGGGCTGCTGGCGGCGACCATCGCGGGCGTGCCCGGCGCCAGCTCGGTGCTGCGCGGCGGCCTGGTCGTCTACGCCACCGACCTCAAACACTCCCTGGCGGGCGTGAGCGAACACACACTGACCGCCGACGGTCCCGTCGCCGCGAGCACCGCCGAACAGCTGGCCGTCGGCGCGCGGACGGTCTGCGCGGCCGACTGGGGGCTGGGGCTCACCGGCGTCGCCGGGCCCGAACCGCAGGACGGCCGCGCGGTCGGCACGGTGTTCCTCGGGCTGGCGGGACCGGAGGGTACCGAGGTGTTGCGGTTGAAACTGTCCGGCGACCGGTGGACGATCAGGATGGATGCGGTGCGCGCGGCCGTATGTGAGCTCGTTCGCAGCCTTGGGCGGCGGACGTCCGGGAACCAACCGGGAGGCGTGTGACGTTGTCACTGCAGACACTCGGTCCGGCGAGGAAGAGAACGTAGAGGAGAACGAGATGACGCTGCTGCGAGAGGCCATCGGGGAAAGTCTGCGGCGTGCTCGGATCGCCCAGAGCCGGACGCTGCGCGAGGTGTCGACCTCGGCGCGGGTGAGTCTCGGATACCTGTCCGAGGTGGAGCGCGGCCGCAAGGAGGCCTCCAGCGAACTGCTGGCCGCGATCTGCCAGGCCCTGGACCTGCCGCTGTCGCAGGTGCTGTTCGACGTGAGCGCGGCGATGGCCGGCGCCGACGGTCCGGCCCCGGTGGCCGCGCCCGCCGCGGAGCCGGTGGCCGCTCCCGCGGATACCGCCGTCGCGTCCGCGTCGGCCGTGCCGCTGGGCGCGATCGCCGAGGACACCCGGATCGTCATTCCGGCGCCCCGGGCGGAAAAGCTGGTACTGGTACAGGCGAAGTGATCCGGTTGTTGCCGGCGTCGAGATCGATCGGCGCCGGCAACGCTGTACGACGGAGCGGAAACGGATAGATTCTCTATAGGCGTCGGTACCGGCCGGTTCTCCCATACCGGTGCCGCACGGTGGAGGATAGGGACAAACGGGGTGCGTGACGGTCGCGCACTACAGTCGCGTTGGAGCGCGGCGCATCAGATGGAGGCGGGATCAATCGATGGCTAATCCGTTCGTCAAGGCCTGGAAGTACCTCATGGCCCTCTTCGACTCGAAGATCGAGGAGCACGCGGATCCGAAGGTCCAGATTCAGCAGGCTATCGAGGAAGCCCAGCGCCAGCATCAGGCCCTGTCACAGCAGGCGGCGTCGGTCATCGGCAACCAGCGCCAGCTCGAGATGAAGCTGAACCGCCAGCTGGACGAGGTGGAGAAGCTCAACGCCAACGCCCGGCAGGCGGTCATGCTCGCCGACCAGGCGCAGACCGCCGGGGATTCGGAAAAGGCGATCCAGTACACCAACGCCGCCGAGGCGTTCGCCGCGCAGCTGGTCACCGCCGAGCAGTCCATCGAGGACCTGAAGGTGCTGCACGACCAGTCGCTGCAGGCCGCCGCCCAGGCCAAGAAGGCGGTCGAGCAGAACGCGATGACGCTGCAGCAGAAGGTCGCCGAGCGCACCAAGCTGCTGTCCCAGCTCGAGCAGGCCAAGATGCAGGAGCAGGTGTCCGCGTCGCTGCAGTCGATGGACTCCACCCTGTCCGCGCCCGGCAGCACGCCGAGCCTGGACGCGGTGCGCGAGAAGATCGAGCGCCGCTACGCCAATGCGCTCGGCGCCGCCGAACTCGCGGGCAATTCGGTGCAGGGCCGCATGATGGAGGTCCAGCAGGCCAGCGTGCAGATGGCCGGTCACAACCGACTGGAGCAGATCCGCGCGTCCATGCGCGGCGACGCCCTGCCCGCCGGTGAGGCCGCGCCGCAGGCCACCCCCAACCCGGCCGCGCAGCAACCGCAGATCGATAAGGGTCAGACCGCGCAGCAGTAGCGGTCGCCTGCTGGAAAGGTACTGGTGTGATGGGCAGATCGCGGGCCCGCAACGAGCCCGCGGTCGGCCGTGCCCGCCTCCGTCTCCGCAGGTCACGAGAGTCCGAACCTGATACCGGGCCGGAGGTCCCGCCGCCGGCCCGGCAGACGGATTCCGATGCTGCGACACCGGTGCCTTCCACCGAAGTCTTGCGCCCTTCTACCGAGTCGGGGATCCCTTCGCCTGGCGAGGCCGTCCCACCCCTCGGTCCCGGTGCCGAACCGGGGATCTCGTCGCCTGGTGAGGCCGTTTCACCGCCCGGGCCTGGTGTCGGGTCGGGGGTCTCGTCGTCTGGTGAGGGTGTTCCGTTCCTCGGCGCTGGTGTCGGGTCGGGGGTCTCGTCGTCTGGCGAAACTGTCCGATTCCTCGGTCCCGGTGCCGAGCCGGAGATCTCGTCGCAGGGCGAGGTCGTCTCGATGTCGGGGCGGGGCGAATCTGTCCCATCCCCAGCAGGCGGGTTCCTGGGAGCCAGTGTGCAGCGCAAGAGGTCCGGTGGGCGATCGCGCGGACGGGATCGTACCGTCGATGCCGTCCTCGAACGCGACGCAGGTTCGGACTGGAAGTCGTTGTTCCCCTCGGTGTTTCGGCGCTCGCCCAGCGAACCCGCGGGTGGGCGCTCGGATGAATCGCGAGATGCGCCGCACCCCTACGGTTTCGGTGCGGCGCCGGGCCACGACACGGTGAATCCGGGTGCAGCGGAACGTATCCCGTCGAGCACGACGAACCGTTTCGGCTGGGCGCCCACGGAGAGCGCCTACTCCGCGCAGCACCCCACGCGCCCCGCTGACCGGCCCACGCGCCCGGGCGGTGACGCCACACACGACGAAGGCGCGGCAACGGCTTCGCCCATACCCGAGGGTGGCATCCCCGGCGGGCAACACGCCTTTCCCGAGGCGGCGCGGCCAGCCGAACCCCTGCGCCCGCGCCCCGAACGAGAAGAGGGCCGAACCTCCGCGCGCGGCACTTTTCTCAGGCGCGGCTCGGCGAAACGTGGCTTTACAGCCCGGCGTGGCACGCCGGTCGGGAGTAACACCTCGGAGGCGCGCAGTGCCGAAGCGGAGCGAGACACTTCAGAGCGGCGCCCTACTTCAGCTGGACGTGGTGCTTCGGCAGAGCATGGCACGTCGGCTGGGCGTGATTCTTCGGCAGAGCGTGGCGCTACAGCGGGGCGTGGCAAGCCGGATGGGAGTGATACCCCGGCGGGGCGAGGTGCCTCAGACGGGCGCGTTGATTCGGGCGGTCGGGGTGCTTTCGCAGAGCGCAGCATGTCGGTTGGGCGCGACAGTTCGGTGGGGCGCGCTACTTCAGCTGGGCTTGATGCTTCGGCAGAGCGCGGCACGTCGGTAGAGCGTGGTGCTGCGGCGGGGCGAGACGCTTCAGTTGGGCGCGGCGCTTCGGTAGAGCGCACGCCCACGGTTGGGCGTGATTCTTCGGTGGGGCGCGGTGCTGGGGCGGGGCGGGACGCTTCGGAGCGGCGTGCTACTTCGGCAGAGCGTGGCGCGTCGGTTGGGCGTGATTCTTCGGTGGGGCGCAGTGCTGGGGCGGCGCAGGACGCTTCGGAGCGGCGTGGTGCTGCGGCGGAGCGTGGTAGTTCGGAGCGCCGTGCTACTTCGGCTGGGCCTGGTGCTTCGGCAGAGCGTGGCTCTACAGCTGAGCGGGGTGGCGTGGCCGGGCGTGGTGAAGGCGCTGAGCGGGGGAGTGCTGCTGGGCGGGGGCCGCGGGCCGGGCGGTTCGTGCGGGATGTGCTGGCGCAGTCCGGGGTCGAGGATGAGCAGATCGATCAGGCGCGGCGGTTGCCGGATGCGTTGCGGGAGGTGGGGGAGCACGCGCTGCACACGGTGCGTAAGTGGGCCGATCCGCGCGAGCGGGAGTTGCGGCGGCGTCGGCGAGTGCGTCGGCGGAGCCTGCGGCTCGGGGCCGCATCGGGTATCACCGCGCTGGGAACCGCCGGGCTGGTGGTCATCTCGGCTCCGGTGTGGGCCGTCATCGTCGTCGGGAGCGGCGCCGCGGCGCTGGTGACCGGCGCCGCCGTCACCACCAAGCGCTATATCGAGCTGCGGCGAAACCCGTTGCCGCAGGCCGCGTTCGTCCCCCGCAAGCTCCCGCCGATCCGATCGTCGGCCCGCGCGCCGATCGCCAGGCTGGTGCGCGCCGAGCGAGCGCTGCACACGCTGGCGCAGCAGATCGCACGCGGCGGCAGGCTGCCCGAGGAAGACCTGGCCGACACCATCGAAACGGCCGGTTCCGGCGCCGCCGCGCTGCACGCGCTGGCCGCCGACGTGGCAGCCATGGAGAAGGCGGCCGGCGTTGTCGGACAGGTGAATTCGATCTCCGGCCCGGTCCTGGCCGACCATGTCCGCGCCGCAACGGCCCGGCTCGAGACCGGTGTCGTCGACTACGAAAAGCTGGTCGCCTCCGCGAGCCGTGTCCTCGCCGTCCCCGAAAGCCCCGCCCTGCCCGACGACCTCGGCTGGGCGATGGTCGAACTCCGCGACGCCGCCGACCGTCTCGACGGCTGGGCCCAGGCCCTCACCGACCTCGCCGACCAACGCTGACCCGCCCCTCCCCATCGCACCCAGCGCACCCTACCGGTCGGCAGACAACCGCTTCGCGCACCCTTTATCCGTTCCTGCACACCCTTTTAGCCGCTGCACGGGGTGCACGAACGAGTACGGGGTGCGCGAACGGAGGCTCTGCCGACCGGTAGGTGCGTGTCGTGGTGGGGCGGCCCCCGCGTGTTGTGGTGGGGCGGTGCGCCGGAGTCTCGGCGGCACCGGTCTCGGTCGCACTGGCAGGGTGAGTCAGGGCGTACCGGTGGGGCGATCGAGCCGCCATTCTTACCAGCGCGATTGATCGCGATGTTGGTCGTTGGCCTACCGGGTTCCCCGCGCATGCACGGTTCTCCATGCGCGCAGACAGCGTTCGCTGGACGTGGTCGGTTGAGCGGGGCACCGTGCGGCGGTAGTCTCCGTCCGCACGGCGCCGAGCCGAGACCTCGACTGGTATGGACTACCGAAATGCGTTGGGTCAGAACGCGTTCTGTATCTGCGCCACGATCTGCTGCAGTGCGCCACCGGCGTCTTTCTCGCCGGAGGCGGAGCTGCCGCTGCTGGTGATGGGCGCGCTGGCGTCCTTGTCGCCGGAGGCGGAGCTGCCGCTGCTGTTGATCGGCGCGCTGGCGTCTTTCTCGCCGG
>NZ_BDBV01000132.1 GCF_001613165.1 Nocardia mexicana NBRC 108244
CTGGTGATGGGCGCGGTGGCGTCCTTTTCCCCGGAGGCCGAGCTGCCGCTGCTGGTGATCGAGGCGAGCGGGGTGTCGGCGTTCGACACACCCGCCCCGACGAGCGATGCCAGAGCGGCGGATCCGACGAGTGCGGCGACGGCAACCGCTTTCCGGCCTGTGCTGTTCTTCATGCGGGAACTTCCTGTGTCACTTGGGATATCTGGTATGCCGCGGCGAATGACACAGTAGGCCCGCCGATTTCGAATCCACCCGGCCCTTACGGATCTTCCCGAGAATTCACCACCGCCCGCGAGGGTGCTCGGGAGACGGCACAACGGAATCGGCGGACACGCCCCTGTGGGCCCGCCCCTCAGGTCGGGCCCACAGGGTCCGGAATCGTGTCACCGAATGTGCCGGTGGTCAGTCCAGGCCCTGGCTCAGACTCTCGGCGAACGCGTGCTCGGACTGGGACACACCCGAACAGGTGGGCTGTGCCGAGGTCCCGCCGTCCGCGCACTGCTTGTCGCGGGTGGCCGACCACATCGACAGCCACGCCAGGCCCTTGGACTTGGCGAAGGCGGCCACCTCGGCGGCGTCGTCGAGCGAGAACGTCTCACCGGCAACGTCGTTGACGCCGATCATCGGGGTGAGCGCGATCTTGTTCCAGGCATCGGAGACGCCCAGGGCCTTGGCCACCTGGGCCTGGGTGGCGGTGGCGGCGTCGGTGGCGTACTTGCCCATATCGCCGGTGTAGGACGGACCGTAGTCCATGGCCATGATGTTGACTGCCTCGATATCGACCCCGTTCTTCTTCGCGTCGGCGAGCAGGTCGACACCCGGCTGGGTCAGACCCTCGGGCATGACCGGCAGCGTGAACGAGACCTTCAGCCCGGGGTGGCTCTGCTGCAGCTTGGCCACGGCCTGGGCCCGGCGGGTGTTGGCGGCGGTATCCGGCAGCGCGCCACCTTCGATATCGAGATCGATCTTGGTGGCCTTGAACTGGTCGACCACCTTGCCGTAGGCGTCCGCGACGGCCTCGGCCGACGAGCACGTGGTGGCCAGCTCGCTACCGGCCTGGCCGCCGAAGGAGATGCGCACATCGCCCCCGGCCTTGCGCAGATCCTCGATCTGGTTGGCGGTGGCATTGCCACCGAGGTCGGTGGTGCCGCCCCACTTCGGCGTGCAGGATCCGCCGTCGGTGATGAAGGCGAGGTTGTACTCCTTGGCGCCGGTCGCCTGCGCATCGGCGACGAGGTCGAAGGCCGGGGTCAGCGACGTGTCGACATAGGGCGCGAATGTCGTTGTGCCACTGGAGCCTGCCGCCGGTGCTTCGGGGGTGCTCGGTGCGGCGCTGCCCGAGGTGCTCGGTGCCGGACTCGCCGACTCGGAGGTGCCGGGAGAGCCGCTGGCTCCGGGCGTATTCGTGCCGGACGGTGCGGGTGCCGGGGTTCCGGTACCGGACGGAGCCGAAGTGGCTGTGGGCGTTCCCGTCCCGGACGGCGCTTGCGTGGTGGTCGGTGAACCCGTACCCGAAGGCGCGGGTGTAGCGGTTCCCGAAGGCGCGGGAGTCGTGGTGGGGGCGGCGGATACCGTGGCGCTGAATCCGGCCAGCGCACCGGTGACTGCCAGCGAGGCGGCAAGGGTGCGCACGGTGCGGGGGAGCCGATTGCCGTGCGGGGCACGGGCGGCCCGCCGCCGTGGTGACGGCGAAGTTGGGGCGGACACGTTGTATTTCCTTCCTCATCAAGGTAATTCGATCGGGACCCCGTTATTCGCTAGCGACACAACAGATATCACACCGTGATCTGCACTGCACGCTTTATGAAAGCTGCGCTGGTCAGAGGTTCAGAAGCGGAAGTATCGGCCAGGATTCGGTGACATCGGCGCAATTGAGCCAATTGTTGCCGGTCTTACCGGTGTGACATACACGCGCTCCTCCGGCGCGCTAGTGTGTGCGCCGCAAGCTCGTCGCAAATCGAGAGGCTGGTCATGAAGTTCCCGGTGCTGAAAGTGGTAGGCGCCGCGGCGCTCCTGGGCTCCGCGTTGGTTTCCCTCCCCGTCGCCGCGCACGCCGCCGACGGCCCGGCCTCGATTCCCGCCTCCCCGCCGCAGCATTTCATCAATACCTCGCACGACGTACCCGGCGATTTCGGCGAGTACCGATACACGGTGCAGGTCGACACCGACGTGCAGACCGACAACATCTACTACGCGCATTACCTGTACGGACCCGACGGCACCGGGTTCTACTCCGGGATCCAGCCGCACACGACCGGGAAGGCCGGTGTCCGGTTCTCCTACTTCGGGCCGGGTGCCACACCGCTGCACGACAACTGCAAATCGGGTGCCGACAGCGGCAAGGGCGTCACGTGTGCCATCGATGATCTGGAGTATGCGAAGGGCCGCAAATACACGATCGCGGCAAAGCGGAGCAAGGACGCCGAGGGCATCTCCTACACCGGAACGATCACCGACGAATCCACGGGAAATACCCGCACCATCGGCGCCTGGCGACTCCCGTCGAGTTTCACGAAGTTCAACGACAGCGCCAATGCCTTCATCGAAAGGTTCAAGGGTATCGAATCCTGCGGCGATATTCCCGCAGTGCAGGTTTCGTACTCGAATGTGACCGCCGACGGCAAACCCATTGCGTTCGAACCAGAATCCCACACCGCGGGCAACAAACCCGGTTCGGGAATTTACACCTGCGGAGATGTTTCCGATTACACCGTGTCGACGGACGGTCCCGGCGGCTACGACGTCAAGTCCACGCCCGCTTCCTGATTCGCGCACCACAGCCGGTCTGCCGACGACCGGACGGCATTGCCGAACGCCGCGGCGCACCCTTGCTGCATGGTGCGCCGTGGCGGCGGCCGGAAGTTCCCGCTAGATACAGATGCTGATGCTTACCGGTCCCAGCGGGATGTTCAGGCAGATCGATACCGAGCCGAGGATGGGGAAGGCGACGTGTGGCATGTCCTGGTCCTTCGATAACACGGGCAGACGGCATCCACTCTTCGCCTGAGCCGGGGCGAGCGCAACTGTGAACAGTCCCGTATTTCAACGACATTCGGGACTGTCACCATGCGTCATCGCAGCTGTTCGATCACCTCGGCCATGGCGGTCAGGTGGTCTCCGGAGACCGTGAAATAGGTAATGGAGAACTCGTCGCGGTAGTGCCGCAGGGTGTCGGCGATGCCGGCGGCGGAACCGTGCACCACACCCGGCAGGTAGCGCAGTTGCGCCTCGGACAGGTCCGGATTGAACATGCGGGGGAGCGTCAGGTCGGCTTCGTGACCCTGCACGTCGACGGCCTGCAGCATCAGTCCGAGTTCGATATCCGCGAAACGCTCCCCGGCGGCGGTGCGGACGAATTCGACGCGGCGGGCGAGCGCGGCGGTGCCCGCCTCCTCGGAGTCGATATCGGGGCCGACGGGCACCCCGGCCAGCGACACGATGTCGGCGTGTTCGGCGGCCGTTCGCACCAGGCGGTCACCGCGCCCGGCCACCAGCAGCGGTATCTGCCGACCGACCGGTGGCTCATGTTCTTTCGCGAACAGGTCGCGGATATCGGTGATGGTCTGGGCCAGGTAGTCGATGCGCTGCCGACCGCTGGGGAACGGCAGTCCGGCGGCCTCGAATTCGGGCTTGGCGAAATCCGGCCCGGCGCCCAGGCCGAACTCGAACCGCCCTTCGGTCAGCAGGTCGGTGGTGGCGACGTCACGCGCCAGCAGCGCGGGCCGGTAGAAACCGGCATTGAGCACCATGGTGCCGACCCGCAGGCGGTCCGTCGCCTCGGCCATGGTGATCGCCGTGGGGAAGGGGGAGGTCATCCCGAGATGGTCGGCGATCTGGATCACGTCGTAGCCCAGATCCTCGGCCTGCCGTGCCCGGTCCCGCCATTCGGCGCGGGTGCCGGCGCCGCCGAAGCCCACGCCGAACCGGAAGTTACGCGGTGTCATACCTTTTCGATCTTCCACGCCTCGAGGCTACTCGCCGGGCGGCAGTTGCTCGGGTTCGCCGCCGACCGGACGCCACGACACGGTCTGCGGGCGATCAGTCCGCGAGTTCGGGCGGGAACCCTCCGGTGGCGACGGGTCCCCAGCGTTCGATGTCGATGCGCAACAGCGACTTGTTCTGGCGTGCCATGGCTTCGCGATATTCGGCCCAGTCCGGATGCTCGCCGGAGATGCCGCGGAAGTACTCGACCAGGCCGTCCAGGGCCTCCGGCATATCCAGCACCTCGGCGCGCCCGTCGACCTGCACGTAGGGCCCGTTCCAGTCGTCGGACAGAACGCAGATCGATACCTGCGGATCACGCCGCGCATTGCGGACTTTGGCGCGAGCCGGATACGTCGCCACCACGAGCCGCCCTTCGGGATCAATGCCGCAGGTCACCGGCGACAGCTGCGGCCGACCATCGCTGCGGGTGGTCACCAGAACCCCGCGATGGCGCGTGCGCAGGAATTCCAGCAGTTCGGCGCGTTCGACCGCGTCCGCGGTGGCAATGCGTGGCAAGGCGGTTCCTATCTCGTCGTGTCTGCGTACCGGTCCCCGGGCGTTGCCTGGATGCTATGACTTGGAGCTAACTCCAGGTCAAGCGCACCCCGCCTCCGGGTAACCCCTGATCTTTCCCCGATATCGGGTGTGACCTGGTGATTTTGGGGTGGGGTTGGGTCAGTATGGAGGGGTCGGGTCGCGCTGACCGCGGTTCGGAAACCTTCGGGAGGAAGTGGACATGTTCTGGAAGATCCTGGGCGTCGTCGCGCTCGTGTGGCTGGCGCTGATGGTGGTCGGCTGGCTGCTCAAGGCGCTGTTCCCGATCCTGATGATCAGCGCCGTGGTGTTCGGGCTGTACCTGCTGTACAAGGCGGTGTCGGGGTCGAACAAGTCGACGGTGAACAAGATGTAGACGTCCCTGTGCCAGGGATACGCGGGCCGCCCGGTCGAGAGACCGGGCGGCCCGCGCGCATGGTGCCGGGGTGCCGCGGACTGTTTGAATGGCGGTATGGAGCAGCTTCCCGAGGACTGGCAGCGCGGCCTGGTGATCGTCGCGCACCCCGACGACATCGAATACGGTGCGGCGGCGGCCGTCGCGCGGTGGACCAGGCAGGGCAAGGACATTCGGTATGTCCTGGTCACCAGCGGGGAGGCCGGGATCGCCGGGCTGCCGCCAGCGGAATCCGGACCGCTGCGCGAGGCGGAGGAGATCGCCTCGGCGAAGGTGGTCGGGGTGTCGGAGGTGGAGTTCCTGGGCTACCCCGACGGCCGCATCGAGGTATCGCTGGCGCTGCGGCGGGATCTGGCCGCGGCGATCCGGCGGCACCGGCCCGAACTGGTGGTGCTGTCCTACTTCGGCGACGCGTGGGGTTCCGGCTTCGCCAACAGCGCCGACCACCGCGCGGTGGGGCGTGCGGGCCTGGACGCGGTCTCCGACGCGGGCAACGAGTGGATCTTCCCCGAACTGGCCGATCTGCCGATCTGGTCGCCGCGCTGGGCCGCGGTGCTCGGGCCCGGCGCCACGCATGCCGTCGACGTCACCGACACGGTCGAGGTGGCGGTGGAATCCCTTGCCGCCCATGACCGTTACCTGTCGGCGCTGAGTCCCGAACCGGTCGCCGACCAGGCCCGCGCCGTCATCGAGATGACGACCGCGCCGCAGGAGGGGTTCGACGCCGAGCGGGCCGTGGGCTTCGAGCTGTACTACTTCGCCGGATAGCGCACGCTCCCAGGCGATTTCGTCCAACCGTGATCAGCATGTCCCCTGCTGCGCCGGGGCGAGTTGCGCTGCGGCGACGCGGGCGATGACCGGCCGCCAGCTTTCCACGGGCTCGACCCGCAGCCCGACCACCTTCCCGGCGTCGTCGGCCCGGCGCAGGGCGAGGGCCGCGGCGAAGTCCGGATCGGCCTCGAAGGCGGCGAGTTCGGCGGCGGTCATCGGGCCGCCCTGGGCGACCAATGTGCGTTTACTGGAGGCCGACAGATTCTCCGCATGCGCCGAATCCGTCGCGGCCAGATAGCGTTTCGCGACCACGTGCAGCTCCACCAGCCGGGCGACGCGGGGGCCGAGCAGCGGGCGCACCGCCGCGGCGCCGTGCCGCCCGTGTCCGGCGTCGTCGCCCGGTACGAGTGTGTGGCCGATATTGTGCAGCAGTCCCGCGACCTGTAGTTCCTCGTCGTCCGGGTGGTCGCGGCGCAGCAGTTCGGCGCATTGGCGGTCGTGATCGAGGATGTCGACGGGGTCGCCGGTGCGGTCGGGCATGTCCCAGACGTCCGCGCAGTCGGCCAGCAGGGTCATCACGTCGTCCACAGTCTCGATCGCTCGCATGGTGGCGAAG
>NZ_BDBV01000133.1 GCF_001613165.1 Nocardia mexicana NBRC 108244
CCAACGAATCCTCGATCACCGCTCGCGTGCCGGCGTCGCCGATCGCCGGGAGGTGCGCGCGGTAGAAGACGTTCTGCAGCGATCCCAGCACAGCGATACCGAGAGCGGCCCCCAGTTCATAGGCCGTTTCGGCGACCGACGATGCGGCACCGGCACGATTCGGCGGTGCCGCAGACACGATCGCATCGGTATTGAGCGCCATCGACAACCCGGTGCCGAACCCGATGACCGCGAACGCGACGACGATCCACACCAGATGAGCCGCCCCCTCGGCAACGGCGAGCACGACCAGCCCGATCGCGGCCAGAGCGAGCCCCGCACCGATCGCACGCCCGCGCCCCAACCAGGCCACCGCCGCTCCCGCCAGGGCGATCACGATCACCGAGGCCACCGACGCCGAGAGTTCGACCAGACCCGCCCCCAAAGGACTGAGGCCACGGACGAGCTGCAGATACTGGGAGAAGAAGAACAGCAACCCGACGAACCCGAAGATCGTCACCGTATCCGCGACAACCGCCCCGCTGAACGCAGGCCTGCGGAACAGCGCCACATCGATCAACGGCGTCGTCACGCGCCTCTGCCGCACGATGAACCACCAGCCCGCGGCGACGCCCACGACGATCCCGCCCACGACGGTCACATCGAAGCCCTCGGCGACGAGATGCTTGACCGCGTAGACGATGGGCACGATCGCGACGAACGACAGCACCGCGGACAGTACATCGATCCTGCCCTTGCCCGGATCGCGCGACTCGGGAAGCAGCGCCGTGCCACCGATAACGACAATGAGCATGATCGGCACGTTGATGAGGAAAACGCTCCCCCAGTGGAAATGTTGCAGAAGCATTCCGCCGACGACCGGCCCGATCGCCGCCCCCGCGGTCGCACCGGCAGCCCAGACAGCCACGGCACGAGTCCGCTCACGCGCATCCGGGAACAGATCACGCACGATCGCAAGAGTCGACGGCATGATCGTCGCCCCGCTGATCCCCAGCACCGTACGCGCCACGATGAGCAGCTCCGGGGTCGGCGCGAATGCCGCAGCCAGGGAAGAGAGGCCGAACCCGATCGAACCGATCATCAACAGCCGCTTGCGCCCGAGCCGATCGGCCAGGTTCCCCATCACCACGAGCAGCCCAGCCAGAGCGAACGCATAGATGTCACCGATCCACAGGATCTGCGTCGACGACGGTTCGAGGTCAGCGGTCAGCGCGGGAATCGCCAGCGCAAGCACTGTGCCGTCAATCGCGAGCAGCAGCACCGCAAGCGTGAGTATCCCGAGCCCTGCCCACCGGCGCGACGAGCTGGGACCAGTGACATGAGAGGTCGCCATACCTCCACCCTACAGACCAAATGGTCGGCTAGGCAAGCTCAATGGTTTCTTAATGAAGTGACTGCCGCGATGCTCCCCGAGTTGGTTGACCCCACCGAACAGGCGACGACATGGATATCGGTACCTGGTGATCGACGCTCGAGACGCCCGCTGCGCAATGGGGCTGGACCTCGGGGCAGGGCCTGAAGAGGTCCCGAGTCGTCGCGAGGCTGTAGCGACCCGGTGCTCGCGGTTGCCGCATTCAGGGCCGAGGGCGAGTAAGCATGAGCCCGATGGTGCCGATCTCGCTGCTTTGTTCGACGAGGATTTCGCGGGCGAGCCTGGTTACCGGCCCATCGGATAGTTGCTGCTGAGCGGCCTGTGCCATCAGAATGCCACCGTAGTGGTGCCGTTGCATCAGGTTCAGGAACACGGCCTCGGGATCGGGCGCCGTGCCGATAGCGTCGAGTTCGGCGAAAGTGGCCATGCCGGGCATGGTCGCGGCATGGCTCATCTGCTCGCCGGTGTCGGAATGCTGGTGGTCCCGGCGCATCCAGGCCATCGGGGCGGGATTGGTGGTGGTCCGGTCGGCGAGAGTGAGCCAGCCGGTCATGGTGCCGATCTCGTGGCGTTGGGTCTGGTCTATCCGGAGGGCCAACGTGCGCACGACGGGGTCGGTGTCGGCGGGTAGGCGGGAGACCATGAGCACGGCTTGCTGATGGTGAGTGGTCATGTCTTGCAGAAATCCGATATCGGCCGCGGTGAACGGCGACCCGGCGGTGGGATCGGCGATGAGCAGCGGGCGCCCGGCAGCGCCGAGTACCAGCAGTAACGAGATAGCGCAGCCGGCCGCAGCAACAGCGGCGGGGTTCAGCCGGCGGCCGGTCATGAGCCGGAGGTGGAGAGCTGATCGGCGGGCGGGGTGTAGACAGCGGGGTCGAGTTGCAGGGTCATGAACGTGTTGTCGGCGCAGGTGGCCCACAGCTGGTTGCCGTGCCAGTTGGGTGCGGACAAGCACCAATCGCTGGACAGGTCGCCGAGGCCGATCATGCCGCTGCGCGGTCCCAGGGCCTGGGCCGGGTCGAAGACGTCGGCATCGAGGGCCTGTATGACGGCCGGTGCCTGCAGGATCGGCAGACCGATGATCGAGGCCAAGGCGTGCGGCGAGTTCCATAGTTCGCTGTTGCGGCCGGTGCGAGCAGGGGGGTTGTAGTAGGCGACTTCGCGGACGTTCATCGGATCGCGGACGTCGAAGACGCGGATGCCGGAGGAGACCCAGCCGCACGCCAGGGCGGTGGGGTCGGCGGGGCGGTCGGCGGTGCAGTAATGAGCGTCGTAGCCGAAGACCGAGCCGCCCATGCTGGAAGCGAGGCCGCTGTCCTGGTTCTCGGGCACGTTGATCGCCAATTTGATGGTGTTGACGATGGCCGGGTTGGTGTCGTCGGCGATATCGATGACTTTGACCCCTCCTGAGCCTGCTTCATCGACGGTGAACAGGTAGCGGCGGCCTTTGTAGGTGACCGGAATGTTGTGCTGGGTAGCCCAGCCGTCGCTCCAAGTGAGCCGGGACAGTATCGGCGCCTGTGGATTTGGCTCGCGGCGTTGTACCGCGCTGCTGTCGAGGATGGTCAGCCCCCCGTCGTTGTCGGCGAGATAGAGGCGGTTGCCGTCTTCGCTCACCCCCAGGCCGTGCATGGCTTTGCCCGGGGTCCCCTGCCACACCACGCGCGGCCGGGTGGGATCGGCGAGGTCGACGGCACTGACCAAGCCTCCGACGACGCCGGAGGACCAGTAGGTGTTGCCGTCGGGGCTGAACCCGCCTTCGTGGGCGGTGATCGGCAGCGGCTGGGCGGAGTCGGTTCCAGGGCCGGGGTTGAGCAGCCGCGGGTGAGCGCAGTCGGTGAGGTCGTAGACCGCGAGCAGCCCTGAGCCGGTCAAAGCGGGCACTCCTGCTCCGATCAGCAGTTTGCGGGTGATGTTGACCTTCAACGATTCCCAGGTCCCCGCGAGCATCGCCGGAGCGGTGAGCGTGTCGGTCAGTATCGGGTTCGCCGGGTCGGAGACGTCGAGGACTTGGACGCCCTGGGCAGGCCCGAGCAGGTTGCCGGGGAAGAAGCTGCCGATGTAGACGCAGTGCTCGAAGGTGGCAGAGGTGATCCCGCCGCCCCGCCCGGCGTAACCACCGATCTTGGTGATATTGCAGCTGTAGCCTCGGGCGCTGCGCCCGGAAGCACGATCCGCTGCCGAGACGTCGCCCTGCAATCCGGACTCGGGCATCGAGTCCGTCCCGCAGGGCGCCTGCGTGACTGCCGCATCGGCGATGTCGAATACGTGCTCGACGGCACTGATTTGCGGCTGCGCCGTAACCGAGCCGGCCATCAGGGCAGCGGTGGCAATGGCCGCCAACGCGATTGCCGGTCGTCGATGAAGTCTGATGAGAGCCATAGCCATGCCCTCCCCGCTGAGGGCGCCTTTCTTTCAAGAGCTTGCCGGCCGAACGTGTTGGGGGCCGGACGTTCTCGCCGGTCTGCGAATCGTCCGGACGATACAACCGGACTAAATACTCCGGTTGTATCGTAGTGTGCGTGAAGTCACCCTCCCGCGTCAACAGGGGCCCGGCAGCCGCGGCCGGTAACCGGGCCGCCATCCTGCGCGCTGCGCGAGAGGTGTTCTTGCACAACGATCCTCACGTACCGTTGGCGCGAATCTCCGATGCGGCCGGCGTCGGCCCCGCGGTGCTCTATCGGCATTTTCCCGATCGAGAGAGCCTGGCCCGGGCGATGTTCGCGGAAGATGTCGAGCGCCTGGAAGCGGTCGCGGCGCGGCCCGGAACGACGCTGGAAGCCTTGCTGGACACCGTGATCGAGCAGACAGTGCACAGCGCGGGGTTGCTGGCAACGCTGCCGCCGGAGAGCCCCGGACTCGCAGCCACCCACGAGCGGGTGCGCGAAATAATCGCCGCTAAACTCGCTACCGGCGACCGAGGCGGTTTCGCCGCTACCATCACCGCCGAGCAACTCATGCTGGCGGTATCTCTGCTCGCCGGGCTGCTCACCAAGACTCCGCAGCAGCGACGCAACGACGTCGCCCGCGAAGGCTGGCAGCTACTGCTGCACGGCTTGCGCTGAACTCAGGCATGCGCTCCGTTATGGCGTTGGCGGCCAATGCCATTCGTGTGCACCCCCGCCAACCTCCGCCATACCGCCAGTGGGAAGGACTACCTCGGCGATGGTGCCGGGCGGGACTTCGACGGCCAGATCCAGCCCGGACTGATCGATCCTCCACGTACTCGACGCTCGGCCATAAGGAGTGTCGAGTACAGAGCTCGCCCAAGTGAGCTCGCCACCGACGGTGGGGTCGATGCGAATGCGTGCGTAGCCGGGTGCGGCAGGGCGCAAGCCGGCGACGTCCTCGTGCAGCCAAGCCGCGACCGCGCCCAGTGCGTAGTGGTTGTGTGAGCGCCGAGCTTTTCCAGCGGGGTCATAACCCTCCCAGGTCTCCCAGATCGTGGTGGCACCGCGCTGGATCTGCGCGCGCCACGACGGCGCACTGGTCTGGTGCAGGACCCGGTAGGCGATATCGGAGCGACCGTTGCGGCTCAGGGTCGGCAGGAGCATAGCGGTGCTGAGGAACCCGGTGCCGAGATGACCATCGGCGGCTTCGATCAGCTCGACCAGGCGGGCGACGGCCGCCGCACGACGATCGGGAGGCAACAGCTCGAAGGCCAGCGCGCGCACATAGTCGTCTTGGTTGTCATCGCCGATGCGTGCTCCCTCGACGCGTACGAAGGCAGCGTTCCAGGCGTCCCGGATCCGGTCGGCGAGCAGGGTGTAGCGCTCGGCATCCCCGGCTTCGCCCAACACGTCGGCGATGCGGCTCAGCAATCGGGTCGAATGCGCCAGATAGGCCGTCGCCACTGCCGGCCGCGGTGCGAAGACCGCATCGCGCAGCTGCGCGGTCAGTGCTTCGCCGGGGCGCAACCACTCACCGAAATGAAAGCCCGAATCGAGGATGAACTGCTCCTGTGCCCCGACGCCGCAGCGCAGCCGCCGTGCGAGCCCACGGCGGGTCGCCGCCCGCCGGGTGAGGTGATCCACCCATGCCTGCGCGGAGATGTACTGCCGACCCAAGATGTCCTCGTCGCCGTAGTACCAGTAGAGGGTCCACGGCAGTATCACCGATGCGTCTCCCCACCCTGTCGAGCTGCTCAGCACCCGAAAGAGTCGCTCGGGCAGCCCGATCCGGTCCGGGGCCGATTCGCTGGGGATCACCACCGGCACCCGTCCGTCCGGCAATTGTTCGGCGGCCAGATTGCCCAGATAGCGCCGCAGATATGGCCTTACTCCGGCCAAGATGGCAGCGGTGGAGGCAAAAACTTGGATATCTCCCGTCCAACCGGAGCGTTCCCGGGTGGGACAGTCGCTGGGCGTGTCGGTGAAGTTCGAGAGCATCGACCACTCCACGTTGGCGTGCAGGCGTTCCAGCACCGGATTCGAGCAGCTGAACCGCCCCGTCTCGGTCAGAGCGGTGCTCAACACGATGCCTTCGACGTCGGCGGCGCACAACTCCCCGGACAGGCCCTCGACGGCGAGGTATCGAAACCCGTGAATGGTGAACGCGGGCCGGTACCGAACCGGCGCGCCGGCCAGGATTATCTCGTCGCGCTGGAACCATCTAGCGGGGTCTCGATCGCCGAGGTAGGTGGTATCGAGTTCGCCCGCGGGAGTGAGTACTTCGCTGTAAGACAGCACGATCCGATCTCCAGCGGCACCATTCAGCAGGATGGAGACCACTCCGGAGAAGTTTTGCCCGAAATCGACCAGCACGACCCCGGCCCGGGTTCGCGACACCGTCGCAGGCAACCGGGCGACCTCGGTGACTCGCTCGACCTCCTCGGCGATCAACCGCCGCCGATGCGGCGCGAGCACCCGCGCCACCGCACCGCCTGGCAGCGCATCGGCTGGAGGCGCACACAGCGGGTCGGGGATCCGCAAATCGACTCGCTCACCGTGTTTGGGATCCGACCATCGGATCGGGCCCCGGGCTGTCGTCCAGGACTCGTCGGTGCCGATGGTGATTTGCTGCCCATCGGCGAGCTCGATATCCAGGTGCGCGATCGCGGCCAACTGGTCCCCGTAACGGGCTGGGCGGCTCAGGCCGCCGAGTTTGCCCCGAAAGCGCCCTTCGGACACCACGATTCCCACCACGTTGGCACCGGGACGCAGTGCGGCGGTGGCGTCGTAGGTCTGGTATTCCACGTAGTCCTGGAACGGGGTCCAACGTGGCACCAACGCCGGTGCCGTCAAATCCAGGCCGTTGATCACCAGCCGATACCAGCCGAGCGCACTGGCGTAGGCACGTGCCCGTACCACTCGGCCCGGCAGGGACAACTCCGTCCGTAGATACAGCGTGGCAGGGGCGGTGACATCGGGTCCGGTAATCCACCGCGCGCACCACTGGGCCGCTCCCATCCCGGTCTCGAACCGCGTGGGGGCCGACCATCCGGTCTCGGTACCGTCGGCCCGCCACACCCGCACCCGCCAGTACATCTGCTGCCGGGCAGGTAACGGGGGACCGGCGTAACGCAGCCCGAACGGGCGCGTGCCGACCACTTTGCCCGAGGTCCAACAGCGCGTACCGGCGGCGAACTCGGCACTCGGGCCGACCTCGACCTCCGCCGCGATCTGCCCTATCGAGCCGGTGACCCGCCACGAGAATTCTGGCCGGAAGTTCCCCAACCCCAGCGGCTCGACCAAATTATCTACACGAAGGTCGGTGACCTGCGGCTCCCACGACATTGGACTCCTCGACACGACAGCTGAGTATGTGGGCGCTAGGTCGGCGGCGACGCGAACAATTCGTCGAGGTCGATGAGCATCCGTACCACTCTCGCGGCCTCGGACTCGCCGAACCGCAGCCCGAGCAAATCATCGACGGTGCGCGCCGTGCGCTCCTCGATGGTGCGCAACAGCGTCTGTGATGGTGTCACCAACGTGCGACGGCGATCCGCCGGATCCGCTTCCGTGCACAGCAGCCCGCGCGAGGTTAGCCGCGCCACCGTCGTAGAGACCTGGCTCTGCACCAGCCCGGTCCGTTCGGTCACCAGCCGCACCGAACTTCCCGGATGTGCGAGCACATCATCGAGCACCGTCAGCTCAGCCGGAGAGGACGGCGGGTCCCCCGCGTTGACCGCGGCCTCCCGAGCCAGGTCGGTGAGCCGCAGGATCACCCGGTGCAACTGCCGTACATCCACGACCGAAATATATCTCTCTCAGATGCATCTCGTCTAGATGTATCTGGTGCAGATCTATTCTGCCGACCTTCCGTCGCGGGGTGGGCGGTGCCGGGCGGGCGGACCGAGCGGCCTTGCGCCCGCAACATGGATATGACATTCTCGTGAACCGAAAATCGGTTCTCTTGATGGAGAGTCGTGATCTCTGATCGGTCAGCGAGTGCGCCGCGGTTGCTGAGCGGTGACTGTGGCATGAGATATGCCGACGAATCGACAGGCTTCGCACCGGCGGCGGCGCGCCCCGACATGGCAGCGCAGCACCTCCGAGGAAGGTAAGGAAAAATGGCATGGGACTTCGAAACGGATTCCGATTACCAGACGAAACTGGACTGGGCAGACGAATTCGTCCGCACCGAAGTCGAGCCGCTGGATCTGGTCTGGCCGCACGAGCAATTCGTGCCACTGGCCGGCAAACGGCGCGCGGCGATCGCGCCTCTGAAGGACCGGGTGCGAGAGCAAGGACTCTGGGCCACCCACCTGAGGGCCGACCTGGGGGGCCAAGGTCACGGGCAGGTGAAACTGGCGCTGCTGAATGAGATCTTGGGCCGCTGCTCGTGGGCGCCGATCGTATTCGGGTGTCAGGCACCCGACACCGGAAACGCCGAGATCCTCGCCCATTACGGCACTCCCGAGCAGAAACAACGCTACTTGCGCCCGCTGCTCGACGGGGAACTGTTTTCCTGTTACTCGATGACCGAGCCGCAGGCCGGCGCCGACCCGCGGCAATTCACCACCACCGCGGTACGCGACGGTGACGACTGGGTCATCACCGGCTGGAAATACTTCTCCTCCAACGCCCGAACGGCCGCCTTCCTCATTGTCATGGCGGTCACCGACGCGCAAGCCGACGCTTACCAGGGAATGTCGATGTTCTTGGTGCCGACCGACACGCCCGGCATCGAGATCGTGCGCGATGTGCGGCTCTACGGCGAGCCGGAGGCCATGGGCCAGCACGCGCTTATCCGCTACCACGGTGTACGGGTGCCTGATTCGGCCCTGCTCGGTGGAGAGGGGCAGGCGTTCGTCATTGCCCAGACCCGGCTCGGCGGTGGGCGAGTCCACCATGCGATGCGCACCATCGGCCTGGCACAAAAGGCGCTCGACATGCTGTGCGAGCGGGCGCTGAGCCGCGAAACCGCCGGAGACCGCTTGTCCGCCAAGCAATTCGTGCAGGGCTTCATCGCGGATTCGTGGGTGCAGCTCCAGCAATTTCGGCTGCTTGTGCTGCATACCGCCTGGAAGATCGACAAGTACAACGACTACAAGAAAGTCCGTAAGGACATCGCCGCGGTCAAGACCGCGATGCCTACCGTGCTGCACGACATCGCGTGGCGCTCCATGCAGGTCCACGGCGCGCTCGGCGTCACCGATGAGGTCCCCCTTATGAAGATGATCTCCGGCGCGGCTGTGATGGGACTGGCCGACGGGCCCACCGAAGTCCACAAAACCACGGTGGCCCGACAGGTACTGCGCGACTATCAGCCGGTCGAGGGCATGTGGCCGAGCGAATGGATTCCCGGCAAGCGTGCGGCCGCACGCGAGCAGTACGCAGCGTTTCTCGACCGTACGGAGGCCAACTGATGTCCGATGACACCGTCAGCGCTCGCTTCGACCTCCCTCGGCTGGCCGCCTGGATGGACGAGGTCGGACTGCCCGGCGGCGGCGCGCCGCTGGCGGCCGTGCAAATTTCCGGTGGCGCACAGAACGAAATCTACGAGATCCGCCGAGGTGAACACCGCAGCGTATTGCGTATCCCCCCTGCCGCTGCGCCTTCCGAGCGGGACAAGGGCATCCTCCGGGAATGGCGGATCACCGCTGCTCTTCGCGGCACCGACGTTCCGCACGCGCCCGGCATCGCTGTCTGTGCCGATCCGCAGGTTCTCGGGCGCGCCTTCTATCTCATGGGCTATGTCGACGGCTGGTCACCGATGCAGCACCAGAAGGCATGGCCGGAGCCCTTCGCCACCGACGCGCAAGCCAGAGCCGAACTCGCCTACCAACTGGCCGAAGGAATCGCGCTGCTGTCCCGAGTTGACTGGCGGGCACAGGGGCTGGGCGACCTCGGCCGGCCAGAGGGCTTTCACGAACGGCAGGTCCAGCGGTGGACCAGCATGTTCGAACGCAGCCGCGGCCGCGACATCGAAGGGATGGATACCGCGACCGCTTGGCTGAGCGCGCACCGTCCTCTCGACTTCGTTCCTGGAATCATGCACGGGGACTATCAATGGGCCAACGTCATGTATCGCCACGGGGGTCCGGCGCGGCTGGCAGCAATTGTCGATTGGGAGATGGGCACGATCGGTGATCCGAAACTCGACCTGGCGTGGGCGCTGACGGACTGGCCGCAGAGCTACGTCGACATGCGTGACATGCCGCCGCGCGAGCAGATGGTAGCTCGCTTCGCCGAGATCTCCGGGCGCCAGGTCGACGACTTGGACTACTACCTGATCCTGGCGCGATGGAAGCTGGCAATCGTACTCGAGCAGGGCTACCAGCGCGCTGGTGACAACCCGAAACTCCAGGCGTTCGGCCCGCTGGTGCCCCGGCTGATGCGTGGGGCAGCCGAGCTCGCGGAGAGCACCGACTACCGGAGTTGAAGGAAATGCCCGCGGACTGTTGACCGCTTCCTGTTCTGGTACGTACAGTCAAATCTTGGCCGATTGAAACGTTTCAATCCATGAGAGGCGCTCATATTGGTTCATCCCCAGAGTGCTGCGCGTGCTGGCGACGACACGGTCATGGGTAACCTCGAGATCGAGCTTCCCTCCTGGGCATTCGGCAACTCCGGCACCCGATTCAAGGTCTTCGGCACGCCCGGCACACCCCGCACAGTGCAGGAGAAGATCGCCGACGCCGCGACCGTGCATCAGTTCACGGGGTTGGCACCGTCTGTGGCACTGCACATTCCGTGGGACGAGGTGCCCGACTACCGAGCACTCCGGGTGTATGCCGAGGACCTGGGGGTGCGGGTGGGCACGATCAACTCCAACACCTTTCAGGACGACAGCTACAAATTCGGCAGCCTCACCCACCTCGACAAAAAAGTAAGGCGCACAGCGATAGACCATCATCTCGCCTGCATCGAGGTGATGAACGCCACCGGGTCCGCGGACCTGAAGATCTGGCTCGCGGACGGTACCAATTACCCGGGGCAGGGTGATATCCGCGACCGCCAAGAACGGCTGGCGGAGTCTTTGGCAAGCATCTATGAGCACATCGGAGACCAGCAGCGAATGGTGCTGGAGTACAAGTTCTTCGAGCCGGCCACCTACATGACCGACGTCCCGGACTGGGGCACCGCCTACACGCATGTGGCCGCCCTCGGTGAGCGCGCCGTGGTCTGTCTCGATACCGGCCATCACGCACCGGGCACCAACATCGAATTCATCGTGGCCCAGCTGCTTCGCCTGCAGAAGCTCGGCTCGTTCGACTTCAACTCCCGCTTCTACGCCGACGACGATCTCATCGTCGGGGCGGCCGACCCATTCCAGTTGTTCCGGATCATGGTCGAGGTGATCCGCGGCGGCGGCCTCGATGACGACTCAGGTGTCGCTCTGATGCTCGACCAATGCCATAACGTCGAGGCGAAGATCCCCGGTCAGATCCGTTCGGTTCTCAACGTGCAGGAGATGACTGCGCGCGCGGCCTTGCTCGATAGCGAGGCGCTGGCCGAAGCGCAGCGTGCCGGTGACGTCCTCGGCGCCCACGACGTGTTCATGGATGCCTTCTACACCGACGTGCGACCCCGACTGGCACAGTGGCGCGCCGAGCGCGGCTTGCCCGAAGACCCGATGGCCGCGTTCGCTCGGTCCGGATATCAGCAACGAATCGAAGCGGAACGACTCGAGGGAACTCAATCCGGATGGGGCGCATGAGTCCTGCAACCACTCGCACGAGCCGGACCCAGATACCAGGAGCTTTCGAGCATGATCCATCCGACGATCGCGCAGTTGATCGGCCGTTCCAATCGACTCGGATCAAATCCCAAATACACCAATTACGCCGGCGGCAACACCTCGGCCAAAGGCACCGACACCGACCCGGTCACCGGTGAGCCGGTGGAACTCATGTGGGTCAAAGGCTCTGGTGGCGACCTGGGCACACTGACCGCACAGGGCCTGGCAGTGCTGCGCCTGGACCGGCTGCATGCGCTGACCACGGTCTACCCGGGGCCCGAGCGCGAAGACGAAATGGTCGCCGCACTGGAGTACACCTTGCACGGACGCGGTGGCGCGACACCGTCGATTGATACCGCGATGCACGGACTGATCGAGGCTGCGCACGTCGATCATCTGCATCCCGATTCCGGAATCGCCTTGGCTACAGCAGCGGAGGGAGCCGAGCTCACCACTACGATGTTCGGCGATCGAGTGATCTGGATACCGTGGCGCCGCCCGGGTTTTCAACTAGGACTCGATATCGCCGAAATCAGGACACAGAATCCACAGGCGATCGGAACAATCCTGGGTGGCCACGGCATCACGGCCTGGGGCGCCACTTCCGAGGAGGCCGAAGCCAATTCGCTCACGATCATCGAGACAGTCCAGCGGTTCATCGAAAGTCACGGCCGCCCCGCACCCTTCGGCAATCCGCTGCCGGGCTACGCCTCGTTACCGCGCTGCGAGCGACACGACAAAGCGGCCGCGCTCGCCCCATTGCTACGTAGGTTGGCCTCCACGGATCGGGCTCAGGTCGGTCATTTCACAGATGATCCAGCGGTCCTGGAATTCCTCGCTCATGACCAGCACCCGCGGCTAGCGGAGTTGGGCACCAGCTGCCCGGACCATTTCCTGCGCACGAAGATCAAGCCATTGGTACTCGACTTGCCTGCCAACTCGACCATCGAGGAATGTCGGGCGCGGCTGGCGGAGTTGCACGCGGCCTACCGCGCCGAATATCGCGCCTATTATCAGCGCCACGCCACCGAAGACTCGCCCGCGATGCGCGGCGCCGATCCGGCGATCGTGTTGATCCCCGGCGTAGGCATGTTCAGCTATGGCAAAGACAAGCAGACCGCTCGCGTGGCGGGCGAATTCTACTTGAACGCAATCAATGTGATGCGTGGCGCCGAAGCCATCTCCCGGTATCAGCCCATCGACGAGGCCGAGAAATTCCGGATCGAGTACTGGGCGCTCGAGGAGGCCAAGCTGGCTCGGATGCCCGAGCCAGAACCCCTTGCCACCCGAATCGCCCTGGTCACGGGGGCGGCGTCTGGGATCGGGAAGGCGATCGCGCGCCGCCTGGCCACCGAAGGCGCCTGCGTGGTGGTCGCCGACCTCGACGGCGCCAAGGCCCGCGCGGTCGCCGCGGAGATCGGATCCGCTGACGTCGCCATCGGTATCAGCATCGACGTCACCGACGAGAAACAGGTACAGGCCGCCGTCGACTCGTGCGTACTCGCCTTCGGTGGCATCGATATCGTGGTCAACAACGCTGGCCTGTCCCTGTCGAAATCGCTGTGTGATACCACTGTCGAGGATTGGGATCTGCAGCACGACGTGATGGCGCGCGGCTCGTTCCTGGTCTCCAAGGCTGCGGCGAAAGCACTGATCGACCAGCGTCTCGGTGGCGACATCATCTACATCGCGTCGAAGAATTCCGTAGCGGCCGGCCCGGACAATATCGCCTACGCGGCGGCCAAAGCCGATCAGGCACATCAGGTTCGGCTGCTGGCCGCCGAACTCGGCGAGCACGGAATCAAGGTCAATGGCATCAACCCCGATGGCGTCGTCCGTGGGTCCGGCATCTTCGCCAGCGGCTGGGGGGCACAGCGCGCGGCGGTCTACGGAGTCGAGGAGTCCGAACTGGGCACCTTCTATGCCCAACGCACCCTGCTCAAGCGTGAAGTCCTACCTGAGCACATCGCCAACGCTGTCTTCGCGCTGTGCACCACCGATTTCTCTCGCACCACCGGTCTGCACGTGCCCGTCGACGCGGGTGTAGTCGCGGCGTTTCTGCGATGAACAGCTCGCATACCGGGCAGTTTGCGGCAGTGGACCTGGGCGCAACCAGTGGACGGGTCATCCTCGGGTCCGTCGCGCAGAGTCGGCTCGAGATTCAACAGGTAGCCCGATTCCCCAACGATCCGGTCGAGATCTGGAACGGGCGCCGGGCGAGCTTGCATTGGAATATCGCGAGCCTGTACGCCCAGGTTCGTATCGGACTTCTAGCGGCCGGCAGGCAGGCACCGGATCTGCTGGGAGTAGCAATCGATTCCTGGGCGGTCGACTACGGTCTGTTGCGTGGCGGCCGCCTACTCGGGTTGCCGCACCACTATCGCGACACCCGCACCGCCTCCGGAGTCGCCGCGGTCCACGATTCGATCTCACCGTCGGAGTTGTACGCGCGCAACGGATTGCAGTTCCTGTCGTTTACCACCATCTACCAGCTGGCGGCCGATCAGCTCGACGGTAATATCGATGCGGCCGACTGTGCCTTATTGATTCCTGATCTGATCGCCTACTGGCTCAGCGGCGTAATGGCCACCGAGCACACCAATGCCTCCACCACGGGCCTACTCGGCCCGGACGGAAACTGGGACTCTGACCTCCACGCTCGCACGGGAATGCCGCAAAACCTGTTTCCCGACCTGGTGGACCCGGGCGCGATTCTCGGCCCGGTACTTCCCGCTGCGGCACCGCTGGGCCTGGATCGCACAGCACAGGTCAGCACTGTCGCGTCCCACGACACAGCTTCCGCGGTAGTCGCCATCCCGATGCGGCCCGAATCCGCGGCCTACATCTCTTGTGGCACATGGGGTCTGGTAGGTGTCGAGCTGACCGAACCGGTGATCAATGCTGCGAGCTGGGCGGCGAACTTCACCAACGAAGTTGGAGCCGATGGCCGAATCCGTTTCCTGCACAACGTGATGGGGCTGTGGTTACTCAGCGAAACGGTTCGCCGATGGCATGACGGCGACGCGCGCATCGAGCTCGAGCAGCTACTCCAGCAAGCTGCCTCGTGCCCAGCCTCGCCGGCGGTCTTCGACGTCGACGATCCGCGATTCCTTCCGCCCGGGGACATGCCGGCCCGGATTGCGGCGTGGTACAACGAGCGTGAGTTACCCGCACCCGCGAGCCGTGGCGAGATGGTGCGCGCCATCGTGGAAAGCCTCGCGGTCGCCTTCGCCGACGGTGTCCACGCGGCTGCCGCGCTCTCGGGAATCTGCGTGGAAACGGTCCACATCGTGGGGGGCGGTGCTCGCAATCACCTACTCTGCCAGCTGATCGCCGATCACATCGGGCTACCCGTGGTGGCCGGCCCAGCGGAAGCAACGGCGGTCGGCAACATACTCATTCAAGCGCGAACGCACCGGCTACTCCACGGCGATCTGGATGCGTTGCGGGCTGGTATCGCCGGCGTTTCCACGCTGCGTCGCTATATCCCCCGCCATACCCCCACGAAGAAGACCGGCTGATGAAACGGCAAATCCCGAAACTTCACGATCTCGCTCCCCTGCTGCAATTCAAGAAACCGCAGTTCAATCGCACGAAGAGGCGATTGGCCGCGGCTCTGACGATTGAGGACCTGCGCGTGATCGCCAAACGACGGACACCCAGGGCCGTCTTCGACTACACCGATGGTTCCGCCGAAGCGGAACTGTCGATCGCCCGCGCGCGCCAGGCCTTCTCGGACATCGAGTTCCATCCGTCGGTCCTGCGCGATGTGTCTGAAGTCAGCACCAGCCGACAGGTGCTGGGAGGTTTGGTCGCGCAGCCGTTCGGCATCGCGCCTACCGGCTTCACTCGCATGATGCAGACCGAAGGAGAATACGCGGGCGCCCGGGCTGCGTGCCGAGCCGGAATCCCGTTCTCGCTATCCACGATGGGTACAGCGTCCATTGAGGACGTGGCACGAGTTAATCCACACGGCCGCAATTGGTTTCAGCTCTACATGTGGAAAGACCGCGACCGGTCGATGTCGTTGGTGGAGCGCGCGGCCGCCGCCGGCTACGACACACTGTTGGTGACTGTCGACGTCCCAGTCGCCGGTGCGCGTCTGCGCGACAAACGCAACGGCATGTCGATACCGCCCGCGCTGACAGCCGCGACCATCCTCGACGCGTTGCCACGCCCAGCGTGGTGGATCGACTTCCTCACCACCGAACCCCTGGCCTTCGCTTCCTTGGAACGCTGGTCCGGGACGGTCGCCGAGCTGCTCGACGCCATGTTCGACCCCTCGGTAACTCATGCCGACCTGGCGTGGATTCGCGATCAGTGGCCCGGCAAAGTCGTGGTCAAGGGCGTGCAGACGATCGCTGACGCCCGCGAGGTCGTCAAGCTCGGCGTCGACGGTATCGTTTTGTCCAACCATGGTGGCCGACAACTGGATCGGGCGCCCGTCCCGTTCCATCTCCTACCGTCCGTGGCGCGTGAGCTCGGGCGCGACACCGAGATCATGCTGGACACCGGCATCATGTCGGGTGCCGATATCGTCGCTGCGATAGCCCTGGGGGCCCGATTCACTCTGATCGGACGCGCCTACCTCTACGGGTTGATGGCCGGTGGCGAAGCTGGAGTGGACCGTGCCATCGCCATCTTGTCCGAGCAGATAGCCCGCACAATGCGTCTGCTCGGCGTCACCAGCTTGGATGAGCTGACGCCTCGCCACGTCACCCAACTCGCCAGACTCGCCCCGTGCCCTGTGGCTATAGAGGATCGGGGATGATCGAAATCTGTCGATGATCACACAAAGGAGGCAGGAATCGGTGGTAAGCATGAAGGAAGTCGCTGCGTCGGCAGGGGTTTCTGTCGGTACCGTCTCCAATGTTCTGAATGCTCCGGACAAAGTCAGCCCTGCCACCGTGGCTCGCGTATACGCCGCGATCTCGCGGCTGGGCTTCGTCCGAAACGACGCCGCCCGGCAATTGCGCGCAGGGCGTTCATGCTGCGTCGGACTGATCGTCCTCGATATCGGTAACCCGTTCTTCTCTGATATCGCTCGTGCCGCCGAACAGCGCGCCGCCGAGAACGACCTTGTCCTGCTCCTGGGGTCCACCGACGACGATGCCAGCCGGGAGCGCGTCTACCTCGAAACCTTTGAGGAGCAACGCGTCCGCGGGGTATTGATTTCCCCCGCGCGCGATGATCTGAATCAGCTGCGCGCGCTGCGCGACCGCGGCGTACCGGTTGTTCTTGTCGATCGAGCGGGCAGCGGCACACCTTTCTCCTCCGTGGCTGTCGATGACTCAGCGGGAGGACTGCTGGCCGCACAACACCTCTGCCAAAGCGGCCGGCGCCACATCGCTTTCGTCGGCGGACCACTGTCACTTCACCAGATCGCCGACCGGCTCGCCGGTGCCCGGCGCGCCTTACTGGACTACCCGGACGCGACGTTGGAGGTGATCGAAACCTCCGCACCGAGTGTCCTGGCAGGACGTCGAGCCGGCGAACGTCTCGCAGCCACCGCGAACGGACGGCCGGAGGCGATCTTCTGCGCCAACGATCTCTTGGCTATCGGAGTCCTGCAAGCATTGACGTTGCACGGCATTCGAGTGCCGACCGATATCGCGCTGATCGGCTACGACGACATCGCTTTCGCGCAATCCGCCTTGGTTCCGCTGTCCTCGGTCCGGCAACCGAGCGCCCGAATAGGTTCTACCGCCATCGACTTGCTGGTCGCCGTGACAGAGGATCAGTCATTCATCGATCACATCTCGTTCCAGCCCACGCTGGTGCCACGGGCATCGACTGTGTCGGTATGAGTGCGTTCGATGGCGCCAGCCGGTCACTTTCACTCCGCTTGACGGACGTTTTCTGCCCGTCGGAAGCCTCTCCGGCAGCTCAGGTGCGGAAGCTGATGCTATGTGTCGGAACGATCCTCAGGGGACGTGTGTCGGCTGCCAGGAGAAAGGGTTCTGGCGCAGAAACCGTGACACTGCTGGTCGAGGTGTTGCGGTTGGATGCTCGTGCTGGTAGTTGTTCCGGGCGTGCTTTGGTGATCTTGCGCGAAAGTTGGTGCCGCACTTGGATGGTGTCGTCATCGGCGATGTCCGCAATGAGGGTGAGTCGGTGGTCGTGGAGGCTGTAGTTGCCACGCCGATGGCCCATTGCCCTGGGTGCGGAACGGGTTCCGGGCGTGTGCATTCCCGTTACCGGCGCCGGTTGGCCGACGCGGCGACCGCGGGGCGCGCGATGGTGCTGGTACTGGTCGTGCGGAGATTTTCTGCGTGAGCACCGACTGCGCGGCAGGCGGCCGGCGCACACGGGACGTATCGACGAGCTGCGCGAGCGTGCTGATGCCGGCGACGATCACGCGACGCGCCAGCTGTCGTCGATGGCCGAGCCCGATGATGCCGGGCATACCCGAGCGTCGCACCCACGACTACGCCCGCCACGGCACCACGAGCCTGTTCGTCGCGTTCACCCTCGCCGACGGCACCGTGATCGGCGAACTCCACCGACGGCACCGCGCGACCGAGTTCCGCAAGTTCCTGACCAGCATCGACAAGGCCGTGCCCGCCGAGCTGGACGTGCACGTGGTCTGCGACAACTACGCCACCCACAAGACCCCGATGGTCCAGCAATGGCTCGCCGGGCACCCGCGTTTCCACGTGCACTTCACCCCGACCGGATCGTCGTGGCTCAACCAGGTCGAACGCTGGTTCGGGCTCCTCACCC
>NZ_BDBV01000134.1 GCF_001613165.1 Nocardia mexicana NBRC 108244
CATTCAGCTGGCGCAAGACCGCCGAGGAAATCGGCGACTCCCTCGCACGATATCCGCAGCGGATTTCAGGCGCGGAACACTAGCGAAAACCGCCAGCCAGGGCCCCAATGAGACCGGTTCAGATTGATACCAATTTGTGGTCCCAGCTGGTTTCGAACCAGCGACCTCTCGCGTGTGAGGCGAGCGCTCTCCCGCTGAGCTATGGGACCGAAGTTGCGAGGTGTTCGGAGCGGTTCGCGTGCCGTTCCGGACGAGACGAAACCTTAACACGCATCACCCGCGTCACACCAAATCGCGGGTCTACCTGGGCATTCTCCGAGGAGTCGGATCGGCGAGAGGCAGGGTGCACGAACATGATCGGCGGCACGTCCGATTCCGTGCCTCGCGTCCGGTCACCGGCTCGCGAGGGCGGTTCCAGCCTGATCATCGACGACATGGGATGGAGCGGCTCACCCCCGGGCGGCCAACCTCCCGACCAGCCGAACTACATCGCTGTGATTCCGATTCACCCGCATCTACCAGCGGATTTGTTGACAGTGGCGAAGGTGGGCTAATGTTCTCTCTCGCAGCCGGAAGGAGCGAAAGAGCCTCCGGAAGCGAAATGCGGATGTAGCGCAGCTGGTAGCGCATCACCTTGCCAAGGTGAGGGTCGCGGGTTCGAATCCCGTCATCCGCTCGAAGGCCAACCCGGCCTTGGTTGGCGGTGTGGCCGAGTGGTGAGGCAACGGCCTGCAAAGCCGTGCACACGGGTTCGATTCCCGTCGCCGCCTCTAAGAGGCACCATGCGCGATTAGCTCAGCGGGAGAGCGCTTCCCTGACACGGAAGAGGTCACTGGTTCAATCCCAGTATCGCGCACCAGGTTTCATACAGGTCAGGCCCGGTTTTCACCGGGCCTTTCCCGTGTCTTGGGCACGGCACCACTATGGGCCGCTGAGTTGCCCGCTCGTCGCGTCGACGATGTAGGTGGCGGGGTTGCTGTCGCCGGTCACCAGTTGGATCTGCCAGATCACGGTGCCGTCGGCGTTCGTATCGATCTCCATTTCGTCGAAACGGGCGTCCGGTGCGCGGGAGCTTGCCGATCGCAGCGCCTGCTCGGCCGTGACGGTGGCGTCGGTCAGTTTGGCGATGTCGTCGCTGGGCTTGTCCGCCTGCTGTGGCGACTGCACCTGGTGGCCCGACGAGTCGATGAGCATCTTGAATTCGTTGCCGTTCGACGCGACCTTGGCGTCGAATACCATGTCGGCCCCGCTCGTTTCGGTCTCGAGGTCGAACGGTTTGCCCTCGGGCACCGCACCGGTCGCGGTCTGCAGGGCCGCGAGCGCGGCGGCCACAGCCGTGTCGCCACCCGGTGGTGCCGCAGGTGCTCCGGAATGGTTGGGGGCGGCGCCGGTCGACACCGAGGTTCCGCCCCCGGAGTCCTTCTTCTCGGAGGTGGTGCCGTTATCGTCACCGCACGCGGCCAGCCCCAGCACGCCACACCCGACGACAGCACCGCCCACCAGCAGCTGCCTGCCTAGCATTCGCCACCTCCTCAGCCGAGCGTTCGAACAGGTATCTGCCCTGCCCACGCGGCATACCCTCCGGTCGGTTCGGCAAACGCGGCGAGTAGTGCGGGCCGCCAGCGGTGGGCGGCAGAGCCGATGCGAAGGACGCGGCCCCGGCTCCCCCGATCCTCAGGCCGCCAACTCCACCCCGAGCACGCGGTCCAGCACCTTCGCCCCCGGCTCCGTGACCCGCAGCGACCGCCTGGGTCCGAAGCGCTCCACCCAGCCCGCCGATTCCATGCGGGTGAGGACGGCGGCGCCGAGGGCGCCGCTGAGGTGGTGACGCTGTTCGCTCCAGTCGACGCAGAAGCGCAGCAGGGGGCGGCGGCCGCGACCGGCGGCGGACAGGTCCACGCCCAGCTCGGCGAACAGTGGTTCGGCGTTCGGGCCCAGCCGGTAGGGGTGGTCGGGTAAGGGGGCGGAGATCGGATCGTCTTGTGCGCGTTCGGTTCCGGGGACGCCGTCGGTGCGCTCGAGTGCCTTGCGGTCCAGCAGGGCCTCGGTCACGGCGACGCCGAGCCTGCCCGCCAGGTGGTCGTAGCAGCTGCGGGCGCGGCGCAGGGCGGCGGCGCGGGTGGATTCGCGCAGGGAACGGACCGGGCGGGTCGGGGCGAGCACGGCCAGCGCCTCGATGGCGACCGCCACCTCGCGGTTCGCCAGCCGGTAGTAGCGGTGGCGGCCGGACCGCTCCACCGTGAGCAACCCACCCTCCACAAGCCGGGCCAGATGTTCGCTGGCGGTCGAGGCCGCCACGCCGGACTCCGAGGCCAGGATCGACGCCGGCAGGGCGCGGCCGTCGGCGAGCGTGGTCACGATCCGCGCCCTGGTCGCGTCGGCCAGCAGGGCGCCGACCGCCGCGATATCGGTGTATCCGTACAGGGGTCGGCCGTCTGTCATACGGCCAGTCTGCCGCGCCGACACTTCGGCGGCCACCGAACCGTGGCCGTCGAGAAGCCGTTCGGTGGCGGTGACACTTCGGTGCAGCCCGAACGAATACGGGACAACACTGCGGGCATGAGCAATTCGACTCTCGCGACACCCCTGCCGGCTACCCAACGGCCAGGCCGGGTGCTGTCCGTGATGTGCGCGGGCATGTTCCTGGTGCTGCTGGATGTCACGATCGTCAACGTGGCACTGCCGAGCATCGGGCACGGGCTGCGATCGAACGTGGCAATGCTGCAGTGGGTGGTCGACGGGTACGTGGTGGTCATCGCCGGGCTGCTGCTGGCGGGCGGGACGGTCGGCGACCGGATCGGACACCGGCGCGTGCTGCTCGCCGGGTTCGCAGTATTCGGGGCCGCGTCGCTGGTGTGCGCGCTGGCGCCGAATATCGGAGTGCTGATCGGTGCGCGGGCGCTGCAGGGCATCGGCGGCGCGCTGCTGCTGCCCAGCACCATGGCGGTGATCGTGAAGGTGTATCCCGACCGGGAAGAACAGGCGAAGGCGCTGGGCACCTGGGCGGCGGTGTCGTCGCTGGCGCTGCCCGCGGGGCCGCTGCTGGGCGGCCTGCTGGTCGCCTGGTTCGGGTGGCGGCCGGTGTTCTGGATCAATGTGCCGCTGATCGTGCTCGCGATCGCGGCGACGCTGCTGGTGGTCCCGCACCGGCCGGGCTCCCCCGATCGGCGGCTGGATGTCCCCGGACTGCTCGGTTTCGTGATCGGATTGGGCGGGCTGGTGTTCACCGTCATCTCCGCGGGGCATCACGCCGGATCGGCGACGGTGTCGGCGGCGGCCGTGGTCACCGTGCTGGCCCTCGGCCTCGCGCTGTTCGGCGCCGCACACAGCAAGCATCCGATCCTGCCGCTGGATCTGTTGCGCCGCAAAGACTTTCTGAGCCCGAATCTGGTGGCGCTGACCATGAACCTGATCTTCAACGGCGTGCTGTTCGTCGTCATGCTCTATCTGCAGGATGTGCGGCACTGGTCACCGTTGGCCGCCGGGGTGGCGGTGCTGCCGATGGCGGTGCCGCTGATCGTGCTGGCACCGGTCTCCGGGCGGATCACCGCCCGCCGCGGGCCGCGGACGGCGATCGCCCTGGGCTGCGCGGTGGCGGCCGTGGGCAGTCTCCTGCTGACCGGGGTACACGCCGACGGCGGAATCGGCTGGCTGCTGGCCGGGATCCTGCTGATCGGCAGCGGTGGCGGGCTGATCACCGCATCGGTGGTCGCCGCGGTCGTCCGCGCCACACCCGCCGACCGGTCGGGGCTAGCGACCGGCACCTCCAACACCGCGCGGCAGGTCGGCACGGCCTGCGGCGTCGCGATCTTCGGCGCGGTCGCCGGATCCCCCGCCGACGCCGGATTCGTGGACGGCATCCACCTCCTGGCCGCCGCCGCGACCGTGGCGTGGGTCGGCGCGCTGCTGCTCACCCGGTTCGGGATCGCGGGCCGGGCCGGGTAGACTCGATCGGCTCCTGCGCCATCTCGGCATCTCGAAGTCCGATGCGCCCGGGCCACACGCGCTCTGACGCGCAGTGCCCGAACACGACTGTGCGAGCCGTTCGGCCCTCACGAGCCGAGGAAAGCCGCCGAGGTTCACCGCCCGTCGGCCCCTCTGCGACTCTCGACACGAACCCGGCATTACCGCCCGCAGACCGGTTGTGGGGATACGCTTTTCGAACGAAGTAGCGAAGGCGGGCGGAAGTGGTGACGACGAGCCGGATCGAGGACCTGCGGACCGGCCTCCTCGACGACCTGCGCGAGGGCATCTCGTTCGGGCTCGAGGAGGCCGACGAGACCCTCGCCGCGATGGTGGCCGTCCAGGCCGACGAGCGCCCGCGCAGCGCCGAGCTGATCACGCCGCGCCTGGGGCTCGACGGCGAGCGCCCGGAGACGCTGACGCTGATCGGGGCGCGGCACGAGCTGTCGCGGGATCGGGTGCGGCAGTTGTACACCCGCGCCGTGGGACAGATGGTGCGGCGGGTGCAGGCCACCGGATTCCCGGACACCGCGGTGTTCGCCGAGCGCTATCCGGTCGGCTGGGGCGATGAGCGGCTGGTTCGCACGCTGCTGGCCGAAATCTACGCCACCGACAGCGATATCGCCGCGCAGGACCTGGCCTACCTGCGGCTGCGGCTGGCCGGTCACGCGCTGATGGACGCCAAGCGCATGGCGGGCTTCGTATTTCAGCGCATCGCCGGGTGGCAGCAGCGCGGCCGCTGGCATCTCCCCACGCCGCGGCACACCGAACCGGTTGCCGGACAGCTGGTTCCGCTGCTGCGGCGCGCTGAATGGCCTGCGGGCTCCCCCGGTGATCTGCCCGGCGCTCCGGTCCGCACCGCGGATGCCGACGACGACGCGCGCGGCTCCGTATTCGCCGAAAAACTGGACCGGGAAACGACTTTCGACACCGCGCTGGAGGCCCGGCTGCTGCGTATGCTCGACGAGAGCGAACAGGTCGCCACCTTCACCGAACGTCCGGGGTCCGTCGACTACCGCCTGGACGGGGCCGAGCGCACCCACTACCCCACCGTCGCCGCCCGGCTCACCGACGACCGCGTCGTGCTGATAGACGTCGTCCCGCTGGGCCGCGTCGCCGTCCACGGCAATCGGGTCAAGCTCGACGCCGCCCGCGCGTGGGCGCACGAACGCGGCTGGGGCTGGCTGGTTTTCACCGGCAGCCGCCTCGGCGAGCCGGACCTGCGTCGTCACACCGTCGACGCCCGGCACGAGAACATCCTCCGCAACCGGCTGGCCGACGGACCGATCGCATGGCCCGAGTTCCGCCGCTATATCGATGAAACCGGCATCGACATCGTGGATCTGAACGGCCTCGCGCTGCGCCACGGCTGGCGCTGGGAGCGCGGGCCGTTCCGGCTCGCCCGCGGGGAGTAGCCGCGGCGGCCCACCCGCCGACGCGCAATCCGTTGCGGGCGTTGCCGGTACGGCGGTCGTGGGATCGAAGACCCGGTCCGCGTGGATATTCCGGCACGACGCCGATGTTTGCGTGGCGGGTTTGCGGGCAGGTCCAGCACATCGCCCATTGTCGACAGCCGAGGTTGATCATGAGTATTACGTCGGGGATCGTAAAGGTGTCGGGCGCCGCGGCGTCCACAGCGGTGCAAGGGATTCGAGCGGTCGCGGGCGCGAGTGCCGGTGCCGTAACCGGCGCGGCGCGCGGCGGCGTCCAGGGCGCGATCGCCGGATCCAAGGGCCGGATCGATGCGCCGACGGCCGCCGCGGTCGGCCTCGCCACCGCGGGACTCGCGGGCCTGATCGAATGGCCGGTCGTATTGACGGTGGGTGGCGTCGCAGGAGCCGCCTACCTGCTGCGACGGTCCAGGTCCGGGGCGCAGTCCGCGTCGTCGGCGGCCGGAGCGGGATCGAACGCACCCGTGCGGAAGGCATCCGCGCCGAAGGCGTCCGCCCGGAAGGCATCCGGCTCGACGGCATCCGGCCAGCGGTCGTCCACCCGCGGCCAACAGTCATCCACCCGGAAAACCGGCGCACACCAGGCGCCCGGCCGGAAGACCCGTTCGCGGGCATCCGGCCCCGAGGCGTCGACCGAGCAGCCCTCGACACGCCGGAAGTCCGCGCGCCCGGCGCACAGCGCGAACTGATGGTGTCGCTGAGCGGAATCGTGTCGGCGCCGATCCGGGTGCCGCTGGCCGTTACCGGCGCGACCATGGGCCTGGTGCGGCGCCCGGTCGAGGCGACCGCCCGCCTGGCGGATCCGAGAGCCCGCACCGTGGTCGCGGATCTGACCCACGGTCTCGGCCGTGAACTGAGTTCCCTGCTCGATCCCCGGAAACAGCGATGGCAGCGGCGGGTCGCGGTGCACGGCAATCGTATTCACGCCGAGGTGCGTGGCCTGCGTTCCACCGACGGCGGCCGAGTCGGGGAACTGCTGCGACGGCACCTGAACCCGGCAACCGGGGTCGAGTGGGTGCGGATCAACGCCGCGACCGGAAGAATCACGGTGGCCGCCGACCCGGCACGGCTGCCTCCCGCGCGCCTCGAGACGATCCTCGAGCGTGTCGAAGACCAAGCCGGAACCGCCGACCGGCCGTGGAGTCGCCGATACGAACATCCCTCCGATCGAGAACCGGTGCTCACGGCGGCGCTTCAACTGGCCGGCGATGTCGTGGGCCTCGGGGCGGCGCTCACCGGGCGGCTGCTACCGGTCCCCGCGCCCGCGCACGTATTCCGCGCCGCGGTGGCGCTGGTGGACGGGCAGCCACAGGTGCGCCGCGTGCTCGAATCCCGGCTGGGCCGGCAC
>NZ_BDBV01000135.1 GCF_001613165.1 Nocardia mexicana NBRC 108244
GTCGTGCCACCACAGGTCGCGGCCCTCGGTCCACGGGACCTCGATCTCGGTGCGGCGCACCACAAGTACATGCTCCACGCTCGACGGTGTGTTGTGACCATCCGGCGCACTGGCTGGCCCCGCGTGGCTACCCTCCACTGCCTCCTCCGGGCCGGGTGCCGGTACGCCCGCGTCCCCATCCAGTGCCTCGTCCACGGCCGCTTTCAGCGGTGCGGCTTTGCCGCGCCGCCACTGCCCGTCGGTGGTGATGACCAGGCGGGCTTCGGCGTCGTCGACGCGTTGACGCAGCGCGGAGGGGGAGAAGCCCGCGAACACCACCGAATGGGTCAGCCCCAGTCGCGCGCAGGCCAGCATCGACACGATCGCCTCGGGCACCATCGGCATGTAGATGGCGACCCGGTCACCGGCCTCGAGGCCGAGTTCGGTGAGGTAGTTCGCGGCGCGGGACACCTCGGCGAGCAGGTCGGTGTAGGTGATGTCGCGCGAGTCGCCCGGTTCGCCTTCCCAGTGGATGGCGACCTGGTCGCCGTGGCCGTCGAGCACATGCCGGTCCACGCAGTTGTAGGCGACGTTCAGCTTCCCGTCGGCGAACCACTTCGCAAACGGTGCGTCGTCCCAGTCCAGGACGCGGGTGAAGGGTTGATGCCAATACAACCGGCGGGCCTGCTCGGCCCAGAACCCGTCCCGGTCGGCGGCGGCCCGATCGTACAGCGACGCATCGGCATTGGCAGCAGCGGCGAACTCCGCGCTCGGCGGATGAGCGGTCACGGCGAGTTCTGTTGCTGCGGAATCGAAGTCGTTGCTGTTGTGGTCGATGGCTGTGCCGGGCACGTGATGCTCCTGTGCGAGGGTGTTGGTGTGCAAGGCGATCCATTCACCGTCGCGGGGGTCCAGGCCGAGAGGTCGAACCCCGCGACGATTAGTGCCTGCGTGGGTAGGCGCGCTCAGTGCGCGACGGCCTTCTCCGCCCCGACTCCGGTGAGGGACCTGACCTCCATCTCGGCGGCCTTGCCCGGCTCGTCGTCCTTGCCGAGCAGGGTGCCGACGATGCCGAGCACGAATGCCAGTGGGATGGAGACGATTCCGGGATTGGACAGGGGGAACCAGTCGAAGTCGGCGCCGGGGATCATCGAGGATTTCGTGCCCGACACCGCGGGGGAGAACACGATGAGCACGATGGTGGAGATGAGCCCGCCGTACATGCTCCACAGCGCGCCGGTGGTGTTGAAGCGCCGCCAGAACAGCGAATACAGGATGGTCGGCAGGTTGGCCGCCGCGGCGACCGCGAAGGCCAGAGCGACCAGGAACGCGATGTTCTGGCCGTTGGCGAGGATGCCGAGGCCGATCGACAGTACTCCGATCACGACGGCGGTGATCCGGGATACCCGCACCTGTTTGATCTCGTCGACCTTGCCGCGCTTGATGACCCCCGCGTAGATGTCGTGCGCGAATGACGTTGCGGCGGTGATGGTCAGGCCGGCGACCACGGCGAGGATGGTGGCGAAGGCGACCGCGGAGATGACGCCGAGCAGGATCACCCCGCCCAGTTCGAATGCCAGCAGGGGCGCCGCCGAGTTCTGGCCGCCGGCCGCGGCGAGGATCCGGTCGGGTCCGACGATGGCGGCGGCGCCGTAGCCGAGCACCAGCGTGAACAGGTAGAACGCGCCGATCAGCCCGATCGCCCACACGACTGATCGGCGCGCCTCCTTCGCGGTCGGCACGGTGTAGAACCTCATCAGGACATGCGGCAGACCCGCGGTGCCCAATACCAGTGCCAGACCGAGAGATACGAAGTTCAGCTGGGAGGTGGCGCTGCCGCCGTACTGCGCGCCCGGGGCGAGCACGTCACGCGACGCCACCGCCTTGTTCGCCGAGCCGGAGACCGCGTCCTGGGCCGAACGCAGGATGTCGGAGAAGTTGATCCCGAACTTGGTGAAGACCATGACGGTCATCAGGGCCGCGCCGGCGATCAGCAGGACGGCCTTGATGATCTGCACCCAGGTGGTGCCCTTCATGCCGCCGACCAGCACGTACACGATCATGAGCACGCCGACCACGGCGATGACGATGGATTGCCCTGTCTTGCTGGAGATGTCGAGCAGCAGCGCGACCAGGCCACCGGCGCCCGCCATCTGGGCGAGCAGGTAGAACAGCGACACCGCGAGCGTGGTCAGCGCGGCGGCGGTGCGCACCGGTCCCTGCTTCAGCCGGAAGCTCAGGACATCGGCCATGGTGAATTTGCCGGTGTTCCTGAGCATTTCGGCGACCAGCAGCAGGGCGACGAGCCAGGCCACCAGGAATCCGATGGAGTACAGGAATCCGTCGTAGCCGTATACCGCGATGGCCCCGGCGATGCCGAGAAAGCTTGCGGCGGACAGGTAGTCACCGGCGATGGCGATGCCGTTCTGCGGGCCGGAGAAGCCGCGGCCGCCGGTGAAGTAGTCGGCGGCGGTGCGGGTGTTGCGGCTGGCCCGGATGACCACGACCATGGTGACCGCGACGAAGGCGCAGAAGATCGCGATATTCGCGGCGGGATTGCCGACCGCGGCGGCGGCAAGGTACGACTCGTTCACGCCCGCCCTCCTTCGAGCTGTTCGCGGATGGCAGCCGCGCGCGGATCGAGCTGCCTGCCCGCGAACCGAACGTAGAGTCCGGTGATCACGAAGGTGGACACGAATTGCGCCAGGCCGAGCAGTAATCCGACATTGATATCACCGAACACCTCGGTGGCCATGAAGTCGTGCGCGTAGGCGCCGAGCAGCACGTAGGCGAGATACCAGAGCAGGAACAGTGCGGTCATCGGGAAAACGAAGCGCCGCAACCGGTTCCGGAGTTCCTGGAACTGCGGGCTCGCTTGCATGGTCTCGAATTCCTCGGCACTCGGCATCCGCTGCGGCGGCGCGGCGGAGGTGTCGATGTCGGTCATCGGTCGTCCTAGCATGTGACGGGGCTTACTGTCTCTCGACGCTAACGAGCCGACCGAGCAGCTGTATCGGTGTGGCGGCGGTCACTCGGTGAAGGTGGCCGGCTGTGCGGTGAGCGGTCGATCGGTCGCGACGAACGGTCGGGCGTGAGATCGTTCAGTCGGAGCGCAGCGCCCGCTCTCGATCGGCGCCCATGCCCATCCGTTCGGGTGCGTGCAGCCGTACGAAGATGCGTGCCACCGTGCGCGGGTCCTGGCGTCGAGTCAGCATGCTGGTCAGGATCATCGATGCGAAGGCCAGCGGGACGCTCACCGCCGCGGGATAGCCGAGCACGACCGCGGGCCAGCCGCCCAGGAGGTCGCCGGACACGCCACCCAGCACGGACACCACGGTGGCGCTGCCCGCGGTCAGGCCGCCGACGACCAGCCCGGTCGCGGCGCCCGCCGCGGTCAGCCCGCGCCACCAGATGCCGAGCACCAGCAGCGGGCACAGTGTCGAGGCGGCGACCGAAAACGCCAGTGCCACCGTGCGAGACAGATCCAGCGACGCCACCGTGACCGACAGGCCGAGCGGCACCGACCCGGCCACCAGCGCGGCCACCCGGAAGTCACGGATCCGCCCCCGCAGCATGTCGGTGCTCAGCACACCGGCGATGCTGACGAGCAGGCCCGAGGACGTGGACAGAAACGCCGCCATCGCGCCCGCGGCGACCAGCGCCGCCAGCAACTGCCCCGGCACGCTGGACAGCACCGAACCCGGCAGCAGCACCACGGCCGCGTCGGAGGTGCCCGTGATCAGCAGTTGCGGCACGTACAACCGCGCGAACACCCCGAGTAGCGTGGGAAACAGATAGAAGACGCCGACCAGGCCGATGACCGCGAGCGCGGTGATCCGGGCCGCGCGACCATCGGGATTGGTGTAGAAGCGCACCAGCACGTGCGGCAGGCCCATGGTGCCGAGGAAGGTCGCGATGATCAATGAATACACCTGGTACAGCGCATGATTCCCGCCGAATCCGCCACCCGGCGAGAGCCAGGCGTCGCCGTCCGCCGGGGCGCCGGCCACGACCGGGACGGCATCGCCCGGCTCCAGCACCAACTGTGTCCCCGACGCGAGGTCGTGTTCTCCCGGAGCGAGCCGTACCGGACCGCCGACGGCCTGCCCGTCGAGGGTTCCCGTGATCGAAACCTGTTGGGCCGCACCGATCTGCACCGCCACATCGGTGGTGATGTCGACCGTGGTGCGCTCGGTGACGACCGGGGGAGCCGCCGTGCCCAGCGGGCGGTCGGCGGAGAGGAAGTGGCCGAGCAGAACCAGTGCGGGCAGGGCGACCGCGGTGAGCTTGAGCCAGTACTGGAATGCCTGGACCAGGGTGATCGAGCGCATTCCACCGCCCGCCACATTGGCGATCACGATGATCCCCACCGCCACCGCGCCCACCCAGCTGGGCACGCCGAGCAGGATGCGCAGTGTCAGCCCGGCGCCCTGGAATTGCGGAATCAGGTACACCCCGCAGATCAGCACCACGACCACCGCGGCGAGTCGACGCAACCGCAACGACCCGAGCCGGAACTCGGCGAAATCGGGCACGGTGTAGGCGCCCGACCGCCGCAGCGGGGCCGCGACGAACAACAGCAGGGCCAGGTATCCGGCCGTGAAGCCGACGGGATACCACAGCGCGTCCGCCCCGAATTTGGCGATCAGGCCCGCGACCCCGAGAAACGAAGCGGCCGAGAGGTATTCGCCGGAGATGGCCGCGGCGTTCCAGCGCGGTCCGACGCTGCGGGAGGCGACCAGGAAGTCCGATGTGGTGCGGGCCAGCCGCACACCGTAGACGCCGATGGCGACCGTGGCCAGCGCGGCCAGCGTGAGCGCGGCGACGGTGAGCACCGGCGAGGTCACGGTGTTCACGGTCACCTCAATCCTCCGCCAGCTCGAGGAAGTCCTTCTCGTTGCGTTCCGCCGAGCGGATGTAGATCCAGCCGACGACGAACAGCAGGGGATAGGCGGCGACGCCGAGCAGCAGCCACGGCAGCCGGACGCCGAGCACGACCATCGATCCCAGGGAGCCGATCCGCATCAGCAGCGGCAACGACCCGAGGATGAGCACCGTGACCAGGCCCGTCCGCAGCGCCAGGCCCAACTGGGCGCGGACCAGCCCGCTGATCAACGCCGCGCCGATCTCGGTCTGCTCGGCCACCTCGACCCGGGTGCGAACCCGGCGGGCGCCGCGCCGCTCGGCCAGCACCACCCGCTGCCGCGCCGGACGGTGCCCCGGCCCGGTCACCGCGTGGTCCAGCTCTGCCGCGGCCCGTGCACCAGGCGCTGCTTGAGCTCGCGCACCTGACGCCTGCTGACCGGTAGCTCCACCGCGGCGGCGCTGCCCTCGGCGCGCAGGCGCACCACCGTCGCGGTTCCGGTCGTGCGCAGCCCCGTCACCAGCCGCAATGCCACCAGGTAGGACCGGTGCACCCGCAGGAAGCCCGCGTCCTGCCACCGGGATTCCAACGCCGACAACGGGATTCGCACCAGATGCGAACCGTTGCTGGTGTGCAGGCGCGCATAGTCGCCGTCGGCTTCCACCCAGCTCACCGTCGACCGATGCACCAGTGTGGTCACCCCGCCGAGTTCGACCGGAATGACTTCGTTGGGATCCGCCCGAGCCGCCGAGTCCGCCGATGCCGGGGCGCGCGAGCCGACGATCCGCCGCACCGCCTCGGCGAGGCGCTGCTCCCGCAGGGGCTTGAGCAGATAGTCGACCGCCCCGAGATCGAACGCCGACACCGCACGGTCATCGTGCGCGGTCACGAAGACCACCGCGGGGGGCTGCGCGAACTCCGAGAGGATTCCCGCGAGCTCCATACCGTCCAGCCCGGGCATGTTGATATCCAGGAACACCGCGTCGACCGGGTGCGCCCGCAGCAGCCGCAGGGCGGTGGTCGCATCGCTCGCGGCGTGGATCTCCCCGACCTCCGGCTGCGTGCGCAGCAGATACACCAACTCGTCCAAAGCCGGTTTCTCGTCGTCCACGGCCAGCACTCGCAGCGCGCCGCCCGTCTCACCCATGGTCCTCGTCACAACACGGTCATCCTATGTGGGTCACGCCTTGATGCCCGCGCGGAATTTGGGGACTCGCAGGCTGACCTTGGTCCCGGCGCCGAGGGCGGTCTCGACGACCAGGCCGTAGTCGTTGCCGAAGGCCGAACGCAGCCGATCGTCGACATTGGCCAGCCCGATGTGGACGGCCTGGCCCGATCCCGCCGGACCCGCCCCGGTCTCCACCGCATCGAGGGCACCGGAACGCAGCAGCTCGGGATCCATGCCCACCCCGTCGTCCTCCACGCTGATCACGCAATCGGTCCCCGCATCCGTCGCGACGATCACGACCGTCCCGCCGCCCTGACTGGACGCCAGACCGTGCCGGACCGCGTTCTCCACCAGCGGCTGCAACGCGAGGAACGGCAGCGTGACGCCCAGCACCTCGGGAGCGATCTGCAACCGCACCTGCAGCGCCTCACCGAAGCGCGCCTGCTCCAACACGAGGTAGCGCTCGATATTGCGTAATTCGTCGGCCAGCACCGTGAATTCGCCCGCCGCCCGGAAGGAGTAGCGGGTGAAATCGGCGAACTCCAGGACGAGTTCGCGGGCGCGATCCGGGTCGGTGCGCACGAACGACGCGATGGTGTTGAGCGCGTTGTAGATGAAGTGCGGGCTGATCTGCGCCCGCAGCGCCCGCACCTCGGCACGGTCCAACCGCGCCCGCGACGCGTCCAGCTCCGCCAGTTCGAGCTGACCGCACGCATACCGCGCCACCTCCGCCACCGCACCGAGCTGACCCGGCCCCGGCGATCCGCCGATCACCACGCCCAGCGCACCGGCGACACCCGTGCTCTCGATGAGAAGTGGCTGGGCAACCACGGTCCGCCCCGCGTGCTCACCGTTCTCCGATCCCGTGACGAGCACCGCCCGCTCACCCGCCATCGCCCGCTCGGCCGCGGCCGTGAAATCACCCGCGAGATCGGCGTGCGGCCCGTCCCACGCCAGCACCGTGCCGTCGACATCCGCAATGCCCAGCGCGGCGGCCCCGGTCAGCGCCCGCAGATGCGGCGCCGCCTCCCGCGCCGCCTCCTCGGTCAGCCCGCGCCGCAACGGAACCGCGGCCAGCGAGGCCGTATGCAGCGCGGTGTGCACCGCCCGCTCCGCGGGCGTCGTCACCATCCGCCGCGTGCGCACCCACAACAGCAGCGCACCGGCCACCAGCCCCACTGCGACGACGACCCCGACCACAGCGGCCGTCATCGAGCACCCCGGCGTCGATGCCGCGAGATCACCATCCGCCGATTATCGCGCCCGGGAACCCTGGTCGCCGATGCAGTACAAGTCGGCGTGGCATGCGGGCCGCCGCCGAACTGGCCGAGGCCACCGGCTTTCGCGGATAGCCCCCTGGTTCGACGTGGTCGGCCGTGGGTGTCTCGGCGGGAGCTGCCGCGACGTCGGAGAGCCGCGCGGATAGTGGTGTGCGACTTCGAAGCGTGTGGTTGTCTGACTGTCATGGATGTAGGCGATATCGTGGCGCCTCGCGAGTTGGAGACGATCGGCACCTCGGTCGTGGCGGTGCCCGATGCGAAGCGCTTGGTGCACATGCAGTTCCGCCGCTTCGCCGGATGCCCGATCTGTCACCTGCACCTGCGGTCGGTCGCGCGACGGCACGATGAGATCGCTGCGGCCGGTGTGGTGGAGGTTGTCGTTTTCCATTCCGACGCGGCCGCGTTGCGCAAGTATCAGGACGACCTGCCGTTCACCGTCGTCGCGGATCCTGGACGCGTGCTGTACACCGAATTCGGTGTGGAGTCCTCGCCGACTTCGGTCGCGCATCCGCGTGCGATGCTCGCTGCCGCGAGAGGCGCGATACATCAGCGGTCGGTGGGCGCGGCGCTCGGACGCGGCGAGGATCATTTCGGTCTCCCCGCCGATTTCCTGATCGCCGCCGACGGCCGGGTGCTGGACCGCAAGTACGGCACGCATGCCGACGATCAGTGGTCGGTAGACGACATTCTCGACCGGGCAGAACGATTGGGCTCTCATTGACCGGTGTCCGCGGTGCCGAGCGGTTTCTGGAGCAGCAGGATTCCCAGCAATACCGGCGCTCGCCGGTTCGGCCGACGACGGTGTCAGCGGATCGGTCGCCGGGGTGTCTCGGCGTGAGATCGTCGGCGGCCGATCACGATCGCGACCGTGAGGAGCGCGCCGACGAGTAGCGCCATGCCCAGGCCAGCTGTTGGACGCGGCGAGGTTTGCCCGGCTCACTCTCCGGATCGCGGGCGGAACACTCGGGCGTGTTCGGCGGCCCATGCCTGGTAGGTGCGGGGCGGCCGGGCGATGATCTCCTGGACCGTGGGTTGCTGATCGAGGGTCCACTGTGTGAGTTCTTCGCGGCGGGCCGCGTACTCCTGCAGGGCATAGAGCGTGACCTCGACGGCTCCCTCCGGCCAGCCGTCGCGACGCCAGATCGCGCGGCTCTCGTCCGGGGTCAGTTCGACGACGTCGATGTCGCGGCGGACCGCCTTGCCGATCCCGTCGATGCGGGCGCGGGTACTCAGCGGTGGTCCCACCGCCTCGAGCACCGTTCCGGCGTACTCGGTCGTGCGCAGTGCCGCCGCCGCGACGGCGGCGAGGTCCTCCTCGTGAATGAAGGGGTAACAGCCCGTGTGGGCGAATGCCTCACGGACCACGCCGTCCGCGCCGCGGATCGTGCCTGCCCAATCCGATCCCGTGGCGGGGTAGGTGCCCTCCAGGAGCGCTCCCATGACGGCCGATGGGCGGATATGTGTCCAGGTCAGTCCGGAGCGCTCGACGGAACGCTCGATGGCGAGCCAGAACCATGTTTCCGGCGGGTACTGCTGCTCGTACTCCGGCCCGTGCGAGGACAGCAGGACGACGTGACGCACGCCCGCCGCCTTGGCCTGCCGCAGAACTTCGTCCACCGTCGAGGGAATCGCGCCCGCCAGGAAGACAGCCTCGACACCGGGCGTCGCCACCGCGACGTCCGAGGGCGAGGTGATGGTCCCCGGCACGAGTTCGACGTCATCGGGCCAGTCCGCGAGCTGACCCGGCTCGGCCAGCACACGCACCCTGCTCCCGGAGGCCGATAGTTGCCGTGCCAGCCGTCGCCCGATGATCCCGGTCGGGCTGGCGCCTTCGCGCTTGCGCGGGGAGACTGCGGTCAGCAGGTATAGGGGGCCCGTTTCCTGTGCGGCACAGTGGATTCGGCGCATGACAAGATCCTCCGAAGTGGTCGGCTGGAGATCTTGCGCCTGATCGCGATCGGTGCGGCACGATCGCCGCCCAGATGGCGTACCACGGTTGCGGATCCGTTCGACCGACAGTAGCAGCCGCGGCGCGCCGAGCGGAACGCCGTCCGCTGGTTCTGGGTCAGGTCGGCCGACGGCGACCTCGAGGCCGGCCCATGGTCGGCTTGCCGTCGACGAGCACCGAGTCGATCTTGACGATTCTCTACCGGTGGCTATGACTGCTTCCGGTCGTATCCCGCGAATGTGCATGGGACAGCGTTGCCAGAGGTTCGCCAACGGGTATCACTGTCCGTCCGGATAACCAGGCATCGTGTTTGCCGCTGGGGAGGGTATCTGTACCGTCAGTGTCCGTCGCGGGGTGGTCGCTGACGGCCGCGGAAGTGTATTCCACCGGCAATGTCGCGTCCCTGTACGAGATTTCCGCCGATCGAGCCGCTGACCTCGTTCCGGACTTCGGATACGGCAGGTTCGTTCTCGGCTTTCCTGGCCGTATTCCGACTCCGTTCGTTTATTCGGTCGATGGCAAGTGATATTCCGATACCGGCGACGGTGAGGATTATTACCGCGAGCCAGGCAATGGCGTCGTTTTTGAGATCGGTAGCAAAGTTTATTGCGATACCCGAAGCGGCCGTGACGACAGGAAGTAGGCCGACGGCGAGGATTCTGGGAATAGCTCTCACTCCTCGAGTGTCTTGCGTGGCCCCGACCCGCTTGCCAGTGACCACCCGGTTGTCGCAGATTCCAGTTCCCGTCCGAAGATCTTGTGCTACGTTGGTTCCTGGTTGAATATTTTACAGTGGAAGGGTGCTGCCGTGAAGGTATGGAAACCGGATCCCATTTCTACGTATATTCGGCGGCGTCTGGGTCCCACATCGAAGGAGCCTGGGACGGGTCGGTCCCGGGACGAGACGGCCAGCGGCGGTGGCACGACGAAATGCCCGGGGATCTGGGAACTCGACAACGGTGACATCGCGATCATCGGACGGGACGTGACCGATGAATTCCAGTCGAAACTTCCCGAGGGGGTGAAGATTCACCCCAACGAGAAAATGGTGGTCCTCCCTCCCGGACTTCTCATCCTGGCGAAGCCGGACCTGCCGGATGATTGGCCCGAGTGATCTGACTCGCCGTATTATGTTCAGCATCGGTTATCGGTCACGCGAATCAACGTAGCGAGTAGCAATATGGCACCCAGCGAGCTGCCGGACCGTGCGGAGAGTGATCGGCACGGGCATCATTCCGAGTTGTCCGGGTCGGCATCCGAGGTGGTTCAGGCTCGGGACATTCGAGGAGGAGTTCATTTTCACGGCATCGACGTCGCCGCCGGGATGACACCGAGGCAACTTCCCAGCGACGTGGGAGCCTTCGTGAACCGTACGAAGGAACTGACACAACTCGACGGTATTCTCGCGGACGAGCGCGCCGAAGCGTCACCCGTCGGTATATATGTCGTTACGGGAACTGCCGGGGTTGGCAAAACGTCACTGGTGTTGCACTGGGCGCACGGCATTCGGCATCGATTCCCGGATGGACAGTTCTACCTGAACCTATGTGGTTACGATCCGGGGCCGCCGGTGAAACCCGAGCAAGCTCTCGATCGCTTCCTGCGGGCGCTGGGTATGCCACCGAGTTCCATTCCGATGGATCTCGATGACAAGTCTGCGCTGTATCGGTCTCTCGTGGCCGGACGGCGATTGCTGGTGGTTCTCGACAATGCCGCGACCGTCAAACAGGTGCGGCCGTTGCTGCCGGGTACAGCGGATTGCCTGGTGCTGGTGACCAGCCGCAGCCGCCTGTCCGGGCTCGTCGCCAGGAACGGTGCGCAACGGTTGTCGGTGGACGTGTTGCCCGAGGCGGAGGCGGTGAATCTGTTGCGCACCGTGACGGCCGATTACCGCGACAGTGACGCCCCCGAGGAGCTGGTCGAACTGGCGCGGCTGTGCGCGCGACTGCCGTTGGCGCTGCGGATCGCCGCCGAACGTGCATCCAGCAGGCCGCTGATGCCGCTCAGTGATCTGATCACGGAACTGCGCGACGAGTCGTCGCTCTGGGACGCCCTCACTGCCGACGACGACGATGAGGCCGATGCGGTGCGTACTGTGTTCGCTTGGTCCTATCGGGCATTGCCCGCCGACGCGGCACGCATGTTCAGACTCCTGGGCCTGCATCCCGGCCCGGACTTCGGCATCTCGGCAGCAGCGGCCATCACCGGCGTCGGTCCGCCCCGAACGCGGCAGGCACTCGATGTCCTCGTGGGCGCACATATGCTCGAGCAGTACGCCCCCCGCCGCTACCGGCTGCATGACCTGCTCCGCGCGTATGCGGCTGACCAGGCTCTTCAGCACGAGACCCCGCAGAGCCTCCGGTCCGCGCTGCGGCGAGTACTCAGCTGGTACCTCTGGACCGCGGCCAATGCTGCGATCGCATTCGCCCCGTCGGAACGACGTGTCTCGATCGACGCATACGAGGAACAGCCCGCCGTCGCATCGGAGTTTGCCGGGCCCTCCGAAGCATATGATTGGTACGAGGAGGAGCGGGAGAACCTCGCCGCGGCAATCCGCGCCGCGAGCGATGCCGGGCTCCACGAATTCGGATGGCAGCTGCCTGCGGTCCTGAGCGTCATCCATGGTCGACAGCATCTGTTCGACGAATGGATCGGCGCCGGGGAGACCGGCCTCGCATCGGCCCGCCGGGTCGAAAACCGCTACGGCGAAGCACAAATGCTCGAGAGTCTGGGCCAGGCATACACCGAGGCGCAGCAACTCGACCGAGCGGAGGAACTTCACCGCAACGCGCTGGCAATTCGCCGGGAGATCAGCGACCGGCAAGGGCAGGCCATGTCGATCAACGCGCTCGGAATACTGGCGTCTCATCGGCACCGGTACACCGAGGCGCTGGCCGATTACGAGGAAAGTATCGCCATCGCACGGGAACTCGGCGATCGTGACTGGGAGGCCCTCCTGCTGGGAAACCTCGGCATGACTTACTACGATCTGACCCTTCTCGAGTCGGCGGCGGACACGCTCCACACGGCCGTCATGCTCTGCCGTGAGGTGAACGATCGCAGATCGGAGGGCAACGCCCTGTGCTATTTGGCTATGGCGCAACGCGAAATGGGCCGTACGGACGAGGCCATGGACACTATTCAGACCGCGCTCGCCATTGCCCGAGAGGACGATCACCACGCGTTCGAGGCGTTCTGGCTGCAGGAGCTGGCTCGGGTCGAACGCGCACTGGGGCGGACGTCCGAAGCACTCGCCTCCTACCAGCACGCCGCCGCAACTCACAGACGCCTCCGTGATCGAGCCAGGGAAGCGATGGCGCTGGACGGAACCGGAGAGACATATCAGGAGCTCGGGCGCCCGGACGAGGCCGCGAAGTTCCACCGCCTTGCGATAAACACCTACCGTGAGTTGGACATTGCCGATCGGATGCTCCTGGCGACAGCGCTCGCCAATCTCGCCGCATCACTGCAGGAAGATCGGAACAGCGATGAAGCGCGACCACACTGGGAGGAAGCCGCAGCCGTGTTGGCGGAACTCGATGACCCCAGGGCGGTCCTGCTGCGCCACCGAATCGATGAAGCCCTGGAACGCTGACCGGCATCGCACACGCCGGGCTTCCGGGTGAAGGTTGGTCGGCGCTAGGCGGCCGGTACCGGGCCCGTGATGATCGGCACCAGGTACGTGTGTGCGAAGGCGGCCAATTCCTCGTCGGTTTCGAGCGGGACCACCCCGTGGGGTGACAGGATCATCGAATGGACTATGCGGCAGACGATTTCGGCGCGGGTGATCAGGTCGGTGCCGCTGTCGAGTAGGCCTCGCTGCGCGGCCTGTTCGAGGGCCGCCGCGGTTGCCGACACGCACATGGTGAAGACGGATTCGCTGTCGGTGGTGAGCTTGGAGAGCACCCGCTCGGGTTCGAGGGCGAGCAGGCGGGCGGCGAGCGGATGGGTGCGCCACCGGGTGATGACGGTGATGAAGATGTCGGCGGTGAGATCGGCGAGCGCGTCGTGCCGGTCGGGGATCTCGGCGACCTCGGCGAGCACGGCCATGATCTCGCGGTTCATGACCGCGTGGACCAGATCGTCGCGCGACCCGATGCGGCGGTAGACCGTGGCGCGGTCGACCCCGGCCTGGCGCGCGACCTCTTCGATGGTGGTCTTCTTGATGCCCACCTTCTCGAACTGCACCAGCGCCGCGTCGATGATTCGATTCTCGCCCTCGTCGTCGCTATTGGGGCGGGTCGGGGCGGTTTTCGGCGCGGTCATCACGCCGTCCACGGTAGCAAAGTCCAGCACCTTTGCAACGTTTTACTCCTATTTGTCGCAGCAACATTGCCACGCCATATGTTGCGATGTACGGTCTTGGCATGGTTGAACAGGTTGGTGCGACGGAGCGCCGCTACGGCGACGAGGCGCATGCGATCAACGCCCGGGATGTGCGCTTCGACTTCGATTCGGTGCCGATGCACTACATCCCGGGCGAGGTCCTGGCCACGCACATCGTCAATGTCATGCATCTGGTGCTGCCGGAAGGCGAGCGGGCGATGGCCCAGGCCCTGGCCGAGGCGCTGCCGCACATCGACGACGAGCGGCTGCGGGAGGAGGTGCGCGGATTCGTCGGGCAGGAGACCATGCACGCGAACAGCCACGAGGCCGCGCGCGTACACCTGCAATCGATCGGCCTCGACGTCGATTCGTATGTCGGCAAGATCGCGTGGCTGGTCGACCGCGTACTCGGCGGCCACGGCCTGACCGGGCGGGCCGAGCAGGAATGGCTGAAGGAACGGCTCGGGCTGTTCGCGGGCATGGAGCACTACACCGCGGTGCTGGGGGAGTGGCTGCTGAACGCCGACGTGCTCGAGGAGAAGGGTATGCATCCGGCCATGCTGGATCTGGTGCGCTGGCACGGCGCCGAGGAGGTCGAGCACCGCAGCGTGGTCTACGACGCCTTCATGCACCTCGACGGAAGCTACGCCCGCAAGGCGCGCACCGCGGTCCTCGCCAGTGCGCTGCTGCTGCCGCTGTTCGTCATATCGACCGGCTACCTGTACCGGAAGGATCCGTCGCGTGACAAGGGCCGGTTCTGGGGACTGCAGTGGCTGAATGCCACTCGGCGCGGGGTGGTTCCGAGTTGGACCGTATTCCTCACCGAACTGCCGCGGTATCTGCGGCCCGGGTTCCATCCGTCGCAGCTGGGGCCGATGGACAAGGCGCTGCGGTACCTGGCGCATTCACCCGCTGCCCGGGCGGCCGGACACTGATGTCGGCACCCGTTGTGTACGAGTCGTTTTCGCCGCCGCCGAGCCTGCGGTTACTGGCCGGAGCCATCGATGCGTATCGGAAGGTGTTCGCCAGTGGCCCGGCCGCGGGGGTGCTGTCTCGCCCGAACCCGGTGCGCCGCAGCGGATTCGATCTGGACCTGGTGATCGAGAAGGTCGAGCGGGAGGCCGAGGACGTGGTCGCCCTGACCCTGCGCGCGCACGGCGGCGCGTCGCTGCCGCACTGGCGGCCGGGCTCGCATCTGGACCTGCTGCTCCCGTCCGGCCGGCTGCGCCAGTACTCGCTGTGTGGTGATCCGGCGGATCGACGGCGATACCGGATCGCGGTGCGTCGGATCCCCGACGGTGGAGGCGGGTCGCTGGAGGTGCACGAAACGCTGCGCGCCGGTGATCCGATCCGAGTGCGGGGGCCGCGCAACGCGTTCACCTATGTGGAGGCGCCGTCCTATCTGTTCCTCGCGGGTGGCATCGGCATCACGCCGATCCTGCCGATGGCTCGCGCCGCGGCCGAGCGGGGACAGCTGGTCTATACCGGGCGGTCGCGTGGCACGATGCCGTTTCTCGACGAGGTCCCCGACACCGCGGACATCCGGCCGGACGACGAGTTCGGCACCCCTGATATCGCGGAGTTCATCGCCCGGGCCGAACCCGGTGCGGCCGTGTATGTGTGCGGTCCGCCGCCGATGCTGGCGGCGGCGCAGCGCTGCATGTTCGAGCTCAACCCGACCGGCTCGCTGCACACCGAGCGGTTCTCCGCCGCACCGGTCGTCGACGGCCGGGAATTCGACATCGCGTTGGCCCGCACCGGCACGACCGTCCGGGTGGGCGCCGCGGAAACCGCGTTGACCGCCATTCGCCGCGCGGTGCCCGATGTCGGATATTCGTGCCGGCAGGGCTACTGCGGCACGTGCAAGGTCCGGGTCCTGGCGGGGCGGGTCGACCACCGTGACAACGCACTGACCGAAGCCGAACGGCGCGACCGGATGCTCGTCTGCGTCTCGCGCGCCGAAGGCGAAGAACTCGTTCTCGACCTGTGACCCGAGAAGGGACAACCACCACCATGCAGGATCACCTGTGATGGCGACATCGACGACAACCACCGGCGGCGCAACCACTTTCGAGGTGCGCAATCCGGCGACGGGCGAAGTCGCCGGCGTCTTCCCGAACCACGACCGGGCCGCCGTCGACGCCGTGGTCGATCGCGCCCACGCGGCCGCCGAGTGGTGGGCCGCGCTCGGGTTCGCCGAGCGAGCCCGGCGGCTGGACCGCTGGCGCGCCGAAATCACCCGCGGCAGAAACGAACTCGCGCAACTGATCCACACGGAGATGGGCAAGCCCGTTTCCGACGCCAAACTCGAGATAGCGATGGGCCTCGAACATCTGAAGTGGGCGGCACGCAACGCCCACAAGGTCCTCGGCAGGCGATCGGTGCGATCGAGTCTGCTCACGATCAATCACGCCGCGACGGTCGAGTACCGGCCCTACGGCGTCGTCGGAGTCATCGGCCCGTGGAACTACCCGGTGTTCACCCCGCTGAGTTCGGTGTCGTTCGCCCTCGCGGCGGGCAATGCGGTGGTGTTCAAACCCAGTGAGTACACCCCGGGCGTCGGGGTCTGGCTGACCGACGCGTTCGCGCGGGCCGTGCCGGAACAGCCCGTGTTCGAGGTCGTGACGGGATCGGGCGAAACCGGGAACGCGTTGTGCCGCAGCGATGTCGGCAAGATCGGCTTCACCGGATCGACCGCCACCGGTAAACGGGTGATGGCGGCGTGCGCCGAGAACCTGACCCCGGTGCTGATGGAGTGCGGCGGTAAGGACGCGATGATCGTCGACGCGGATGCGGACATCCGCGCGGCGGCGGAGGCCGCGGTATGGGGTGGATTGTCCAACGCCGGGCAGACCTGTCTCGCGGTGGAGCGAATCTATGTGCACGCCGATGTCTACGGCGTGTTCGTGGGAGAGCTCGTCATGCAGGCACGCGCCATCGATGCGGGGCGCCCGGAATCGAAGATCGGCCCGATCACCATGCCCAAGCAGGTCGACATCATTCGGCATCAGATCGAGGACGCCGTCCTGCGCGGGGCGCGGGCGCTGATCGGCGGTCCGGACGCGATCGACGGGCAGTTCGTGCAACCGACGATTCTGGTGGACGTCGACGACGATGCGCCCGCGATGACCGAGGAAACGTTCGGGCCGGTGCTGGTCGTGACCAAGGTGCGGGATATGGACGAGGCGGTCGAGCGCGTCGATGCGGGGGTCTACGGGCTCGGGAGCACCGTGTTCTCCCGTCGTCACGGCCGCCTGATCGCCGGGCGACTCCGCGCGGGCGCCACCTCGATCAATGCCTTCGTCGCACACGCCACGGTCCCGGCGCTGCCGCTGGGCGGCGTCGGCGCCTCCGGGTTCGGGCGGGTACACGGGCCCGACGGGCTCCGGGAGTTCGCCTACGCCAAAGCTACTACGCGCCAATTGTTTCCGTCACCGTTGCCGCTGACCACCTTCCGCCGCACCGCCGTCATCGACGCCGTCGCGGACAGGCTGGTCGCCGTGCTGCACGGAAGGAGCCGATCATGACCGATCCCCTCGAGCACCGCCACATCGCGATCGTCGGCGCCGGTTTCGGTGGTATCGGGCTGGCGATCAAACTGCGCGAGGCCGGGTTCGACGATCTGGTGATCCTGGAACGCGCCGACGATCTCGGCGGGACGTGGCGGGCCAACACCTACCCCGGCTGCGCCTGTGACGTGCCGTCGCACCTGTACAGCTATTCGTTCGCCCCGAATCCGAACTGGTCGCGCACCTACGGCCGCCAATCGGAGATCCTCGACTACATCCGCGGCGTCGCCACCGAGCACGATGTGGTGCGGTCGATCCGGTTCGGCGCCGAGCTGCTCGACGCTCGCTGGGACGACGACGAGTCGCTGTGGCGCATCGAGACCGCGCAGGGTCGCCTCACAGCGGACTTCCTCATCTCGGCGGCGGGTATCTTCGCCGAGGCGAAGTACCCGAACCTGCCGGGGCTGGACAGGTTCGAGGGCAAGGCATTTCATTCGCTGCACTGGGATCACGAGCACGATCTCACCGGTGAGCGGGTGGCGGTCATCGGCACCGGAGCCTCCGCCGTGCAGTTCGTTCCCGAGATCCAGCCCCAGGTGGCCGAGTTGCTGCTGTTCCAGCGGTCCGCGCCGTGGATCGTGCCCCGCATGGATCGGCCCACGCTCGCCGCGGAACGCTTCCTGCTCCGGCATCTTCCCTTGGCGCAGAGGGCGGTTCGTGGTGGCTGGTATGCGGCCATCGAGTCCTTCGGGCTCATATCCCTGGTCGACCAGCGCTTCCGGCACCTCTACGAGTCACTGGCCAGATTCCAGCTGCTGCGACAGGTGCGCAACCCGCGGTTGCGCGCGACGCTGACCCCGGACTACGTGATCGGGTGTAAACGCGCGATCTTCTCCGACGCCTACCTGCCCGCGCTCGACCAGCCGAATGTGGAGGTCGTGACCGACGGGATCGCCGAGGTTCGCCCGCGGTCGATCGTGCTGCGCGACGGCACGGAACGCGAGGTCGACACCATCATCTTCGGCACCGGGTTCACGGCGATTCCGACCGCGTACGACCGCTTCGCCGGGCGTGACGGTGGGAGCTTGGGGAAGCTGTATCACGAACGGCCGCAAAGCTATCTGGGCACCGCGGTGGCCGGTTTCCCGAACTTCTTCATGACCCTCGGCCCGTTCGGCGCGGCGGGCAATCAGTCCGCGCTCTACATGATCGAGTCCCAGATCGCCTACATCGTCGACGCGCTGCGGGACGCGCGGCGTCGTGGTGCGCGCCGAGTCGAACTGCGCGAGGAGGTCCAGGTGGCCTTCCTCGACGAGATGGCGCGGCGCAGTTCGTCCACCGTCTGGCTCACCGGGGGCTGCCGGAGCTATTACACGACGCCGGACGGGCTGAACGCCGGTTTGTATCCGAACTGGAGCTTCGAATACCGCCGCCGCACAAGAAAATTCGATTCCGACTCCTACGAGGTGGCGTGACCGTGAACAAGAGCTATCCGGTGGCGGGGAAGGTCGCCGTGATCACCGGCGCGGGACAGGGCATCGGCCGTGAGCTCGCCATGGTCCTGCATCGGCGCGGTGCGTCGGTGGCCGTGGTGGACATCGATGCCGGGAGCATCGCCGACCTCGCCGACGAGCTGGGAGATCGCGTACTTCCCGTGACCGCCGATGTCTCGGACCGCGACGGGATGGTCGCGGCGATCGACCGGGTCGCCGACCGATTCGGGCGGCTCGACATCGTGGTCGCCAACGCCGGTGTGGTGCCGCGCCCCGCCACGCTGCGGTCCCTGCACGGCCGCGACTTCGACCGAGTCATCGATATCAACCTCACCGGGGTGTTCAACACGGTGCACCCCGCGCTCGACCATGTGATAGCGGCCGGCGGTCACGCGGTGGTGGTCTCGTCGTGTGCCGCCTTCGCGCCCGGGATGGGGGGAGCGCCGTACATGATCAGCAAGGCCGGTGTGGAACAGCTCGGCCGGGCGTTGCGGGTCGAGTTGGCGGCGGTCGGTGCGACGGCGGGCGTGTCCTACTTCGGCATCGTCGACACCGCGATGACGCACGACACGCTCGACCGCGACGACCTCGGACAGGCCCTGAACCGTCTGCTGCCCTGGCCCCTGAGCGTGCGCATTACCGCCGCCGAGGCCGCGAAATCGGTGGCCGACGGAATCGAGCGCCGAGCGGCCCGCACCATCGCACCGGTCGGCTGGCAGCCGTACTCCCTGCTGCGCGGTGCGGTCAATGTCGTCCTGGACAGCCGGCTCGCCCGCGACAGCCGAGTGCACGAACTCATACGCGGCATCGAACGGCGCGTGGAGGCGTAGTGGAGATCGAGGCCGGGCGCGGCGCGACGGGCTCGGTGCGAGCGCGCGCCCTACGCCGTATCTCCTCGCACACCGTCGCGCGGCTGGGCGCGATGCTGCCGGTGGACGATCGAACGCTGCCGGTGGCCCGCGCGGTGATCGACGGGACATTGCGGGCCGTCGCTCCGCCCCTGCGCGGCACCGGAGTGCGTGAGATCGCCGAGGGATCCGTTCGTGGCGAATGGGTGTACGGGCCCCGAGTTTCTCGCGGCGACGCGGTGGTGCTGTATGTGCACGGTGGCGGGTTCGTCGCCGGTTCCGCTCGGTCGTTCCGCGGTGTGTCGTCCCGGCTGTCGCAGGCGACCGGCCTGCCGGTGTTCGCTATGGACTATCGCCTCGCTCCTGAACACCGATCCCCGGCGGCGGTGGAAGACACGGCGGGTGCGTACCGATGGCTGCTGAACCGGGGATATTCGCCGAGCAGCATCGTCGTCGCCGGGGATTCGGCAGGTGGCTATCTGGCGGCGGACTTGGTGATCGCCAACGCCCGCAACGGTTTACCCGCTCCGGCCGGGCTACTGCTGTTCTCTCCCATGGTCGGACCGGGCAGGTCGCGACACGGTCGCGACGGATTGCTCAGTCCCGCGCTGATGCGGGCCGCGGTCTCCCTGTTCACCGACAGCCCATTGACCCTGCCGCTGGCACCGGGACAGGCGTTGCCGCCCACGCTGATTCAGGTCAGCGACTCCGAGCTGCTCACCGCCGACGCGATCGATTTCGCGGACCGCCTGCGGGCGCTGGGCACCGACTGCGAGCTGCAGGTGTGGCCGGGACAGATACATGTATTCCAGGCGTTGGCCGCGCTCGTGCCGGAATCCCGGCGGGCCTTCGCCGCCGTCGGCGACTTCGTGGCGTCGCGACTGGATTCCGTTGCGGCGCAAGCAGTATGACCTCGAGAGGAACTCGATGATGAGCAATCCGCAGTTCACCACCCTCTGCGCCGCGTTCCAGCACGTAGCCAACCTGGAGCCCGACGCGATCGCGCTGCGGACGCCGGGCGATGTGGCGCTGATGACCTGGAGCCAGTACACCAGGCGAGTGCGCAAGGTGGCCGCCGGGCTGGCCGCGCTGGGCGTGGGTCGCGGTGACACCGTGGCGCTGATGATGTCCAACCGCATCGACTTCTACCCGCTGGAGGTCGGTGCCCAGCACCTCGGCGCCACCTCGTTCTCGGTGTACAACACGCTGGCGCCCGAGCAGCTCGCGCACGTACTCGGCAATTCCGGTGCGCGCGTGGTGATCTGCGAACCGCAGTACGTCGAGCGAGTGCGCGACAGCGAGGCCGTCGTCGAGCACATCGTGTGCCTCGACGATGCACCAGCCGGTACCATTTCGGTCGCCGAACTGATCGCGGGCGGTGATCCGAGTTTCGACTTCGCCGCCACCTGGCAGGCGGTGCGGCCCGATGATGTTGCCACGCTGATCTATACGTCCGGGACCACCGGCCACCCCAAGGGCGTCGAGACGACGCACGCGAACCTGATGTTCGAGTGCTACGCCGTGGAGCAGGTGCTGGGCATCCGGTTCGGCGACACCATCACCTCCTATATGCCCTCCGCGCATATCGCCGATCGGCTGACTTCCCTGTACTTCCAGGAGGTTTTCGGCACCCAGGTAACCTGCGTCGACGACCCGGGCAGAATCGGCCCGGCGCTGGCGGACCTGCACCCGACGATCTGGGGCGCGGTGCCGCGGGTCTGGGAGAAGCTGCAGGCGGGCCTGAAACTCGCGGTCGCGAACGAATCGGAGCAGACCCGGCCGCTGCTCGAGAAGTCGCTCGACGTCGCCACCGAGCGCGGCGGCTATCTGCTTGCCGGACAGCCGATTCCGGCGGAGCTGGAGACCGAATGGCAGCGGGCGGACGAACTCGTGCTGTCGAAGCTGCGCGCGAAGATCGGGCTGGACCGCGTGCGGTGGGCGCTGTCCGGGGCGGCGCCGATTCCCCGCGACACCCTCGCCTTCTTCCGGGCTCGGCATTCCGATCACCGAGATCTGGGGCATGTCCGAGCTCGCGTGCATCTGCAGCATCAGCCATCCGGACCGCGCGAGACTCGGTACGGTCGGCACGTTGCTGCCCGGGATGGAGGCCGAAACAGCAAGCGACGGTGAACTACTCGTTCGCGGACCGCTCGTGATGAAGGGATATCGCGGGGAGCCGGACAAGACCGCGGAAGCGGTGGACCGCGACGGTTGGTTGCACACCGGTGACGTCATCGCGATCGACGACGACGGCTACCTCACCGTCGTCGACCGCAAGAAGGACCTCATCATCAACGCCGCGGGCAAGAACATGTCGCCCGCCATCATCGAGAACACCGTCAAGGCGCACTCGCCGCTGATCGGGACGATGATGGTCGTCGGCGACGGCCGCGCCTACAACACCGCCCTGGTCGTCCTGGACCACGATGCGGCGAGAGCATTTGCGGCACAACATAATCTGCCCGACTCGTCGGCATCGGCGCTCGCCGCCGACGATACGCTGCTCGCGAGCATCGCCGCTGCCGTCGCCGCGGGTAATGCCGAGCTGTCCCGCGTCGAACAGGTCAAACGCTTCCGCATCCTGCCCGCGTTCTGGGAGCCCGGCGGCGACGAACTCACCCTCACCCTCAAGGTGCGCCGCCGCCTCGTCGCCGAGAAGTACGCGACGGAGATCGCCGAGCTCTACGCCCAGCCGCCGAGCGGAGCGGTGCACGAGCCGTTACGGTTCGAGTTGCGTTCGTAGGATCGTGGAGCCGGGCGCTCGCACGGCCTGGGCGAGCGCACTTACCCCCGCTACACCCCGATCACATGGCGCATGCCGAACGGTGCTGCGGTGGGCGAATCCGAACAGTCGGTTGGGCGACGCTCAGCTACCGTCCCGGTACGAGGGCAAGGGCTGGTCTGCGGTGATGCTGTTGTACAGCTGCCGGAAATCCAGTGACTCGAGTGGGCCGGGGCGGGTGTGGGCGGTGTGGTCGACCTGGCGGTGCAGGGCTTCCATCTTCTCGTCCAGCTGGGCGGCGACCTCGGCGGCCTGGGTCAGGTCGCTGCGGAGATTCGGGGGGACCTCGCCGCGGTACTTGTAGTAGATCTTGTGCTCGAGGCTGGCCCAGAAGTCCATCGCGATGGTGCGGATCTGGATTTCGACCGGCATCCGCTCGGTGCGATCGGAGCGGAATACCGGAATCGACACGATCAGGTGCAGGCTCTGATAGCCGTTCGGTTTGGGGTGGGTGATGTAGTCGCGCTCCTCCAGGAGGGTGATGTCCTCCTGGCCGACCAGCATGTCCCGGATCACGGCGATATCGGAGAGGAAGCTGCAGACGACGCGGACCCCGGCGATATCGAGCACATTCTCCCGGATGGAGGCCAGGTTCATCGCGTAGTTCTTGCGCTGGACCTTCTCCAGAACGCTCTCGGGGGACTTGAGGCGCGATCCCACGTGCTCGATGGGGTTGTACTCGTGGGTGTTGTTGAAGTCCTCGCGCAGGATGTTGATCTTGGTCGTGACCTCGTCGATCGCGAACTTGTAGCCGAGCATGAAGTCGAGGAACTGCTCGCGGAGCGCGCGAACATCGTCGACGGTGACGGGACCCCCGTTGCCACGGGAGTCCCCGTGGGCGCTTGCGGTCGGCTGCCAGGCTCTCATCCAGCTCATTCTGCCTTTGCCCACGGTTTTCCCGCCACGTCGGGTGAGATCCACCACGGTTCAGGGCTGGACGCGGGCGATGAGGTATTCGACCAGTGTGACCAGGGTCTGCTTGCACGACTGTCGTTCTCGGGCGTCGCACAGCCGGATGGGGACCGCGATGTCGAGGTCCAGCGCGTCGCGGACCTCGCCGGGCGTGTAGAGCGGTGCGCCGTCGAAACAGTTCACACCGACGGCGAACGGGACGCCGCGGCTCTCCAGGAAATCGATCGCGGCGAAGGAACTGTCCAGGCGGCGGGGGTCGGCGAGGACGACGGCGCCGAGTGCGCCGGCGGCGAGCTCGTCCCAGAGGAACCAGAAGCGGTCCTGTCCGGGCGTGCCGAACAGATACAGGACCAGGTCCGGGCCGATGGTGAGGCGGCCGAAATCGAGGGCCACCGTCGTGGTGGTCTTCTCCGCCACCCCGGTCAGATCGTCGACGCCGGTGCTGAGTTCGGTGATGAGCTCCTCGGTGTGCAGCGGTTCGATCTCGCTGATCGCCGAGACGAGGGTGGTCTTGCCGACGCCGAATCCGCCGGCGACGAGAATTTTCACCGAGGCCGCCAGGCCGGTGGCTCGGGTGACGTCAGAGTGCGCGTATGCCATTCAGGACCGCTCGGAGTAGGCCGACATCGGGAGTGTCGGTGGCTGGTGGGGAACGGAAGGTAAGTCTGCCCTCGTCGACCAGGTCGCCGATGAGGATTTTGGTCACCGTCAGGGGGAGGCGCAGCTGTGCCGAGACCTCCGCGACCGACTGTGGCGTGCGGCAGAGCCGGATGATGGCGGTGTACTCGGGTTCCCGGCGCGGTGCGGGGCCGGTTCCCGAATTCACCACCAGGGTAGCGAGATTCAGCTCCGGCCGGGCGCCGCCACCGCGCCCGCGCGTGATCGCGTAGAGGCGGACCATCGGGCCCGCCTCGTCCTCGTACCAGGATTCACGCGGGGTACTCATGATCTCTCGGCTCGGCCGCGTAGGGACGTGGATCGACCGACAGGTGGGTCCCCACCCGCTGCACCGTCTGGTTCATCTCGTAGGCCACCATCCCCATATTGGCGTTCTCCGATGTCAGCAGGGCCAGGCAGGCGTTGTCCCCGGCGGCGGTGATGAACAGGACGGCGTGGTCGAGTTCGACCACCGTCTGGCAGACGCCCCCGGCGTCGAAGTGGTGCCCGGCGCTGCGGGCCAGGCTGTGCAGCGCGGAGGCCATCGCGCAGAATCGCTCGGCGCCGGGCCGGTCCAGCTCCGCGGAATGACCCAGCAGTAGTCCGTCGGTGGACAGCACCACCGCGAACTTGACGTCGGTGAGCGCCCGGACCAGGTCGTCGAGCAGCCAGCCGAGGCTAGTGGGATCGGAAGTGGTGGTCATCATCGCCTTCTCGTCGAGTGAATTCTGCTGTGCTGGAGCCGGATTCGGCGCGCGACTGACGTCCCTGCCGGGTGCCGTTCTGGATGGCGCTCATCAGGTCGCGGGCGTCGGCGGAGCTGCGTTGCCGGGGTGCCGCGGGGGTGGCCGGCGCCGCCGGTTCGACG
>NZ_BDBV01000136.1 GCF_001613165.1 Nocardia mexicana NBRC 108244
CGAACTTCGCCAACGAGGTTCCGGGCGTCGCTCATGCCGTGCTGGTTTCGGCGGACGGTCTGTTGATGGCCGCGAGCGCTCAGTTGCCCGTAGACCGTGCCGAACAGCTGTCTGCAGTGACCGCGGGGCTAGCCAGCCTCTCGGTCGGTGTGTCGAACCTGTTCGAAGGCGGCACCGTGCTGCAGTCGGTAGTCGAGATGGAACACGGCTACCTATTGCTGATGGCGGTCGGCGACGGCTCCTATCTGGCGGTCCTCACGAATACGTCCTGCGATATCGGACAAGTGGGATACGAGATGGCCTTGCTGGTCGAGCGCGTGGGCCAGACAGTTCAGGCCACACCTCGCGTCACGATGGGTTCCTGATGGTGGGATGGACATAGACAACCAGCGCATGGGGAGTGCCGAGCCCAGCCTCGTTCGCCCGTACTCACTGACCGCCGGTCGTACGCGGCCGACGGTCGAGTTGGCGTTGGAGGCGCTCGTCGCATCGCATCCGGTCGCCCTAGAGCGGCAGTTCGAGCTCACCAACATCGAGACGTCAATCGTGGAGTTGTGCAGAGAATCGCCGTCTGTCGCAGAATTGGCCGCCCGACTGGGTATTCCGATCGGGGTGGCCCGAGTGCTCGTGGCCGACCTCATCGAGGCCGGTCATGTGCGGGTTTCGGCGACTTTGAAAGACGATTCGAGCGACGATGAACGTCGCGAGCTGATCGAAAGGGTTCTCAGTGGACTCCGGCGTATTTGATTCGACGGCCCAGGTCGATACGCGAACCAGTAAGCCCACCTCGGCGAAGATCGTGGTCGCGGGTGGCTTCGGTGTGGGAAAGACGACCTTGGTCGGTGCCGTATCGGAGATCGTTCCGCTGCGCACCGAGGCATTGGTGACCAATGCCAGTGTCGGCGTCGACAGCCTGGCCGCCGTGCCGACGAAGAACACCACCACGGTGGCCATGGACTTCGGCAGGATCAGCCTCGCCGACGACCTCGTGCTGTACCTGTTCGGCACGCCCGGCCAGTACCGCTTCTGGTTCATGTGGGACGACCTGATCCGCGGCGCCATCGGCGCCGTGGTGCTGGTCGACACCCGCCGGCTGGAGGACAGCTTCGCCGCGGTGGATTACTTCGAGGCGCGCAGCCTGCCATTCCTGGTGGCCATCAACGAGTTCGACGATGCGCCGCGGTACCCCCTGGAAGACATCCGGCAGGCCCTCGCGGTGCCCGCGGACGTGCCGATCATGTCGATCGACGCCCGCAGACGCGAGCCGGTGAAGCAGGCGCTGGTCTCGGTCACCGAGTACGCGCTACGCAAGGTCGTGCAGGGGTACTAGCTGCGACGCACAGCGTCTCGGTTCGGGTGGCGGTGGGCACGAGTTGTGGTGCACCGCAGCGGGTTCCGGCACTGCGGTGAATCGCCCTGCCCTGCGCGGCCTTCCGGCTGAGACCTTCGGCACATGGTGGCGGTCCGCCGTCCGCTGTTCAGTGTTCGCTGCGGATTTGTCGATCGCAGCGGGCGCCGAACAACCGGCGGCGCCCGTTTCCGAGGCGATGCCATCTCGCCATTTCGTCATGTCCGGGCCGGGCAGCGACGAACAATGCTCCACTCCTTCGTAAGCCGGTGCGCCGCACCGGATTACCGGTAGGGTTGTGCCGAAAGGGCTGCGGCAGAAGGAGAAGCGTCGTGCGGCTGGGGAACGGTGTGGATATTCCGGAGAACCTCGACGACCTCTGCTCGCCGCGGCGGATGGCGGTGATCGTCTACGACATGCAGGTCGGGGTGCTGTCGCAGCTCGAGGACGGCGAGGAGATCATCGCCCGGGTGGAACGCGTGGTCCGGGCCGCTCGCCGCGGGGGATATCCCGTGATCTTCCTGCGGCACATGTTCCTGCCGCTCCGGCTGAGCGGGGTGTACGCCCTCCGGATGGCGATGGCCTGGCAGCGCGTGGATTCGGTGGACGATCTGAAACCGATCCTGCAGCGCGACACCCCGGGTTTCCAGCTGGTGCCGCAGTTGCAGCCGGGGCCGGGGGAGACCGTATTCGACAAGACCTCGATGTCGGCGTTCGAGGGCACGCCACTGGCCGCGGTGCTGCGCGACCTCGGCATCGTGTCCTACGCGATCGTGGGCGTGGCGCTGGAGATCGGTGTCGCGCCGACGGTCACCCACTCCACCGATCTCGGATTCGTGCCGGTGGTCATCCAGGATGCCTGCGGCGGCAAGGACAAGGAGGCGATGGCGCGGGCGCTCGACGACTTCGCCTTCCAGGGCAACGCGGTCGTGACGGATATCGACACCATCGTGCCGCTGTTGGAGCGGGCGGAGTAGTCGTAACGCCCGGGATGACCGGGGCGCCCGGGTAGCTCAATCTGTGGCCGGGATCCAGGCCGGGTGCCACATGCGGCCGGATTCGGTCCAGTTCATATAGCGCACAGTCCCTATAACCTTCGGCGAGGCCCAGACCGCGTCCTTGCGTTCTTCGGGGGTGAGTTCGTTCTCGAACGGGCTGGTCTTGCGCTCCAGCCGGTGCAGCTGGGTGGCCAACTCGGCCATCTCCTGCTCGCTGAAGCCGGTGCCGACCCGGCCCACGTAGAACAGCCGCCCCTCGTGATGGACGCCGACCAGCAGCGACGCGAACTGCCGCGCATCGCTGCGCCGGTAGCCGCCGACGACCACCTGCTGGGTGCGCCAGTTGCGGGTCTTCACCCACGACTGCCCGCGCCGTCCCGGCAGGTATACCGAATCCTTGCGCTTGGCGACGACACCCTCCATATCGTGCTCCTGGCTGTAGCGCAGCGCCTGCGCACCCGGTCCGTCCAGCTGCGGCGGCACCACCAGCGACGGCGCCCGCCCGGCCAGCGCCTCCAGCACGCGGCGGCGGTCGGAGAATCGCTTACGCACCAGCGAGGTGCCGTCCAGGTACAGCACGTCGAACGCGACGAACACCGCGCGCGCCGCATCGGCCTGCAGCAGGCCGAGATTCGCGACGCCGTGATCGTCGAAGACCACCGCCTCGCCGTCGAGCACCACATCGTGCCCCGAGAGCTCGCGGCCCAGGGCGGCCAGGCGCGGGTAGCGGCCGGTGACCGTATTTCCGGCGCGGCTGCGCAAGGTGACCGTGCCGCCCTCGATCTCGGCGATCAGGCGGAACCCGTCCCACTTCGTCTCGAATACCCACTCCTCGCCGTCGAGGGTGGAGACATCGCCGGTGGTGGCGAGCATGGGGGTCAGGCCGTGCGGGAACTGCGCCGGTTGCCTGGGCTTGTCGCTCGGAATCGGCGGCGCCGCAGGCGTTTCCGACTTCATCAGATGCATCAGCCACTGGTTGCCGTTGGTCTGGATGAACGCGAAGCGGCCCTCCACCCGGGAGCCGTGCAGGCGCACGATCACCTCGTCCTCGCGCCACTTCTCGGTCTCGTAGGTGCCCGAATCCCAGATCGTCATCTCACCGGCGCCGTACTCGCCCTTCGGGATGGCGCCGTGGAACTCCAGGTACTCGAGCGGGTGGTCCTCGGTGTGCACGGCCAGGCGGTTCTCGCTCGGGGAGGTGGGCGGCCCCTTCGGCACCGCCCACGACACCAGCACCCCGCCGCGTTCGAGCCGGACATCCCAGTGCAGCCGCCGGGCGTGATGCTCCTGGATCACGAAGCGGTCGCCCGAGCTCTCGGCCGGGGGCCCGGCGGGGACCGGCTCCGGGGTACGGGCCGGGTCGCGCATCGAGCGGTAGGTGGTCAGCGGGTCGGATATCTGCTCGCCGAGCGGGGGATCGAGCCCGGACAGCACGTCGCCGTGGTCGCGCCAGCGGTCCAGTGCCTCGTCGAAGGTCAAGTGCCGCAGGCGTTTGCGGTCCTCGATCTCCTCCCAGTTGCGCGGCGCCGCGACCGTCGGATAGGTGCGGCCGCGCAGCGAGTACGGCGCGATGGTGGTCTTGGACGGGTTGTTCTGGCTCCAGTCGAGGAAGATCTTGCCCGGCCGCGCAGCCTTGGACATGGTGGCCGTGACCAGCTCCGGGTGCAGCTTCTCCAGGCCGGTGGCCACCTGCTTGGCCACCGTGGACGCGCCGCCGGGGCTCAGCACGCGGTCCAGCGGGACGTAGACGTGAATGCCCTTGCTGCCGCTGGTCACCGGGTAGGCGTCCAGGCCGGCGTCGCGCACCGTATCGCGGATCCACAGCGCGACCTGGGCGCAATCGGCCAGCTCGACGCCGGGGCCGGGATCCAGATCGAACACCAGCCGGGTGACCGGCCCGCGCTCGCCGTCGACGAAACGCCATTGCGGCACATGGATTTCCAGCGAGGCCTGCTGCCCGAGCCAGGCCATCCCGGCCACAGTGTCGATGACCGGGTAGGTCACGCGGCGATCGGAATGCTCGACCGTGTGCCGCTGGATCCACTTGGGTGCGTGGGTGGCCAGATTCTTCTCGAAGAACGACGGCTCGTCGACACCGTTGGGCCAGCGCTTGCGGGTGACCGGGCGGCCCGCGATATGCGGGAGCAGGGCGGGGGCGATCGCGGTGAAATAGTCGATGACCTCGCCCTTGGTGGTGCCGGTGGCCGGGTACAGCACCTTGTCGAGGTTGCTCAGCTCAACCTCGATACTCCCGAACCGGCGGCGGGACACCATATTCGAAGTCTAGAGGCCCATACCGACAGACAGCCTCCGCGGAGACGGCGACGGGCCGCTCACGTCCCGGTCTCGAGACGCCGAACGGCCCGTCGTGGCGATCTGTCAGCCCTTGGGCTGGTTCGGATCGACCGGGGGTTCCGGGGCCGGAGGCGGGGGCGGCGGCGTCGCCTCGCCCTGGCCACCGGGCGCCTGGTCCTGCTCGGGAATGGCGCCCTTGACCTTCTCGGTGCCCTTCTCGATCTTGTCGGAGTACTTGCCTCCGGTCTTCTCGTCGATGAAGGATCCGGCCTTGTCCACCGCGCCGTGGATCTTCTCGGCGTTCTCGGCGGCTGCCTCCCTACCCTTGCCGACCAAGCCCTTGAGCGTGTCCATCAGACTCATCGGTCCTACTCCTAACTCATCGGTCTTCGGCTGGATCACCGGCGACGGGTCGCGCACGCCGCCCTAGCGCACATCTTCCCACCACGAGACCTGCGGTGATACCGCATTCGCATCGATCCGCTGGCCGGGCAGTGGGACGGCCACCGGTGTTCCCGCGGCCTGCGCCGCCGCCACCAGCCGCTGAACCGGCTCCGACCAGCCGTGGAAGGCCAGGTTGAACGTCGCCCAATGGATCGGGATCAGCAGCCCGCGCCGCGGATCGCCGACACACACATCGGCGTGGGCACGCACCGCCTCCTCCGGATTCATGTGAACATCCGGCCAGTGCACGTCGTACGCGCCGATCGGCAGCAGGGTCAGATCGAACGGGCCCAGCGTCGCGCCGATCTCCGCGAACGCCTTGGTGTACCCGGTATCGCCGCCGAAGTAAATACGACGCGCCGGTCCCGCGATCACCCAGGATGCCCACAGCGTCGTGTTCCGGACCAGCCCGCGGCCCGAGAAGTGCCGGGCCTCGGCGCAGGTGATCACCAGGTCGCCGGTGCGGCCGTCGCCCCGGTCCGGAAGGGAAACCGAAGTGCCCCAATCCAATTCGATGATCCGATGCTCGGGCACGCGCCACTTGCGCAGGTGCGCCCCGATGCCGATCGGCACGACGAACGGCGCCTCCTGGGTGGCGGTCAAGGTGCGCACCGTATCCCGGTCCAGATGGTCGTAGTGGTCGTGCGAGATGACGATCGCGTCGACCGGGGGCAGCTCATCGAGCGGCAGCGGCGCCGGGTGCAGGCGGATGGGGCCGACGGTCGGCGACGGCGAAACCCGTTCGCTCCATACCGGATCCGTGAGAACCCGGTACCCGTCGACCTCCAGCAGCGCCGACGCGTGCCCCAGCCAGGTGACCGCCAGCTCGCCCGCCTCGCGCGGGATATCCGGTGTGGCGAGCGGGATCTCGCCCGTGGGACGCCCCACCCCGTTGCGGGTCAGGGCCGAGAACAACAGCGACAGGCCGGATCCCGGTGCGAACTGGGTGCTCGGCTCGGTGTTGTGGAACTGCCGGTTGCGGTAGCTCGCCGACCCGGCCGCCAGCGGCGCGATCGCCGCCACCGACGCGCCCAGCGCCTCCGGCAGTCCGCGGGCCGCGCGCAGCGCCCAGGTCAGGCCGACGGCCCCGGCCACGCCCAGGGCGGTCCGGCGTGCGGTGGTGAGCAGGTAGTTCGGATCCATCAGTGCCCCACGAACTTCGCCGCGCGCTTCTGTTCCCGGGCTAGTCGCGCCTCCGTGGCGTCGTCGCTGCGCCACGCCGCCTCCAGGGCCTCGCGCTGTTCGGGAGTGTCCTCGCCGCGGGTGCCGTCGTCGTTGAACACCAGCTTCATGTGGCGCAGCGACAGCGGGGCCAGTTCGGCGATCGACTTCGCCCACGACTGGGCGTCGGCGAGCGTGCCGATCCGGTTGGCGAAGCCGAACGCGTATGCGTCCGAAGCGGTTACGGGTTCGGCGCCCATCAGCATGGTGCGTGCGGGACCGCCGCCGATCAGCGACACCAGTCGCCGAATCGTCCAGCGGTCCACGGAGATGCCGATTTTCGCGGCCGGGATCGCGACGTAGGAATCGGGGCTCATCACCCGCAGATCCGAGGCCAGCGCCAGCTGCACGCCCGCGCCGAGGGCGCCGCCCTCGATCGCGGCGATCACCGGCACGGGGACGGTCTCGAGGGTGCGCAGCATGCCCATCAGCGCGTCCAGGAAGGTCTGGGAGTACACGCCGGACAGGTCCGCGCCCGCGCTGAAGATCGGGCCCTGGCCGGTGAGGACGATGACCCGGGCGTCGGCGGCAGCGGCCGTCACGGCGTCGCGCAGTCGCCCTACCAACTCGTCGTTGAGGGCGTTGCGGCGCTCCGGGCGCTGCAGTTCGATGGTGACCACGTCGCCATCGCGACTGACTCCGAGCATCTGACCTCCCCGTCCGTACGGTCCCTGAATACCTTTACTTTATGCGGCTCGAGGTCGAGTGCCCGCACTCGACGCACCCCGCGTACCGTGGCGGCGGTGACCGCACCCGATTTCGAGATCCTGGTGATCGGCGCCGGACAGGCCGGATTGTCGGCCGGCTATCACCTGCGGCGGCTCGGATTGCGGCCCGAACAGGACTTTCTCATCCTCGATCACGCACCGGGGCCCGGTGGGGCCTGGCAGTTCCGCTGGCCGTCGCTGACGCTGAGCACGGTGAACCGGGTGCACGATCTGCCCGGGATGTCGTTCGCGGAGACGCTGCCGGAGGGTTCGGACAACGCGCAGGCCGCCACCGCGGTCCCGCACTACTTCGACCTGTACGAGAAGCGTTTCGACCTGCGGGTTCATCGGCCGACGTCGGTACGGGTGGTGTGCGACCGCGCCACCGCCTCCACCTGCCCCGACCAGGCGGTGGACGGCCTTCTGCACGCCGAGACCGAGGTAGGGGCGGCGGGTGGAGGTGGCGCGCCGCCCGGTACGGGGCGGAGTGCGACTCTCGGTGATGTGGATTCCGAATTATCCAGTGCTGCAGGGGATTCAAGTGGAACGCAAGCGGTTCGGCCCGCTGTCGGCGACCACCCGGGGCCGCAGTCGGATACCGCGATGGCGGGGCCGAGCGGCGCGATGGTAGGGCCGGGTGCCGCGGTGGCGGGGCAGGGTATGACAGGGTCGGGGGCGAGTATCGGCTCGGGGCGAGAGGTGGCGGACTCCAGCAGCCTGCCGGGCTCGACGGTGCGGGTGCGCGGGATCATCAATGCGACCGGGACCTGGGAGAAGCCGTTCATTCCGTACTACCGCGGTGCGGAGACGTTCGCGGGGCGGCAGCTGCACGCGCACGACTACCGCACCGCTGACGACTTCGCGGGCAAGCATGTCGTAGTCGTCGGGGCCGGGGTCTCGGCGGTGCAGCTGCTCGACGAGATCTCGCAGGTGACGACCACGACCTGGGTGTCGCGGACCGAACCGCGGTGGCGGGAGGGGCCGTTCACGCCGGATGCGGGCCGACGGGCCGTGGCGATGGTGGAGGACCGGGTGCGGCGCGGGTTGCCGCCGCGGTCGGTGGTGTCGGTGACCGGGTTGCCCGTCGACGATCGGGTCCGGGCCGCGCGTGCCCGAGGCGCCCTGGACTGGCATCCGATGTTCCAGCGGATCGAGCCCGAGGGCGTCCGCTGGGCCGACGGCCGCTTCCAGTCCGCCCAGATCATCTTGTGGGCCACCGGTTTTCGCAGCGCCCTCGACCACCTCGCGCCGCTGCGCCTGCGCGGCCCCGGCGGCGGCATCACCATGACCGGCCGCCTCGCCACCCAGGTAGCCGCCGACCCCCGCATCCACCTGCTCGGCTACGGCCCCTCCGCCAGCACCATCGGCGCCAACCGCGCAGGCCGCGCCGCCGCCACCGAACTCACCACCTACCTGGGGCTCCCCCCTAGCACTCGATGACGCACCCCGCGCATGCGCACGCACCCCGCGCATCGCTTGCACAGGGTGCGGCGATCAGCACGGGGTGCGGGAAAGCGTAGAGCCAGGCCGCCGACGCTTGGTCCTGCAATCTGGCGGCGCGCTTGGTCCTGCAATCTGGCGGCGCGCTCGGTCCTGCAATCTGGCGGCGCGCTCAGTGCTCCAACCCGACGGCGCGCTCAGTCCTCCAACCCGACGGCGAAGACGTCCGGGTCGGGGCCGACTCGGGTGGCGGTGTCGAGGGCCGTGATGACCTGCATCTGCTCGGTGGTCAGCTCGAAGGAGAAGACCTCGAAGTTCTCCTGGATGCGGGCCGGTGTCACCGATTTCGGGATGACCACGTTGCCCAGCTGCAGGTGCCAGCGGATGATCACCTGGGCGGGGGAGCGGCCGACCTCGGAGGCGACCTGGGCGATCGTCGGATCCTTCAGCTCGGCGCCCTGGCCGAGCGGGCTCCAGGCCTCGGTGGCGATGCCGTGTTCGGCGTGGAAGGCGCGCAGCTCGGGCTGCGCCAGGCTGGGATGTAGCTCGATCTGGTTGACCGCCGGGGTCTCGCCGGTCTCCGCGATCACCCGCTCCAGGTGATCGCGGTGGAAGTTGGACACCCCGATGGAGCCGATCTGGCCCTGGGACTTCAGCGCCTGGAAGGCCCGGAAGGTGTCGACGAACCGATCGGCCCCCGCGACCGGCCAGTGGATCAGGTAGAGGTCCAGATAGTCCAGGCCCAGGCGCTGCATGCTGGCGTCGAACGCCCGCAGCGTCGAGTCGTAACCCTGGTCGGAATTCCACAGCTTGGTGGTGAGGAAGACCTCGTCACGCGGCAGCCCGGACTCCCGGATGGCCCGGCCCACCTCCGCCTCGTTGCCGTAGACCATGGCGGTGTCGATGCTGCGGTACCCGACCTCCAGGGCCGTGGTCACGGCCTTGAAAGCCTCCGTCTCGGCCACCTGGAACACACCGAAACCGAGCTTCGGGATCACGTTCCCGTCGTTCAGCACGATCGACGGTACTGCGCTGGTCTCGCTGCGAAAGGTCACCGTTCCGACCGTAGAAGCGGTTTGCCGACCCGTCAACGAACCCTCCGAGCGTGTTCGAGCGCGCTTGACAATGTGTTGGGTTTTTACAACACTCTGTTGTGTGAGTCCAGTTAGAAGGGGTGAAACCCTCCCGATCTACAACCGGATCGCGGTGTTGCGGGCCGAGCATCGGATGAGCCGGGCCGCGCTGGCCGAGGCGGTGAACGTCAACGTTCAGACGATCGGCGCGCTCGAGCGCGGCGACCACTACCCGAGCCTCGACCTGGCGCTGCGGATCTGTGAGGTGTTCGGACTCCCCGTCGAGGCGGTGTTCTCGCGCAGCGAGTTCACGCCGCTCTCGGCCGAGGTCTATCAGCGTGCGAAAGGACAGCCATGACGTCTCCGGCCAATACCCTGCTCGACCGCTATCAGGACTACCGGGTCCGCCGCTGGCTGGTCTACGACGAGCGGACCTCCGGAATGCTGCCGGGCTGGCGAAGCCGCGCGCGGCGGCGGGCGCTGGTGGTCGCGGTGGCCGCGGCAATCGCGGTGTTGTTCGTGGTCGGGGTGCTGTGCGCGTTCGACCTGCGATGGGCGCCCCTGATCTGGCTGCCCGCCGCGGCGGTCTTCCTCCCGGCGTGGACCGTGCTGCGGATCGTGTCGCAGCGGCAGGACAGCGCGCCGACGCCGACGCTGGACGAATTCGAGATCGCCCAGCGCAATACCGCCCGCTCGATCGGGCTGACGTTGACGCAGTCGCTGACCCTGGTGCCGCTGCTGTACCTGATCGCCGCGGGCGCGGTCTTCCCGGAGGCCGATGCGTTCCGCACGGCCTACGCCGGTGGCGCCATGGCGCTGGCCGCGCTGCTGGCCGGTGGGTGCGCGCCCGGGATGATCCTCGGATGGACCCAGCCGGATCCCGAGCCCGAGCCCTGATCGATTGGGGCGCTGCGCCTTTCGTCGTGAGTGAGCGCAGAACCCCGCGGCACCGCTGCCGAATGCTGGTGCGGCAGTGGTCAGCCGGGGGTCTTCGGGAGCCCCAAGCGCCGATAGCGGGCCTGGCGTGTTCTCTGCAATTCGTCCCGGGGGAGTGAGCGTAAGGCGGCCAACTCGCCGGCCAGGGCGGTGATCATGCGCCGGGCGAAGTCGACGGGTTCGTCTGCGGCGTCCGGGTATTCGGGGACTATCCGATCGGCGATACCGTCCGCCAGCAGTGCCTTGGCGCGAATGCGCTGGGCCGCAGCCAGTTCCGGGGCGTGTTCGGCATCGCGGTAGACGATCGCGCTGGCGCCCTCCGGTGGCAGCGGTGCCAGCCACGAGTGCCGGGCGGCCAGTACGCGGTCGGCCGGGAGCAGCGCCAGGGCCCCGCCGCCGCTGCCCTGGCCCAGCAGAACCGAGACGGTGGGCGTCTCGAGGGTGACGAGATCGGCTATGCAGCGGGCTATTTCGGGAGCCAGGCCGCGTTCCTCGGCCTCGCGGGACAGGGCGGCACCGGCGGTATCGATCACGAGGATCAGCGGCAGCCGCAGTTCCGACGCGAGATGCATGCTGCGCCTGGCTTCCCGCAGCGCGGCCGGACCCATGGTGTTCTCGCCGGTCTGCCCCGCTCGGTCGTGGCCGAAGATCACGCAGGGCTCCCCGCGCAGCCTGGCCAGTGCGTGGACGACGGTCCGGTCCGATTCCCCCTGCCCCGTCCCGCTGAGCGGCACCCGATCGGTGGCGTGCCGCAGCAATTGCCGGATACCCGGCCGCTCGGGGCGGCGTGAGAGCGTGACCGCCCGCCAGGTCGCCTCGAGATCCGGGCCTTGTTGTGGGGCAATATTTTCCGGAGCCGAAGGTGATTCGATGCCGCGCGAATCGCCCGGCTCGGTGCCCCGCGGCGCGGGTCGGTCGCCACGGATTACAGGAGTACCCGGGTCGGCTCCGGCCGCCTCCGCCGGAGCGGTGGAGGTCGGCCCGCCGGTCGTGACGTTGAGTACGCGGTGGGCGATGCGGCGGAACACCCGCACCGGGACCACGCCGTCGATCACCCCGTTGCGGTACAGGTTCTCCGCGGTCTGCACGCCTTCCGGAAACGGGTGTCCGTAGAGCGTCTCGTACACCCGCGGGCCGAGGAAGCCGATCAGGGCGCCCGGCTCCGCGAAGGTCATGTGGCCCAGCGAACCCCACGACGCGAACACGCCGCCCATGGTCGGGTCGCGCAGATACACCAGGTACGGGTGCCCGGCCGACTTGTGTGCCGCGACCGCGCCCGCGATCTTGACCATCTGTACGAAGGCCACGGTGCCCTCCTGCATCCGCGTGCCGCCCGAGGTCGGCGAGGCCAGCAGCGGGAGCCCGAGCGCGGTGGCCCGCTCGACCGCCGTCACGATGCGCTCGGCCGCGGCAACCCCGACCGAGCCCGCGAGAAAGCCGAATTCGCAGGCGACCACGGCCACCCGCCGCCCCCGCAGCCTGCCCTCGCCGGTCAGCACGGACTCGTCGGTACCGGCCCGCTCGGCCGCGGCCCGCAACTCCGCCCGATACCGCGGACCCGCGTCGACCTCGACCGGCGGCCGATCCCAGCCGACGAACGACCCGCTGTCCAGCAGTTCGCCCAGAAGCTCCCGCGCCGATATCTTCACGCGCCGAGCGTAACCAGCGCCCATGCGGTGGGTGCGTTCGCGACGCGGCGCGCGGGCCGGACGCAGCGGCCGGGTGTGATCGGTCGGTGGCAAGCACGGCTGCGCATCGTGTTCGCATCTGCGGTTCGTGAGGCTGCACGTGCGAAGTGGCGGGTGCGGGTCTGCAAACGTGAATGGGGGTGGTCGGCAGACGTCGGACGGTTTGTCGAGCAGGGCCGAAGCGGGCGGCGCGAGTTCACGATGCAGTGAACGTTCGGTGTCGAACCTTCTCGGCCGACGGCTGCCGGGCTTCGGGAGGTGGGCGGAAAGCGCTGTGGCACACGAACGGTCGTTCACGCTGGCGTGGTTACGGAACGGGGTGTGGGTGGCCTCCTTGGGACACAGTGCGGCAATGGCCGTTGACCTGCATGTTTGCCGGGGTTACGGTAATGGACCCGATGATGTGGAGCGGTCGGTGCGGACCCGTGGCCGGTGTCCCCGCGCGTCGGTGTGGGTGACGCGGAGGCACGATGAGAACCGGGCGCACGTCGTTGACGTATCAGGAAATAGTCTGCCGTGCGGTATGTTTCGGCATGCCGTGGCGGTCGGTATCGAGGGGCGCACCGACTGTCGGCGCGGCAGCACGGCAACGCGTTCGTCGCGGCTGGACGGCGTTGCTCGTTGTGGCCGTGACCGCGCTGTCCACCTTGCTGTCGACACCCGTTGCGCGAGCGGACATCCCGCTACCAGATAACGACCCGTTCTACGCGGCGCCCGCCGACCTCGCGGCGCAACCCAACGGAGCGGTCCTCGGCTCCCGCGCGATCCCGCTGTTCGACCTGCCGATCCCGGTGTCGGCGTGGCAATTGCGCTATCGCACCACCGATTCCACGGACGGCCCGCTGCTCGACGTGGCGACGGTGATCGTGCCGCCGGTGCCCTGGGCGGGCCCGCGGCCACTGCTGTCGTATCAGGTGCCCGAGGACAGCCTGGGCACTCGGTGCGCGCCGTCGTTCGCCTTGCGCGGCGCACGCGATTTCGGCGTGGTGAACACCATGCTGGACGTGCCGTTCCTGATGGAGGCGCTGCGGCGCGGCTGGGCGGTGGTGGTCTCCGATTACGAAGGGCCGCAGTCGCGGTTCTTCGACGGGGTGACCGCCGGGCGCGCGGTGCTGGACGGGATCCGGGCCGCGCGGTCCTTCCCGCCCGCCGGTGCCGGCGGCGGGCCCGTCGGGGCGTGGGGGTATTCGGGTGGCGCGTTCGCCACGCTGTGGGCGGCACAGTTGCGCGCGGAATACGCGCCGGACGTGTGGTTCTCGGGGATCAGCGCCGGTGGTGTCCCGGCCGATATTCCGGCGATCGCGCAGCGGGTCGACGGCGGCGTGCAGGCGGGGCTGGCCGTGCTGATTCTGATCGCGCTGGCCCGCAACAACCCCGACTCCGGGCTGCTCGAACTGCTGAACGAGCGCGGTCGTGCACTACTGGCCGACAATGCCACCGCGTGCGGATCCGACCTGGTGCCGAAGTATGCGGGCGCCCGCGTGGACGACTTCTCCACGGTCCCGAATCTGCTGGCGCATCCGGTATTTCGGGCCACGGCCGACCCGCACGAGCTCGGCGGCTCGGTGCCCGACACCCCGCTGTACCTCTACCACGGCGTCACCGACGATGTGATCCCGGTCGCGGGCTTCAGTGCGCTGGTCGAGAACTACTGCGCCCAGGGGGCCACGCTCACCGCCATTCATTCACCGTTCCCGTCGCACAACGGCGCCGCGATCGGTGAGGCGTTCGGCGGAATGAACTTCCTCTCCGATCGATTCGCGGGCGTGCCGGTACCTCCGGGCTGTGCGGTGCGCTGAGCTTGCGAGTGTGGATCCCGGCCAGAAGCACGCCGGGACGACGAGATCGGGCGGTGAGCGAGGCAGCCGCACCCCGCACTGGCCCGGAATCGGGCAAGTCGGGATGCGGCTGGTAGCTCAGCGGCCGGTGGTGTCCATCCATTTGGTGGTGCCGGGCGGGGCGGACAGCGTGCTGGCCAGGTCGACACCGGCGATGATCAGGGCCGGACCGCCGACGACCAGGGTGCCGATGATGCCGCCGATCGCGGCCCCGGCGATGACGCTGGCGACGACCGTCGGCCCGGCGACGATGCCGGTGAGCCCGACCAGCGCGCCGAGGGCGGTGCCGATGAATCCGCCGATCGCGGTGGCGAGCCCGAACTGGGATCCGAACGCTTCCATAGCGCGCTGGTTCTCCTCCAGCGATGCCACCGGCGTGACCTGCACCGGGCGGGCCGCGGCCACATCCTTGACCGCCGTCAGCTCCAGGACTCGTCCGTCCTCACGCACCTGGTGCGGCATGGGATATTCCAGGCCGTCCTGCCGGAACGACAGCGGGAGCGTGACCAGCGTCTCGCCCGCGGCGGACCTGATGTCCACCGTGCGTTGATCGCCCGACACTTGGAAGAATCCGTCGTGCAGTGTGGTGTGAACGGTGTTGCCCGCCAGGGTGGTTTCGTACCGCACCTCGGGTGTGGCGGGCGCTGCGTGGGTGGCGCCGGCCCCAACGGCTACCCCCATGATCACCGGTATCGCCGCAGCGGTGAACTTGCGCAGAATCATTTTCGGTTGTTCCCATCTTCATCAGGAATGAAAGCGTCGGAAAGCCCCCCGGACGCGCGCTTCGATCGACACCCCTGTCTCACCCCTGCTGCGCGCGGAGCCGTCGACCCGGCTGACCGACTCTGTAACCATACCTTTACCAGCGGTGTCTATCCCCCGAAAATTCCCCCGAGAGAGGATATTTCGTCCGACCGGTGGGTTTGCCCTACGTCAGAAGATCAATCAGGACGGCGCCCACGCACACCACCACGACGATGGTCAGCGCGACGGCGTCCCGAAGTCCCGGCCCGCCGGGGCGCGCGGTGAGCTGGCCGGTGCCGCCGCGCGCGGTGATGGCCTCGCCGAGCTCCCCGGCCCGGCGGGTGGCGACCGCCATTGCGGCGGTGAGGATGTCGAGCAGGGGATTGACCGCCGCGCGCTGCAGCGCGGAGTCCTTGGGCCGCAGCCTGCGTGCGGCGCGCAGCAGGCGCATCTCGTCCAGCAGCAACGGCAGGCCGCGCAGGGTGAGCGCGACCACCACGGCCCACTCGTCCACGGGCACACGCAGTTTGCGCAGCGGTGCGCCCAAAGTGGCCAGCGCCGGGGCGATCTCACCCATCGGCGTGGTCCAGGCGATCAGGAACGAGCTGGCGACGAGGGTCAGCCCGAACGCGGTGACCTGCGCGTACCGCAGCACCGCGGCCTCGCCGACCGGCACGTTGAGCAGGGCCCCCGCCGCCAGCAAACCCCAGAACCACCAGGGCAGCCGCGGCAGCGTCCCTAGCGGCAGCCGGGCCGTCGCGACGACGACCACCAGGAACAGCACGGTCATCCCGAGCACCGGCCAGGACGGCAACACCATCAGCAGCACGCTGATCAGGAACGCCCCGACCATCTTGGTGCCCGCCCACAGCCTGTGGATCGGGCTGTCGACCGGGACCTCGCGCAACAACACCGTGCTCATGACGGGTCTCCTGTCGCATCGGGGCGGTGCAGCCGTGCCCAGGCCGTGGCGGTCTGTTCGGCCATGGGCGCGGGGGCCTGCGGTTCGACGGCGGAAGTCGACTGCGGGGCGGTCTCCAGGATCCGGCCGGAGCTCAGATGCACGGTCCGGTCGCACACGGCGGTCATATCGACCACGTCGTGCGAGATGACGATCAGGGTCAGCCCCGAATCGCGCAGCCGGGCGAGCAGTTCCACCACCTCGGCGCGGCCCTGCGGATCGAGCCCCGCGAGCGGCTCGTCGAGCACCACCACCTGCGGCCGGGCGGCCACGATCGCCGCCAGCACGACCCGCTTGGCCTGGCCGCCGGACAGCGATTCGATCGACCGCGGTGCCAGCGCGCGGTCCAGGCCCACGGCATCCAGCGCCCGGCCGACCGCGCCGGAACCGGTCCCGCTGCCGCCCCAGTCCTCGATCTCGGCCCCCACGGTCTGCCGCTGCAACTGCAGCCGGGAATGCTGAAAGGCCAGCTCCACCGCGCCGATTCGCCGATGCACCGGGCGGACGTCGCGCTCCTCGCGCAGCTCGCAGCGACCGGCGGTGGGCACGGTCAGCCCGGCCATGATCCAGGCCAGGGTCGACTTGCCGGAGCCGTTGCCGCCGACCACCAGCAGCGCCTCCCCGCGCCGCACCGTGAGGTCGACGCCGTGCAGCGCCGGTGCGGCCCACGGGGTGCCGCGGTTGTAGGTGTGCCGCACGTCGCGCAGCTCCAGCAGCGGCTCGCCCATCGGACGCCGCCGCGGATCGCGCACAGGCCGCGGCCAGGTCGGCAGCCGATCCACCTGGTATCCGCCCGACAGGTGCACCACGCGGTCGGCGGCCGCCGCATCGGCCTCGTGATGGGTGACCAGCACCACCGCCATCGGATGTCGTTCGGGCAGCCGCGACAGCAGCGCGACCAACTCGCGCCGGCCGTCGGGATCGATCATCGAGGTGGCCTCGTCGGCGATGAGCAGCGCTGGTCTGCGCGCGAGGGCCGCGGCGACGGCGAGCCGCTGCTGCTGGCCGCCGGACAGTGTGGCGGTTTCGGCGCCGCCCAGGTTGTCGAGGCCGACCTCGGTCAGCAGCGCCTCGATATCGACCTGCGCGGCGAGCTCGGGTGACAACCCCCACACCACGTCGTCGGCGACCAGCACACCCAGCGTCTGGCTCTCCGGTCGCTGCAGCACCAGCGCGGTGCCGCCGAGCACGCCGAGCCCCGCCGAACCGGGCCGCTCGACCGTTCCGCCGGTCGGCGGGCGACCGGCCAGTACGCGGGTCAGCGTCGACTTGCCGGAGCCGTTGTGGCCCACCACGGCGACGAATTCGCCGATCCGGACGGTGAGATCGATCCCGGACAGCGCGTCGGTCCGCGCCTCGGGATAGCGGAACGACACCTGGCGCAGCGTGACCGGCAGCGGCGCGACCGGGCGATCGTCGAGCGGCGCGTCGAGCCGATCCGTGCCGGGCAGCCAGGTGAGCCGGTCCAGGACCGAACCCAGCGCGAACCACGAGAACAACGCCGTCGCAACGATTCCGATCAGCACCCCGCCCGCGGCGAACGCCCACCACCAGCGCAGCACCAGATCGGCGAACTCCGCGACGGCGTTCCCGAACGAGTCCAAGTTGGCCCGGGCGGCCAGCTTCTGCACGCCGCGCGAGGCGTTGCGGATGTTGTCGAACAGCAGGTTGCGCGCGGTGCTGAAGATCAGCAGCCACCCCACCGAGACCGCCGACCAGCCGAGGCCGGCGAGGATCGACAGCCCGAGCACCGCCACCGGTCCGCCGCGGCGGCGCTTGACGGTGCCGACGATGCCGCCGATCGTCGCCACGCTCACCACGGCGACCGCGGGCACCAGCCCGGCCGCGACGAAGGTCACGAGCGTGGTGGCGACCGCCGCGGTGAAGGTGGCGCGCAGCCGGTAGCGGTGCGCGAGCAGCCCCATGGGCACCGCCGCGACCAGATTCAGGGCCGCCGCGAACGGGATCACCGATCCGATGGTCACGAGGCCGACGGTGACGCCGCCGAGCACCGCCGCGGTGGCGAGTTCGACGGGCCGCAGCGGGCCGTGCCCGAGGGATGACGCGCCGGGGCCGTAGGCCGACCGGACGCTCGGTCCGTCGTCCTGCGCGACGTTGTGATCCCCGGGTACGGCGTGGTGGTCCCCGGGTGCGGCGTGGTGGTCCCCGGGTGCGGCGTGGTGATCCGTGGGTGCGGCGTGGTGGTCCCCGGGCGCGGCGTGATGATCCGTGGGTGCGGCGTGGTGGTCCCCGGGCGCGGCATGGTGATCCGTGGGTGCGGCGTGGTGGTCCCCGGGCGCGGCGTGATGATCCCTGGGCGCGGCGTGATGATCCGTGGGCGCGGCATGGTGATCCGCGGGCGGGGCGTTGTGCTCGATGGACCGTCGGCCCCTGTGCTCGGTGGACGGCTCGCCACCGTGCTCGGCGGACGGTTGGTGGCCGCCTGTGGTTCGCGGCTCGCCGCGGTGTCCGAAAGGCGGCCCGTCGCCGGGCGGGGATGGAGCGGTCACGGGTCAAGTCTGCCAGTTCGCCCACGGCGCGGGTCGGGCGCGAACCCCGCGTCAGCACTCCCGCACCCCTTGTCGGTTCTCGCACCCGTTACAGGGGCTTGCAGGGCGTGCGGGGGCATGCAAGGTGTGCGGGAGTGCTGGTGCGGCATAGGTTGTGGTTGTGGGTCTTGATCATGCGCACGGCGTCGGGCCGGAGAGTGCCTCGGGTAAGTACCTGCATCGGCTGGTGTTCGCGCTGGGGATCGGGATCGCCTTCCTGGTTGCCGAGGTCGTGACGGCCGTCCTGACCCGGTCGCTGGCGCTGCTGTCGGATGCGGCGCACATGCTGACCGATGTATTCGGCCTGGTGATGGCGCTGGCCGCGATTCTGCTCGCCAAGCGCAGCCGGCCGACCTTCTCGCGCACGTTCGGCTACTACCGCGCGGAGGTGCTGGCGGCGCTGGCCAATGCGGTGCTGCTGTTCGCCGTCGCCGCGTACGTGCTGTACGAGGCGATCCTGCGGCTGGGGGAGCCGCCGGAGGTGCCCGGGCTGCCCGTGCTGATCGTCGGCGCGCTCGGCCTGGTGGCGAATGTCGTCTCGCTGCTGCTCCTGCGCTCCGGGGCCAAGGAGAGCCTGAATCTGCGCGGCGCGTATCTGGAGGTGCTGGCGGATCTGATCGGTTCGCTGGGCGTGCTGCTGTCCGCGGCGATCACCCTGCTCACGCACTGGCCCTATGCCGACATGATCGTCGGTGTGCTGATCGGGCTGTGGGTGCTGCCGCGCACCTGGGTGCTGGCGCGGCGCTCGCTCCGCATCCTGTTCCAGCACAGCCCCGAGGGCGTCGACGTCGAACGGATCGCCGCCGCGCTGCAGGCCGTCCCCGGCGTCGCCGACGTCCACGACCTGCACGTGTGGACCCTCACCTCCGGAATGGAGGTGGCCTCGGCCCACCTGACCACCACCGCCGACCACGACAGCGACGAAATCCTCCGCTCCGCCCAGCGCATCTTGGCCGACAACTTCCACATCGAACACGCCACCCTGCAAGTAGAGCGAGCCGACACCGCCCGCCACTGCGGCGAACTCTCTTGGTGACCGCTGTCCGTCTCGGCGGGCAGTGGATCCCCGCCTCACGGCCCCAGGGGGCCGTGAGGCGGGGAATGCCGGG
>NZ_BDBV01000137.1 GCF_001613165.1 Nocardia mexicana NBRC 108244
TCGTGAGGCGGGGAATGCTGGGGCCTATCGGCCTAAGGCTGTGGTCCGGGTCTTGTTGCCTTGCCGATCGTCATTGCCTGCGGCGTGCCCAGTATTTCCCCGCCTCACGGCCCCCTGGGGCCGTGAGGCGGGGATCGAGTGCGTGCCGGGCCGTGGGCGGGGGATGCGGCGGGCCGTGACCCGCGCGGGGCGCGGGCTAGGCGGCGGGGGTGAGGGTGTAGTCGGTGGGGTCTAGTTTGCGGGTGCGGAGGCGGTAGGAGGTGACGGTGCCGGGCCAGTTGTTGGTGATGCGGCCCGCGGCGTTGCGGTACCAGCTGGTGCAGCGGGTCCACGGGGTGCGTTCCAGGCGGCGCTGGGTGTGCTCGTCGAATTCCGCCGCGGGGCCGGGGCGAACCTCCAGGCAGCGGCCGGGGCGCGCGGCCAGGTAGGTGAGGGCCTGCCGGATGTAGCGGGCCTGACACTCGATCATGTACACGATGGAGCCGACCCCGAGGTTGGTGTTCGGCCCGTACATCAGGAACAGATTCGGGAAACCGGGCACCGCCATCCCGAGATAGGCGCGGGCGCCGCCGGACCAGACCTCGTCGAGCGCGATGCCGTCGCGTCCGAGAACCCGTATGGGCCAGAGGAATTCGGTGCCCTTGAAGCCCGTGCCGTACACGATCACATCGGCCGGATGGACCGTGCCGTCGGTGGTGCGCACGCCCTCGGGCACGATCTCGGCGATAGAGGTGGTCTCCACGTCGACATTCGGCCGGGTGAGCGCCGGGTAGTACTCGTTGGAGAACAGCACGCGTTTGCACAGCACCGGATAGTCCGGGGTCAGCTTGGCCCGCAGCTCCGGATCGGGCACGTCGTGGCGCAGGGCCCAGCGACCGAGCCAGGTGGCGATCGTGCGGATCGGCGGCACCGCGGCCAGGCCGAGGGCGAAGAACTCCAGGAAGCACCACACCCAGAGTCGCTGTGCCAGGCGTAGACCCGGCACGTGCCGGAACAGGGCGTGATGGATGGGCCGGTACTCCCGGTCGGTGCGGCGCACCACCCAGGCGGCCGTACGCTGGAACAGCGTCAGCCGCGCCACCTCGGGCTGGATCGCGGGCACGAATTGTATTGCGCTGGCGCCGGTTCCGATCACCGCGACGCGCTTGCCCGCCAGGTCCACGGTGTGGTCCCACTGCGCGGAGTGGAACGACGGGCCGCGGAACGACTCCCGCCCGGGGATCTCGGGCAGCCGTGGCCGCGACAACTGGCCGACCGCGGATACGACCACGTCGGCGGTGAACTCGGCGCCGTTCGCGGTGCGCACCGTCCACCGGCCGTCGCCGAAGACGGCCTCGGTGACCTCGGTACCGAATCGGATCCGCGGCAGCAGCCCGTGCTCGGCCGCGATCGCGTGCAGGTAGGCGTGGATGTCGGCGCGCCCGGAGTAGCGGTGCGGCCAGTCGGCCCTGGGCTCGTAGGAGAACGAGTACAGCGGCGACGGCACATCGCAGGCGGCGCCCGGGTAGGTGTTCTCCCGCCACACCCCGCCCAGGTCGGCCGCGCGCTCCAGAATGGTGAAGTCGCCGAACCCGTTGCGCTGCAATTCCATCGCCATACCGAGGCCGCCGAATCCGGCGCCGATGACGATGACCGACGGCGTTGTCGCGGGCATTGTGGTGCTCCTCACATCGTTCGAGTTATCTCTACTTTAGGGAGGGGTGCGCACCGTGATCGACATATTCGGCCATAATCGGCTCATGGCAACCGTGCAACACCCCGGCATTCGGAACTGGGATTTCCCGCGGGGCGTGGCGAGCGTGGCGCTCATGGTCGGCTACGCCCGCGAGCACGATGTGCCGCCCGCCCGCATGCTGCGCGGCACCGGCCTGTCCGAGGCCGACCTCGCCGACCCGGACGCCCAGATCGATGCGCACACCGAACTCGCGGTGATCCGCAACCTGGTGCGGGCCCTGCCCGATCGGCCGTCGCTCGGCGTGGAGGTGGGCCGCCGCTACCGCATCACCACCTTCGGCATCTTCGGCTTCGCGTGCGTGTCCAGTCCCACTCTCGGCGAGGCGATTTCGTTCGCGCTGCGCTTCCTGGAGCTGAGTTTCACCTTCTGTATCCCGGTAACCCGTTGGGAGACGGATGAATTCGTGGCCGAGGTGCACGACGAGCTGGTGCCCGCGGACGTCCGGCGGTTCCTGGTCGAACGTGACGTGCTGGCCATGCATCAGGTGATGATCGACCTGCTGGGACGTCCGCTGCGGCTGTTGCGCGCCGAATTCGACTATCCGGAGCCGGCTTACGCCGACCAGCTCGCGGAGATCATCGGGGTGCGGCCGCGCTTCGGACGTCCGCGCAACCTGTTCTCGCTGGCGCCCGCGATGCTGGAACAGCCACTGCCGCAAGCCAATGAGCACACCTGGACCATGTGCCTGGCGCAGTGCCGGGATCTGGTGCACCGGCGCCGCGCCCGCACCGGCATCGCGGCCGAGGTACGTGAGCGGCTGATGCCCCGCGGCGGGGCCGACGGCTTCGCGGCGCCACCCGGAATCGACGCCGTGGCACGCGATCTCAACGTGAGCACCCGGACGCTGCGCCGCCACCTGGACGCCGCCGGCACCAGCTACCGAGCGCTACTGGACGAGGTGCGCCGCGCTCTGGCGGAGGAAATGCTCACCGCCACACCGCTTTCGGTGAGCGACGTGGCGATCCGGCTCGGCTACGCGGAGGCGTCGACGTTCATCTATGCCTTCAAACGATGGACCGGGACGACGCCGTCGGCCTATCGCCGGGAACGGGCCGTATCCAACGGTCGGGCCACGGCGGTTCGCGGTAACTGACGGTGTTCAAGCGGTAACTGACGGTGTTCAGTTCGGCTGCACGCCGATCCAGCCGCCCATCGGGACCGTGCGGACGATCGAGGTGAGGCGGCGGCCGTCGATCACGTGCAGCACCAGCGACGGATCGGGCGCGTAGTCGATCGGCACCTGGCCCGGCGCGCCGACCTCCCATTCGCCGCCGATCTGCGAGGCCACGCTCGGCGCGACCACCAGCTGCCGCCCGCCGAACAGGGTGGTGCCCATCGAGTGCATGTGCCCGGTGATCACGCCGACGATGCGGTCGTCGTCGGCGACGATCCGCTCCAGCCGCTGCGGGTTCGCCAGCCGGATCGGGTCGACCACGGTGCTGTACATGGGCATCGGCGGATGATGCATGGCGACCAGCACCGCGGTGTCGTCCGGTGTCTCCAGCAGCAGATCGGTCAGCCAGGTGTAGGTGCCGTCGGTCAGCTCGCCGCCGCCCTCGCCGGGGATGGTGGAATCCAGCAGTGCCACCGTCAGCCCGTCCAGTCGCAGGGCCTGGTTGATCGGCTCGTAGGAGGCGGGCCGCCGCAGCAGCACCTCCAGCAGGTTGGCGCGATCGTCGTGATTGCCGGGCAGCACCGATACCGGGACGTCCGCCAGCAGCGCGGCCCGGGCCTGCTCGTACTCCTCGACCTTGCCGGAATCGGTGATATCGCCGGTGACCAGGATCGCCGCGGGGCGGTGCGGCAGGTCGGCCAGGTACGCCATCACCCGTTCGGCCCGTTCGGTGTTGTGCGCGTGCAGGTCGAAGTGGGTGTCGCTGAGCTGTGCCAACACAATCATCGGCGTTCGCTTTCTCGTGGAATCGCGCCGTTGCGCCCGAGCGTGCCTGGTCCGGCACTATTCCAGGTTAAATCGCCGGGCGTTGTCACGTCTGCATGAGACGCGCCACCGAATATAGCCAGAACGCATAGATCTTGTTCTGGGGCGCACGGATCACATCGCGACGAGACAGCAGTTGCTCCCGGATGGTTGGATTCGAGAATTCGTCCGAACGAAGAGGGGATAGAGCCTGTGCGGGTGCGTTCCGTCGCAGTGACCACAGCACTGACCGGCCTGCTGGCGGCGGGCGCCGTCGGCCCGGCCGCCGCCGAACCGCTACCACCGGAGTGCACGCAGTCGGATAACCACGTCACCTGCGTCTACACGGGTAACCAGCAGCTGGACGGCGGCTACGGCCGCGGCACCTTCCTGCCGCTGCCCGCATCGGTGACGCGGGTGCATATCGAGGCGATCGGCGCGCCCGGCGCCGACAGCTGCTGCCACACGGTGGCGCCGGGCGGCCGCGGTGCCCGCGTCGGCGGTGATGTCACGGTGCCGCCCGG
>NZ_BDBV01000138.1 GCF_001613165.1 Nocardia mexicana NBRC 108244
CTCGTGCCACCACAGGTCGCGTCCCTCGGTCCACGGGACCTCGATCTCGGTGCGGCGCACCACAAGTACATGCTCGACGCTCGACGGCGTATTGCCGTGCGCGTACAGCGCCTCGTCCACGGCCTCCTTCAGCGGCGCCGCCTTGCCGCGTCGCCACTGCCCGTCGGTGGTGATCACCAGGCGGGCCTCGGCGTCGTCGACGCGCTGGCGCAGGGCGCTGGGGGAGAAGCCCGCGAACACCACCGAATGCGTCAGGCCCAGCCGCGCACAGGCCAGCATCGACACGATCGCCTCGGGCACCATCGGCATGTAGATGGCGACGCGGTCGCCGGTCTCGAGGCCCAGCTCGGTGAGATAGTTCGCGGCGCGCGACACCTCGGCCAGCAGGTCGGCGTAGGTGATGTCGCGCGAGTCGCCCGGTTCGCCTTCCCAGTGGATGGCGACCTGGTCGCCGTGGCCGTCGAGCACATGCCGGTCCACGCAGTTGTAGGCGACGTTCAGCTTCCCGTCGGCGAACCACTTCGCGAACGGTGCGTCGTCCCAGTCCAGGACGCGGGTGAAGGGCCGATGCCAATACAACCGGCGGGCCTGTTCGGCCCAGAACGCGTCCCGGTCGGCGGCGGCCCGGTCGTAGAGAGACGCATCGGCATTGGCAGCGGCCGCGAATTCCGCGCTCGGCGGATACACATCCCGGTGTTCAGCGGTGGTTTCGGTCATCTCGTCTCTTCTTTCGCATGCGCTTCGGCCGGGGGTGACCGCGGCCACGTTCCCGACCCTAGTGGACCGTGACCAGGGCGGCGTTCGGGTCCCGGTCGGTGGTTGGCCGAATGTTGCAACGCTGACACCTCGCTTCGGCCGATTGCTCAGTGTCCTTACGTGTCGGTGATCGAATCGTGAAGCCGGTGCCCGCGCGGTTGTGCAATATGTCACCCGGAGCCGTCGCTGTGAGTCGGCCATGTTGCCGGATTGCTAACAAGGCGAACAAACCCCGCGCGATCCGCTGACAACCATCCGCCGGGTGGCTACTGTCCGATTCACCCAGGGTGGAGCGTGGGATGCGTGCCGGAGGATCCCCGCGCCGTACTCGACGCTGTGCCCAGCCCTTCCTGGAATCGGGAGATTGCGTTGAGATTCAAGACGATCACCGCGCTGGCCGCGGCAGCATTGGTGGCCACGAGCCTCGCACTGACGGGCTGTTCCTCGGACGGCGGCGATACCGACACCGTCACCGTGAACGCCGGTGAACCCCAGAACCCGCTGGTACCGACGAATACCAACGAGAATATGGGCGGTCGCGTGGTCGACCGGCTGTTCGCCGGGCTCAAGTACTACGACGCGAACGGCAAGCCGCACAACGAGATGGCGCAGTCGATCGATACGCCGGACCGTCAGCATTACACGATCAAGATCAAGCCGGATTGGAAGTTCACCGACGGCACCACCGTGACGGCCAAGTCGTTCGTCGACGCCTGGAACTACGGTGCCCTGGGCACCAACGGCCAGGTGCAGAACTGGGTCTTCGCGCAGATCGCCGGGTACGACGACGTCTCGTCGAATCCGCCCAAGGCGCAGACGATGTCGGGCCTGAAGGTGATCGACGACCAGACCTTCACCGTGGACCTGAAGCATCCGTCGATCGACTTCGAACTGGAGATGGGCTTCGCGCCGTTCTATCCGCTGCCCGAGGTCGCGTTCAAGGATATGAAGGCGTTCGGGGAGAAGCCGATCGGCAACGGGCCCTACAGGTTCGACAGCTGGGACCACAACGTCAAGATCGAGATGACGCCCAATCCGGATTATCACGGCGGCCGCCCGGCCAAGAACAAGGGCCTGCGGTTCGTGATGTACCAGTCCTACGAAACCGCCTACGCCGACCTGCAATCCGGCAATCTCGACGCGCTCGACGTCATCCCCGACACCGCGCTGGGCACCTACAAGCAGGACCTCGGCGACCGCGCGATCAGCAAGCCGATCGCCTACAGCCAGCACATCGGCGTGCAGCAGAACGTTCCGCACTTCGCCGGTGAGGAGGGTCTGTTGCGTCGCAAGGCGATCTCGATGGCGATCAACCGGCAGCAGATCGCGGACAACATCTTCCACGGAACCCGCGTTCCCGCAAAAGATTTCACCGCCTTCACCCTCGACGGCTTCCGGGAGAACCTGCCCGGATCGGAGGTCCTGAAGTTCAACCCGGACGAGGCCAAGAAGCTGTGGGCGCAGGCCGACGCCATCTCGCCGTGGTCGGGCACCTACCAGATCGCCTACAACTCCGACGGCGGTCACCAGGCCTGGATCGAGGCGGTGGCCAACAGCGTGAAGAACACGCTGGGCATCGACGCGGTCGGCGTGCCGTATCCGACGTTCAAGAACATCCGCGACGAGATCAACGCCAAGACCGTCGGCAAGGCGTTCCGCTACGGCTGGCAGGGCGACTACCCGTCGATGTTCGAGTTCCTGACCGCGCTCTACCTCACCGGCTCGGGGACCAACAACACCGATTACCGCAGCCCGGAGTTCGACCGGCTGCTGTTCGCCGCGCAGGCCGCACCCACCCCGGAGCAGGCGTACGACATCGTCGCGCAGGCCCAGGCGGTGCTGTTCAAGGATATGGCCGACATCCCGGTCTTCGACTACAACGTCGCGGCCGGGCGCTCGGATCAGGTGAAGAAGGCCGAGGTCACCTGGAGTGGCCTGTTCGATTTCGAGAACATCGAAAAATAGCCGCTATGGAGTGAAACATGGCTTGGTACGTCGTGCGGCGGCTGCTCCAGATGATTCCGGTCTTCCTCGGAGCGACGCTGCTGATCTATGCAATGGTTTTCCTGATTCCCGGTGACCCGATCCGCGCGCTGGCGGGCGACCGGCCGATGACCCCGGCGGTCGAGGCCACGCTGCGGGCCCGGTATCACCTGGATCAGCCGTTCTTCGTGCAGTACCTGCAGTACCTGAAGGGGATTCTCACCTTCGATTTCGGCACCTCCTTCTCGGGCAGACCGGTGCGGGCCGAGCTGGCGCGCGCCTTTCCCGTCACGCTGAAGCTGGCGATCATGGCGGTGATCATCGAGGGCGTGTTCGGCGTGCTGTTCGGCCTGGTCGCCGGGCTGCGGAAGGGCAAGCTGTTCGATTCCACGATGCTGGTGCTCAGCCTGATCGTCATCGCCGTACCGATCTTCGTCATCGGCTTCCTCGCGCAGTTCCTGCTCGGCGTGAAGTGGGGGATCGTGCCGGTGACCGTCACGGGCAAGGCGAGCTTCACCGATCTGCTGGTCCCCGCGATCGTGCTCGGGTCGCTGTCGTTCGCGTATGTGCTGCGGCTGACCCGGAATTCGGTGGCGGAGAACATGACATCGGACTACGTGCGCACCGCCACCGCCAAGGGACTGAGCGAGCGGCGGGTGATCGGGGTGCACATCCTGCGGAACTCGATGATTCCGGTGATCACGTTCCTCGGAGCCGATCTCGGCGCGCTGATGGGCGGTGCGGTCGTGACCGAGGGCATCTTCAACATCCCCGGTGTGGGCGGGACGCTGTTCCAGGCGATCACGCGTGGCGAGCCGCCCACGGTGGTGGCATTCGTGACGGTGCTGATCGTGATCTTCCTGATCGCGAACCTGGTCGTCGACCTGCTGTACGCCGCACTCGACCCGAGGATCCGCTATGCCTGACCAGCCGACCGACACCCGGGAGATCCGGCCCGGGCAGGAGCATTTCGTGGCGCCGCCGGACGAGGTGGAGGTGCTGGCCACCGACCGGCTGGACGAGACCACCACCCCGACCAGCATCTGGCGCGACGCCGGTCGGCAGCTGCGGCGCAACCCGATCTTCGTCGTCGCCGCGCTGTTGATCGCGTTCGTCCTGCTGGTGGTGGTGTGGCCGAGCCTGTTCACCGATCAGGATCCGCGGTACTGCAGCGGTGATTTCAGCATGCAGCCACCCGGCGGCGGCCATCCATTCGGCTTCGATAAACAGGGGTGTGACATCTATGCGCGCACCATCTACGGCGCGCGCGCCTCGGTGGTCACGGGAATCGGCGCGACCGTGATGTTCGTGCTGATCGGTGGCGTATTGGGTTCGCTCGCAGGCTATTACGGCGGGCTGCTCGATTCGGTGGTGTCACGCATCGCGGAGATCTTCTACGCGCTGCCGCTGATGCTGGCCGCCATCGTGATCATGCAGCTGCTGGAATCGCGGACCGTGTTCACGGTGATGCTGATCCTGGCCTCGTTCACCTGGCCGCAGGCCGCCCGCATCGCCCGGGGCGCGGTGATCCAGGCCAAGAACAGCGAATATGTCACGGCGGCAAAGGCATTGGGGGTATCCCAATTCCGGATTCTGCTGCGGCACGTGCTGCCGAACGCGGCCGGGCCGCTGATCGTCATCACCACGATCTGGCTCGGGGTGTTCATCGTGACCGAGGCGACGCTGTCGTATCTCGGTGTCGGCCTGTCCCGCACGATCGTGTCCTGGGGTTCGGATATCGCCGCCGACCAGAAGGAGATCCGCACCTCGGCGATCCTGTTCTATCCCGCGACGGCGCTGGCGCTCACGGTCCTCAGCTTCATCATGCTGGGCGACGCGGTGCGCGACGCGCTGGATCCCAAGGCCCGTAAGAGGTGATGGCGATGGACCCACTGCTCGAAGTACGCGATCTCAATGTCTGTTTCACGGCCGAGGGCCGCAAGGTGCCCGCCGTGCGCGGGGTGAACCTGTCGGTGTACCCGGGACAGACCGTGGCGATCGTCGGGGAGTCCGGCTCGGGCAAGTCGACGACCGCGCACGCGATCATCGACCTGCTGCCGGGTACCGGCGAATGCACCTCCGGCTCCATCGTTTTCGACGGCAAGGATCTGACGAAGGCGTCGAAGCGGGACATCGTCGCGGTGCGTGGTCGCGGCATCGGTTTCGTTCCGCAGGACCCGATGTCGAACCTCAACCCGGTGTGGAAGGTCGGGTTCCAGATCCGGGAAACATTGGAGGCCAACGGTATTGCCAAGGGCAAGGCCGCCCGGGACCGCTCGATCGAGCTGCTGGACGAGGCCGGGATGTCGGATTCGGCACGCCGGGTGAACCAGTACCCGCACGAGTTCTCGGGCGGTATGCGGCAGCGTGCGCTGATCGCGATCGGCCTGTCGTGCCGGCCGAAGCTGCTGATAGCCGACGAGCCGACCTCCGCGCTGGACGTCACCGTGCAGCGGCAGATCCTCGACCACCTCGACGGCCTCACCAGCGAGCTGGGCACCGCGGTGCTGCTGATCACCCACGATCTCGGACTGGCGGCCGAGCGGGCCGAACATCTGGTGGTGATGTACCGCGGCCGGGTCGTGGAATCCGGTCCGGCACTGCAGATTCTGCGCGAGCCGCAGCACCTCTACACCAAGAAGCTGGTCAACTCGGCGCCGTCGCTGGCCTCGCAGCGGCTGTCGTCGGTGCGCAAGCGGGCCGAGGTGCGCGAGCAGGCCGTGCAGGTGGCCGGTCAGCTGGCCGAGGCCGACGACGAATTCTCCGGTGCCACGGGCGATGTCGTGATCGTCGACAATCTCACCAAGGTGTTCAAGATCCGCGGCAGCACACCCTGGAAGTCGACGAACCTGACAGCCGTCGACGAGGTGTCGTTCCGGCTGCGGCGCGGTACCACCCTCGCCATCGTGGGAGAATCCGGATCCGGTAAATCGACTGTGGCGCAGATGGTTCTGGGTCTGCTCGCACCGACCTCGGGGACGGTGACCTTCGACGGTCGCGAGGTGGCGAAGCTGAACACCAAGGCCGCGTTGGCCTTCCGGCGCAGGGTGCAACCGGTATTCCAGGACCCCTACGGCTCACTGGATCCCATGTACTCGATCTACCGCACCATCGAGGAGCCGCTGCGCACCCACGGCATCGGCACCCCGAAGGAGCGCGAGGCCACGGTGCGAGACCTGCTCGACAAGGTGTCGCTGCCCGCATCGGTGATGCGGCGCTACCCGAACGAGCTGTCCGGCGGTCAGCGCCAGCGCGTGGCGATCGCGCGCGCCTTGGCGCTGTCGCCCGAGGTGGTGGTCTGCGACGAGGCCGTGTCCGCGCTGGACGTGCTGGTGCAGGCCCAGATCCTGAGCCTGCTCAACGAGCTGCAGGCCGAGCTGGGGTTGTCCTACCTGTTCATCACCCACGACCTGGCCGTGGTCCGCCAGATCGCAGACGACGTGGTGGTGATGCAGGAGGGCAAGGTCGTGGAGGCCGCGCCGACCACGGACGTATTCGACAACCCGCAATCGGACTACACGCGCCGCCTGCTCGACGCCATCCCGGGGAGGGATCTGCTGCGCTCGGCATAACCTGCGCCGTCCCGTCGGCTCGGAAGCGCTCGGGGGAATGCGTACCGGGTTGCGTGGAGGGCACGGCGTGATGTGTGCGGCGCGAGCATCGTCGGGGGCGTGTGGTGCCGACGGGCGTCTCGAGTAGCGTGTTCCCTCGTGACCGATGTGCTCCAGCCCCTTGTCGACCTGCCCGGCGTGCGTGCGGCGGCCGACCGCGCGCGCGACGCGCTCGCCGAGGTGCACCGGCACAAGACGAACCGGCGGGGCTGGCCGACCACGGCGGCCGAGGCGGCGCTGCGGGCAGCGCGGTCGTCCTCGGCCATCGACGGCGGCGGCACCGAGCTGTCGGCGGTTTCCGCGTCCGGCGAGACCGTCGAGGGCCAGCCCGCCGATCCGATTCTGGCGGGAGCGCTGCGCGTCGGACAGGCTTTGGACGGCGACGCGCTGCAGAATCTGGTCGGGGTGTGGCAGCGGGCGCCGCTGCAGGCCCTGGCCCGGCTGCATCTGCTGGCCGCCGCCGACCTGGTCGACGACCAGGAGCAGCTCGGCCGTCCCCGCACGGACGCGGGCGTCGCCGAGCGCCTCGATCTGCTCGCGCAGACCGTCCTCACCTCGGACGCGTCCGCCCCGGTAAAGGCCGCCGTGGTGCACGGGGAGCTGCTGGCACTGCGGCCGTTCGGTAGTGCCGACGGGATCGTCGCGCGCGCCGCGTCAAGGCTGGTTGCCGTGTCGACCGGGCTCGACCCGCACAGCCTGGGCGTGCCGGAAGTGTTCTGGCTGCGCCGGCGGCAGGCCTATCTGGACGCGGCCGCCGGCTTCGGGAGTGGCACGCCGGAAGGCGTCGGCGGGTGGGTGATCCTTTGCTGCGGTGCGCTGGAAGACGGTGCGCGCGAAGCCCGTTCGATCGCGGACGCGGCTGCCGGGTAGTAACCGAGGAACCCCCTGCACATCAAAGCGGGCGGCGTTGTCGTTGACGACCTCACCGCCCGCTAGCACGGACCACCCGGTTACCAAGCGTGCTTCTCGGGGTTGTGTTCTGCGGCCTCGGCGATCGTCCGCACTCCGACGGTTCATCCCCACAACCTGTGCGAGGCCCTCGCCGCCGGAAGCCCGGATTTCGCAAGCCCACAACGCTGCTGCCCTGTCGCGGCGTGCTCCGCGTGGGTGCCTGGCGCCCGTGCTGGGAAGGGTGGGATGGGAGATCGAACCTTCTCTTCCGCTCCGACCTTGGCCTTCCGTCCTTCCGTGGCTCCATTGTTACTCTGTGCCCCCGGTCACAGCAAGAGCTGCGGAAACATTCGATTAATCGGTGTGTCGCCCGGCGTTTCGTGGTTCTATTGATAGTTGGTGTCAATTATCGCCAGGTTCTCGGGCGAGTCTCCCGATCAAACTCTCAGCGCCGCCGGCGCAGCAGGCGGTAGCTGATCGCGCCCGCCAGCACCGCGCTCACTCCGACGGCGGCGGTCGCGGCGACCGTGGTCGAGGACGGGGCGGGGAGTCGCGCCCACAGCGACACCGGATTCGAGAACGCGAGCACCGGCCAGCCGCGAGATGTCGCCTCCCGCCGCAGGTTTCGATCCGGGTTGACGGCGGTCGGATGTCCTACCGCGCTGAGCATCGGAAGATCGGTGATCGAATCGGAGTACGCGTAGCACCGGGACAGGTCGTAGCCCTCGGAGGCGGCCAGCCGCTGGATTGCCTCCACCTTGCCCTCGCCGTAGCAGTAGAAGTCGACCGCGCCGGTGTACCGGCCGTCCTCCACGACCATCCGGGTGGCGGCGGTGTGGGTGGCGCCCAGCGCGGCGGCGATCGGGCCGACGATCTCCTCGCCGGAGGCGGACACGATGACCACGTCGTGGCCCCGAATCTTGTGGTCGGCGATCAGGTCGGCCGCCTCGGCGTAGATGAGCGGGTCCACGAGCTCGTGCAGCGTCTCGGCGACGATGCCCTTGACCTGCCCGACGTCCCAGCCCGCGCACATCTTGGTGAGGTGCTCGCGCATGCGTTCCATCTGGTCGTGGTCGGCGCCGGAGAGCAGGAACAGGAAGTGCGCGTAGCTGCTCTCCAGTACGGTCCGGCGATTGAGCAGACCCTGATCGAAGAACGGCTTGCTGAACACGAATGCGCTGGACTTGGCGATCACCGTCTTGTCCAGGTCGAAGAACGCCGCCACCCGGCCCTGTCGTGCGCTCGATGCGGGGTGTCGCTGCGTGTCCCCGCCCGTCTCGCGTGCCCGATTCTCGGCAGCTGTCGGGTCGCCCTCGGCCGTCACGCTGTTCAGAATAGGGAGGATTTCGTCCGCCGTCGTGGTGGGGGCCGATGGCCGCCTGTCGGTGCTGCTCCCGTGCGGTTTGCTACCGCTACGCCGGGTGTCGGGGGTGAAAACTTCCTAGGCCGGTGGACTTGCGTTTCCGCCGGGGCCTGGGTGTAGTATTGCTGGCACCTGGACATGGTCCAGGCGCGTTCAGCCCGACCCCCCGGGGCTGAACCCCGACGGCCCCAGCCTCCTCCCCCCCCGGCTGGGGCCGTCCTCTATTTTCAGACCTTTGTGTATGTGGTACTCGGCGTGCACTTTTTGCTCACAGCCCCGTAGTTATCCACATTCGGCAGCAGGGTAGTGGTCTCACGGCGCTCGCCGAGCGAGGCTGGCCTGCATGAATTCCGTTGCGGCAAGCCCGGATTGCGCCATCCCCTCCCCGGGGCCGGTGCTCGTACTGGTCGACGATCGGCGATTGTGCGACGAGGTCGGGCGGGTGGCCGCCGCGGCGGACCGGCATATCGACGAGGGCAGAATGCCCGTCGGCAGGCATGCGTGGTCCGGTACGGCGCTGGTGATCGTCGACACCGCGGCCGCGCGGGCGTGCGCCGCGGCAGGCTACCCCCGTCGGGAGGGAATTCTGCTGGTCGTCGAGGGTGAGCCAGGCCTACCCGAGTGGCAGGCCGCGGCCGCGGTCGGTGCCGAGCGGGTGATCGCACTGCCCGCCGCCGCCGACGTGCTGATCGAATCCTTCGCCGACCACACCCAGCGCGGCCCGGGTAACGGCGTGGTGGTCGCGGTCGTCGGCGCGCACGGGGGAGCCGGGGCGTCCACCCTCGCGGCCGCCGTCGCGCACACCTCCGCCGCCGTCCGGTTCCGCCGCGACACGATCCTGGTCGACGGGGCACCGCTGGGCGGCGGTGCCGACCTGCTGCTCGGCATCGAATCGGTCCCCGGGTTGCGCTGGCCGGACCTGGTCGTCGAGGAGGGCCGGGTCGCGGCCGCGGCGCTGCACGACGCGCTCCCGGCCGCGGCGCCGGGACTGGTGGTACTCGCTTGCGGGCGGGTGATGGAGGACGCCGTCCCGGCCGAATTGGGGGCGGGTGCGGTACGTGCGGTGATAGAGGCGGGCCGATCCGCCGGTGATCTGGTGGTCTGCGATGTATCCGGTGAGCGCGGTCCGCACGCCGACCAGATGCTCGATGCCGCCGACCTGGTGGTGCTGGTCGTCCCCGCTCGGCTGCGTTCGGTGGCGGCTGCCCGTGCGGTGGCCGCCCACACTCGCCGCCGAAATCCCAACCAGGGTTTGATAATTCGCGGCCCGGCACCGGGAGGGCTGCGTGGCGGCGAGGTGGCCGCCGCCCTGGGTGTGCCGCTGCTGGCCGCCGTCCGCGCACAGCCCCGGCTCCCGACCCGGCTCGAGCGCGACGGCCTGGGTGTGCCGCGCGGCCCGCTGCGCACGGCGGCCGACGCCGTGCTCGGCGTGCTGGCGGGGAGTGCGCGATGACTCTTCCGGCCGTCGTTCATATTTCCCGGGGTCTGCGAAATAGCCTGTGGCACTGGAAGATCAGCAACGTAGCCGACCTCGGAACCGTTGTCGAGAAATCGGATTCCGCGCCACCGCGGGTCGCCGGGGTGCGGTTCGGTGAGGGGCGGGCATACCGAGCGGGCCGAGGTCCCGGCCGGGTCGAGGCGGCTGTCAATCTCGTGCGGTGCGACGTGGCGTGGCATTGTGCGCAGGCCGTCGTCGAGGTGCGGTCGGAGGCCCGCCGATGAGTGCGCGGGTAACGACGGATCTGCTGGATCGGGTACGGGAGCGGCTCGCCGCGCAGGCCGGAGATCCGGATCCGGCCCGGCTGGCCGCGGCGATTCGCGCCGAATCCGGTGGTGTCCTGGGGGATACCGATCTGCTGCGGGTGCTGCGGCTGCTGCAGACGGAGCTGACCGGGGCGGGCGTGCTGGAACCCCTGCTGCACGATCCGGAGGTCTCGGATGTGCTGGTCACGGCACCGGATGCGGTGTGGGTGGACCGTGGTCAGGGCCTGCGACGTGCCGCGGTGACATTTCCGGACGAGGCCGCGGTGCGGCGGTTGGCGCAACGACTGGCCCTGGCCGCCGACCGCCGCCTCGACGACGCGCAACCGTGGGTGGACGGCCGACTGCCAGGAGTCGAAGGGGCACTGGGGAATTCGTTCGGAGTACGGCTGCACGCCGTGCTGGCGCCGATCGCGCACGGCGGCACCTGCCTGTCGCTGCGGGTGCTGCGACCGGCCAGCCAGGGACTGGATGCGTTGAGCGCGTCGGGATCCGTCCCCGCCGAGGCGAAACTGTTGCTGGAGCGCATCATTCGTGCGCGACTGGCCTTCCTCGTGGTGGGCGGGACCGGGGCGGGCAAGACGACCCTGCTGTCCGCAATGCTCGCGAAAGTCGCAGCGGCGGAGCGCATCGTATGTGTCGAGGACGCGGCCGAACTCGCCCCGCCGCACCCGCACGTGGTGCGCCTGGTCGCCCGGACCGCGAATGTGGAGGGTGCGGGCGCGGTCACCGTGCGCGACCTGGTCCGGCAGGCCCTGCGCATGCGACCCGACCGCATCGTCATCGGCGAGGTGCGCGGCGCCGAGGTCGTCGACCTGCTCACGGCCCTCAACACCGGCCACGACGGCGGTGCCGGAACCGTCCACGCCAATTCGCCGCGGGAGGTGCCCGCTCGGCTGGAGGCGCTGGCCGCGCTGGGCGGAATGGGCCGAGCCGCCCTGCACAGCCAGCTCGGCGCCGCGGTCCAGACCATCCTGCACGTGCATCGCCGCGCCGACGGCACCCGCATCCTGCGCGAGGTCGGCCTGGTCGTCCGCGACCCCACCGGCCAGGTCCGCATAGAACCCGCCTGGTGCGCAGACGGATCCGGCGCCCCCGCGGCACCCGCGCTTGAACACCTGCTCGCCGACCGGCTCGCACCATGAACGCCGAGGGTTTCGAAGCTGACCGCGCTCGACCGCTCGACTTCGCCTGCGGGTGCGGATGCGACTGTGCCGCCTGCGGCATCACCGCGGTCCAAGTCCCACCGGAGGTCACCGATTTCCGCACTCGTATCTATACGGGCACAGCGAAGTCGGCCGGATGTTGTTCGGCGGCAAGGCGGCAGATCGTGGCCGATCACGAGGGGCCCGGTCGACACGACGGATCGGCCGATGAAGGTGCGGGCATACGGCTTGGAGCCCCGCGATTCGTGGACGACCATTGCGCCACTCGGCTGTGTGCCCGTCGGCTGTTTCCCGGCGGTTCGGTCGAGGTGCCGGTACATCCGGCCGGTAGGTGGCGCCTGTTGGCGGGAGTTCAGTTGTGAGCGCGGCCATTGCCTGCCTGGCATTGGCGTTGGCGCTGTTGCCTGCGCCTGCGGGGCGCCGCCGATTCGCTCGGCTGCTCGGCGGCGCCCGACGGACGCGAAAAGTTCCGCTGCGGATCGTGATTCGTGTAGGTGTGGGGCTGGCCGTGGCCGGTGCGGCGGTGCTGGGGATCGGTCCGCTGCTGGCGGTCGCCGCAGTGGTCGGCACGGCTGTCGTTCGCATGCGCTGCGTCCGCCGGGATCGAGGCAGAGCCGCTGAATGTGTGGCGCTGGAGGAGGGGCTCGATACGGTCGTCGGCGAACTGCGGGTCGGTGCGCATCCGAGCGCCGCCGCAGCGACGGCCGCGGGGGAGATCTCAGGCGCCGCTGCCCGTGCGTTCGCGGTGTGCTCGGCACGCAGCCGCCTCGGCGGCTCGGCCGCGGCCGGTCTGCGCGATCCGGATGCGGTGATCGCCACCGAACTGGCGCGCATCGCGGATGCCTGGGAGGTCGCGGAGCAGCACGGCCTGGCGCTGGCCGACCTGCTCGCCGCGGCGCGCGCAGATCTAGTGAGCCGCAGGCGGTTCCGTGATCGCACCGTGGCGGCACTGTCCGGCGCGCGGGCAACCGCCGCCGTCCTGGCGGGGCTCCCGCTACTCGGCATCGCACTGGGCCACCTGCTCGGCGCCGCCCCACTGCGAGTTCTGCTGGCCCCCGGCCTCGGCACCGTCCTGCTGCCGCTCGGCACCGCCCTGATCAGCGCCGGACTGCTCTGGACCGACACAATCACCCGAAGGGTCCTGACATGACCACCACACCGATCCCGTTGCCGCCCAGGACTATTGCGACGCCTGTATACGCACCACCGCCCCCGCTCACGCCGGGCAACTCTGACCCCCATGCGGCCATGTGGGGCCATCACAGAGACGCAGCCCGTTCCAACTCGGCCACCGTGCCGACCGAGCTGTGGAATCACGCTGCGCCCGAGCGCAGTGCTTCCGTACCCCACGTCTTCGGTTGTCCTGTCGGTCAGTTGCGGCCGCTGGATCGTTGTAGCAGTGGAGCGGGTTCCGGCCGCTGTCCGGATGGAGCGGGTTCCGGCCCTGCTTCGGCGATCGTGTCGCTGCTGTGCACCACTGGCGTTCGCGGGGGGCGTCTTGTGGGCGCTCCGGGTGGGGGTGATCGCCGCGATGGTGGTCGGTGGATTGCTGCGGGGGTGCGGTCGTGACCGGCCCGTCGATTCCCTTGCTGCTCTTGGCGGTTGCCGTGTTGTGCGTGCCGCGTGGTGTTACGCCCGCCGGTCGGCTGTCGGTGGTATCGGGTGGGCACCGCCGCCCGGCGCGGCG
>NZ_BDBV01000139.1 GCF_001613165.1 Nocardia mexicana NBRC 108244
CTCCCGCCGCGCCCGCGCCGATCGCCGGCGCCCTGCGACGCGCAGCCGACCTGCTGGCGCTCGGCGCGGACCCGGTCGCCGCCTGGGAGCGGGCCGCGGAAGAGTCCGGGAGTGACGAGGTCCGGGCGTTGGCCCGGCTGGTGCGCCGCTCTGCCCGATCCGGTGCCGCGCTCGCGGCCGCGGTGTCCGATCTGGCCACGCAATGCCGGGGCACCGTCGAAGACGCGACCGCAGCCCGCGCCGAGCGGGCCGGGGTCCTGATCAGCGGACCGCTCGGTCTGTGTTTCCTGCCCGCATTCGTCTGCCTGGGCATCGTCCCGGTGGTCGCGGGCCTGGCCGACCGAGTGCTCGAGGGCGGGGTGCTGTGAACACACGGGAGCCTCGGCGCGGACCGGCCGCGCCGGCGGAGGAGAGAGGGGACAGCGGTGCGCTTGGCAATTCGTTCTGCGGTAATGGAGGTGCGCTCGCGCCTGGTCCAGGCGGCGGTGGCCGACGAGGGCATGAGTACCGCCGAATACGCGATCGGCACCATCGCCGCCGCGGCGTTCGGCGCGGTGTTGTACACGGTGGTCACCGGCGATTCGATCGTGAACGCCCTGACCCGGATCATCGATCGGGCACTCAACACCGAGGTGTAGCGGCCGGATTCGAAGCGCCTTCGGCCACAACGGATTACCGGTACCCGGGCGACGACAGGGGTGCGGTGACGGTGGAGGCGGCGATCGCCCTGGCCGCCCTGGTGGCCGCGGTGCTGCTGTGCCTCGGTGGTCTGCTGGCGGCGCCGACTCAGGTCCGCTGCGTCGACGCCGCCCGCGAGGCGGCCCGCCTGGTCGCCCGCGGTGCCGACTCCGACGCGCTGCCCGCCGCCCGCCGGATCGCGCCGCGAGGCGCCGAGATCACCATCCGGACGGACGGCGACCAGGTCATCGCGGTCGTCACCGCGGGCACGCCACTGCTTCCGCTCGAGCTCCACGCCGAGGCGGTCGCGGTGCTGGAGCCGGGGGAATCGGGGTGAGCGGGCGAGCGACCAGCCCACTCGCGCGCTCGGCCGCGGCGCAGTGGCCGAGCCGCGGAGCGGTGACTGCGTGGGCATCGACGGCCTCGTGCCACGGTCGGCGCGACCGAATCCGGCCGTCCCGCCGCGGCCTGCGCGCTCGCTGCCGACTCCCGCTCACAGTGCGCGGGGGCGACGGCCATCTGTCCGCAGTGGGACGCGGCGACGACGGCATCGCCACAGTCACGGCGTGCCTCGTGCTGGCCGGGCTGCTGGCGGCGACATTGCTGATCGCGCACATCGGGACCGTGGTCGTGACGCGTCATCGGGTGCAGGCGGCGGCCGACCTGAGCGCTCTCGCCGCGGCAGGCGAGCTTGCGGCCGGTGCCGATACCGGCTGCGGGCGGGTCGATGCACTCGCCCGGCGCATGCGAGTGCGGGTGCACGCCTGCGAGGTCGCCGAGTGGGATGTGACCGTCACCGTGACGGCGACCGTGACGGCGGGACCCCTGGGTACGCGAGTGGTTCGTGCCACGGCGCGCGCCGGTCCCGCGACCGAGCCCGGCGAACCACCATGAACGATCTTGAATACCGGACGGTTGGTAATACAAAGAATGCGTGACCCAAGCCACATCCCGTGCCGCACAGGGCCGAGGCGGTCGAATTCGACCGGGCCCGGAATTCTGGTATCACCGCTTTTCAATTTGTCCTCGTCTCGCTATTCGCGCGAATCTACGGGGCCGGTTAAATCGAAGGAGCAATGCCGTGGTTAACATGAGCACAATCCTCTTTATTCATTTGTTGAAGTGTCATCGGTGACGCAGCTCGCTGCGCAGACCGTCCTTTCGCTCCTGATCCAGGAGTTGCGGTGCAGTCTCATACCGATGACCGGACCGTCACGTTTCGGGCGCACCATCGTGATCGGGCCGGTCGTCCGGCAGCTCCGCCAGCACGGCGGTCAGCAGCGCCGCGGCACCGAGCTTGTCCAGCGGATGGTTTCCGTTGCCGCACTTGGGCGACTGCACACAGGACGGGCAGCCGCTCGGGCAGCCGCACGACTCGATGACCGCGAGCGTGGCCGCCAGCCAGGTCCGCAGGCGGTCGAACCCGCGTTCGGCGAATCCGGCGCCCCCGGGATGACCGTCGTAGACGAAGACCGTGGGCAGCCCGGTGTCGGGGTGGTCTGCGGTCGACACGCCGCCGATATCCCAGCGGTCGCAGCTCGCGACCAGCGGCAGCATCCCGATCGCGGCATGCTCCGCGGCGTGCAGCGCCCCCGGCACCCGCTTCTGGTCGATCCCCGCGCGGGCCAGCAGGGCGGGGGTGACCGTGTAGAACACCGCACGGCTGGGGAGGGTCTGCTCCGGCAGCTCCAACTCCACCAGATCCAGCACCTCCCCGGTCGGCAGCCGGCGCAGATACCCCACGACCCGGGTGCTCACCCGGACCCGGGCCAGCGCGGCGGTGACCGCGCCGTGGCGGTGCTCGGTGGTCACCTCATCGACGGCGATGGACGTGACGACCCGCGCGCTGGTCGTCCATCCGGGCTGGTCGGCATGCACGAATGCCACGCCGGCGTCCAAATCCAGCTCATCGACCACATAGGTCTCGCCCTGATGCAGATGCACCGCGCCCTCGTGCACGGTGGCCGCGGCGCGGCCCGCGTCGGTGGTGCCGAGCAGCCGTCCGCTCTCCTCGTCGACGATGGCCACCGGAGCCCCGATCCCGCCGCGCACGTCGACGGCGTCGTGCGGCTGGTCCGCGGCGACGGCGAACCAGCGTGCCGGGCCCTTGCCCGCGGTCCGCCGCCGGATCAGCCCCTGCGCGGCGAACTCGGCGGCCAGGTCGGCGGCGCCGAACTCGTCCACCTCCGCATCGGTCAGCGGTTGTTCCAAGGCCGCGCACAGAAGGTGGGGGCCTAATACATAGGGATTGCGCGGATCGGTGATCGTCGCCTCGACGGGTCGTCCGAGCAGGGCCTGCGGATGATGCACGAGATACATATCGAGCGGGTCGTCGCGCGCCACCAGCAGCACCAGCGATCCCTGCGCACGCCGTCCGGCCCGTCCGGCCTGCTGCCAGAACGAGGCGACCGTGCCCGGAAAACCGGTGATCACCACGGCATCCAGCCCGGCGATGTCCACGCCCAGCTCCAGCGCGGTCGTGGTCGCGGCGCCCAGCAGCGAGCCGTCGGACAGCCCCGCCTCCAGCTCACGACGGTCCTCGGCCAGGTATCCGGCCCGGTAGGCGGACACCCGTGCGGCCAGCTCCGGATCGACCTCGGCCAGCATGCGCCGGGTCTCCAACGCCACCACCTCGGCGGACCGGCGGGATCGCACGAAGGTCAGGGTGCGAGCGCCCTCGGCGATCAGATCCGTCATGATCCGGGCCGCCTCGACGGTCGCCGGCCGTCGTACCGGGGCGCCGTTCTCGCCGCCCACATCGGACACCGGCAACAGGCCGGGCTCCCACAGCGCCACGGTGCGTGCCCCCTGCGGCGAGCCGTCCTCGGTCACCGCGACACAGGGCGCCCCGACGAGCCGGGATGCGGCCGCCGCCGGGTCGGCGGTGGTGGCGGAGCACAGCACGAACACCGGGTCGGCGCCGTAGTGCGCGGCGATCCGCCGCAGCCGCCGCAGTACCAGCGCCACGTGCGAGCCGAACACCCCGCGGTACGCGTGACACTCGTCGACCACCACATAGCGCAGCTGCCGCAATACCCGCGCCCATCGCTGGTGCGATCGCAGAATGCCCAGGTGCAGCATGTCCGGATTGGTGAAGATCCAGCGGGCGTTCGCGCGCACCCACTGCCGCACCTCGGCCGGAGTGTCCCCGTCATAGGTAGCGGGATGGATATCGCGCAGCGGGCCCTCGTGGGTGAGGGCCCCGGTCGCGCGCAACTGGTCCGCCCCCAGCGCCTTGGTAGGGGAGAGGTACAGCGCGGTCGCCCGCGAATCCTGCTGTAGGGCGGTCAGAACGGGCAGTTGGTAACCGAGCGACTTGCCCGATGCGGTCCCCGTGCACACCACGACGTGCTGTCCGCTCGCGGCGAGCTCGGCCGTGCGAGTTTGATGCGACCACGGTGCCTGAACTCCGGTTTCCTGTAACGCGGCGACCAATTCCGGCGACACCCACGAGGGCCATGTTGTGAGCTGTGCCGCGCGCGCGGGCAACTCGGTCACATGAGTGAGACGGGCGTCTCCGTCCGGTAGTCCGAAAAGGACACGATTCAGCAACGATCGACCAAAGCTCGAATGTCCGAGTGGACGAACTGGAGCAGACGGGTCGGTCGGATTCATCGAGCTGAGACCACGACACGCAAGGAATGTGTGAATCGTGTGTGTTGCAAGAGCCCTACCTGCCTTTTCACTACCGAGTAGCGATCTGCGTCACAGCCAGTTTGCCTGACGCTCGCTCGGTTATCCGGAAGCAAACCTACTCCAAGTCTGGATTTGGGCATTGTGCCCCTCACCTGCGCATTCGCAAGATCATCTTTTTTGCAAATTGTCGGTAACTCGACTGTTGAATTGCTCGGAGACATGGTTCACTGGTTCCTGGTCGCAAGCTTCTGTGTTCGAGGGAACGGATCCAAAGTCCAAACCATCAGCAGGATCGATGTTGCGAACGGTGTGCTTGATGCTTCCTGCAGGGGGAACAGAGTACAGCGGTCGGAACGGACCCGGTGGACGAACCAAACTTGTCCGCCGTTCCGGTATGGAAAGAGAAGGAACAGAATGGCACAGGGAACTGTGAAGTGGTTCAACGCGGAGAAGGGGTTCGGCTTCATCGCGCCCGAGGACGGCTCCGCTGACGTCTTCGTCCACTACTCCGAGATCCAGGGGACGGGCTTCCGCACCCTCGAGGAGAACCAGAAGGTCGAATTCGAGGTAGGCCAGGGCACCAAGGGCCCGCAGGCCACCGGAGTTCGCGCGCTCAGCTGAGCGGGCAACCCAACAAGGTCCGATCGCTCGTCCCTCACCGCCCACTGCGGTGGGGGACGAGCTGTTTCTGGGGCAGTACACTCGACCGCAAACCGGGGCTAACCATCAAGCCGCACCGGAAGTGTGGCGGTCCGTGAACCCGTCGTACCGCAGGTGCGACCACAAACACGGTATAAACGTCATCGGCGGGGGACATCTGTCTTCCGCCGCTTGCCCCAGCCGCGCGCTGCGTCGCCTGCGCCGCGCGGGTCGACAGGAAAGGTGTGTTCGCCGGTGGCAACACGAGACCGCGGTGCAGCGCCGACTCCCGACCAGGGCCGTCCCCTGCGTCGTCTCGTGATCGTCGAATCACCGACCAAGGCCCGCAAGATCGCCCCCTACCTCGGCCGCGGCTATACGGTCGAGGCCTCGGTCGGCCACATCCGTGACCTGCCACGCGGCGCGGCGGACGTGCCCGCCAAGTACAAGGGGCAGTCCTGGGCGCGCCTGGGTGTCGACGTCGACAACGATTTCGAGCCGATCTATGTGGTCAGCCCGGATAAGAAGGCCAAGGTCTCCGAGCTGAAGAGCCTGCTCAAGGACGCCGACGAACTGCTGCTCGCCACCGACCCCGACCGCGAGGGCGAGGCCATCGCGTGGCACCTGCTGGAGACGCTGAAGCCGAAGGTGCCGGTCAAGCGGATGGTGTTCCACGAGATCACCGAGCCCGCCATCCGCGCCGCCGCGGCCGACACGCGCGACCTGGACAACGATCTGGTCGACGCGCAGGAGACCCGCCGCATCCTGGACCGGCTGTACGGCTACGAGGTCAGTCCGGTGCTGTGGAAGAAGGTCATGCCGCGGCTGTCGGCGGGCCGCGTGCAGTCGGTGGCGACCCGGATCATCGTGCAGCGCGAGCGCGAGCGCATGGCGTTCCGTTCCGCCGAGTACTGGGACATCGCCGGAAAGTTCGATGCCGGAACCGGCGAGGGCGATGCCGCCAACCCGCGCACGTTCGGGGCCCGGTTGGTCAGCGTCGACGGTTCCCGCGTGGCGGGCGGCCGAGACTTCGGATCCGACGGTCAGCTCAAGACGAGCGGTGTCACCGTGCTGGACGAGGGCCACGCACGTCGGCTGGTCGAGGCGCTCGAGGGCGTCGACTTCCAGGTCAGCTCGGTCGAGTCCAAGCCGTACACCCGCCGCCCGTACGCGCCGTTCATGACGTCGACGCTGCAGCAGGAGGCCGCGCGCAAGCTGCGTTTCAGCTCCGAGCGCACCATGCGGGTGGCGCAGCGGCTGTACGAGAACGGCTACATCACCTATATGCGTACCGACTCGACCACGCTGTCGGAGTCGGCCATCGCCGCGGCCCGGGCGCAGGCCACCCAGCTGTACGGGCCTCAGTTCGTGCATCCGACGCCGCGGCAGTACACCCGCAAGGTCAAGAACGCGCAGGAGGCGCACGAGGCGATCCGGCCGTCCGGTGACACGTTTTCCACACCCGGACAACTGAGTTCGCGGCTGGATACCGACGAGTTCCGGCTCTACGAGCTGATCTGGCAGCGCACCGTCGCCTCTCAGATGGCCGACGCCCGCGGCACCACGCTGACCGTGCGGATCACCGGCCACGCCGGGACCGGCGAGGAGTGCGTGTTCTCCGCCTCCGGCCGCACCATCACCTTCGCCGGTTTCCTCAAGGCCTACGTGGAGAGTGTCGACGAGGATTCGGGCGGCCAGTCCGATGACGCCGAATCGCGGTTGCCCGCGCTGACCGAGGGCCAGGGCGTCAGCGCGACCGAGCTGACCCCGGACGGGCACACCACCAATCCGCCGCCGCGCTACAACGAGGCGTCGCTGGTGAAGGCACTGGAAGAGCTGGGCATCGGCCGCCCGTCGACCTACGCGTCGATCATCAAGACCATTCTCGACCGCGGCTATGTGTACAAGCGCGGCAACGCGCTGGTGCCGTCGTGGGTGGCGTTCGCGGTGGTGGGTTTGCTGGAGGCGTACTTCGGCCGCCTGGTCGACTTCGACTTCACCGCGGCGATGGAGGACGATCTCGACGCCATCGCCGGCGGTCGCGAACAGCGCGGAAATTGGTTGTCCAGCTTCTATTTCGGCGGCGACCACGGTGTCGAAGGCTCGGTCGCGCGCTCCGGCGGGCTGAAGCGGATGGTCGGCCAGCAGCTCGACGACATCGATGCGCGCTCGGTCAACTCGATCAAGATGTTCACCGACGACGAGGGCCGCGATGTGGTCGTGCGCGTCGGACGCTTCGGGCCGTATCTGGAGCGCATGGTCGCCAATCCCGATGACCCGGAGGGTGATCCGGTCTCGCAGCGGGCGAACCTGCCCGACGATCTGCCGCCGGACGAGCTGACGCCCGAGGTCGCCGAGAAGCTGTTCTCGACCCCGCAGGAGGGCCGCTCCCTGGGCGAGGATCCGGAGACCGGGCACCGAATTGTGGCCAAGGAGGGCCGATTCGGGCCGTACGTCACCGAGGTACTGCCGGAGCCGGAGGTCGATCCGGACGCCAAGAAGAGCTCGAAGAAGGCCGCCGGTCCCAAGCCGCGCACCGGATCGCTGTTCAAATCGATGGACCTGTCGACGATCACCCTCGAGGATGCGCTGAAGCTGCTGTCGCTGCCACGAGTGGTGGGCAAGGACCCCGAATCCGGCGACGAGATCACCGCGCAGAACGGCCGCTACGGCCCATATCTGAAGAAGGGCACCGATTCTCGGTCGCTCACCAGTGAGGACCAGATCTTCTCGGTCACGCTGGACGAGGCGCTGAAGATCTACGCCGAACCCAAGCGGCGGGGTCGCCAGGCGGCGAGCGCCGCACCGCTGCGCGAACTCGGCAACGACTCGGCCAGCGGTAAGCCGATGGTCATCAAGGACGGCCGATTCGGGCCGTACGTCACCGACGGCGAGACCAATGCCAGCCTGCGCAAGGGCGACGAGGTCGAAGCGATCACCGACGAGCGTGCCTCGGAGCTGCTGGCCGATCGCCGGGCCCGGGGTCCGGTGAAGAAGGCGGCCAAGAAGACCGCGAAGAAGACCACCAAGAAGGCCGCGGCCAAGACGACGACGGCGAAGAAGACCGCCGCGAAGAAGACGGCCGAGAAGTCCACCGCGAAGAAGGCGGCCGCGAAGAAGACGTCGTCCAAGTCCTGAAGGGCGACATACTGATTGCGGCCACCCCTGCGTTGTGATGGCGGAAATCGGCCAGTACCCTTCCGTTCGTGGCGTTCTGCCGTAGCGTGGGCAGCCATTCGGGCCCGCCGGCGGAAGGACACTCGATGACCGCACCATCGACCGAACGCACCGAACCGGAACGTGAGAACCTGATCGCGATGCTGTCCGAGCAGCGCGAAATGTTCCGAATCACGTTGCGCGGCTTGGAAGATGACCAGGCGCGGCAACGTAGTACGGTCAGCGAGCTGACGTTGGGCGGATTGCTGCACCACTTGGTGCATGTCGAGCAGCATTGGACGAGCGTCATCGTCGAGCGCGACGAGAACGCGGAACTCGATGTGTCCCAATTCGATTCGGAGTACCAGCTGGCGCCCGAAGAGACGGTCGAGGGGCTGCTGAAGGAATGGGATGTGGTGGCGGACAACACCACTCAACTGATCCGGACCGTCGACAGCCTGGATACCTCGATCCCCACCCCGACCGCGCCCTGGGCGCCCGAGCGGGTGTGGTGGACGGTCCGGTTCACCCTGCTGCACATCCTGCGGGAGATCTCGCAGCACAGCGGGCACGCCGACATCATTCGCGAGGCGCTGGACGGTGCCAACACGACGCACCAGCGCGTCTCCTGAGTAGATCGCGGCCGCCGAGGGGCGGCTCGAGTTGTCGGTGACGGCGGCTAGGGTGTACGACGTGGCGGGTGTCTTCGATCGGCTGGTCGGCCAGGATGCGGTCGAGTCCGAGCTGACCGCTGCCGCGGTGGCCGCGCGCAGTGGTGTCGTGTCGTCGGCGATGACGCATTCCTGGTTGTTCACCGGGCCGCCCGGTTCGGGCCGCTCGGTCGCGGCGCTGTGCTTCGCGGCGGCCCTGCAGTGCACCGATCCCGAGCGCCCCGGCTGCGGCCGCTGTCACGCCTGCACCACCACGATGGCGGGCACCCACGGCGACGTGCGCCGCGTGATTCCCGAGGGGCTCAGCATCGGCACCAAGGAGATGCGCGAGATCGTGCAGGTGTCCGCGCGGCGGCCCAGTACCGGTCGCTGGCAGGTGGTGCTGGTCGAGGATGCGGACCGGCTGACCGAGGCGGCCGGCAATGTGCTGCTGAAGGTGGTCGAGGAGCCGCCCGAGCGGACGGTGTTCCTGCTGTGCGCCCCGTCCGACGACCCCGAGGACATCTCGGTGACGCTGCGATCCCGTTGCCGCCACGTGCATTTGGTCACGCCGTCGACCGACGCCATCGCCCGGGTGCTGCGCGACCGCGACGGCCTGGCCGCCGACAAGGCGGCCTGGGCGGCCTCGATCAGCGGCGGGCACGTGGGCCGGGCCCGGCGGCTGGCCACCGACGAG
>NZ_BDBV01000140.1 GCF_001613165.1 Nocardia mexicana NBRC 108244
CGCACCGGCGCCCGGCTGATCACCGGCGCCGAGCGGGTCGCGCTCGCGGAAACGGCGCGGGTGCGGTCGGCGGCGGCGCTGCTGGGCCTGCGGCTGGACGAGGTGATCGTGAACAAGGTGCTGGCCCCGGTGCCCCCGGCCGACGGCGCCGCGCATCCGGCAGTGCAGTGGTATCTGGCCCGGCGCGCCGAGCAGTTGGACGTGATCGAGGAGCTGCGCGGGCGACTGCCCGGCGTGGCGGTGACGGTGGCCCACCACAGCGGTCCGGAACCGGTCGGCATCGATTCGCTGACCGAATTGTCGTATGCGGTGGATTCGCGCGGGAACCGGGTAGTAACTCCCGCAGACCCTATGCTTGGCGACGACACGAACACCGAGATCGCGCGGGACGGCGAGCCGGTGGTGCGGCGGGAGTCGGGTACCGGGCCGCATTCGGTGTTCACGCTGCGGATGCGGTTGCCCGTGGTCGACCCGGCGACGCTGCGACTGGGACGAGTGGAGGACGATTTGATCGTGGGAGCGGACGGAGTGCGGCGCCGCATGCGCCTGGCGCCGGTGTTGCGCCGGTGCACGGTCGACGGCGCCGAACTCGACGGCGATCAACTGGTCGTGCGCTTCCGCCCCGATCCCGAGGTGTGGCCGCAATGAGCGAGCGGACCGAAACCATGGCAGGGTTCTCACCCATGGCGGAGCCGGGTGGCGGTGGGGCACAGCTATGAGCGAGTTCGACGACGGCAGGGAGACGCCGGGGCAGCCGTGGGCCGACCGGGCGACCCCCGGCGGGCCCGGCGCGGGGCCGGTCGGTGAATCGTCCTCGGGCGCTGCGGATTCCGGCGAGGGAAGTGGCCCTGACGCGGGCGAGCGGCCTCGCGACGGCGGTGCGGGGGCCGGGTTCGGCGCGTCGGCGGACGAACACCGTCACGACGACCACCTCGGTGAATTCACCGAGGAGATGCGACTGCTCGCGGAGGCGGTGCTGGAGCGGGTGGAGCCGGTGCTGCGCCGGGCCGCCGCCGACGGGCGCGCCGACTGGGGCGGCTGCAGCTGGTGCCCGATATGCGCCGCGGCCGCGCTGGTCCGCGGCGAACATCACGACGTCGTCGCCGCGATCGCCGAACACGGCACCGCCGTGGTGACCGTGCTGCGCGAGGCCCTGGCCGGGGTGCCGGTGGATCCGGTAGCCCCGGAAAACGATGCGCCGCAGAGTGCTTCACGCGGCCCGACGTCGTCCGCCGCCCGCACGGGCGGATCCGGGTACGTCTCGATTCCGGTGCAGATCAAGGTATGACCACACGCATCGGGCGGGAGGCGCCGCTGACCGTCGGCATCGATGTCGGCGGCACCAACATTCGCGCGTCGGTGGTCGACGGCGCCGGCGAGGTGCTCGACACCGTGCAGGCCCCGACCCCGCATTCGGAACAGGCCCTGGAGGACGGGCTGGACCGCGCGGTGCGAGAACTGCGGGGCCGCCACACGATCGGCGCGGTGGGCCTGGCCGTGGCCGGATTCGTCGACGAGACCCGCTCGTCGGTGCGGTTCGCGCCGCATCTGCCGTGGGAGGACAGCGGGGTCGCGGACCGGCTCACCGAGCGGCTCGGACTGCCGGTGATCCTCGAACACGACGCCAACGCCGCGATGTGGGCGGAGTACCGGTTCGGCGCCGCCGCCGGGGCGCACAACGGCGTGCTGGTGGCGATCGGCACCGGGATCGGCGCGGCGCTGCTGGTCGAGGGGCGCCTGTATCGCGGAAGTTACGGTGTGGCACCGGAATTGGGGCATCTGCAGGTGGTGCCGCACGGCCGCGCCTGCCCCTGCGGCAAACGCGGATGCTGGGAACGGTATTGCAGCGGAACGGCTCTGGTGGACACCGCCATCGAGATGCTGGCCACCGACCCGATGCGCTCGACCATCCTGGCGCGCGAGGTGTTTCGCGATCCGGGCTCGCTGACCGGGCGCAAGGTGGCCGGTGCCGCGCAGGACGGGGATCCGGTGGCATTGCGGGCGATGGCCGATTTCGCGCGCTGGCTCGGGCTGGGGCTGGCGTTCGTCGGCGATATCTTCGATCCGGACCTGATCGTGATCGCCGGCGGGGTGAGTTCGTCGGCGCCGCTGTTCCTCGACGACGCCCGCGAGCACTACGCGGGCGCCATCACCGGCGCCCGGCATCGGCCGCTGGCCCGCATCCGCACCACCCAGCTGGGCGAGGCGGCGGGCATGATCGGCGCCGCGGAGCTGGCGCGGGTGGCCCTGCAGCCGGAGTCGAAGGGCGCCCGGCGCGACTACGCGGTCGGCAGCGGATCGCGGGCCCCGAAGGTCGGCGCCGGAAAGAGCGGTGCCGTGAAGCGTGGCGCCGAGAAGAGCGGTGCTGTGAAGGGCGGTGCTGCGACCGGCGGTGCCGAGAAGCGCGGCGGCGCCGACGCGAGTGGCGACGGAAAGCGCGGGGACGCGAAGGGCAGGGCGGCCGGCCAGGGATCGAACCCCACCGCACGGCGTAAATCCGCCGCCGACGGCCATGCGGGCGCGCGGAGCTGACGAGTGTGGTTCCGGCCGTGTGAAATCGCCCGTGCGGGCTTGGTCACAGCTGCTCGGCGGCGGTAGAGTCGGCACCGACGGAGGTGCCTGCAAGGAGGCCGGTCCCGTACATGCTCACTGGGAAAGGACGCGATGTTCTACTGGCTGCTGAAGTTCGTGTTTCCGGGACCGTTCATGCACCTGGTCAACAGGCCCAAGGCCGAGGGTGTCGAGAATATTCCGGTCGACGGCCCAGCCATCCTCGCGGGAAATCACCTGTCGTTCACCGACTGGCTGTTCACCCCCCTGGCGAGCCCGCGCCGGATCACCTACCTGGCCAAGGCCGAGTACTTCACCACCCCGGGCCTCAAGGGCCGGCTGCAGAAGTGGTTCTTCGCGGGTGCGGGCCAGTACCCGATCGACCGCAGCGGTGCCGACGCCGCCGAGAGCGCGCTGAACACCGCCCGCAAGCTGCTGGGCGAGGGGCGCCTGGTGGGCCTGTACCCGGAGGGCACCCGCTCGCCTGACGGACGGCTGTACAAGGGCAAGACCGGCGTGGCACGCCTCGCCCTGGAGACCGGCGTCCCGGTGATCCCGGTGGCGCTGATCGGTACCGACGAGGTGTGCCCACCCGGTCCGTTCAAGTGGCGCGCGCGCAAGGTCACCGTGAAATTCGGTGCGCCTATCGACTTTTCCCGCTACGAGGGCATGGGCGGCAACCGCTTCGTCGAGCGTGCCGTCACCGACGAGATCATGTACGAACTGATGCGCATGGGCGAGCAGGAGTACGTAGACGTCTACGCCTCCAGCCTGAAGAAGGGCGCCCCCGCCGACGCCCGCCCGGACGCCGACCGCATGCCGGAGACGCTCGCGGGCTAGCCGCCTACGAGGCCTCGCGGCGGCGGTGGGCCTCGATCGCTTCGTATTTCGCGAGGTTGTGGCGGGCGTCGGCGAGCGCATCGTGGGCGTCCGAGGGGACCGGCGGGAGCTGCGGGCGGCCGGCCATCTCCCAGTACTGCCGCAGTTCGTTGGTGTAGCGGGGGAGCGTGCTGGGCAGGTCGACCATCGAACCCCACAGCTGGCAGAGGGCCACGTGGTCGTAGGCGCTGACCCAGGCCCACATCTCCGGTTCCACGGTCGGCCGCGGCACCAGGAAGCGATACAGGTCGTCGCGGATCTGCGCGCGGCTGCGCCACAGCGGCGACGCGGGCGGCGGCAGCTTGGGCAGCACGTTGCGCCGCACCCAGGGCCCCGCCTTGCCGGGATCGAATTCCGTTGAGACCGCGTAGTACTCGCGCCCGTCCTCGCAGACCACGCCGATCGAGACCAGGTCGATGGTTACACCGTCCTCGATGAATTCGCAGTCGTAAAAGTATTTCAGCGCGATCGCTCCTCACGGTCGGCCGGACGGGGGTCGCCGCCGGCAGCGGTGCCCGCGCCCGATGCCGCGGGGCTTCTCGAGGTTACGGCCCGGCAAAGTGTGCTTGCGCACCCCCCTACCTCCGCGTTACCACAGTGTCGCCCGAAGTCACTATCCTGAGCTGGTGAACTGGACCGTCGACGTACCGATCGACCGCCTGCCGGAACTGCCTCCGCTGCCTGCCGAACTGCGTCGGCGACTCGACGATGCGCTCGCGCGCCCCGCCCTGCAGCAGCCGTCGTGGGATCCGGAACTGGCGTCGAAGATGCGCACCGTACTCGAGAGCGTGCCGCCGATCTGCGTGCCCGCCGAGGTGGAAGAACTGCGCGAGCGCCTCGCCGAGGTGGCTCGCGGCGAGGCATTCCTCATGCAGGGCGGCGACTGCGCCGAGACCTTCGCCGACAACACCGAACCGCATATCCGCGGCAATATCCGCACGCTGCTGCAGATGGCCGTGGTGCTCACCTACGGCGCCAGCCTGCCGGTGGTGAAGGTGGCCCGCATCGCCGGGCAGTACGCCAAGCCGCGCTCGGCCGATCTGGACGCGCTGGGCCTGCGGTCCTACCGCGGCGATATGGTGAACTCGCTGGTGGCCGACGCCGCCGTCCGCGAGCACGACCCGTCGCGACTGGTGCGCGCCTACGCCAACGCCAGCGCCGCGATGAACCTGGTGCGCGCGCTCACCGGCGCGGGCATGGCCGATCTGCACAAGGTGCACGACTGGAACCGCGATTTCGTGGCCCAGTCTCCGGCCGGTGCCCGCTACGAGCAGCTGGCCGAGGAGATCGACCGCGGCCTGGCCTTCATGAGCGCCTGCCGGGTGCAGGATCCGAGCCTGCAGTCGGCGAAGATCTACTGCAGCCACGAGGCGCTGGTGCTCGACTACGAGCGGGCCATGCTGCGCCTGGCAGAGAACGCCGCCGGCGACCCGGTGCTCTACGACCTGTCCGCGCACTTCCTGTGGATCGGCGAGCGCACCCGCCAGCTCGACGGCGCCCACATCGCCTTCGCCGAGCTGCTGGCCAATCCGATCGGCCTCAAGATCGGTCCGACCACCACGCCCGAACAGGCGATGGAATACGTCGAACGGCTCGACCCCAACAACGAGCCGGGGCGGTTGACGCTGGTGGCGCGCATGGGCAATACCAAGGTGCGCGATGTGCTGCCGCCGATCATCGAGAAGGTGCAGGCCACCGGCCACCAGGTGATCTGGCAGTGCGATCCGATGCACGGCAACACCCACGAGTCGTCCACGGGCTACAAGACCCGCCACTTCGACCGCATCGTCGACGAGGTGCAGGGCTTCTTCGAGGTGCACCACGCCCTGGGCACCCACCCGGGCGGCCTGCACATCGAGCTGACCGGCGAGAACGTCACCGAATGCCTCGGTGGCGCCCAGGACATCTCCGACCTGGATCTCGAGGATCGCTACGAGACGGCCTGCGACCCGCGCCTGAACACCCAGCAGTCGCTGGAACTGGCGTTCCTGGTCGCGGAGATGCTGCGGTGAGTTTGAACGTCGTCTTCCGCAGCGACGGGGCCCTGCAGGTCGACGGGACGGACCGCGCCATTCTGCGGTTGCTGCGCGATCGCGACCGCGACGGGATTCCGTCGGAGGTGGTGCTGAGCGACGGCAGCCGGTTGCTGATCTTCAACATCTCCTGGGGTTACGATCCGGCCGTGGTGTCGGCTCAGGTCACGACCAATATCAGCCCGAGTATCGGTGGCATGCCGGTCGACGTGTTCAGCACGGCGGCGGTGGTCGCGATCAACGATCCGGAGACCGGGACGCCGCTGCTCGCCGTCGCCTGAGCGCACCTGCCCGAAAGGCTAGATTCCAAAAAGTTAGCTGATCTGTTGCTGATACCGAACGGTTGGGTTAGGTTTAATCCGTCCGTTGCCGGCGGCAATGGGCTGACTGAGGGATCTGCCCTGGGAGGACCGATGAAGGTGGTAACGGTGGCCGGTGAATTACGACCCGGCGCCGATCGGCTCGGCGGTGGCCGCGGCCGATCGATGGGAAGAGACGGGGCCGCCCTGGTACAGCACGATCTGGTGATCGACGGCGTGCCGGCGTCGGTGGTCATCGAAAGACCCGAGGCGGATCGGCCCGCACGCGCCTGGCGCTGCCGGATCCGGATCGCCCGCGGTATCGGCCGGCTGGAACAGTCGCAGGTCGTCGGGACCAGCGCGAATTCGGTCCTGGAACAGGCCTTGGATCTGGTCGCGGCGCGGGTCGGGCTCAGCGTGGCCGAGGTGATCGGCGGGGCCAGCGTGGGATCGGATCTGCCGATGTCGCGCCGCGCCGAACGGGGGCCGGACTCGCCGGCTAGAACGGCAGAACGACCAGCGTGACGGTGCTGCCGGGCTCGACGTGCGCTCCGGCAATCGGGGTCTGACCGCGGATGGTGCCGCGATCGTTGCCGGTGAAGATGTTGCTCAACACCACCTGCAGCCCGAGGCCCTCCAGTTCGCTGCGGGCGGCCGACACGCTCTTGCCGCCCACATCGGGGACCTGCACGGCATTCGAGACGAGCAGGGTGACGGTGGCTCCGGACAGCAGGCTGGTGCCCGCGGCGGGATCGGTGCCGACGACGTCACCGGACTTTACCTTCGGGTCGAACTCGGTTCTGGTGTCCTGCACGGTGATTCCCGCCTTCTCCAGCGTGGCGCGCGCCTCGTCGGCGGTCTTGCCGCGCACATCCGGCAGTTTCACCGGCGCGGAACCCTTGCTGCGGAACACCTTGACCGACGCATCCATCGGCAGCACCGTCCCCGGGCCCGGCTCCAGTTGCGCCACCGAACCCTTGGGGGCGGTGCTGGGTCTCTCACCGCCGTCGACCGGCTTCAGCCCGGCGTCACGGATGGCCTGCTGCACCGTCTTCACGTCGTCGCCGGGCTGAAACTGCGGCACCTGCGGTTTGCCGCTGGAGATGAGCACCGCCACGGTGGAGCCCTTCACCACCCGGGTCCCCGCCGCGGGGTCGGTGCCGACCACGTTGCCGACCGGGATCGTGTCGGAGGCCTTGTTGCGGATCGTGGTGTCGAATCCGGCGTCGCTGAGCGTGACCGTCGCGCGGTCGGTGTTCATCCCCGCGATCGGCGGCACCGCGGCGTACCGCCCGACACCCAGCCACCAGCCGCCGATACCGAGCAGCAGCGCCAGCGCGACCACGATCGCCGCCCAGATCAGCACCCGGCGCCGGGATCTGTCGCGGTCGGCCCCGAAGTCCTGTGCGTAGGGCTGCCGGCGGTCCGGCGGCGGCGCGTATTCGGGCTGTTCGGGTTCGGCGCGCGGCTGCGTGGCGGTCATCACCCGGGTGCGCTGCGGGCCGGGGGGTTCGGCCGCGAACCGGGTGGTCTCGTCCGCCGCGCGGGGCGGCGGGGGCGGCGGCGCGGCGGGCGTCGGGCCGATGCGGTAGTGCGACGACAGATGTTCCGCCGACTCCTTCGGCGCGGGCACCCGGTAGTCGGGCAGCTGCAGTTCGGCCGCGATGTGCCGGAGCTCGCCCGCCATCGCGGTGGCGTCGGCGAAACGGTGCGCGGGCTCGCGGGCGGTGGCGTGCGCGACCAGCTCGTCGAATTCCGGCGGCACCCCGGCGATGAGCCGGCCGGGGCTGGGCACATCCTTCTCCACCCGCTGGTAGGCGATCGACAGCGAGGTGTCGCCGGTGAACGGCGTACGGCCGGTGAGCATTTCGAAGATCAGGATGCCGAAGGAGTACACGTCGCTGCGCGCGTCGGCATTGCCGTCGGTGACCTGCTCGGGCGACAGGTACTGGGCCGTCCCGAGAATGACGCTGGCGGAGGTCATATTCGATCCGGCCGCGGCGCGGACCAGGCCGAAGTCGGCGATCTTCACCTCGCCGCCGTCGGAGATCAGCACGTTCTCCGGCTTGACGTCGCGGTGTACCAGCCCGGCCGCATGCGCCACGCCGATGGCCTGCAGCACCGGCTCGGCCACCGCGTACACCGCGTGCGGCGGCATCGGGCCGCGCTCGCGCAGCAGCTCGCGCAGGGTGCCGCCCTCCACCAGCTCCATGATCAGGAACGGGTACTCGCCGTCGATGCCCTGGTCGTAGACCGCGACCAGCGACGGGTGCTTCAGCTTGGCGACCGAGCGGGCCTCGAATTCGAACCGGCTCAGGAACTGCGGGTCGCCGGCGAACTTGGGGTCCATCACCTTGATCGCGACCGGCCGGTCCAGGCGCGTGTCCACCCCCCGGAACACCATCGACATGCCGCCCCGCGCAATCGGCGCGTCGATGCGGTAGCGCCCGTCCAGCATCTGGCCGATCAACAGATGTCCTCCGACTTTCACAAAGCTCTCACCTCTCGCTTCGGCTGCGACAAGCGAATGCCACCCCCGTGGCGGCACCCCCGATGGTATAGGCGTGGCGGGTGCGGGTCTCTCACGACGTGCGGGCGGGAACCGCTACCGTTATGCGGGTGAGTGCATTTCCCTGCAGCGACGATGTCCTATCGGAGTCGGTGGCGCTGCTCCCGCTGCCGGACGTGGCCGAGCAGCTCGGAATCGCGGTGACCCGCGTCCATCAGATGTTGCGAGACCATCAGCTGCTCGCGGTGCGCCGGGACGGCGTCGCCGGAGTTCCGAAGGACTTCTTCGACTCCACCGGGGCGGTGGTGAAACCCCTGCCCGGCCTGATCACCGTGATGCGCGACGCAAAATACACCGACGAGGAAATCCTCGAGTGGATCTACACCGACGACGACAGCCTGCCCGGCCGCCCCGTCGACGCGATCCACGGCCCGCTGGCCCGGGAGGTCGTCCGCCGCGCCGCGGCCGAGCCGTTCTGAAGCGAGCGGGACTGCCTCCTGTGAGGCGTGCGTGTGGCACTACTTCCCGGCGTGCTGTTGGCCGGGATCCACACCTGCGGCTGGATTCCGGCCGGAGACACGCCGGAATGAGAGGGCGGGGCACGCTGCCGGGAGGGCAGAGGCTTACGGGTGTGCCGCTACCCGCGTAGGTAGGCGGTGGTGAATTCGGTTGCCGCCACCCGTAGTCGGCGTCGTCGCGGCACCGTTGCGCGGCGGGTGAATATCGCGTACTCCGAGCGTTCCACCTCGTCGAGAATTCCTGCGTAGAGCACGGCGGCGGTCCGGATCGCGGGGCGCACGCGCGGGTGCAGCAGCTCGATTCCCGGAGTGGCGCGGCGATACAGCGCGCGGTTGGTCGCGATCAGGTGGGCGAGGGCGCGGCGCAGGCGCGGGTCGGTGCGGCCGGTGCGGCGGCAATGGGCCAGCAGGTCCTCGTCGACGCCGAAGGCGGCCAGTTCCGCGGTCGGCAGGTACACCCGTCCGCGGTCCAGGTCCTCGCCGACGTCGCGGAGGAAATTGGTGAGCTGGAACGCCTCGCCCAGCGCGGCGGCCGCCGGTTCCGCCTCGGCCGCGGGCACCACCGTCCCGAGCACGGGCAGCAACTGCAGGCCGATCGCCGCCGCCGACCCGCGCATGTACTCGCGCAGTTCGGCCATCGTGGCGTAGCGATTGCGGAAATGCGGACTGTCCGGCACGTCCATCCGCATGGCGTCCAGGAAGGTCCAGAAGTGCTGCGGCGCAATGCCGAACCGGGTGATGGTGTCGGCCACGGCGGAAAGTACGAGTTCGCGGCCCGGCGAGTCGGCGCGGGGAACCGGTTCCGGGCCGGTCGCGGGCAGCCGCTCGCGCAGTTGCTTCTCGATCCGGTCCAGTTGGGCGGCGGCGTCCTCGGCGCCGTGGTCGACGATGTCGTCGACGGTGCGGGCGAAGGCATACAGCGCGTGGACGGCCGGGCGCTGCTCGGGGGAGAGCAGCCGGGTGGCCAGGAAGTAGGTGCGGCCGTGTGCCGCGGCGATGGTCCGGCAGTGCCGGTACGCGGCGGGCTCGGCGGCCGCGCTACCGCTCATTGCTTGGGTTTACCGGCGTCCGCGCGTAGCCGCAGCGGATCCACCGTGCGCAGCGACAGCGCCGCCACGACGGCGATGAAGGTGGCCACGGCGACGTGCCAGAAGTTGTACAGACCTATCGCGCCGCCGGGCTGGAACACCAGCATCAGCCAGGTACACAGCCCGACCAGCACCATCAGCGTGGTGGTCGACAGCGCGAACCCGGCGGCCAGGGCCAGCGGCCAGGAGTAGTACCAGGGCAGCGCGGCGGGGGACAGGATGACGATCGCGACGAACGCGATCAGTATGCCCAGCACCGCCTCCCGCTCGCTGTGCTTGAACCGCCACCACGTCCAGATCAGGATCGCCACCAGCGCCACCGCGCACAGGCCGCGCGTCCAGTCCAAGACCGACTCGACTCGCAGCGGCGTCACCCACGTGGTGATGTGCGCCATGACGGTCGGCAGCGACAGCCAGTTGATGATCTTCTTCGAGCCCGACAGCGCGGTCAGCCACCCGACCCCGACCCCGGCGACGGCCGAGGCGGCGGCGAATACCACCGCGAACACCGACAACCCCAGCCCGCCGATCTTCGCGAAGGTCCACAGCGGGTGCGGGAGCGGCCCCTTGTTCTCCGCGGCGCGGCGCTCGCGTTCGTGAATCATCCAGATCCACACCAGGAACGGCAGCGCCACGCCCGCGGTCGCCTTGATCGCCACACCGATCGCGACCACCACGATCCCCGCCGCGTGATGCCGCTCCAGCACCAGCGCGATGCCCGCGGCCATCAGGCCGACCATCAGCATCTCGTTGTGCACGCCGCCGATCAGATGGATCAGCACCAGCGGGTTGAGCACCGCCAGCCACAGCGCGACCGTCGGCTTACCGCCCAGATGCTTGGTCAGGTGCGGCACCGCCCACATCATCAGGGCCAGGCCGGGCAGCATGACCAGGCGCATCGCCCAGGTGCCCGCCACCACGTTGTCGCCGGTGATCATCGTGATCCACTTGCCCAGCAGCAGGAAGATCGGGCCGTACGGCGCGGTGGTGGTGGTCCACACCGAACTCACGTTGTCCAGCAGGACACCCGGATTGACCACCGGGCCGACCGTGTAGGGGTCGTAGCCGTCGCGCAGCAGGGCGCCCTGCGCCAGATACGAGTAGACATCCTGGCTGAACATCGGGACCGCGAACAGCAGTGGGAAGACCCAGAGACCCACGATCCCGCGCAGCTCGTTGAGCGTGACCGCGCTGCCGCGCTCGGAGGTGCCGATCGTGATCCGGCCCAGCCGCACCCAGCCCACGATCATCGCCAGCACGCCCAGCCAGACGACCATCGTCGCCAGCGCGTACCCGTGCCCGAATCGCAGCCAGGACAGGTGCGCCGCCTCGAGCAGCGGATCGCTGCGGCGGGTGGCACCGGCCCCGAGACCACCGCAGGTGATCATCAGCGAGCCGCAGCAGCCGAGCAGCGCGGCGTGCCCCTCGGGGCTGCGGAAGAAGTCGGCGGCGAATCGCATCCACCAGCGCAGGGTGTGCGGCATTGCCGTGGCGCCGGGATGTGGTGCCGCGGTGATCACTGGGGCCGCTACGGTGGCGGTATCGGGCTCGGGGGTAGGCATAGGTCGTAGGGTTCCCCCCGGAAATCGGTGCGGTCGGAACCGCTGTCAACAGGTCGCCGCCAGTTTAATTGGTTGCCGGAAACACTAGCGCGTCGGTTCGTACGGATCATGCCTCGGCATGTCGAAGATCGCATGACGAACGGGTGCGATCCGGGTGTCGGGCGCGCCGGTGATGCGGTGCGCCGCCAGCTTTCCCGACAGCAGCGTCGTCGGAACCCCTACTCCCGGCGTGGTGCCGCACCCCGCCAGCACGACGTTCTCGGCGGTGCGAGGCAGGTTGCGGGTGCGGAACGGGCCGGTCTGGCGGAACAGGTGCGCCGCGGAGAACGGGGTGCCCGCCAGCATGCCCTGATCGCGCCAGGTCTGCGGGGTGTCGAGATGGTCGACGGTGAAATGCTCGGCGATACCGCGGTAGCCGCGCCCCTCCAGCACCCCCAGCAGCTCGCTCAGGTAGGCCGGGCCGAGATGTGTCCAATTCAACGGCGCCGCATCGAGATTCGGGCACGGCGCCAGCAGCGAGAGGGGTTCGTGGCGGCCGCCCGGTCGGTCGACGAACAAGGTCCGGTCGGTGAGCGCGGGCCGGGTCAGCAGCAGCGACGGATCGCTCATGGTGCGGCCGCGGCCCGGTCTCGTGGCGATCTCGGTGAACGTGCCGTCCCAGGCGGCGCCGAAGTCGATGGTGTGGTGCGCCTGCACCGGCCAGGCGGCCGCCACCTCCGCCGGGACCGTTCCGTGCGCGACGACCGCCGAGGGAGCGGCCCGCAGCGGGCGCCGCCGGGGGAGGCCGAAGACGTCCAGGGAGCCCAGGTCGGCGGTGAGGACCACCGCATCGCAGTCGTAGGCCCGGCCGTCGGCGGTGCGCACGCGGCGCGCCCGGCCACCGGCGTAGTCGATGCCGGTCACCTCGGTGTTCAGCTCCAGGGTGCCGCCCGCGGCGGTCAAGGCGGCGGCCATCGCGGCGGGGATCGCGCGCATTCCGCCCTCGGGGAAGTAGACGCCCAGGCAGGTGTCCATATGCGGGATGGCGCCGTACACGGCGAGCGCCTGCGTCGGTGCCAGCCCCGCGTAGAGGGCCTGGAAGGTGAACAACCGGGCCAGCCTGCGGTCGTGCAGGATGCGGCCGACCCGCGGTCCGAGCCGCCCGAACGCGCCCAGCCGGACCAGGTCGATCAGCGCGGCCCGCTTCTCCGGGACCCGGATCATATCCAGCGGCGAGTCGAAGTTGGTGTCCATGAACTGGCCGTACGCGGCGCCGTAGACGCGGCCGAGCCAGTCGCGCAGCTGCCGATAGCGCCCGGCCTCGGCGGGCCCGCACGCGCGGGCCACCTCCGCGGCCATCGCGTCCGGGTCGTCGAAGACGTCGATAGTGGAGTGATCGGCGAAGCGGGCGCGATAGGCGGGCGCGAGCCGGTGAATGCGCAGGCCCTGCCCGGCGGCGCTGGTCCCGACCGCACCCAGCGCCTCATCGATCAGCCCGGGAAGCGTGAGAACCGTTGCCCCGGAATCGATCTCGTAATCCACCCCGCGATAAACCCCAACCCGCCCCCCAGGATGGTCGGCCCGCTCGAGCAGCGTCACATCCCGCCCGGCACCGACCAGATACAGCGCCGCGGACAGCCCGGACAACCCGGCCCCGATCACAACGACCCGATCCGTCGACCCCGCAAGAGTTTTCACGTCCGCGCTCCCACACTGATCCTGCAAAGATTCCGCACGTCGTACCGGCGCGCATCGCACAAGTGCCCCACGTCATTCCGGCGCGTATTGCAGCGGTGCCCCGCGTCATTCCGGTGCGGAACGCAAAGGCGCCTTACGTCATTCCGGCGCGCTTTTGGCCGGAATCTCCCACGGCCGAGGTATGGACCCCGGCCAAAAGCATGCCGGGATGACGATGGTGGGGCATGCCGGGATGACGGTGGTGGGGCGTGCCGGGATGACGGTGGTGGGGCGTGCCGGGATGACGGTGGTGGGGCGTGCCGGGATGACGGTGGTGGGGCGTGCCGGGATGACGGTGGTGAGGTACGCCGGGATGGCGGGTTCATGCGACGCGTCTGGTGGCGGCGAGTGCCATGTCGCGCAGGCGCTGCTTCGCCTCCGGGGCGGCGGAGCTGGTGTCCAGGGCGGCCAGGCCGCGGTCGGTGAGGTCGGTGATGCGGCGTTCGACCTCGTCGACGGCGCCGAGGTCGGTGATGAGCGTGCGCAGGTGGGTGACCTCGCCCGGGGTCAGGTCGGTGCCGAGGGAGGTGCGCAGCAGGTTCGCGGCGGCGGGGGCGGTGGCGTCGGCGCGGCGCAGCGCCTCGGCGACCAGGACCGTGCGCTTGCCCTCGCGCAGGTCGTCGCCCGAGGGTTTGCCGGTGACCTCCGGATCGCCGAAGACGCCGAGCAGATCGTCGCGCAGCTGGAAGGCGATGCCGATATCGGTGCCGAATTCGCGGTAGGCCGCGATCAGATCCGCTCCCGCATCGGCCAGGGCCGCACCCAGGTGCAGCGGCCGCTCGATCGTGTACGCCGCGGTCTTGTAGCGGTTGATGCGCAGCGCCGCCTCCACCGAATCGTCGGCGCCCGCCTCACCGTGGATATCGAGCAGCTGCCCGCCCATGACCTCGGTGCGCATCGCCGCCCACACCGGGGCGAAGCGGGTGCGGGCGGCCGGAGCCAGGCCCGCGGCGGCGACCATGTCGTCTGCCCACGCCAGCGCCAGGTCGCCGACCAGCACGCCCACGCTGATGCCGAAATGCGCTGCGTCGCCGGTCCATTCGCGGTCGCGGTGGCGTCGTTCGAAGTCCACGTGCACGGTGGGAAAGCCGCGCCGGGTGCGCGAGGAGTCGATGATGTCGTCGTGGATCAGCGCGCACGCCTGCACCAGTTCCAATGCGGCGCAGGCCCGCAGCACGGCCGGGGCCTGGGGTCCCTCGGGGTCGCCGCCCGCGCCGACCCAGCCGGTCCAGGCGAAGGACGGCCGGGTGCGCTTGCCGCCGCGCAGCACGAAGTCCTGCAGCTCGGCGACCGCGTCGATGAACACCGGGCCGAGCTCGGCGACCAGCTCGCGGCGCGAGTCGAAGAAGTCGACGAGCGCGCCCTCGACCGCCGCCACCAGGGCGGCACCGGCCGGAGCCGGTCGTGTCGGGGTGCCCGATCCGGCGGCCATGGCAAACCTCCCAAGCTGATCCGACGCGTCGGCAAGCCGATCGTGCGCAGTGACATACGGTCCGGGGCACCCTGTAACCCCGCAGTGGAACCTTACCGACCTCCCGATCTCACCGAACTTCACGCACCCCGTATCCGTTCGCGTACCCCGTACAAGCCTCGCAGCGGGTGCGGGAACGAGTAGGGGGTGCGGGAGTGCGGGGCGGGCGGCGGTAGTGGAAGCGATTGCCAATTACACTGGGTCGGTGAGTTTCGACAACGTACGGGGACGATCGACCCCAGGCCGACCCTCCCGGACGCCGCAGGTTTCCGGAACTCCGTCCATCGTAGGACAGCTGGTCAGGCGTCCCGAGGGGACCATCCCGTTCTCCGTGGAGTTCAATCCGCCCCGCGATGCCGCCGCCGAGGCACGGCTGTGGCGGGCCGCCCGCGAGTTCGAGCGCATGCATCCGGCCTTCGTCTCCATGACCTACGGCGCGGGCGGATCCACCCGCGACCGCACCGCGCGGGTGACCGGGCAGTTGGCCCGCGAGACCACGCTGCTGACGGTGGCGCATCTCACCGCGGTCGAGCACAGCGTCGCCGAACTGCGCTCGATCGTCGGCACCTACGCCGACGCCGGCATCCGCAATCTGCTGGTGCTGCGCGGCGATCCGCCGGGGGATCCGCTCGGCGAGTGGCGCAAACACCCCGACGGCCTGGAGTACGCCGAGGACCTGGTGCGCATGGTGCGCGGGCTCGGCGACTTCCACGTCGGCGTGGCATCGTTCCCGCAGGGCCACCACCGCTCCCCGGACCTCGACCAGGACACCGCGTACCTGTGCGCGAAACTGCGTGCGGGCGCGGAATATTCGATCACCCAGATGTTCTTCGACGTGGACGACTATCTGCGCCTGCGGGATCGGGTGGTGGCGTGCGACCCGGTCGAGGGCGCCAAGCCGATCATCCCGGAGCTGATGCCGATCACGTCGCTGCGGACGGTGCAGCGGGCCGAGGAGCTGTCGGGCCGGCCGCTGCCCGCGCATCTCATGCAGCGGCTGGAGCGGGCGGCCGGGAACGACCCGGAGGCCAACCGGAATGCGGTGCGCGCCGTCGGCATCGAGATCGCCACCGAGATCGGGCAGCGGCTGATCGACGAGGGCGCGCCCGGTCTGCACTTCATCACGCTCAACTTCGCCAAGGCCACCACCGAGGTGCTGACCAATCTCGGTTACACGGTGACGGCCACGCCGGTGAGCGCCTGATCGGCGTTTCGCGGCCGATAGCGGGGGATGAGCTGCAAGAGCGGAGTACCGTCACGTCTCGACCGTGACGACGAGGAGTACTCCGATGGCCGTGTTGCGCAGTCTGGTCCGTGTCTCCGCTGTGGTGGGCGCGTGCGTCGCGCTGGCCTGCGTCGGTTCGGTCACGACGGCGGCAGGTCCGCCAGGCCCGGAGGCCGCCATCGCCGCGGCCGGGCACGCCGACACCGCGTCGCCGGGTGATTTGCTGACCGCCTACCAGACCGCGGTGCAGAGCCTGCAGCAACTGGGCGTGCAGCCGTTCCTGTACCCGTCGGCGTCGGCGCTGTGTCACGACGGCACCACCATGGGCCTGGTGCCCGCGCTGGCCGGAGCGCTGCCGGGCCCGTGGCCGAAGACGACGGTGTCGATGCCCGGCCTGGACCTGTCGGCGGTGAAGAAGGGGCAGACGATGTTCGCGTTCGTGCCCTACGGGCTGGGCCCGGACGGCGCCGATACGTCGGGTATGCAGGTGGCGTGGCTGAACGCCAGCACCGGCCGGGGCGGATTCGCCGCGATGAACCCGCTGTCCCAGGTGGTGCGGGCGATGGTGCCGCCGGAGGTGCCCGCCGAGATCCGCCCGCTGGCCGAACAGGCCGTGCAGAACTTCTTCGCCGCCGCCCTCCCGACCGGCGGCGTCCGCGCGGTCCCGGTGAACACCGGATCCGGCACCGTGCTCGCCGCGGTCTTCGGCTCGGTCCGCAACGGCAACCGCACCTGCTTCTTCCTGCCCACGGTCGGCATCGTCCCGGTGTCCTGAAGGAGTCGGTATCGCCTGCGCCACAGCGGTGTTCGGCGGGACGCCGCGGCCGCGCAGCATGGCCGGTCATGCGCGGGACGGATGGATCTCGCGCCGTGCTCGGGGCCCGGCCGGGTGCCGCGGTCCGCTCGTGGGCGGCCGTCACAGCGACGCGACGGTCACATGGCGCGGGCGGGCAGGGATCGCCCTTTCCAGCTGAGTGCGCCGGTGTGGTGCAGGCGGTGGGAGCGCACCGACAGGCGCAGGTAGGCGGCGACGGAGAGCGGATGTGCCACGGCGGCAACGACATCCGTGGGCCGCGGGACGCCTCCGGACTCCAGCGTGCGGGCCAGCAGCCGTCCCGTGACCGCGCAGGCGTATCCGGCCCGCCCGATGTGCCGGGTGCGGCCGTGGGCGAACAGCGCCGCCAGCGGGGGACCCCAGAACGTCAGGGCCGCCGCCGCACCCACGGCGGCGCTGCCTGCGGCCGAGCCGTAGGCGGACCACAGCCAGCGGGTGTATCCCGCCTCCAGGGCGGCCGCGCTCCGGTACATCCGGGTGGTGGCGACGCGCCCCGCGGCCACCAGCACCGTCCGGTGACCCGCGCGGCGCAGCGCCCGAGCCAGCGCCAGATCCTCCGTGACCTGCGCGGCGACGCCGCTATGTCCGCCCACGGCGTGATAGGTGGCGGCGTCGAAGACCAGGAACTGCCCGCACGACACCGCGGTCGACGGCCGCAGGCTGTGGTTGGCCAGGCGGATCGGCAGCGTCGCCGCCCAGGACCAGCACAGCAGCGGCTGCACCAGGGCCTCGGCCACCGATCCGGCGCGCTGATACGGCCAGGGCGACACCAATCCGGCACGGGCGCTGCGCAATTCGCCGACCGCGGCCGCGATCGCACCCGGCGCGAGCCGCACGTCGGCGTCGAGGAAGATCAGCACACCCGCCGGGGCGGCACCGGAATCGACGGTGACCCCGGCGATTTCGGCGAGCCGCGCACATGCGGCGTTCTTGCCGGTCCAGCCGGGCGACGGGTCGGATTCGGCCGCGATCACCGTGAAGCGCTCGTCGCCGCCGACCGCGTGCACGGCCGCGGCGTAGGTCCCGTCGCCCGAACGGTCGTCGAGAATCAGCACCCGAAATCGCGAAACCCCGTGCTGCGCGCGCAGATCCGAGATCAGGTCGGGAAGTCGCGCGGCCTCGTCGCGCGCCGGAATGCACACCGTGACCGGCTCGATCACCGTGGTCGGTACCGGATCCAGCTGCCGAACAGTCGCCCGGTTGACCGCCGCCAGTACGGCGCCGGCGCCCGCGACGGCGGCGCCACCGGCGACCAGTGCGCGGACCGCGAAGCCCTTGTCGCGCACCCGCGGTGGGTGCGAGAACGCGGAGCGAATCCGCCGATCCGTCGCTTCCTCACGTGTTCTCTTCATGCGGGGTCCAGCCTGCCACACGCCGTGACGGCTGTCTCGCGCGTTACGGGCGAACCTCCGCATTCGCTCCGGCCCGTGCGCGGGTTGATGGCGGTCGTGCCGACTGCGCCCTCTCAGGTGCGCTGGCGCGGCCGGGGTGCGGGCGGCGGCGGGGTCGGGTTGCGGTTCACATAGGCCAGGATCGCGACGATGGCGGCGACGGCGAGGGTGATGCCGCCGACGATGCCTGCCCAGCCCGCGAACGAGCGGGTATTGGGGTCGGCGTATTTCACCTCGGCCTTTACGGTGCTCACGTCGCCGGGCGGCAGCTTCCAGGACACGATCGAATCGCCCTCGCGGGTGCCGTTGGTGGTGGCGACGCGGGACGGGAAAGCCACGGTGAACTGCACGTCGGAGCCCTGCGGCGGTACGGTGCGCAGATCTATCCGGCCGTTGAGGGTGACCATGTCGCCGGTGCGGTTGAACGACAGGTTGAACATGCCCTGCGTCTGATCCGACAGCTGGCCGAGCTGCTGCACCTCACCGAAGGTGAGGTCGTCGAAGTAGACCTGACTGCCCTTGTACCCGTCCTGCGTGTACGGCTCCACCCGCACCTTGCTGGACAGCGTTTCCGGCACCTTGAGCTGCGGGCCCTTGTCCTTGTCGTTGGCGGGTACCGCCGCCGCGACGATGCGCCCCGACACCCGGTCGTTCGACGACACGCCCATCGATACCTGCAGCCGTAGGCAGCCCGTCAGCAGTGGCATCAGCAATGCCGCCAGCACTACGAGGGACCAGGCACGATGGCGGCGCCGACGGGGCGCGGTCACGCTCGTGCCGTCGGGCTGCGGTGTTGTCGGACTCGGCTGCACGGCTCACATCGTGCCATGACACGCCGGACCTCCCGGCACGCGACGGGCCGGGAGATGGTGCCGCCCTGCGATTCCTGCGTACGGGACTCCGCACCACCTCGTCATTCCGGCGGGCCGGAGGTGGCGCCCTCCGTCTCGTCGGCAAGTCCGGAGCTTCTGCCACCCGTCATTCCGGCAGGTCCGGAGTCGTGCCACCCCGTCATTCCGGCAAGTCCGGAGTCGTGCCACCCCGTCATTCCGGCGGGTCCGGAGTCGTGCCATCTGTCATTCCGGCGGGTCCGGAGCTGTGCCATCTGTCATTCCGGCGGGTCCGGGGCTTGTGCCATCCGTCATTCCGGCGTGCTTTTGGCCGGAATCCATCGATGGACCCCGGCCGAAAGCGCGCCGGGGGTGACGGCTACGCAACAGGGCTGCCAGGAGCGGGATTCCGAGGATGCCCAGGCCGAGGAAGCCGTAGGCGGCGGAGGCGGGCAGGTGGAGGAAGGCTGCGTGGGCGAGCGTGGATCCCAGCCAGGTCCACAGGAAGACGGCGGTCGGGACGGCATCGATACCGGATGCGGCGTGGCCGCGGGCGAGCAGCTCGAGGAGTGCGGCCATGAAGGCGGCGAGCGCGAGCCAGCCGAGATAGTTGGTGTACGGAATCTGCGGCAGGCCGGGCAATCCCGGCGCGGCCGCGCACCAGCTCCACTGGCCGTCGGCGACCATCTGCGGATCCAGGAACAGATCCCAGCCCACCGCGCCGACGGCCGTCATCGGAATGCGCAGGCGGGCACGGGAATACAGCCGCCCCGCGACCACCCACACCGGATACAGCCCGCCGGTCCAGGCCAGCGGAACCACCAGCGGTACGCCCGCGACCGCCGGCCCCAGCCGCCCGGACGCGTAGTCGTAGCAGCCGAACGGGAATCCGGAGGCGGTGCCGAGGATTTCGGCGGCGAGCCCGAGCCCGGAGACGATCAGCACGAACCCGGCGGCGAAGCGCGGGCCCCGGGTGGTGGCGGCGTGCGCGAGTGCCGTCGCCGCCGACAGCACGACGACCACCACCGTGACCCGGTCACGCCCGGCCCCGCTGGTCAGCGGGTAGGCGATCTGCGCCAGCACCAGCGCGATCGCGGTGAGCGCGGGCAGCCGCCGAGCGGTCATCGCCGCCCGAGCCAGGGCAGCCGGGGCCGCCGCAGGTCACGCAGCACCAGATGGGCGGCGCTGCGACCGCTCGCCCCCGAGACACCGCCGCCCGGATGAGTGGAGGCGCCGGTCAGATACAACCCCGGCGCACCCGGGACCCGCTGCCCGGACAGCTCCGGCACCGGCCGCCACAGGAACATCTGATCGAGGGACATCTCGACGTGCATCACGTTGCCGCCGATCAACCCCATCTCCCGCTCCAGGTCCGCCGGAGTCTGCACGAATCGCTGCCGCACCGAATCGGCGAAACCCGGTGCGAGGGAGTCGACCTCGGCGATGATGCGGTCGCCCTCGCGCTCGGCGTGCGCGCTCCAGTCGGAGCCGTCGCCGAGCCGGTAGGGGTGCCACTGCGACCACAGCGACAGCTGATGCTGCCCGGCGGGCGCGATCGACGGGTCCAGGGCGCTGAAGCTCATCGCCAGCACGACCGGCCGCGGTGGCAGCGCCCCGCCGAGCGCGGCGCCGTGCGCGAGGCGCAGCTGACGTCGGTCGGTGACCAGCAGTTGCAGCCCGTGTGCGGATTCCTCGGCCGCGGCGCCCGGATAGCGGGGCAGCGCATCGGTGGCCGCCCGCACCACCATGCCGATGCCGGGCCCGACTCGGATGCGCCGCCGCCAGTCGTCCAGGGCGGCCGGGTCGAATCCGCCGCGCCGCAGCAGCTCCAGCGTGCTCAGGATGTGGGTGCCCGCGATCACGGTGCGCGCCCGCAGATTTCGCCCCGACGCCGTGCGCACCTGCCACCCGTCCCCGGCGCGCCGCAGTTCG
>NZ_BDBV01000141.1 GCF_001613165.1 Nocardia mexicana NBRC 108244
CTAGTGCGGGTGCGTGAACGGAACGTGTCGCAGGCGACAGCGTCCCGCCGGAGGGAACCCCCGCCGCGGCAACCATGGGTGTTCGGGCGTGCCGGGTCGTGCTGCGGGAGCCGTAGGTCCTCGGGGCGCCGGGTTGTGAAAGGTGGGTAGTCCAGGGGTATCCGCGCGGGAACGCGACCCGGATGTGGCACCCTGGGGCTCATGCGAGTGGCTGTCGTCGCGGGCCCGGACCCTGGTCATGCGTTTCCGGCTATAGCGCTGTGCCTGCGTTTTCTCGCGGCGGGCGACGAGCCGGTGCTGTTCACCGCGCCCGTCTGGTTCGACGCCGCCCGCGCGGCGGGGATCGGGGTGCGGCGGCTGAAGGGGCTGGCGCCGCGCCCGGAGGACGACGACGGCGATGCCGGTCGGCGCATCCACGAGCGCGCCGCGCACATCTCCTCGGAGATTCTCCCCGAACTGAGCGCGATGCTGCCCGAACTGGTGGTGTCGGACATTCTCACGGCGGGCGGCGGTATGGCCGCCGAACGACTCGGTGTGCCGTGGGTGGAGCTGTCCCCGCATCCGCTGTATCTGCCGTCGAAGGCGTTGCCTCCCATCGGAAGTGGTCTCGCGCCGGGCGAGGGGCTGCGCGGCCGGGCGCGGGACGCGGTGCTGCGCGGCATGACCGCCCGGGCGATCCACCGCGGGGACCGGCAGCGCGCACAGGCCCGCGTGGGTGTGGGTCTGCCCGAATCCGATCCGGGCCCCGATGCGCGGCTGATCGCGACCCTGCCCGCCCTGGAACTGCCGCGGCCGGACTGGCCGGACGACGCGCACGTGATCGGTCCGCTGCTGTGGGAGCCCACCGACGATGTGCTCCCGCTGCCGCCCGGCGACGAGCCCCTCGTCATGGTGGCGCCGTCGACGGCGCATACGGGGGTGCAGGATATGGCCGCGGGTGTGCTGGAGGCCCTGGACGGTGCGGGTGTGCGGGCGGCGGTATCGATGATCCACACACCGCCGGAGAACGTTCCGCCCTGGGCCACAGCGGGTTTGGGGCGCCAGGACGAACTGCTCCGGCATGCCGATGTGGTCGTCGGGGGCGGCGGTCACGGCCTGCTGGCGAAATCCCTGCTGGCCGGGGTGCCGGTCGTCACCGTTCCCGGCGGCGGCGACCAGTGGGAGCTGGCCAATCGCGCTGCCCGGCAAGGGAGTTCGGTCGTGGTGCGCCCGTTCACCGGCGAAGCCGTGCGGGCTGCGGTCCGGCAGGTGCTCGACGAACCGTCGTTCCGGGCCGCCGCGCGGGCCGCATCGGCGACGGCAGCCGACGTTGCCGATCCCGTCGAGATCTGCCGCCGAGTGCTGGATACGGCGCGTGCCCGATGAGTCGCGGCGCGGTCTGTTCCGGCCTGTGCGGACACAATCCGCGTCGCGACGGCAGATATTGCCGCGATCAACGCGGTCGTGACCTGTCAGGCCGGTCGGGGAACACTCGAGACTCTCGCTGCGCCGTGACCCGCCCGGAGTGAGCCGGTTCCGACGGCAGGTACCCTCGGCCCGGTGCGATTGACTGACTTCCGGGAGATGTTGCACGCCGAGTTCGGGGTGGTGCGCGGCGACTCCCTGCTGACCGACCATGTGCTGCCGTCCATGGGCGGGCGCACCGGTGCCCAGGCCATCGAGGCCGGAATCGACCCCCGCGACGTGTGGCGTGCGCTGTGCAAAGAATTCGACGTTCCGCGCACACGATGGTGAGTCAGGTTTTCCGGGCGTAGTGGCGGGCGGCCTTGGCGCGATTGCCGCAGGTGGTCATCGAATGCCAGCGGCGCGCACCGTTTTTCGACGTGTCGTAGAAGTACAGGACGCACTGCGGGTGGGCGCACTGTTTGATCCGGCCGGGGGTTTCGGCCACCAGGCGTAGCAGGTTGTCGGCGGCCAGCCAGGCCGGGAGCCACTCGGGTTTCGGCACGTCGGGCTCGTCGGCGGGGCCGTCTGCGGTCAGGGTGCGGCGGATGCGGCCGTGGTCGAGTATCCGGTTCAGATCCTCGGCGGATCCGCCGTGCACCACGCGCTCGATGGCCGCGCGGGCCGATACCAGCGCGCGCAGCGTCCGCTCGTCGGCGGGGCAGCGGCCGGTGAGCTCGTTGGTGGCCAGCCAGCAGCGCAGACCGGCCACGTCGGTGAGCAGGTCCTGCGCCGCACCGGCCGCCATCCACCGCGTGTTCAACAGGTCCACGGCGAGCGGTTCGCCGACGTGCGGGCGTGGATCGAGCATGCCTGAGGTTAACCACCTTCCCGGAAGCGCCGTCCGACCCTCGCCAGTCTAACCGTCTAAATTTATTTAGAGGGTTGACTGTGGGGCCGCCGTCGCTCTATGTTCTAACCGTCAAAACAACTAACGATGGTTAATGATTCCGGGAGGATCGCCATGACCACACCCCAGCTCGCCACGGGTCACATCGGCCTCAACGTCACCGACCTGGATCGTTCGGTGGACTTCTACCGGCGCGCACTGGGTTTCGAGCAGCTCGGCGTCGGCGACGGCGCACATCGCTATGCCTTTCTCGGCGCCGACGGGCAGCTGCGGTTGACGCTGTGGCAGCAGAGCGATGGCGAGTTCTCGCCGAAAACACCCGGACTGCATCATCTTTCGTTCCAGGTCGACACCCTCGACGAGGTGCGCGCCGTGGAGTCCGTGCTGAAGGAGCTGGCGGTGACCTTCGCGCACGACGGTGTCGTCGCGCACGGTGAGGGCGCGTCCTCCGGCGGGATCTTCTTCAGCGATCCCGACGGCATCCGGCTCGAGGTCTATGCGCCCAGCGGTGCGGAGTCCGCGCCGGCACCGAGCGGTGCGGCGCCGACCTGCGGATTCTTCTGAGCCCCCGGATTGTTCAACCGCATGGGGGCCGGCGTGCGCGCCGGTCCCCATGATCCCGATGGCGCAGGAGACGCTTGTGAGCACCGTTTTTCATTCCGGCGAGCTGGCCGTGCAGCGGCGCATGGGGCAGGACGACATCGCCGGGCGGGTCGGCCGCATGATCCGTCCCGAGATTCCCGATGTGGCCGCGGCGTTCCTGGCCGAGCAGCCCATGGTCGTCGTCGCGGCCGCCGACGATACGGGCCGGATGTGGGCGAGTCAGCTCATCGGGATGCCCGGATTCGCACACGCCACCGATGCGCGCACGGTGGTCGTCGATGCCTATCCGGCGCCGGGGGATCCGCTGGCCGAGCCGCTGCGCACGGACCGGAAGGTCGGGATGATCGCACTGCAACCCCAGCGTCGCCGCCGGATGCGGATCAACGGCACCGCGGTACCGGGCGACACCGGCATCCGCATCACCACCGACCAGGTGTACTCGAACTGCCCGAAGTACATCTCCCGCCGCGCGGTCGAGGAGTTCCGGCCGGTGCTACCGGGCGAGGCCCGCAGGTCGCCGGAGCTCGATTCCCGGCAGCGGCAGGCGATTTCGGCGGCCGATACCTTCTTCGTCGGCACCCGGGACACGGAGGGCAATGCCGACGCCTCCCATCGCGGCGGCAATCCCGGTTTCCTGCAGGTGCTTTCGCCGAACCGGCTGCGCTGGCCCGACTACCGCGGCAACTCCATGTTCATGACCCTGGGCAACATCGCTACCGACCCCCGCTGCGGGCTCCTCGTGCCGGATTGGCGGAGCGGAGCGACGCTGCAACTCACCGGCACCGCCGAAATACTCTGGGAGGAAGCGGAATCCGCACCCGGCGCGCAGTGCGCCATCGAGTTCACGATCGCCGAGGTGGTCGAGATCGCCAACGCCGGACCACTGCGCTGGGGTCCGGCGGAGCTGTCACCGGTGAACCCGGCGGTCTGACTGCCCCGGTCGAACCGGGGGCGGATGGCGGTGCCTGAGCCTGAGCGGCTTCCGGTCTTCGTATCGGCAGTGCCGTCCCCCGATGTCGGATTTCGGAGGACGGCACGGCTGCCGGTTCAGGCGGCGAGTACCTCTCGCTCGGCGGCCTCGGGTTCCGGTGCCTGCGCCCGCCGTGGAAGAGGCCGAAGGCAATGGCGCCGAGCACGATTCCGACCGCGCTCGCCATTATGACGGCCGCGTCGAGCCCGTCGACGAACTGCGGCAATGCGATTCGGGATCCGTCCCCGGCCGCGCTGCGAAAGACGGTGCCCAGCACCGCGACTCCCAGCGCCAGGCCCAACTGGCGGGCGGTGTTCACCGCGCCCGCGGCGGTGCCGCTCTGCTGCGGCGGCACGGCCGCCATTCCGACCGCCACCAGCGCCGGTGCCATCACGCCGACTCCCACGCCGACCACGATGTAGCCGAGCAGCAGTGCGGTCCAGGACGATCCGGTGTCGATGGTCGCGAGCAGGCCGGTGCCCGCGCCGATCACGACGAGACCGCCGCCGATGGTCCACTTGGGCGCGAGATCGTGCAGCGGTCGGCCGAAGACCCCCGACACCACGAAGGCGGTCACCGCCATCGGCAGCATGGACAGGCCGGCCTGCAGCGCCGTCAGATGCAGCTGCTGCTGCAACCACAGCGAGATCAGCGGGCTGGCCGCGAAGGCCGCGAAATTGAATCCGGTGGCCGCGATCAGGGTGGCGCCGAATTCGCGGCGCCGCAGCAGCGTCAGCGGGAACATCGGTGCCGCGGTGCGCGATTCGATCAGCGCGAACGCCACCGCCGCGGCCGCCCCCGCGGCCAGCGACGCCATCGCCTGCGCGTCGGTCCACCCGTGCTCGCCGCCGCGGATGACGCCGTAGGTGACCGCCGTCGCCGCCCCGGCGAACGCCACCATGCCCGCCACGTCGATCCGGCGGTCCGCATGCCGCGCCGACGGTCCGAATACCAGGGCGGACACCACGATCGTGACCGCGGCGATCGGCAGGTTCACGAAGAAGATCCACCGCCACGACAGCAGATCGGTCAGCACCCCGCCGAGCACGACGCCGATGCCCGCCGCAGCGCCCGCCACCGCACCCCAGGCGCCGAAGGCGACGCCGCGGTCGCGCCCGGTGTAGGTGGCGTGCAGCAGCGACAGCGTGGTCGCGAACATCGCCGCCCCGCCGACGCCCTGAAGTGCCCGTGCGGCAACGAGAATCGATGACGACTGTGCGATTCCGCAGGCCAGCGAGGCGGCCGCGAATACGACCAGCCCGGCCAGATAGGTCGGCTTCGCGCCGATCCGGTCGGCCAGCGATCCGAGCACCAGCAGCAGCGCCGCCAGCGCCAGCGCGTACCCGTCGACGACCCACTGCAATCCGGAGAGGCCGGTGCCGAGGTCGGCGGCGATGTCGGGCAGCGCCACGTTGACGATGGTGACGTCGATGAGCAGCATCAGCGTGCCGAGGCACGCCGCGAACAAGGGAAGCCATTTCCGCATGGCGACCTCCGAAGGGGTGTGAGCGAACGATATCGACGCCAAGCGTGCGGCATGCTTGAATATCTACCTACCCGGTCGCCTATCTGCGTTGGATTCCAACTATGGAGCTTGAAAAGATCGACGAATCCTCCGTCCTCGATCTGCTCGACAAGCAGATCGTGCACGGGCTGGTCACCGACCCCCGCATCCCGTTCGCGCGGCTCGCGGGGATCCTCGACGTCTCCGAGCAGACCGTGGCGCGGCGCTACCGGTCGCTGCGCCAGCGCGGCATGCTCCACGTCACCGGGCTCGTCAACGCGGTGCCGCTGGGCAGCACCCGCTGGATGCTGCGGCTGCGGTCCACGCCCGACAAGGCGCTGCGGTTGGCCGAGTCGCTGGCCCGGGTGCCCGATGTCAGCTGGGTGACGCTGCTGTCGACCGGTTCCGAGGTGACGTGCGTGAGTCGGCCGCGGTCGGGCGATCAGCGAGATCGGTTGCTGCTCACCACCCTTCCGCGAGCCAGTCAGGTGAGTGGGCTGTCGGCCTACGAGATCATGTACCGGTTCCCGCTGGACGAGGAGTGGCCGCGCTACGGCCGCCTCCTCACGGCGCGGCAGCGACAGGAACTGGGGCCCGAACGCGGGTGCGGCAGCGATGCCGGACCGGAGGCGGCGGTCGATCTGTCGGCGGGCGACGAGGCGATGCTGGCCGTGCTCGCCCGGGACGGGCGCGCCTCCTACGCCCAGCTGGCGGCCGAAACCGGATGGAGCGCAACCCGGGTCGCGCGGCGCATGGCGGAGCTCGAGCAGGTGGGAGTGCTGTATTTCGATCTCGACTTCGCGATCGAGCGGATGGGTTATGCGACGCGGGCGATGCTGTGGCTGCGCGTGCGCCCCGGCGAACTCGACGCGGTCGGGCGTGCACTCGCGACACATCCGGAGGCCACCTTCGTCGCGGCCACCACCGGGGCGACCAATCTGCTGAACTCGGTCGTCTGCCGCGACATCGCGCACCTGTACCGCTATGTCACCGAGCGGCTGGGAGCTCTGGATGGCATCACCGACATCGAGATCACCCCGGCGCTGCGGGTGCTCAAACAGGCTCAGGCGCTGCTGCACACCGACCGCGTCACCCTGGTGCCGCAGGCGAGTCGCGGCTGAGGCCCTGCGTTACCGGCACCCCGCCCGGCTCTCGTGTGATAGTTTCGGGATAACTTCGTAATCTCTTCGTGATCTTATCCCGAGTGTAGGTGGTGGTCGGCGTCGTGCCTGGTCAACATCGCAAACCTGCTACCGGTCGGAGACTGATCCTGCCGGTCGCCGGTGGCGTCGCCGCCGTTGTCGTCGCCATCGTCTGGATCGTGACCCGGCCGAGCTCGGCCGCCAGGGATGCCGCTGCGATCGAATCGCCACCGCCCTCTGCGGTCGGTGTGCACTCGTCCCCGGCGCCCGCCCCGCCGCAGGCTCGGATCGCACCGGCGCTCCCGGCGGCGGTCAGTGACGGCCCGCTGCTGGCCAAGCCGGCCCGGCAGTACTCCGTGTGCCCGACCGAGCTGGCCGGGGCCCGCCCACATGTGGCGCAGGTGGGCCACCTGATCGGCAAGACCTTCGCCGTCGCGGATATCGGTGGCGCCGCCGGGCGCGGCAATGACGACCACGGCGCCGGTCTGGCGCTGGACTTCATGATCGCCGATGCCGCGCAGGGCGATGCGATCGCGGATTTCGTCCTGGCCGACAAGGACCGCCTCGGCGTGAACTACGTGATCTGGCAGCAGCGTCACAACGACGGCGGCGGCTGGTCCGCCATGGAGGATCGCGGCGGCTCGACCGCCAATCACTACGACCATGTCCACGTATCCTTCGATCCTTACGCCGCGGTGAACGTCATCTGTTGATCACCCGCTGTCCGGAGCGGGCGCCTGCGGTTTCGGATGTCTTCGGGCGCGTCGCTTGCCTCGAACACGTGTTCGTCTAAGCTGTGCGGCGGAACTTGTCGGTGCCGCCCTCTAACGTGGGCGCCAACCACACACGAGACGTACCCGTCCAGAAGGGGAACCAGACGATGGCACCACAGGCTTACGACCGCGACAAGGCGCTCGAACTCGCACTGGCGCAGGTCGAGAAGAGCTTCGGCAAGGGCGCCGTGATGCGCCTGGGCGAGGAAGCGCGCCAGCCCATCTCGGTCATCCCCACGGGGTCGATCGCGCTGGATGTGGCACTGGGCCTGGGCGGCCTGCCGCGCGGCCGGATCATCGAGGTCTACGGCCCGGAGTCCTCGGGTAAGACCACCGTCGCCCTGCACGCGGTGGCCAATGCGCAGGCCGCCGGCGGCGTCGCGGCGTTCATCGACGCGGAGCACGCGCTCGATCCCGACTACGCCCGCAAGCTCGGCGTCGACACCGACGCGCTGCTGGTCTCCCAGCCCGACACCGGTGAGCAGGCGCTCGAGATCGCCGACATGCTGGTCCGCTCCGGCGCCATCGACATCATCGTCATCGACTCGGTGGCCGCGCTGGTACCGCGCGCCGAGATCGAGGGCGAGATGGGCGACAGCCACGTCGGCCTGCAGGCCCGCCTGATGAGCCAGGCGCTGCGCAAGATGACCAGCGCGCTCAACAACTCCGGCACCACCGCCATCTTCATCAACCAGCTGCGCGAGAAGATCGGCGTCATGTTCGGCTCGCCCGAGACCACCACGGGCGGTAAGGCGCTGAAGTTCTACGCCTCGGTGCGCTTGGACGTGCGCCGCATCGAGACGCTGAAGGACGGCAGCGACGCGGTCGGCAACCGTACCCGCGTCAAGGTCGTCAAGAACAAGGTCTCGCCGCCGTTCAAGCAGGCCGAGTTCGACATCCTCTACGGTCACGGCATTTCCAAGGAGGGCTCGCTCATCGATATGGGTGTCGAGCACGGCTTCGTCCGCAAGTCCGGCTCCTGGTACACCTACGAGGGCGACCAGCTCGGCCAGGGCAAGGAGAACGCCCGCAAGTTCCTGCTGGAGAACCACGACGTGCGTGACGAGATCGAGAAGAAGATCAAGGAAAAGCTCGGCATCGGAGCAGATGTCACCGCAGACGCGGGTGCCGAGGCGCCCGTCGACTTCTAACCGATGCCAGACCGGGACGCGCCGGGGTCCGATCCTGTGCAGGACCCCGGCGCGACTCGGCTCGAGGCGGTAGAGCGGCTGCGCCGGCAGTTGGAGCAGATGGAGGGCGGGGGCCCCGATCCTGCTCGCGGGCGCCGTCGGCCGAAGCGCGCGAAATCGAGCGGGGATGAGCCACAGGGGGTTTGGCGTTCCGACGCGGGTTCGAGTTCTGGGTCTCGGGGGAGAACCACTCGCGAACTACGCTCGACATCCACGGTGCCGTCGCCCTCGGAGCATCAGAGCGGTGGCACCGAGACCCAAGCCAAGAACACCAGCATGCGCTTACTGGCCGAGCATGCGCGCAGCCGTGCCGAGCTGGGGGAGGAGCTGGCCGCCAATGGATTTGCGGCCGACGTCATCCACCTCGCTCTCGATGAGCTGACCGAAATCGGCCTGCTCGGCACCGCACCGCGCCGCACCGGTGTCAGCGCCGTCACCGACGCTTCCGGCGGAAGCACGGGAGATGATGCATCGCGGTTCTCGATCGTGGCCGACGGGTCGACCGATGACGAGGAGCCTCCGATTCGGCGGCGTGGCCATTCGCGGAAGGGCGTGGATTCGAAGACCGATCGTAGTGTCGCGGATACTGATTGGGCCGCAACCGGTTCACCGGATGACGCCGAGCCGCGGGGCCGACGGCGCCGCGAGACCTCTGACGGGCGCGGTGGCGGTACGGGGCGGCCTCACATGGAAGCCGATGTGCCACAGTCCGATCGGCGGTCGGAGGAGTTCGGGGAGGATGCGGACGGCCGGGGTCGGCGGCGCGGGCGTCGGCGGCGGGGTGAGAAGTCTGGTTCGGAGCCCGAGGGTGGTGGCACCGAGGCACAGGCCAAGGATGTCTGCCTGCGGCTGCTGACCGATCGGGCGCGCAGCAGATCGGAGCTGGCGGATAAGTTGGCGGCCAAGGGATTTACTCCCGATGTCGCTGAGCGGGTCTTGAATCGGCTCGCCGAGGTGGGGCTCATCGACGATGCTGCCTTCGCCGAGCAGTGGGTGCACTCCCGCCACACCTACTCCGGCAAAGGCAAGAAGGTGATCGCTCAGGAACTGCGCCGCAAGGGCGTGGCGTCCGCCGATGCCGAACCCGCGCTCGCCTCCGTCACCACCGAGGACGAGAACGTTCGCGCCGCCGAACTGGTCCGCCGCAAACTCAACTCCCTACCCGCACACCTCACCCGCGACAAGGCAATGAGTCGCCTGGTCGGCATGCTGGCCCGCCGCGGCTACAACCCATCCACCGCCTACACCGTGGTGAAGGCGGAACTATCGGACATCGAGTTCGACGACAGCAGAGCAGATTCGGCCCGCAAGTTCGGCAACGCGTCCAGGCCACTCGATATCGCGCTGGCCCCCGCCGACCACGCCACTGCCACAGGGCACCGCGACGTCGATGAGTACAGCGGTGCCGACGGATACGACGATGCAGGTGGAAGCTCCACCACGGAGCACGGCACCGCCGCAGAAGACTCCGCCGCCGACCACAACCCCGCCGCCGACCACGACAGCGCCGCCGAACTGGTCCGCCGCAAACTCCGCACCATGCCCCGAAACCTGGACCGCGAGAAGACAATCCGCCGCCTGGTCGGCATGCTGGCCCGCCGCGGCTACAACCAGTCCACCGCCTACACGGTGGTCAAGGAGGAACTCGCCGCCGCCGAGTTCGGCGAATAGCACACCCGGATAGGCTGGCAACCGTGATGAGGATTCGGCATCTGGTGCTGGCCGGAGTCGTGGCGACGAGTGTGGCCGCGTGCGGCGGGGCGGGGTCGGATTCGCCGGAGACGACATCGGCTCCGGCGATTCGCACGGCCTGCGACGCCAGTGCGGAAAATGGATCCGTCTTCACCACCAAGGTGCGCCCCGATATGCCCTTCACGCTCCAGCTTCCGCAACTGAGGTACTGGCAGGTGACGCCGGGGGAAGGGGACGATTTGGTGGTGCGTCGCGCCGAGCGGCGCGCGGGACGGATAGGCAGCGCGACCGTCACCCTCGGCGTGTCCAGTCCACGCAGTGCTGCCGACAATGTAAGCGTGCTCCGTTCGGTCGAAGGCAAATGGCAGCAGTGGCGCTCCGAGAACGTCCAGGTGTGCGGTTGGCGCGGCACCCGGTCCACCGGAATTCGGCCCGCGTCCGAGACCGATGGAGCAGACCACTACCACGAGTTCCTCTGGTTCGATTACCTAGCAGGCGACATGCTGTACCCGATCCGAATGTCGGTCGAGGCTACGGCCGCCGACCGGGACACGTACCAACCCGATATCGACACCTTCGTCGACGGACTACAGATCGTCCCGACACCTCCAGCCAGCTGAACCCGCCGCTTCACGCGCTCCTCGTCTCGAGCGCAACTCGGATCAGTTCGCGGGCCTTCTCACCGGTAACCGATTGCTTGGCCAGCATCTCGAACAGGCGGCCATAGACCGACACCTCGCGTGGCTGGGTTATGGTCAGCTCCGCGGTGACTCCTTCGACCGTCACCATGCGGTTGTCGAACAGTACGAAGTTCGTTGTTTGCATCGGTGGCCCGGTGTGCGACGGGATGATTCCGAGCAGCACCCGCGACAGACCGATAACTGCCATCAGGCGATCGAGCTGCCCGACCATCACAGCGTCCGAGCCTACCGAGGTGGCTAACGCCTGCTCGGCGATCAATATGTGAAATCGCCGGTCGCCCCGGTACAGGAATTGCTGGCGCTCGAGCCGTTTCGAAACGGCGTCGTCAACGTCGTCAGGGAGTTGGTAGAACTCGACCGAGTGTCTCAGGACGGCTTCGGCATACTCGGCTGTTTGCAGGATTCCTGGAATGACAACGGGCTGATAGATCCGCATCAGCTTCGAGCGTTCGGCGAGCCTCACCGACTTCTGTTGTCCCCGTTTGAGTCCGGCCGCATGCTGACGCCTGTACTCCATGTATGCGGCATCTATGTTGTGCACCGTGGCCAGCAGATCAGCAAGCTGATCATTCGCGCCGGTATGGGAGCAGTAGGCGCGAATGTCAGCATCGGACGGGGTTACCCGACCATATTCAATTTTCGACACCTTCGACTCATGCCACCCGGACAAGCGGGCAAGCTCACGACCCGAAACACCCGCCCTGCGGCGGATCTCCCTGAGTCTCTGCCCGAGCGCCTGCCGAGCCTCGCGAACGCTGTTGCTCACCTCTCGAGGTCTACCGCATGTTCGGTCACGTAATCCGAGTATGGCGTCGCCAGCGGCCACAGTCGCTCTTTGACCCGGCGGCATTGGTCCACAATCCATGCGTCGGCGGTCAACGCCGACGCACCGGGAGCCCGTCCATTCTCATCGGACAGGTTGAAGGCAACCCGTTCGTCATCCAGTAGCCAGAAGTCGTCGGTAGGCACTTCACCGGCACGATGCCGGGGCAGATACCGGATGTCTTCGCCCGCTTCGGTACTCAGCGCCGCAAGCGCGAGCAGCCACCGCTGATAATCGACATGGGGCACCGTCACGACCCGAACCCGAGTTATGGCGACGCCTCGATCGACTGTCGCCCGCACGAGCCGGCGCCAGGGTTCGAACCATTCGTTGTCGTCCGGTTGGCCATCGAGGAACCGTCGTAGCGGTTCTGATTCCTTCGGAACGGCGTAGGTATCCCGGAACTCGACGTGGAATGCTTCCCGCCTGCACTGACCGAACAGCTCAGGCCACTGATCGTCGCGAATCAGTTGCACCGTAGTACATCCTCTCTGCCTTCGGGACCTCGATGGCCGCTTCGTATGGCTCCATAGCCGTCTGATCCAGCGTCGCACGGTCCGTGATCGGGCGACCGGACACGAGGAAGGTTCCCCTGCCGGTGTCGGTCATGGTGGCGCCGATAAATGTGTCGGGCTCGAGAAAGCCCAAGAGTAGATGCGGAATCTCGACGGACTCCTGTAAGCCTGTCCTCCACCCGATGATCATGTAGCTGTCCTGGTCGGTGGAGTAGAGCGTGGGGCAGTCGTTGGTACCCGAGCCGCCCTTTCCGAGGAAGTGCAAGAGCATGACCGTGCTCCTAATCCGCTCGTGTGCACAGGATTTCCGTGCTGTATTCGATACTCCTCCACAGAATCTGTGAAAGCCAGCTGTTCGCATAATATGAGCAAGTTTTGTCAAACTCCTAGCGTGGGCAGGACATGCGTTCCTAGCGTCGTAACCGGCACCCGGGATCGGTGGAGCGGTCCCGGCTCCGGGTCGCCCTACCAACGGCTATCAGGAGTCGCAATGGAGTGGCGCACAAGAATTTTCGAGTTTCCCGGCGGAATGCTGGAGGTTCAGGCTTACGAGGGTGAGTCTGTCGACGATGGACCGGGGATCTATCTCGAGCTCTACGGCCGGGACATCGAGGCGGATTCGGAATACGACGACTCGACCGACTGGGAGGCGTCGTGAGCGCGCTCGCCTGTCAGGCCGGTTTGCTCGTCGTAACCGGAATTCCGTTGGGCGTCTTGGTGATTACGGTGTGCTGGCCACAGCAGACACCCAAAGATAGGTCTGTCCAGGCAATCCGCAAACGGATCGAACATGAGGACGCCGAATGATCCAGTTGGGTCAGATGGTTTGTAAGATGTTGTCTATCAAGGTGTTTGCGTTGGTGCCGTGGATTGCTACCTTGTTCATGGCTGCGAAAGTGTCCTCGTAGATGGCGATTTCGCTGGGGCGGGTCACTGTGAGTTCGGCGGAGATGGTTTCGATCGTCACGGAGGAGCGGTCGAACAGGGTGAAACCGTGTGTGGGGCATACCCATCGCGCGCTGAGCGGGATTACGCCCAGGGAGAGGCGTGGGTTGGCGATGTCGTCGATCAGCCGGGTCAGTTGTTCACGCATCACCGGTGTGTCGCCGACCGTTCGCCGGAGTGCCGCCTCGTGGATCAGGAATGCGAAGCGCCGGTCGCCGGCGCGCAGCACCGCTCGGTTGGCGGTGCGCTGGCGGACGGCGGCGTCGACGTCGTCCCGAACGCCGGGGAGCACGCTCAGACATCCGGTGAGAATCGCTCGCGCATAGGCCTCGGTCTGCAGGATGCCGGGAATGATGGATTCCTCGAACCATCGGATATGCCGGGCGTCTCGGAACTCCTGCCCGATCTGCCGCTGCGCGTGAGTGTGCCCGGCGGCGAGCGTGCGCCGCCATTCCAGGTACATCGACCGCAGGTTCCGCAGCGAGGCAACCAGGTCGTCGTACACGAGCGTGTTGTCCACCGCCCGACACCATGCCAACAGGTCCGCCTCGGAAGGGCGGCGTCGGCCGTTCTCGATATGTGACACCTTCGTCGGGTGCCAGCCACACCCGGTGGCCAACTGCCTCCCGGTCAGCCGGGCGTCCCTGCGAAGCTCACGGAGGCGGGCCCCGAGGGCCGCCTGCGCCTGTGCGACGACATTGCTCACCGCAGGGCGAACTCGCTGTTCGCGAACCGAGCGTGATCGATGCCCTGTGGCCACAGCCGATCCCATGCCTCGGCGCAGACCTTCGCGACCGCGGGGTCCGCGCTCACCGCAAGGCCGGTGTACACATCGTTGTCGTCGAACGTGGTGAATCCGGCCGTATTTCGGTCGAACAGCCACCAATCATCCAGCGGTACAGGCCCTTCCACCAGATCTCTCGGGAGCCAGCGGATTTCCTCACCGGCCGCGATGTTGTGCGTGCTGGTCGCGACGAGCCACCGGGCGTAATCGCTGGGTGGTATCGACACGATGCGCAGTCGCGCGACGGTCACGCCGCGGGCGGTGAGGGTCCGCACGAGGCGCGTCCATTCGCGGTCGGCTTCGGTTTCGACAACGCGGCCCTCTGCTCGCCACGCCCGGATCGCGTCCGCCTCCTCGGTCACGGCGTAGTTGTCGCGCACCTCCAGATGCCGTGCCGAATGTCGCGCCGTCAGAAAGAGTCCGGTGAAGGAGTCGTCGTTGCGCGCCGCGATTACTCGCATAGGTGCACCTCCACTGCCGTTTCGTCGCCGTCCAAGATCAGTTGCTGCATGATCTCGGCACTCGCCGGCGCCCCTCGCACGAGGATCTTGCCGGGAATGTCGGTGGCGTCCACGGTGATTCGCCTACCGGGCTCCACCCAGTCCAGCAGGACATGCGGCACGGTGACGGCGGCCGCCCCGCGCTCGCCGACGCCCTGCACCACCAGGCCCCCCGATTCCGTTTCGTACAGGCAGGGGCACGTCTTGTTCCCGGATCCAGAGCCGAGAAGACGCAGACTTGTCATCGAGGGCACTCCTTTACGGGGATCCAATCAGGACCCCGTAATCTTCCCAGCTCGCAGCCATCGTGACCACCGATTCGTCGTCAACTTTTGTCAACTCTGTGGCTCGGGGGCCCGGTCGTTTCTAGCGTCGGAACGGGCACCCGGGATCGGTGGAAAAATCCTGGCTCCGGGTCGCCTCACCAACGGCGGTCAGGAGTCGCGATGGAGTGGCGCACAAGAGTTTTCGATTCCCCGCGGGGAATGCTGGAGGTCCGGGTGTACGAGGATGAGTCCGCCGAGGGCGGCCCGGGTGTCTACCTGGAGTTCCGTACCGAGGACACCGTGTCCGAGTGCGGCGACCGGCCCTGCCCGGAGGCGTCGTGAGTTGGTTCGGCTGGCAGGTCGGTCTGCTCCTGGTGATCGGTATTCCGTTGGGCGTCTTGATAATTGCGGTGTACTGGCCGCAGCGACCGCCGAAAGACCGGTCCGTCCGGGCAATCCGCGACCGGATCGACGACGAGGATGCGGAAGGTGATTGAGTACCGCTAACGCCGGACCGGGTAGCGCAGGTGCAGGGCGCGCCGCCCCTGGACGACGATCGGATCCTCCAGGAGTTGGTGGCCGCGGCCGAGCTTCGCGAAGTACGGGATGCCCTCGCCGAACAGCACCGGCACGAGGCTGACGCACACCTCGTCCACCAGGCCGAGGTCGAGTGCCTGCTGGGTGATCGTCGGACTGGCGATGGTGACATCCCGATCGCCCGCGATCTTCCGGGCCCGGGCGATCGCGTCCGCCACATCGTCGACGAATGTCGTTGTCGGCCACCGCGCGGCGTCCTCGGGTGGGCGATGGGTTACCACGACGACGGGAGCCCCGGCCGGATGGTTGTCACCCCAGCCGTCGGTGATGTCGAACAGGTGTCGACCGGCGACGAGTGCGCCGGTGTTCTCGGTCAGGTCGCGCAGCATCGCCGCGCTGGCGTCGTCGACCCGGAACCCCACGTCCTGATTCGAGCTCGGCACGGTCACCTCCCCGGCCTCGTACCACTCGAACAGCTCCCCGACCTGGTCGTTCGAATCCGCGATGAACCCGTCCAGCGACATCGTCATATGAGTGAGAACCTTGCCCATCGGGGCCTCCTTCGACCGTTCGACCGTTGTTGTGTCGACCGCTCGGGTCCGTGAAACTCATCGGTCGGGAAGGGCGCCGACCTCGAGCCGGGCCGTATCGACGTCTAGCAGGTAGGCCCCATCCCGCGGGTGAGGCCCGGATGCACGCCGGGTATCAGGCCCGCGCCGACGGCCAACTTCTCCAGCAGCTTCCGCAGCGCCGCCTGCTCGTCGGCGTCGAGCGGCTCCAGCAGGCCCGCGTCGAGTTCCCGCACGATCGGCTCGATCCGCGCCAGCAGTTCGTGCGCCGCGGGCAGCAGGTGCACCGCGTAGGCGCGGCGGTCGGAGGGGTGCCGCCGCCGCTCCACCAACCCGCGTTTCTCCAGGTCGTCGACCAGGCCGACCATGACGTTGCGATGGATGCGCAAGGTATCGCCCAGCTGCTGCTGCGTCTGGCCGTCCCGCGCGTGCAACTGCCGCAACATCCCGTAGTGGCGCGGCCCGATCCCCACCGGCGCCAGCGCGTCGGTGAATCCGAACCCGATATGAAAACCCAGCTGCGCCACCAGAAACGCCGTGCGCTCGGCCAACGGCACGAACGACGAATCAACCTCGGTCATCCATGCAGCATACCGCACACTAGGAACCCTCAGTGATTGCACTGTTGCGTGATTAGCACCTTAAGTGCATAGTTTGGGTGTCGCTTCCACCCATCCCGAAACGAGGTCCTCCGAGATGGTCACTGCCCACCCCACCGCGGACTCACCCCCGCTCGACCCGCGCCGCTGGATCGCCTTCGCCGTGGTGCTCGCCGCCGGGTTCATGGACCTGCTCGACGCCACGATCGTCAACGTGGCACTGCCGAGCATCCAGGACGACCTGGATGCCGAGTACTCCCAGCTGGAGTGGATCGTCGCGGCCTACGTGCTGGCGTTCGCGGCGGTGCTGATCACCGGCGGACGGCTCGGCGACATCTACGGCCGGAAACGGGTCTTCCTCGTCGGCATGGCCGGATTCACGCTGACCTCGCTGGCCTGCGGCCTCAGCACCAGCCCGGCGCTGCTCATCGGATCCCGTTTCGTCCAGGGCGTATTCGCCGCGCTGATGGTGCCGCAGATCCTGGCCACGATCCGGGTCACGTTCCCGAAAAACGAACGCGCCAAGGCGATCGCGCTCTACGGGGGAGTCGGCGGCTCGGCCTCGGCGGTCGGTCTGTCGCTGGGCGGGCTGCTGGTCCAGGCCGATCTGTTCGACCTGAGCTGGCGCCCGATCTTCCTGGTCAACGTGCCGGTCGGCATCCTCGCACTGCTGGCGGCGGCCGCGGTGATGCGGGAATCGCGCTCCACGGCCGCGCGCCGGTTGGATATCCCCGGCATGGTGCTCGCGGTCGCGGCGGTGCTGCTGCTCGTCTATCCGCTCACCGAGGGACGCCGACTCGACTGGCCCGCATGGACTTTCGTGATGATCGCCGCGGCCGCCGTGGTGTTCGTGGTGTTCGGCGCCTACGAGCGGTGGCGGGCGCGCACGACCGGATCGCCGCTGATCGACCTGGAGCTGTTCCGGTCGCGGCCCTACACGATCGGGCTCGTGGCCTGGCTGCTGTTCTGGATCGCGTTCGGCGGATTCTTCCTGGCGTGGACGCTGTTCATGCAGGGCGGGCTGGGCTGGACGCCCATGCGGGCCGGGCTGACGGCGGGGTCCTTCGCGGTCGGCGCCGGGATCGGGGCGGGACTGTCGGTCAATGTGCTCGCCCCTCGATTCGGGCGGCGCGTGGTCATCGCGGGCGGCCTGGTCACCGCGGCGGGTTTCCTGCTCTACGGGTGGATGGCCGGGCACTACGAGGCCGAATTCGCCTCGTGGCAAATGCTTCTCCCGCTGATCGTCACCGGCGTCGGCTTCGGAGCGGTGGTCGCGCCGACGATCGACCTGCTGATCGGCCAGGTCCCCGCCCACGAGGCGGGCAGCGCCTCGGGGTTGCTCAATACCGGGCAGCAGCTGGGCATGGCGCTGGGCGTCGCGCTGGTCGGTGTCGTGTTCTTCACCCAGCTGGATCACGATTCAGCGCGCGGTGTGGACGCGGTGACCCCGCAGACCCGGGCCGAACTGTCCGCGCAGGGACTGCCCGGCCCCGTCCAGGACACGATTCTCGCGAATTTCGGTGCCTGCGTGCGTGATCGGTCCGCGCAGGTGGATCCGACCGCGACACCGGACAGCTGCCGCACCGATCAGAGCGCAACCACTCCCGAAGTCGCACAGACGCTCTCGCGCGCGGGTACACAGGCCAACGCGGTGAACTTCGCCCACACCTTCGACTACACCCTGTGGTTCGGCGCGGCACTGATGCTGCTGGTGAGCCTGGGATTCCTGGCGCTGCCCAGAGACGCCCGCCTGGAGCACCACGAACCGGAGGAACCCGTGGACGACGAGCTGGTCGGTGTGTGAGCACCGCCGGCGCCGACGACTCCGAGGCGTGATGGTTTCGAGAGCGGGCCGTGAGAGTTGAGGCCGTATCTGTATCAGAAGGTTCTCGTCGAGACCCTCGTACTTCGGGAATGCTTCTGAGACACTTTATTCCGTCTCTGATCTGATCGAGCTCGGGAGGTCCCGTGGCCGCACCGCTTTCCGCTACCGAGGCGCTGCCGCCGGACGCCCGGTTCGATATCGGGCCCACGAGATTCCCGGCCGTGCATGCCGATACGACGGTCGCGATTCCGATGTCCGACGGTGCGGTGCTGTGCGCCGATCTGATTCGCCCGGCGCACCGCCGCTCCGCTCCGGTGCCGGACGCCCTGCCGGTGGTCGTCAACTTCACGCCCTACAACCGGATCGGCAATCGCGTCGGCGCGGCCATCGCGGGGCCCGCGCGGCGGGCGGGGCGGCGGGTGCGGCCGTCGGACCGCAGGCGCTTCCGCGGTCGGGATCTGGTGCGCACCACCGCCGGTGGCGTTCTGGATGTCTGGGCCACCAACAGGACCCTGGTGTCGCGGGGCTACGCGGTGCTGATCGTGGATGTGCGCGGCACCGGATCGTCCACCGGCAACTGGGACTTCTTCAGCCCGCGCGAACACCGGGACTACGACGAGGTGCTGGCGTGGATCCGCGAACAGCCCTGGTGCAACGGGCATCTGGCGCTGACCGGCATCTCCTACGGTGGGATCGCGGCGCTGATCGCCGCGGGGCGGCGACCCGAAGGTCTCGACGCGGTCTTCGCGATCGTCGCCGGTGAGGATCCGGTGCGCGAACTTGGTCTCACCGGCGGTGTGCCCACGGCGGCCATGGCGCTGTGGATGGCGGCCGTCAACGCGGGCAAGTGGCTGCCGTCGCCGCGGGGCATGGTCCGCAATCGCGTGGCCGGACGCTACCTGCTCGACCGGTGCCGGGAACCGATCAGCTGGCTGGGGCGGGCCCGGCGGATCGCCTTCACCGACGGTCATCCGGACGCGTATCTCAATGATCAATGGGCGCGGCGACTTCCGGCGCTGGAGGACATCACCGCGGCGACGTGGATCCACGGGGCCTGGCACGATGTCTACAACAGCTCCAATTTCCGGATGTACGACCGTGTCGGAGTCGCCGCGGGTGCGAAGCAGCTCGTCGTGGACGACGGCTATCACATCAGTGTCGGGTCCGGGTTCGGGGATCCGGGGAACCCGCAGGCGCTCGACGAGTTGCAGTGCGCGTGGTTCGACCGCTGGCTCCGCGACAGCGATACCGGCATCGAGCGCTACGGCCCGATCACCCTCCGACGCCAGGGCGGCGGCGGGTGGGTGTCGGGTCCCCGCTTTCCGGATCGGACCACCGCCACGGTGCGGCGCCTGTACCTCGCGGCCGAATCCAGCGGTGCCGCCGGGCATTCCGGCGCGGACGGCTCGCTGCGGCCGGGCTCG
>NZ_BDBV01000142.1 GCF_001613165.1 Nocardia mexicana NBRC 108244
GACCGGATGTGGGCGGGCCACCGCGTCGCCGACGCCCCATCGACGGCGGCCGTCGACCGGACCGTGCGGGCGTGCGCCCTGCTGCGGCGCGCGACCACCACCCTCGATACCGCGCTGAGCGGTGACATCTCCGCGCTGGCAACAGGTTTCGACACCATGTCTAGCGTGATCGCCCTCTACCCGGGCCACGACGCCATGGTCCGCCGAGTCCTCGACGGATTCCTCGGGCGGCTCCCCACCGGGAACGCCTGCCACACGGTCACGATCACCGACTGGCTCGCGCAGCGACCGCCGACGGGCACCCCGCTCGACCGCGCCACCGAGGTCGCCGTCCGGATAGCACCGGCGGCGAGGATCGCCTGCCAGCTGGACACGCTCCGCACCTCGCTGCGAACCACCGACCCGAACGGCCAGCCGGCCTACTGCTCCCGGCCGCAGCCGTACGCGGGCGCCCGGCCCTACGGCCCGCCCGGCCCGGATCTCGCGCTGCTTTTCGGAAACGGCACCGACACACAGCAATTCCCGGCCGAGTGGCGCGCCCGCGATGCCGCCGACGCCGTGCTGATCCTCTGCGCGGGCCCGACGGAATACGGGGATCCGGTCGAAACCTGCCCGTACGTCACCGAAACATCCCACCGCACCGGGGACGTGACCTTTCACAAACGCGCAATTCCGGTGCGCGCCTATGAGGTTCGGACCGGCAGGCTCATCACGGATGCCCGGATCCAGATCGGCGGCGCCAGCTGTCCCGACACCCTGCACTATCGGAGTTTCGCCGACCTCGGCCCGCCGCCGCGGTTCTACGTGAGCTCGTCCGACGGCGACGTTCGTGCCGCCTTCGATCCGCTGATCAACCCGCGCTGATCGGGGACCGTTCCACGCTGGTGCATGAGGAAATCCACGGCCGCCTCGAACGCCTCGTCCACGCGGGCGCGATCACCGGTCGTGATCAGGTCCAGCTGCAGCCCGCGTACCTGGGCGAGGATGAATGTCGCCGTCCGCGAGCGCGTTTCGACCGGCCAGTGAAATCTCTCGAGTTCGCGTTCGATCACGGTCAGCCAGTCGACGACCAGCCGGGACCCCACGTGGTCGGGCGTGCGCGCGGCGGTCGCGACGAGCTCGAACAGGACCAGGAACTGGCGCTGTTCGCGCGGGCGGCACAGATGCCGCCAGGTGGCGCGCAGCAGGTCCGCGGGCGAATCGACGGCCTGCAGCTGTTCACCGAGCAGGTGCTGTTCGAAATCGGCGCGGATGCGCTCGAGCACCTCGGTGACGAGCGCCTCCTTGGTCGCGAAGTGCCGGATCAGCGTGGCGTGGCTGACGCCGAGCGCGCGGGCCACCGGACGCAGCGACAGGTCGCGCACGCCGTTGTCGAGAACGTATTCGGTCGCGGCGGCGAGCAGCTCCGGGCGGCGGTGCTGGAACCGCAGCGCGCGACCGTCCAGCTTCGTCTCGCCGTTCCGCTCGGTCATCGCAGGAGCATAACGGGTCGTCACAGCGGGAAAATTCTACTCGCTCCGAGCGGTTGCGTAACCGAGTGGTACGGCTATCCTCGGAGGCGGCCGGGCATTCCGCGACGAGGAGACGACGATGAGGTACGACGAATACCGCCGGTACGACGCGGTCGGTCTGGCGGAGCTCGTCGCCCGGGGCGACGTGCACCCGGCGGACCTGCTGCGGCTCGCGCTCGAGCGCTGCGCGAAGGTCGATCCGGCGATCAATGCGGTGAGCTTGCTGATGGAGAAGAACGGGGAGGAACTCGCCCGGCGATCCGATCTCGGCGGCCCCCTCGCCGGGGTGCCGTTCCTCCTCAAGGACCTCGGTCAGGACTATGCCGGATACCCGACCTCCGCCGGTACCGGGCCGCTGCGCTCGATCCGCGCCGCCCGCCACAGCACCGTCGTGCAGCGCTGGCTGGACGCCGGTCTGGTGATCTTCGGCAAGACCACCACGCCCGAGTTCGGCAGCAAGGCCATCACCGAGACCAGGACCTTCGGCGCGACGCGCAACCCGTGGGACACCACCCGCACTCCGGGCGGCTCGTCGGGTGGTTCGGCGGCGGCCGTCGCCGCCGGGGTCGTCCCCATGGCGGGCGCCAGCGACGGCGGCGGTTCCATCCGCATCCCCGCCGCCTGCACCGGCCTGTTCGGCCTGAAGCCCGGGCGCGGCCTGGTCCCCAGCGGTCCCGATGTCGGCGATCCGCTGTTCGGCGCCGCGACACCGGGCGTGCTGTCGCGCAGCGTCCGCGACACCGCGGCCATGTTCGATATCCTCACTCAGCCGGATCCCGGTGCGCCCTACACGGTTTCGCGTCCCGACCGGCCGTTCCGCGACGCCGTCACCGAACCGCCCCGACGCCTGCGCATCGGCTTCACCAGCGATTCCCCGCAGGGCACCGCGGTCGATCCCGAGGCGGTCCGGGCGGTCGAGGACGCCGCCGCCTTGCTCGAATCCCTGGGCCACACCGTGGAACCCGCCACCCTCGGCATCGACGGCCGCCGGCTGGCATTGGACTTCATGACCGTCTGGACCGCCTCGGCCGCCGCCGAACTGGACCGTACCTGCCGCCTGACACGTTCGTCGCCAACGGATTTCGATATCGATACCCAGGTCCTGGCGGCGGTGGGCCGGGCACTGTCGGCACCCGAACTCGTCCTGGCCCACGCCCGCTGGAACGACTACACCCGGGCACTGGCGGAATTCCACGGCACCTACGACCTCCTGCTCACCCCGACCCTGGCGGTGCCTCCGCTGCGCATCGGCCAGAACCGCACCCCCGCGCTGGCCGATACCGTGCTGCCGCCCTTCCTCCAACTCGGCGCCGGGAAAGTGCTGTCCCGCACCGACTTCTACCGCAATCTGGTCACCGCCAACCTCTCCGCGGTCCCCTTCACCCAGCTGGCCAATATCACCGGCCGTCCCGCGATGAGCGTGCCCACGCACTGGACCGCCGCGGGGCTGCCCCTGGGCACCCAGTTCGTCGGCCCCTCCGGCAGCGAATACCTGCTCCTGCAGCTCGCGGCCGAGATCGAAACCGCTCGACCGTGGTTCGACCGCTGCCCGCCCGAATCCGGAATCCAGCAGCCGATCGCGGCCGGGGTGGGTCAAAGCGTGTAGGCAACCGGCCCGGGGCCAGCTCGGCGGCACGCCGGTGGTATGTAGCAAATTTTCGGCATACGATGTGGCATATTGACGGTGCGGAGAGCCACCATTGCACCGAGCGATAGGGGCGACATCGTGACCAGTAGCGGGTTTGCCTATACGGGGTGTTCCAACCTCGAAGCGATGGCCGAGGCCGTCAACTACAACAGGTTCCTGGTCGATACCGTCGAGAAGCACGTGACGGCGCCGGGCCTGCGTGTGCTCGACTTCGGCGCCGGGTCGGGAACCTACGCCGACCTGCTGGCCGCGCGGCACATCGTCCCCGATTGCCTCGAACCGGATCCCACCCTGCAGTCCGCACTCCGGTCGAAGGGTTACCAGCTGGTCGACGAGACCCCGGGCGAACCCGAGCGGTACGGGGTCATCTACACGTTCAATGTCCTCGAGCACATCGAGAACGATCAGGCGGCGGCGCAGCGTCTGGCCTCGCTGCTGCGCCCCGGTGGCACCCTGGTCGTCTACGTTCCCGCACTCGAGGTGCTCTTCTCGGCCATGGACGTCAAGGTGGGACATTACCGGCGCTACCGCCGAGCCCAGCTCGAGCAGATTCTCCGCAAATCGGGCCTGCTGATCGTCGAATCGCGCTACTGCGACCCGATCGGTTTCTTCGCGACCTTGGCCTACAAGCTCTTCGGCCGCAGCGACGGCACGATCAACCCCGCCGCCCTGAAACTCTACGACCGCGCCGTCTTCCCGCTGAGCAAGGCCCTCCAGTCCGTCACCAGCAGACTGTTCGGCAAGAACGTCCTGATCGTCGCCACCAAGGCCTGATCCCCCGACCCGGGGATTGATCGCGCATCGGACCGACGCGGGTTGGAAGGGCATCCACTACCACGAGTCACTACCCGACGCCCTGGTCGAATAGCCTTGGCCGACGCGGCCGGCAGCAGCCCCGATCCGCTCGGGGCGACTGCGATCTATCGCGGGCCCGTCGACGGGATCGGGGCGCGTGCCCGGGTGAACGATTCGGCCGCGGTCACCGCGGCCGCGCCGAGCAGAACCGCATCCTTGATCAGGAACGCCGCGCCCGCGCCGAGGAACGGAAATCCGTAGCCGGGCTGCCAGACGTCCGGGGTGGTGATCATGAAACTGAGCGTTATCAGGAACATCGCCACCGCCCCGGCGCTGGCCAGGGCCGAGATTCGTGGCATAAGCCACCACAGCGCGATCAGGGCGGCCAGTCCGATCTCGATGACCCCCAGGAGATTCGACAGCCCCTGAACGCTCAGGAATCGGTAGAGCCAGGACATGAGCGGCGAGTTCGCGACCAAGCTTTCGATGCCCTCGGCCTCATAGGTGAAGAACTTCATCGCACCCAGCCAGGCCAGTACGAGTACCAGGCTGTATCGGACGATGCCGGTGGAAATGGTCTGCACCGCAGTGGTTCTCAGTGGTCGCGAGAGAGCGGCAATGAACATGGGCTTACTCCGTTGCTGAAAATGACCATCTAACTCGATATGACGGTTAGTTTACGGCCGGAGCGACTAACCAGTCAACGGGCTATGATGGTCTCGTGATTGCGGAGGATGCGGCACGGAGGCTGGTGGCGTTCATCAATACCCGCCATTGCCCCGACGGTGACGATGCGCTGGCCGACGAACGCGGCCCCGCCTGGCTGGCCGACATCACCGGTTGCGCGGAGTCCGAACTCGATGAGCACGAAGCGGATTCGGCACTGCGCGACATCCGGCAGCTGCGCGAGGCGCTGCGCCAGCTCGCCGCCGCCAACAACGGTCAGCAACCCGACGAACGGATCCTGTCCGCCGCCCGGACGATCCTGGAAACCGCGCCGCTGTATCTGCATCTCGGCGACCACCGGCGGCCACCACGACTGGACGCGACGGGCACCGATCTCGCCGGTCGATACATCGCCACCGTCGCACAGGACTACCTCGCCGTCCGGTCCTCCGGAAACTGGCTGCGACTCAAGGCATGCGCGTCCGACGACTGCCGCTGGGCCTACCTCGACACCTCACGCAATCGCTCGCGCCGCTGGTGCGATATGACCCTCTGCGGCAATCGCGCGAAGAACCGAAGCTGGCGCGAACGCGCACACCCGGACTCGGCGACTCCGCCCGTGGGTTGATCACTGCCGAGAGGACCGGCGTCGGTACGATTCACCCGGTTCGCCGGCCTGCGGTATGGGTACTCCCAGGTATGGACGCAACGCCGCATCCCCCGAAGCTGATACTCGGGGTGGAGTCGGGAACCGCGATCCTGGCCGTCATCACCTGCCTGACATTCGCCGTGACAATCTTCGCCATCGCCGGATCCTTCGTCACCGCCGGTCTCGCAACCCTCGCACTGACCGCCGCCATCCCCGTGACCTCGAGACTTCTGCCCTCCCACTCCGTACCCCTGCGCTGCTCCTCGCGCACCGCGCGCCCGATGCTCGGCAGCTCCCGGCGTAACCGTTCGGGCCACCGAAACGGCCTGGAGGAGAAGTAGATCGGGATATTCAGGCCGGCGGGCACAGCAGTACGGCCCTGGCCAATTCGGCGGGCGTTCCCGTGGTCGTGTCGACCACCATGTCGTAGGCGTGCTCGTGATCGTGAACCGTACGGAGATGCCCGCGGGCCAGCCCGATCTCGTTGCCGCGCGCCAACTCTCGCTCCTCCGCGACCGCCAGCGGACACATGACACCGACCAGTCGCACGTCCAGACCTGCGAGTGCGTCCATCCACATGGGCATCAGCTCCGGGGCCAACAGCATCTCGTCGATCACCAGATGATCACCGCCATAAGCGAATTCGGCCGCCGCGGCGAACGCCGACCGCAGCATCCGCAACCCCACCGCGCCGTAGCGGATGACCACCAGTGGCCGCCCGTCGGCGTCGCTGCCCGTGCGGTCGTACCAGAACCCGTCGCGGCTGCGCGGCCCGTCGCGCCCACCACCCCAATTCGGCGGCACCATGTCGAACAGCGTGTCGATACCCCAGTAGACGAACGGAACATCGCTCTCGTCCTGGATGGCCCGAGCCAAGGTGGTCTTCCCCGAACTCGACGTCCCATTGAGAAAGATCACCCGCCCGGGGCGTTCGCTCCGCATACGGCCACACTATCCACTGCTCCGCCGCACGCCGGTCCACAGCAGACTCCAAGCGGCGACGTGACGGACCTCGACGTTGAACGGTCGCGATCAGATCGGGGAATGACGACGTTGTCGAAGCCCACCCGCGCTATTTCGTGGCCGGGCCCGGCTGCGCCGGATCCCTGCAGTAGGCGAGTTCGGGTGGGCAGGGGGTGAGGACGGTGGAGAAGTACTGGATGGCGGAGAACAGGGTTATGGGGCCTCCGGCGAGGATGATGCAGCGATGCCGCCGACGGCGCCGAGAGTTGCGGCGCCGAGGACACAACCGGCGATGGTGGCGCCGACGAAGGGGAGTAGGAGGGCGATCACGGGGCTCGAGATGGCCGCTCCGGCGGCGCCACCGACCAGGCAACCGATACCGCCGCCGAGGATGGCGCCGAGGACGGTGCTGACGGCCGCGCCGATCGCCACACGCTGGGCGAAGACCGCGAGTGCCTGTGTGTCGCGCGGGTTGAACGATTCGGCGACGTGCTGGATGGCTTGGTCGGCGTTGACGACCCGGCCGGGATCGACCGCGGCGCGGCTGTTCTCTCGTAGCGGGGTCAGGATTGCGGTGTTGCCGTCGAGTCGAGCGTCGATGGGGTAGGCGACGCTGTCGATCTGGTAGGTGAGCGGGATCGCTGCGACCGGCCGGTCGGTGTGATCGGCGACGACGAGTTGATCGCCGACGATTCTCGGTGCACCGTCGCCGAGGATGAGGACGGCGGTATCACCGTCGCGGCGCACCTCGTAGTGGACCGAGTTCTGCGGTGCGGGCAGTGGCGTGGCCGCGCCGGGCACGGCGGCGAGAGCTGTCGCCGTGGCCGTAAGTACCACGGTGACAGCGGTTTTCCTCATCTTCATGGGATCCTCATCCTCGTTGATGCGGTCGGCACAGTGGTCTGTGCCTGGCTCGGGGAGCGGGGTCACAACACGCTCGCCGATCCGGTGTCAGGCACCGGATGCTTGCGATACGACCCGGCTTTCATTGCGGGAGACGAAGTTCTCGCTTCAGGATCTTGCCGCTGGCCGTCATCGGCAGAGCGTCGGTGAACCGTATGCGCCGGGGGTACTTGTAGGCCGCCAGCCGCTCTCGGCACCAAGCGATCAGCTCGGTATCGGTGATACCGGAACCCTCTTCCGGCACAACGAATGCCGCGATCTCCTCGCCGTATCGGTCGTCGGGCACACCGACAACGGCTACGAGCGAGACACCCGAATGAGTGAGCAGGACTTCCTCGATCTCGCGGGGGTAGACGTTGAATCCGCCGCGCACGATCATGTCCTTGGCCCGATCGACGATGTAATAGAACCCGTCGACGTCGCGTCGGGCCAGGTCACCGGTCCGCAGCCAGCCGTCGCGCAGCACCTCGGCGGTGGCCCGCGGCCGGTTGAGATAGCCCTTCATGACATTGTGGCCACGCAGCGCGATCTCCCCCACCTCGCCGATGCCGATCACACTGTTCCACTCCGAATCCACCAGGCGCGCTTCGACACCCCAGACCGGGACGCCGATGGAGCCGGGACGCGAGGCGCGGTCCGGATCGGCGAAGAGGGCCAGCGGCGAGGTCTCCGACATCCCGTACCCCTCGAGGATCTGCACACCGAACCGTTGCGCGAAACGGGCGTGGATATCGGCCGGGAGAGCCGCTCCGCCCGAGATCGCGCGCCGCAGCGTCCGCGCGACACGGTCGACGTCGACACCCTCGCCGAGAGCGTTGAGCAGCCCCCAGTACATCGTCGGGACACCGGCGAAGAACGTGATCTGCTCGTCCGCCATCGCCTGCAGCGCCGCGCCCGGATCGAACCGCGGCATCAGCACCAGGGTCGATCCCACCGACAGCCCCGCGTTCATGTTGATGGTCTGGCCGAACGAGTGAAACAGCGGCAGCGTGACGAGGTGAATGTCGTGCCGCTCCGGTTTGTTGTCGAACAGCCGGTTGGCCGTCAGCGCGTTCAGCACCATATTCGCGTGAGTGAGCTCCGCGCCCTTGGGTTTTCCGGTGGTGCCGCTGGTGTAGAGGACCACCGCGGTGTGGTCGGGGCGGCGTACGAGGGTGTCGAAACTCTCCGGCCGCGAGGCGAGAGCCTGGGCGAGGGTATCGATGCCGGGATAGGGCGAGGGTGCGGCGGGATCGGTGGTGATGACGACCATCTCGCGGCAGCCGGGGGCGTCCTCGAATCCGTCGAGACCGTACTCGCTCATCGGCAATTCCGCGGTGCCTTCGTAGCAGAAGTACATGTCGGCTTCGGAATCGGTGAGGTGGTAGGCGATTTCGGGAGCGGTGAGCAGAATGTTGAGCGGGACGACGACCGCGCCCGCCTTGAGGATGCCGTGGTAGACGGCAACGAATTCCGGCAGGTTGGGGCACGACAGCGCGACTTTGTCACCGGGTTCGACACCGCGCGCCACCAGCAGGTGGGCGACCTGGTTGGCGCGGGCATCCAACTCGGCGTAGGTCAGGCGTTCGTCGCCGAGCCGCACGGCATCGTCGTCGGGGTAGCGACGGGCGGTGTCTTCCAGCAGCATCGCGAGGTTCAGCACGGTCGGGGATCCTTTTCGGCGTTGCGAGACAGGAGATTCCGCGACACGCACCCAGCGATCAGCGGCGCCTCGGTAGCCGCCCGCACATCGGATTCGCGCACTCCGGGCGCGCATTCTTGTAGCACCAGGCCGTCACCAGTCACATCGATGACGGCGAGATTCGTGATGATGCGGTGCACCACGCCCTCCCCCGTCAGAGGTAATGTGCAGCGGCGCACGATCTTCGGCGCCCCGGACTTGTCGGTGTGCTCCATCAGCACGATCACCCGGCGCGCGCCGTGGACGAGGTCCATCGCGCCGCCCATACCCTTGACCATGCGACCGGGCACCATCCAGTTGGCCAGGTCACCGGTGGCGGAGACCTGCATGCCGCCGAGCACCGCCGTGTCGATGTGACCGCCGCGGATCATGCCGAAGCTGGCGGCGGAGTCGAAGTACGACGCCCCCGCGGTCACCGTCACGGTTTCCTTACCGGCATTGATGAGATCGGCGTCCACCTCGTGCTCCGCCGGATAGGGCCCCGTGCCGAGGATGCCGTTCTCCGAATGCAGGACGACCCGCACATCGCCGGGCAGGTGGTTGGGGATCAGGGTGGGCAGTCCGATGCCGAGATTGACGTACTGTCCCGGCCGCAGTTCGCGCGCCGCACGGGCCGCCATGGCGGTGCGTGGCCAGCCGAGTTTCTCTGGCGCGTAGCTCATTTCGCCTCCTGGGGAATCGCGACGGTGAGTTTCTCGATCTGCTTGCGCTGTGCACCGGCGTGCACGATGCGGTCGACGAAGATGCCCGGCAGGTCGACCCGGCCGGGGTCCAGATCGCCCGCGGGGACCAGCTGTTCGACCTCGGCGATGCAGATCCGTCCCGCCGCGGCGGCCAGCGGGTTGAAGTTGCGGGCGGACTTGGCGAACACCAGGTTGCCCTCGGTATCGCCGATCAGGGCGTGCACCAGGGCGTAGTCGGTGGTGATGGCCTCCTCCAGCACATAGCGCCGGTCCGCCCAGCGACCGCCGAAGGTGCGCACGGCCTTTCGCGGCGAGGCGACCGCAACGGATCCGTCGGCGCCGTATCGCCAGGACAGCCCACCGTCGGCGATCGGTGTCCCCACCCCGGCCGGTGTGTAGAAGGCGGGGATACCCGCTCCCCCGGCCCGCAGCTTCTCCGCGAGCGTGCCCTGCGGCGTGAGTTCGACCTCGAGCTCGCCGGACAGGTATTGGCGCGCGAACTCGCTGTTCTCACCTACATAGGAGGCGGTGATTCGTCGGATTCGCTTGTCGGCAAGCAGGATTCCGAGTCCGTGATCGTCGGTACCGCAATTGTTGGAGACGATCTCGAGATCGGTGGCGCCTCCCGCCGCCAGCGCCTCGATGAGGGTGTCGGGAATGCCGCACAGCCCGAATCCGCCGACCGCCAGCGAGGATCCGGAGACGATATCGGCGACCGCCTCGCCCGCCGAGCCCAGCACGGTGCTCATCGCGCCACCTCCGGCGTGTCCGGTGCGGTCATGGCGACGACCTTGTGCAGCAGTTCCTCGGCGCGCGGCCAATGACCGTAGCCCGCAGCAGGATTCAGATGCCCGACATCACCGAGGTCGACCAGTCGGCTCCCCCACGCCTCGGCCAGCCCGGCGACGCGGCGGAAGGATGCGAGCGGATCGGTACTGCTGGCGGCCACGATGGTCGGAAACGGCAACCGCCGCCGCGGAATCGGGTTCCAGCCGTTCAGATCCAGGGCGCTCTTGGTCGGATAGCCGTCCGGCAGCGGTGATTCGAAGTCCGGTGGCGTCGCCAGCAACGCGCCGTCGACCGGCCGGGTGGCCTGCTGCGCCCAGTGCACGGTGATCATGACCCCGGCGCTGTGCGCGACCAGGACCACCGGGCCGTCGACGGCGGTGACGACGGCGTCGAGGGCGGCGACCCGCGCGGCACGGCTGAGTTCGTCGCGTTCGAGGGGCGGCACGATCCGCACCCGGTCGAGGGTGTCGGCCAGCAGTGTCTGCCAGTGCTCCGCGACGTGATCGCGCAACCCGGGCACGATCACGACGGTCGGTCGGCTGTGGTTCATGATGCGGTATCTCCTTGGGCGCGTGGACGGTACGGTGCGGCGTCGGCAAGAGCCGGATGGTCATCGGGCGAAGCGCTGCCGAGAGCGTCGCGCCTGCGCAGCCCGGCCGGATACAGACGGCGGCCGAGGATCAGCGCGGCGATCGCGGCGACGTAGGTCAGCGGCGCCAGGGACAGCGCGGTCGGCAGCCCCACGCTGTCGGCGAGCACCCCGACCACGAACGGCCCCAGCGCCAACCCGAACAGACTGTTGGCGAGCGTGAGGGTGCCCATCGCCGAGGCCCGGACCGAGGCGTGGGTGAGGTTGGCGACCATGGCCGCCGTCGGCCCGGAGGATCCGCCCGAGAACAGCGCGCCGATGCCGATCAGCGTCAGCTGCAGCGGCCCGGTGTCCAGGGTGAATCCGACGGTCAGACAGATCAGCGAGATGAGGCAGAACACGATGGCGGCGGTCCACTTCCGCGACATGTCCGCGCGGCCGACGCGATCGGTGACCACCCCGCACCCGACCATTCCGGCCCCGACCAGTAGGACGAATGCCGCGGCCACCGCCGCCGCGCGGTCCGGCGCCAGGCCGTAGGACCGGTTGAAGAAGCTCGGCAGCCACGACAGCAGCACCGCCGCGGTGAAGATCTGTAATGCGCTGCCCGCGTAGGCGCACAGCACCGCGGGGTTGGTGAACAAGGTGGACACCGGCGCCCGGAAGTCCGCGGCCGCCGATCCGGAGGGCTCGGCCTCCACCGCGTACCGGGACAGTTTGGCGTCGCTGACCAGCGCCCGAAACACCACGGCCAGAACGAGTCCGGCGATGGCCATCGTGGCGAAGGCCCAGCGCCAGCCGAGATGGACGGCGATGACGCCGCCGAGCGACACCCCCAGCACCGACCCGAACGACCCGCCCGCCATGAACGCCCCGCTCAGCGCGGCGTGCCGATGGGCGGCGAAAATACCTAGTACCAGCGCGATTCCGACGCTCCCGTAAGCCGCCTCCCCCACCCCGACGAAGAACCGGGCGGCGAGCATATGGTCGTAGCCGGTGGCCAGCGCGCACAGCAGCGTCGCGATGCTCCACAGCACGGCCATCAGCACCAGGCTTCTGGTTCGGCCCCAGCGATCGGCCAGCACCGACAGCGGCAGGGTGAGGATTCCGACCATCAGGGCGACGACGCTGTTGAGCGAGCCCAGCCGGGAATCCGACAGCGCCCATTCGTCTTTCAGGAACGGGAACACGGCGCTGAGGACCTGGCGGGACATGTAGTCGGCCAGCAGCAATCCGAAGGCGAGGGCGAACACGAGCCAGGGATAGATCCGCCCGGCCGTGCCCGCCCCTGTGCGCAACTCCATTGGTGCTCCTACATGACCCGGCGGGCGGCGACGGTAGACCGCCCGCCGGAGCTGAGAATTGATCGGCGAGTCAGGCGTGGTGGGTGAATCCGAGCTGACCCGGCCTGCGGCTGGGCGCGAACCCGATCTTGGCGAGCGTCTCGTCGGCGTCGCGGTACCGCTCGTCGAGCTTGTAGATCTGCCGGGCCTCCTTACCGGTGGCGACCTCGCGGCCCAGTTCACCGGCGATGCGGACCAGCTGTTCGATCTGCTGCACCGAGGTCGTCTTCTCGCCCTTGCGGCCCCATAGCGTGTCCTCGTTGCCGCAGCGGGCGTGCAGGCCCATGGCGATGGCCATGGTGTTGACCGGCAGGCAGCTGCGCATCAGCGTCTCCAGCGTCAGTACCGCGCCGTCGGGCACCCGGCGGATGAACTCCATCATGTTGTAGGGGTTCGGTCCGTCGAAGCCGCCGCCGATGCCGACCCAGGTCACCATCAGCGGCCCGGTGTACACGCCGCGGCGGATCAGCCGCTCCACGGTCTCCAGCTGCGCGATGTTGGCCAGCTGGAAGTGCGGTTGAATACCGTTGGCCTGCAGCCGCTTCAGATGCTCGTCCACCCAGCCGGGCCCGGCCGGGACATACATCTCCCGGTAGGCCTCGTAGACCTCCGGCCGGGTGATCGAGGTTCCCGCGATGTCGTCGTCGGTCATCAACTCCACGATGTTCATCTGGTTGGTGTTGATGGCGATCGTCACCTGGTCCGGTTTCGGATCCAGTTCGGCGAGCATGTGGCGGGTATCGTCGGACAGCCATTTCGCCTCCGCGCCTTCGCCTTCCGGCGCGAACGAGATCGACCCGCCCACCTGCAGGATCATCTCCGGCACGGCCTCGCGCAGCCGTCCGAGCAGTTCGTTGAACTTCGACAGCCGCTTGGAGCCCTTGCCGTCGAGTTCCCGCACGTGGATGTGCAGCACCGTGGCACCGGCGTTGTAGCAGTCCACCGCCTGCTGCACATGCTCGTCCATCGTCAGCGGCAGGTCCTCACGGAAATCGTCCGGCTCCCATTCCGGACCGTACGGCGCCACGGTGATGACCAGCTTCTCCTGTGTCTCCGGGAACAGTGAATCATCGTGGAAATACATGGATATACTCCGATCTCGATCGAAAAGTGTTGTTAATAGGGCGTTTTCAGAACGGCGTGTCGCCGACGATCCCGGCGCGCTCCATCTTGCGGACCCCGGGCCAGTAGTCCTGCACCGCGTAATGCTGGGTGCTGCGGTTGTCCCAGATGGCGAAGCTGTTCGTCGTCCACCGCCACCGCACCTGGTATTCCGGCACGCTCGCCTGGCGCATCAGCATGTGCAGCAGCTCCGCGGCGCCCGGCGCGTAGTCGATGCCGAACCGTACATTCTCCGGGTTGTGATAGTTGACGAAATGCGTGGTGAAGGAGTTGACGAACAGGATCTCCTCGCCGGTCTCCGGATGCGTACGCACGACCGGGTGTTCCGCGTCGGGGTACCGGGCATGCAGCTGATGCCGCTTGTCCATCGGCAGCACCGCGCCGAAGCTGGCCTCGATCGAATGCCGCGCGCGCAGGCCGCGAATCTGTTCCCGCACCGATTCCGGCAGGCGCCGGAAGGCCTCGGCCATGTTCACCCAGATCGTGTCCCCGCCCACCGGCGGCGTCTCCACACAGCGCAGCACGCTGCCCATCGACGGGGATTCGCGCCAGGTGGCATCGCAGTGATAGGCGTTCTCGTAATGTTCCGGCGCGCTGTCGAGGTCCTTGTAGATGCGTACCAACCCGGGATTGTCCGGGTCGCTGCCCAGTACCGGGTGATCCTCCAATGGGCCGAAACGTCGTGCGAGAGAAACATGTTCGGCACGGGTGATGTCCTGGTCGCGGACGAACAGCACCTTGTACTCGAGCAGCAGCGCCCGCAGCTCGGCGAACAGGTCGTCGCTGCGCGCCACCTCGCCCAGGTCGATATCGAACAGCTCGGCGCCGATATGACAGGTCAGCGGCTGCACGCCGAACGACCCGCGCATCATCGAATTCTTCACAGGCACAACGGTTGTCATGATCACTCCTCGGGGTTGCAGGGACGGCCGGGCCGCGGGCTCACACGGTGAAGACCGAGGAGCCGATGCTGCGGCCCGATTCCAGATCGCGATGCGCCCGCACCGCATCCGCCAGCGCGTAACGCTGGTTGATCTCGATGCGGATGCGCCCGGCAGCCACGTGGGAGAACAGTTCTCCGGCCAGCTCGGCACGCTCCGCGGGGTCGGCGATGTAGTCGGCCAGCGCGGGCCGGGTCACGAACACCGACCCCTTGACCGCCAGCTGCATCGCGTCGATCGGCGGCACCGGACCCGACGCCGTCCCGAAGCACACCAGCAGGCCGCGCCGGGCCAGGGAGTCCAGCGACGACTGGAACGTCGACTTGCCGATGCTGTCGTAGACAACGGGAACGCCTGCGCCCCCGGTGATCTCGCGCACCCGCGCGGCGACGTCCTCGTGGGTGTAGATCACCACGTGGTCGCAGCCGTGGGCGCGGGCGATCTCGGCCTTCTCGGGGCTCGACACCGTGCCGATCACGGTGACGCCCAACAGCTTTGCCCACTGCAGGAAGATCAGGCCGACACCACCGGCGGCGGCGTGCAGTAGCACGGTGTCACCCGCCCGCACCGAATGGATCCGCCGCAGCAGATATGCCGTCGTCAATCCCCGCATCGTCATGGCCGCCGCCGTCTCGAAGCCGATGTCCTCGGGCAGGCGTATGAGGTGTTCGGCAGGCATCACCCGCTCCGTGCTGTAGGCGCCCAGCGGACTTCCGGTGTACGTGACGCGGTCACCGGGCCGGAAATCACCCGCCCCGGGGCCGGCCGCCTCGATCACACCGGCCGCTTCGACTCCCATGCCCGCGGGCAACGCGGCCGGGTACAGGCCACTGCGAAAGTAGGTGTCGGCGAAGTTCAGCCCGACCGCCTCGTGGCGGATGCGCACCTCACCCGCGCCGGGCTCACCCACATCGACCCGTTCCCAGCGCAACTCCTCCGGCCCACCGGTCCGATAGAAGCGAACAGCTTGTGCCACAGTCGAATCTCCTCTCCATACCGCCACATCCGCGCAGGCGCGGTCGGCTCGTGCCCGACGAACAGATGTCCGGGAACCCGCCGTTCCCGCCGCCCGGGTTCGGGCGCGCACAAAAGCGGGGGCTATCCGGTGCGAGTGGTCAGCAGGAGGTCGTCTCGGGTGCGCTCACCGAGCACGATGTCCTCCTTTCCGCTGATCAACGCCGTGATACAACCCACGTTAAGCCGGATTCCAAGGCACCGCTTATCCTGGCGGGACAGAAATATGTTCATCTCGAGACATCGGAGGTGCGGTGAAGCCGCTGGCCCGCTACGCCGCATTGCACAGCTACGTCGAGCTCGGCCAGTCCCTCGGTATCGCCCCCGTGGAGCTGATCCGCGTCGCGGGTCTCGATCCAGCCAGCCTGAGCCTGCAGGACCGCTGGGTTCCCGCGGCCGCCATCGCCGACCTCCTCGAACGCTCCGCGAGCGCGTCCGGATGCGAGGACTTCGGTCTGCGGCTGGCCGAACGCCGCCGCTTCGCCAATCTCGGGCCGCTGAGCCTGGTGCTGCGGGACGAGCCCGACGTCCGCAGCGCCCTGCGCATCATGGCCCGGCACGAGCACATGTACAACGAGGCACTGCACACCCGCCTCACCGAGCACAACGGGATCGCCACCATCCGACTGACCCTCGACGTCGGATCGCCCGGCGAGACCCGGCAGGCGGTCGAACTCGCCGTCGGCGTACTCCACGGACTCCTCCGCGGTTTCCTCGGAACCGGTTGGCAGCCGATGGAAGTCCGCTTCACCCATCCCGCGCCCCGGGGCCACGGCACGCGACACCGACTGCTCGGGCCGCACGTCACCTTCGACCAGGACTTCGACGGAATACTCACCTACACAACCGATCTCGACACCGCCAATGCCATGTCGGATCCGCAGCTGCGCTCCTACGCGCAACAGTTCTTCGACTCCCTCCGAGACACCGGCACCGCCACGACCTCCGACCGCGTCCGTGAGCTCGTCGAGCTGCTGCTGCCCACCGGCCGATGCTCTGTCGAGCAGATCGCCCGCAGCCTCGGCGTCGACCGCCGCACCATCCACCGGCACCTCGCCGCCGAGGGGGAAACCTTCACCTCCCTGCTGGACACCACCCGTGACGAACTCGCCCAGCGCCTGGTCGCCAATCGCCGCCACTCCCTCACCGAGATCGCCGAACTGCTCGCCTTCTCCTCACCCGGAAACTTTTCCCGCTGGTTCCGGCAGCGCCACGGGTGCAGCCCCACCCAATGGCGCTCTCTATGAAGGTTTTTCGACTGATCACGGGGCTGCCGAACTAGACTGAAGACTCCTCGGCCGCACAACGATGTCGCCGTTCTCTTCTCCGCAATTTCCACCATCTCAGTGCAGAAAGCCGCGGTGAGTCCCGTGATATCCCGACCTTCCCCCCGCCATCCCGATACCCGGCTCTGGACGTCCGGCGCAGCCCAGGGCGGCACCTGGGTCGACCAGACTCCGGTACCCGGCGCCACCTCGCCCGACGCACCGACGCTGGCCGTGTTCCAGCACTCCCTGCACATGGCCTGGCGCGCGGACGACAGCACCGACAGCATCTGGTTCTCCAGCACCGGCGACGGCGATACCTGGGCCACCCCGTGGAACCTGCCGTATGTCGGCACCTCCGACCGACCGGCCCTGTGCGCGGCCGACAATGTCGGCACCGACACGCTGCACCTGGCCTGGAAAGGCGCCGGACGCGACCAGAGCATCTACTGGTCCACCTCGACCGACGGCATCAAATGGGAGGATCAGCAGATCCTGGGCGGCGGCGAGACCGCCCGCGCACCGGCCCTGGTCGTGTTCCGCGGTGTCCTGCATGCCTTCTGGCGCGGCGGCGACCATCTGATCACCTCCGACCAGGGCCTCTACGCCTCGGCCCGCAGCGGGTCCGGATGGAGCTCCCCGATGGGTCTGCCCGGAATGGCTTCCGCCGCCGGTCCCGCCGTCGCGGCGCTCGACGACACTCTGTTCCTCGCCCACCGCGGGACGAAGGCGACGCTCGACGACGACAAATGGATTCGGCTGTGGAGCTCGCGCAACGGCGTCTCCTGGACCTCCCGGGCCAACCCGCCCGACGCCTACTCCGATCTCGCACCGGCGCTGACCGCCCACGACGGGCGGTTGCACCTGGCCTGGAAATCGGCCAGCGGCACGGAGATCTGGTACTCGTCCTTCGGCGGTGACCAGGCCTGGCTACCGCCCGCCCGCGCCGCGGCCTTCGAAACCGGTTGCGGCCCAGCGCTGTCCGCATTCCGTCCCGCGACCGGCAAGACCGAACTGCAATTGGCCTGGCGCGGCTCGAGTCTGTAACCGCCCACGATCGAATACCTTGCGCCGCTGCCGACTCGGCGAGCGGTACTAGTTCTGTTGCGCGAGGTCGGAGAAGCGCACGTCGTGGGCCACGGCGGTGGCGTGGAGGCCGTCCGGTTCCGGCTGGATGGCCGTCAGCCGGGCGCCGAGCGGCAGGCGCTGCAGCGGCACCGTGAAGGTGAGCGTGCTGCGCAGCATGGCCAGGGAAATGGTCGGTCCACCGGTCGCGGGCTGGGCCGCGACCGGCGTGACCTCGATGCCGTCGTCGGTGGGCGCGACCGTCACATCCACCGTGGCGGGCACGGGGACACCCTCCACCGAGAATGTCCCGGTGACCCGTAAACCGTTCGGGCCGTGGGTGATCGACTCCACCTCCGGTGGCGCGAAGCCCTGCACGGTGTCGTAGGGAACCACCGCCGTCGCCGTCGCGGTGGCCGCGACCAGGTTCGATGTGCGGTTCTGGAGCAGGTCGCCCAGCGGCGCGGACACGTCGGTCAGTGTGACGTCGAGGTCGTGGACGGTGAGGTTCTCTCCGCTCCAGTCGCCGACGCGGATGCCGACCTCGCGATAGTGGCCGTCGACGGCCTGGGTCAGGAACGGGAAGCCGCCGATATCGACGCTCGGCTGGTTCGGGAGGTTGTAGTCGGCGGCGATCTTTCGGCCTATCTCGTTCTGCGCCAGCACGACGGCGACCCGGTCGCCCGCGACCAGCGCGATCGCCAGCACGACGATCAGTATCAGCAATGCGCGCATGCGCTCACCCGCTCGTCCATCCCACCATCATGCTGTCGGTCGGGACCGGCCGGTGCCAGCGACCCGACATAGTGAGACATCTATCCCGACCGCCGTTGTCGACGTGCAGCTCTCACTTTGACTAAGTTTTTAGTCAGGAATACAGTTCGCCTCCAGCAGCTCAGGTGAGCGATCGGCCTGCCGCCCGCAGTTCCTCCAGGGCCGTCAGGCAGTACGGCGCCAGGGCGGCGTCCCGGTCGGCCTCCAGCCACCGGGCGTAGCCCTGTTTGAACGCGAGGACGCCGAGCTCGGCCGCGAGATGCGCAGCCGGGTTCGGCACATTCCGGGCGAGCAGGGCGTCGGTCATGGCCGCCGCGAGACCCACATGTTTGAGCGCATCCCGTTCCTGGAGTTCGACATTGGCGGCGACCGCGGCCTGCAGGCGGGGCGCGAGCTCGCGGTTCATCGGCCCCATGGCGCTCGACGCACGTTCGAGACCCGCCGCGACGGCCGCGAGCGGTGTGGCACCCTCGGGCGCCTCGGCAATCCCCTCGGCCAGCAGTCGGCTCAACGTCTGCTGCCCGGCCACCAGCAGGTCGCGCTTATCGGGGAAGTACCGGAAGAAGGTGCTCTTGGTGAGACCGGCGCGCTCGGCGATCTGCGCCACCGTCGTGGCGTCGTATCCCTGCTCGGTGAACAGATCCACAGCAGCCAGTACGAGCCGCTCCCGCGCTCCAGGTTCCCACCGTGCCATGCGGCCATGGTAAGCGATGGGACTGTTGTCCCATCACTCTGATATGGTGATGAGACAACAGTCCCGTCACTGTCGAGGAGGAGACATGCACGTCTTCATCACCGGCGGCACCGGCCTGATCGGCTCGGCCGTCGTCGCCGAACTGCTCGGCAACGGCCACACGGTGCGCGCGCTCGCCCGCTCGGATTCGTCCGCGGCGGCCCTCGCGGCC
>NZ_BDBV01000143.1 GCF_001613165.1 Nocardia mexicana NBRC 108244
CGTCACGCCGGTCGATGACCCGAAACCCCTGCCCGGCAAGTCGTTCGGAGGCCGTCAATGGCTGCTGCGGGCGACCCTGCGGGAATACCGGCACGCGGACACGGGCGTGCGCGCGGGCGGCGCGGTCCTCGTGCTCGCACCCGAGGCGGGGTGGTCGACGCTACTGCCGGGCCAGCGAGTGGAGTTCCGCGCGCGCCTGGACCGGCCGTGGCGGCGGGATCTCACGGTGGCCGTGCTCCGCGCGCAGGGGCCGCCGACCGGTGTGGCGGCGGCGCCGTGGTGGCAGCGTGCCGCGGGCGTCGTGCGGGCGAGGTTCGCCGCCTCGGCCGATCGCGCCCTGCCCGACGATGCCGCCGGACTGCTGCCGAGCCTCGTCGTCGGTGACGTATCCCGACTGCCCGATCACGTTCGCGAGAACTTCGTCCAGACCGACCTGGCGCACCTAACGGCGGTCTCCGGCATGAACGTGTCGATACTCCTTGCCGCCGTACTGTTTTCGGTACGAACCCTGACACTGGACGCCCGGCTCGGGATCGCGCTCGCGGCCCTGGCCCTGGTGCTCTTCGTGATTCTCGCCCGGCCGTCGCCGTCGGTGCTGCGGGCGGCGGTGATGGGCGCGGTCGCGGTGCTCGCCCTGCTGACCGGCCGACGAAAACAGGCACTGCCCGCACTCTGCGCGGCGGTCCTCGGCCTGCTCGCCTACGCGCCCGCCCTCGCCGTGGACGCCGGATTCGCGCTGTCGGTCCTGGCGACGGCCGCACTGGTCCTGCTGGCGCCGCGCTGGTCACTGTGGCTGCGGGAACGCGGCTGGCCGCGACTTCCGGCGGAGGCACTGGCGGTCGCGACGGCCGCCTTCCTGGTCACCACCCCCGTCATCGCCGCACTGACCGGACACGTCGGCCTGCTGGGCATCCTCGCGAACGTCCTGGTCGAGCCGGTGATCGCGCCGATCACCATCCTCGGAACGATCGCCGCGGTGCTGTCGTGCGTGTGGGCGCCCGCCGCGGTGACGGTCCTGCACCTGACGCAACCGATGCTGTGGTGGCTGTTGACCGTCGCGGAACGCCTTGCGGCGCTGGATGCCTCGCTCACGGTCCCGGGCGGCATTCCCGGCGTGTCCATCGTCGTCTCGGTCATGGCCGTCGCCGTGCTGGTCCTGTGGCGTCTCACCCGACCGCGGTCCCGGACTTGTCCCACCGAGTTGGACGGGAGTTGACCGAACGTGGCCGCACGCAGCGGGATACCGCCCGGCTGCCGAACCTGTCGCATCAGCGGGTCGCCCAGCCCGCGCCGAAACGTGCGGGCCGAGGGGCCAGGGGTGCGGGGGCTGTCGGTGCGCACCCGTAGGATCGTCGCGTGACCGAACGCCCCGCACCCGTCCATCTCGTGCTCGGTGAGGAAGAACTGCTGATCGATCGCGCGGTCTCCGCGATCGTCGCCCGGGTACGTGCCGTCGCCCCGGATCCGGAGTCACTACCCGTGGATCGGATGCGCGCCGGCGACGCCAGCACCTCCGAGCTGGCGGAGCTGCTCAGCCCTTCGCTGTTCGCCGAGGACCGGGTGATCATCCTGGAGTCGGCGGCCGAGGCCGGCAAGGATGCGGTCGCCGTGATCACCGACGCGGCCGGGTCGCCGCCGGAGGGCGTGGTGCTGGTCATCCTGCATACCGGCGGTGGGCGCGCCAAGGCGCTCGCACCCGCATTGCAGAAGGCGGGCGCCGAGGTGCACCAGTGCGCCAAGATCACCAAAACCGGTGAGCGAATCGAGTTCGTGCGCAACGAATTCCGCGCCGCCGGCATCCGGGTTCCCGCCGAGGTGGTGCAGACCGTGCTGGAGGCCGTCGGCTCGGATCTGCGGGAGCTGGCCGCCGCCTGCTCGCAGCTGGTCGCCGATACCGGCGGCCGGGTCGATGTCGGCGCCGTCCGCCGCTACTACTCGGGCCGGGCCGAGGTGACGGGTTTCGACGTCGCCGAGCTCGCCGTCGCGGGCGACCGCCCGGCCGCCATGGAGGCCCTGCGCTGGGCCACCGACCGCGGCGTCCCGGCCGTCCTGCTCGCCGACGCCCTCGCCGATTCGGTGCACACCATCGCCAAGGTCGGCTCGGCCGGGCGCGGCGACCCGTTCAAACTGGCCTCGACCTTGGGCATGCCCCCGTGGAAGGTCAAGAAGGCCCAGGGCCAGGCCCGCGGCTGGACCCCCGCCACCATCGGCACCGCCCTCCAGGTCGTCGCCACCCTGAACGCCGACGTCAAGGGCGGCGCCGCCGACACCGACTTCGCCCTCGAACACGCCCTGTCCAAGATCCTCGACCTACACGGCACCACCTGAGTCTCGCTCGGGCGCCACGATCTCCAAGGCCGGGAAGTAGCTCCGGAAATCCTTCCGATTGCGGGTCAGCAGTCGATAACCGTCGAGAACTGCATGCGCGCCGATATAGAAATCGGGGAGCGGCGAGGTCTTGGCGCCACCCTTGTGCCGATACTGCAGAAAGGCCCGCCCCGCGAGGAACCCGGCCTCCCAGGGCAGTCCCTCACGACAGAAATCCTCAGGGGGCAGCGTGGCTTCGAGATCCTCGATGCTCGCAAAATGGATGGATACCTCCGCGTACACGATCGGGTTGATCACGACCCCTTCGCCGTCGATCGCATCTCGAATCTGTTCGCTGGACCACTGTCCCCAGGCTGGATCGTCGCCCAGCATGTCGAGGAGTACGCAGGTGTCGACGAGGGTCTTAGGCACCGCGCAGCAGTTCCATGAGCTGATCGGTCGACAGTCCACGGGTCTGCGGGTTGTTCGCGCTGCCGCGGGCTCGCCGTATCGCGCGCTGACCTCGCGTTTCGTCAGCCGAGTTCAGCGGATTCGTTTGCGCGGCATCATGTTCGAGGAGTGCCTGCACGTACGACTGGAGGGATTGTCCGGCCTGAGCGGCGTGAACCTTTACTGTTCGCAGTACTTCCTCTGGTACATCTCGAATGGTCAATGCCGTCATATACCCAGGGTAGCAGCAATGCATGCATTGCAGCTATTGCAGTCATCCGATATCTAGACAGTGGTGTTCTGGTGGATGATCTCGCCGATCAGGTCCGGGCCCGGGAAGTCCATCATCAGTGTGCCGGTGGGGGCGGCCGGTCGGCTGCGCAGGTGGTTCAGGGTGTGCTGGTTTTCGAAGGAGGCGTAGCGGGCGGGGAGTTTGGTGGGGTCGGGGGCTCCGTTGGCGGAGAGGTAGTTGACGGTGAGGACCGAGGGTGGGGCGGTTGCCGCCTTGTCCAGGTGGGCGGCGATGGCGGCCCACTTCACGTCTCGGTCGGGACCGTCCCACAGGTCCTGTTCATCGAGGGGGAGGCCGCGGTCCGTGCCGCCTTCGATGCCCGCGAGCTGGGTGATCACGATTCGGCCGCGTACGTCCCGCAGCGGCGGAACCTCGGCGCGGCCGGTGGCCGAGGGTAGCCAGACGCGGGGGTAGGGGGCCAGGTTCCGGTCGACGCGGGCCAGGTCCGGTTTCAGCCCGCCGGCGTCGACGCAGCCGAAGGGCCGGCCGTCGTCGGCGCATTCGGCCTTCACCCGCATCAGTACGGTCTCGCGCGGATGCCGGTTCAGGAAGTCGTCGACCACGCCGAGCACGTCGTCGAGGTTCGCCTGCTGGTAGAACGAGCCGTGCTGCACGGCCAGCGCATCGGCTTCGTCGCGGCGCACCCGGATGTCGAGAGCGCGGATACCGGCCTCCAGTTGGATGCGCAGGCTCTGCCTCGAGGTGCAGTTGTCGTCGCCGCACCCGGCGTCGAAGCCCTCCTGCGTGACCACCGCGGGTCCGGCCTTGCCGCCGTGCACGGACAGGGTGTCGTGGGTGCCGGGAATCGACACCCGGCTCAGCGGCCGGTCGTCGGGCAGTGCGCCCATCCAGTCGGTATTGCTCGCGCTGTCCAGCCGCGCCCCGCTCGGTCGCACACCCGGCAGTCCCATCGCGACCGGCTCCACCGATGGCTCCGAAGTCGCTGGGGGAGAGGGGGATTCGCTGCATCCAACCAACAGAGCCCCCATCGCGACCGCCACCGCGATCCTGCACAGCACCCCACCCGACATCCGCTCACGGTAGCCGACCGGCTCACCCCGTGCGAATTATGTTGCGTGACACGACAAAAGCCGCCGTGGTCGTCTGTGTTCACAGACCCTCTGCCACGGCGGCGTTGCGTAAGAATTGTGCGGTAGTGAGCTACCGCGGGGAATCAGCCCAGCTTGTTGTAGGCCAGCGACAGCGCCGACTTCTTGTTGGCGGCCTGGTTGGCGTGGATGACGCCCTTCGAGGCGGCCTTGTCGAGGTCGCGGCTGGCGGACACCAGCAGCTCCTGCGCCTTGCCCTTCTCGCCGGCCGCGGCGGCCTCGCGGAACTTGCGGATCGAGGTGCGCAGCGCGGACTTCACCGACTGGTTGCGCTGCCGCGCGACCTCGTTGGTGCGGATCCGCTTCATCTGGGACTTGATGTTTGCCACGCTTGTTCCTCTGATTCCTGTCGTCAGTTCGGTGTCATGCTTCGGAAGTCTGTGGGCGCACTACACCAAAGAAGTAGCGCCGCGCCGACGGTCGAGACTACCAGCTGTCACGGTTCGGGGTGAAATCGCCCCGGTCGGAAGCATGCTGATGCAAGAAATTTACCTGCGTCTCACCATGCGACGCCGCCCGGTGGTGGACCATTTTGTCATGCCTCCCGCCGCGGCCCCGCGACCGGTCGCGTCCGTGCACGCACCGGCGGGCAACGGCCGGGTGGCGGGGATCTTCGACGGGTACCGGCCCGGCCGCTACGCGGGCGCCTTCGACGAGATGTTCGACCCGCAGGGCCGCGTGCGCGCCGCGTACAAGGGCATCCACAACGCGCTGGCGCCGATCGCGGCCGACGATCTGGAGCGCCGCGCCGACGCCCTGGACCGCGCGTTCATCGATCAGGGCATCACCTTCTCGCTGTCCGGCCAGGAGCGTCCGTTCCCGCTGGATCTGGTGCCGCGGGTGATCGCGGCGGCCGAATGGGCCAAGCTCGAGCGGGGCATCCGCCAGCGGGTGACGGCCCTCGAGCTGTTCCTCGCCGATATCTACGGCGAGCAGACCGTGCTGCGCGACCGGGTGATCCCGAAGCGCCTGGTCACCTCGTGCAGGCACTTCCATCGGGAGGCCGCGGGGGTGGTGCCGCCGAACGGCGTGCGCATTCATGTCGCCGGGATCGACCTGATCCGCGACGAACGCGGCGAGTTCCGGGTGCTGGAGGACAATCTGCGCTCCCCGTCGGGGGTGTCGTATGTGATGGAGAACCGCAGCACCATGGCGCGGGTGTTCCCGGACCTGTTCTTCTCGCACCGGGTGCGGGCGGTCAGCGACTATCCGAGCCACCTGCTGCGCGCGCTGCGGGCGGCGGCCGCCCCGAACGAGGCCGACCCCACCGTGGTGGTGCTCACCCCGGGCGTCTACAACTCCGCCTATTTCGAGCATTCGCTGCTGGCCCGCCAGATGGGCGTGGAGTTGGTGGAGGGCCGCGACCTGTTCTGCCGCGACAATGTCGTCTACATGCGCACCACGGCGGGGGAGGTGCAGGTCGACGTGATCTACCGGCGCATCGACGACAAGTTCCTGGACCCGATGCAGTTCCGGCACGACTCGGTGCTCGGCGTGGCGGGCATCCTCAATGCGGCCCGGGCCGGAAATGTGGTGCTCGCCAACGCCTTCGGCAACGGCGTCGGCGACGACAAGCTCACCTACGCCTACGTGCCCACCATCATCGAGTACTACCTGGGCGAGAAGCCGGTGCTGCCGAATGTCGACACCTGGCGCTGCTGGCTGCCGGAGGAGCGCGACGAGGTGCTCGAGCGCATCGACGAGATGGTGATCAAGCCGGTGGAGGGTTCCGGCGGGTACGGCATCGTGATCGGGCCCGTCGCCGACGGCAAGGAGCTCGAGGCCAGCCGCCGCAAGATCCGGGCCGACCCGCGCGGCTGGATCGCGCAGCCAGTGGTGCAGCTGTCCACGGTGCCGACCAAAATCGGCCACGGGTTGCGGCCGCGGCACGTGGATCTGCGCCCGTTCGCGGTCAACGACGGCGACGAGATCTGGGTGCTGCCGGGCGGTCTCACGCGCGTGGCGCTGCCGTCGGATTCGCTGGTGGTCAATTCCAGCCAGGGCGGCGGCAGCAAGGACACCTGGGTGCTGGCGCCGCGCACCTCCGACGAGAAACGCGAATTGGCCGGGGCCGAACTGGTTTCCGAGCCGCCCGAGGCCGAGGCGCGCGAGCAGGGCCGCGAACTCAGCGCCACCCAGGCCAATCAGCAACAGCAGCAACAACAGCAGACCTGACCGGGCGGCTGGACGGCCCGGACAACTGAAGGTGGTGAACGACGATGCTGGCGCGCAATGCCGAATCGCTCTACTGGATCGGCAGATACGTCGAGCGCGCCGACGACACCGCCCGCATTCTGGATGTGGCGGTGCATCAGCTGCTCGAGGATGCCACGGTCGATCCGGACCGCACGTCGCGAGTGTTGTTGCGGGTCTTGGGTATCGAGCCGCCCGACGGCGAACTCGACGTGTGGTCGGTGACGAATCTGGTGGGGTTCAGCTACTCGCACGGCGGCTCGATCGTCGACTCGATCGTCAAGGCTCGCGAAAATGCCCGCGGGGCACGCGAGGTCGTCTCCAGCGAGATGTGGGAGTGCCTCAACGCCACCTACAACGGCCTCGCGGCCGCCGAGAAGAACGCCCGTGCCCTGGGGCCGCACGAGTTCTTCCACTACATCTCCGGCCGGGCGGCGATGTTCGCCGGGCTCTCGGATTCGACGCTCAGCCGCGACGACGGCTACCGGTTCCTGCTGCTGGGCCGGTCCGTCGAGCGCGTGGATATGACCGTGCGCCTGCTGCTTTCGCGCGCCGGGGACCGCACGTCCTCGCCCGCGTGGGTCACGGTGCTGCGCTCGGCGGGGGCGCACGACACCTATCTGCGCACCCACCGCGGTGCGCTGGACGCCAACCTGGTCGTCGAATTCATCCTGCTGGACCGCCTGTTCCCGCGCTCGGTATTCCATTCGCTGCGGGTGGCCGAGGGCTGTCTGCAGGAGCTGGATCGCCGCCCGAACAGCCGTTTCGGGGCACGGCACGAGGCGGCCCGGCTGCTCGGCCGGGGCCGCAGCGAACTGGAGTTCCTGCCGCCGGGAATCCTGCTGGAGGACTTGCAGACTCGGCTGTTGCTGCTGCAGCAGACCTGCCGCCAGGTGAGCGAGGCCGTGGCCCGGCAGTACTTCCACGCCGCCCCCTGGGTGGCCTGGACGGACCTGCACTCGGGGCACGAGCCGGAGGAGCAGCGGCCCGCCCCCGTCGGAAAGGACACACCATGAGCTGGCGCATGCGGGTGGTGCACACCACCGGATACGTCTACGACGCGCCGGTCACCCGGTCGTTCAACGAGGCCCGGCTGACCCCGCGCGCGGACAGCCGCCAGAACGTGATCCTGAACCGCGTGGAGACCGTGCCCTCCACGCGGTCCTACCGCTACACCGACTACTGGGGGACGGCGGTGACCTCGTTCGACCTGCACGCCCCGCATACGGAGCTGGAGGTCACCGGCTCGTCGGTGGTGGAGACCGAGCCGAATTCCGGCCCGGCCGACGAATTGTCCTGGGACGCACTGCATTCCCTCGAGATCACGGACCGCTACGACGAACTGCTCGCCCCCACCGGATACGTGCCGCGGGATCGCCGGCTGGCCTCGGTGGCGCGGCAGCTGTCGCGCGGCGTGGCACCCGCCAAGGCCGTGGTGCGCGCGGCGGAGTGGGTGCACGCGGAGATGGACTACATCACCGGCACCACCTCGGTGCACACCTCGGCGGTGCAGGCCTTCGCCGAACGCCAGGGAGTCTGCCAGGACTACGCCCACCTGACCCTGGTGTTGTTGCGCAGCATAGGAATTCCCAGCCGCTACGTCTCCGGCTACCTGCATCCGCAGCCCGCGGCGGAAACGCGGCGGACGGTGGCCGGGCAGTCGCACGCCTGGGTGGAGGCGTGGACGGGCGGCTGGTGGGGCTACGACCCGACCAACAACATCCCCGTCAGCGAGCGGCACGTATCGGTCGGAGTGGGGCGCGACTACGCCGACGTACCCCCGCTGAAGGGCATCTTCTCCGGCGACGGCTCGACCGACCTGGAGGTGACGGTGGAGGTCACCCGGCTGGCCTGACACCCGCGGCCACTTACGTTTTGGTGCTCGGGGATTCCGGTGGCGGGCAGGAGATCCCGCGACGGCTGTCGTGGCTTCCGTCGGCGGTCCACACTCCTGGGCGTCGGCCGGAAACCATTTGGGGAGACATCATGACCGAGTCAGTCATTCAGCTGCCTACCGCGGGGGAGTCCATCCACGCGACCTATGCGCGAATCCGCGCGCGCGGCGAGGTGGTCCCGATCGAACTGCCCGGGGGCGTACCGGCTTTCGTCGCGGTCAGTCACCGGGCGGTCAGCGATGTGCTCGACGACAAGCTGTTCAGCAAGAACGCGGCGAACTGTCCGGCGCTGCGGGACGGCACCATCCCGGCGGATTGGCCGCTGCGCGCCCTGACCGATATCGATCACATGCTCAATCTGGACGGCCTCGACCATCGGCGGTTGCGCAAGACCATCGGTCAGGCGTTCTCGCCGGCCCGGGTCGCGGCGCTCGAACCGGCGGTCGAGAAGATCGCCGCGAATCTCATCGCCGCCTTCCCCGAGACGGACGAGATCGACCTGGTCTCGCATTTCACGACCCCGCTTCCGGTCCGGGTGATCTGCGCGCTGTTCGGGGTGCCGCCGGGCGAGCAGGGGCAGATCAAGGACTGGACGGCCGCGATCGTGTCGGCGACCGCCACCGCCGAACAGGCCCAGAACGCGATGATCGGCATGATCGGCTACTTCACCGAACTGCTCGAGCGCAAGCGCCGGGAGCCGGGAGACGACCTGACTTCCGCACTGCTGCAGGCCAATACGGACAACGACCTGACCACCGAGGAACTGGTCAACATGCTCTGGCTGGTGATCGTGGCGGGCCACGAGACGACCGTGCACCTGCTGAGCAATGCCGTGGTGGTGCTGTGCACCCATCCCGAGCAGCGTGCCGAGGCGGTCGCGGGAGATCGGTGGGCGGATGTCGTGGAGGAGGTGCTGCGGTACGACTCGTCGGTCGTCGGCGCGCTGATGCGTTACGCGCGCACGGACGTGACGGTCGCCGATGTGGAGGTTCCGGCGGGCAGCATGATGCTGTGGACCGGCGGCGTCGGGCGGGATGCGCGCCACTACCCGGACGCGGACACCTTCGACATCAATCACGACCACCGTGACCAGCTGGCCTTCGGCCGCGGACCGCACTTCTGCCTCGGCGCGCCCCTGGCCCGCCTGGAGAGCCGCATCGCCCTGTCGATGCTGTTCAACCGCTTCCCGCACCTGGAACTCGCCTGCGATCCGGCGGATATTTCGTACGCGACGCAGATCAGCACCACCGGCCCGCTCGAACTGCCGGTGCGGCTCGGCACTCGCTGAGCACGGCCCGGCCGGATCCCGACCCCTCGCGGGTTCCGGCCGGGCCGAAAGTCCGTCCGGCCGAAGGGTTCCGGCGACACCGCGTGCAATATATAGTCACATTCGCATGTATTGATCAGAGAGGATGTGCTGATGTCCGAATCACCCGTAGCTGTTTCATCGACGGCTGCGCGAGGCTTCCCCGCCGCGGCTGTTCCGCTCCTGTTCTTCCTGCCGTTCGCGGTGTTCGTCGTCCACACCCTGGAGGAGATGCCGCAGTTCGCGGCCTGGGTGTCGGAGCATTTCGCGCACCTGACGACGGAGAAGTTCGCCGTCAGCCACATCCCGCTGATCCTGCTGGTGCTGCTGTGCTCCTGGCAGGCCGCTCGGAATCCGTCCCGCACCGGATGGGTGATCATGGCCGTGGCGTTCCAATGGCAGTTCGCCGTCAACGCCGCATTCCACCTGGGCACGGCGGCCTGGTTCGGCGACTATTCACCGGGCATGGTCACCGCGGCCACGGTCGCGCTGCCCGCGACGGTGTACTTCTTCGTAGTCGTGCGCCGGGAGCGGATGCTGACCGTGCGGCACACGGCGATCGCGCTGGTGATCGGCACGGCCGTCGCCGCGGCGGCCATCGGTGTCCTCTTCGCCGGATAGGCGTCACCGCCCGGACCGGTTGCCCGTCTCGCCGCGAGAAACATGTGGGCGGCGCGGCCGCGCGGGATCGTTGTGGAGCGGTCCCGGCTCGCGTAGCGTCCGACGAGAGCGACCGTACCGGTCGTCCGTTCACGAATTCTCCGCGTAGTACCTGCTCTCGATGCCCGGCTCGAAAGGGGAAGGTGGCAGATGTCTCCGACTGCTCAGGAAGTTGTCGAGGAAGACGTTGAACGGCGGCCGGTTCCGCTGACCCGGAAGCTGCTCGCCGAGGCGATCGGCACGTTCGTGCTGGTGCTGGGCGGCGTCGGCACCGCAGTGATCGCGGGGGATCGGGTGAGCGCGCTCGGGGTGGCCCTGGCGTTCGGGTTCACGCTGCTGTTTCTGGTGTATTCGATCGGGCCGATCTCCGGCTGCCACGTGAATCCCGCGGTGACGCTGGGGCAACTGCTGCTCGGCCGGATCACCGTGGTGACCGCGATCAATTATGTTGTGGCACAGCTGATCGGCGGATTCGCGGCCGGCGCCGTCGTCTATGCGCTGGCGCAGAACCTGCCGTCCTACGACCGGGTGCGGGACGGCCTGGGCGCCAACGGCTGGGGCGCGCACAGCCCGTCGAAGGTGGAGCTCGAGGGTCCGATCGGCACGCTCACGCAGAACGGCTACGGTCTCGCGGCCGCCATCACGGTGGAGATCATCCTGACCGCCCTGCTGGTGTTCGTCGTGCTCGCGTCCACCGACCAGCTGTCCGACCTTCCGCTGGCGGGGTTGTCCATCGGCATCACGCTCGCGGTCATCCATCTGATCTCGATCCCGATCGACAACACCTCGGTCAACCCGGCGCGCAGCCTCGCCGTCGCGCCCTATCAACCCGGTGCGCTCGCCCAGGTCTGGGTGTTCGTCGTATTTCCGCTCGTGGGCGGCGCGCTCGGCGCCCTCGTCTACGGGCTGCTGTTCGGCCGCTCCAGGAATATGGCTTCGTGAGCTGAGAGTTCGATCGTGCTCATTGCCAGTGGTATTCGATGCACAGCCGATGGGCGACCAGATCGAAGGTCTTGCGGGGGAGCACCGCACCCTCGCGGCGGATTCCGGCCTCGGGCACGTCCAGCACCCGGTCCAGCCGCGCCCAGCTCGTCCGGCCCTCGTAATCCCAAGGCCCGGAACCGATCTCGATCCAATTGTGGTCGCCCGCGCGTTGCGGGTTGGACGACAGCATCAGGCCCAGCAGGAGGGTGCGCTCCCGGCCGACGACCAGCACCGGCCGGTCCTTGCCGTTGCTCGGATCCTCCTCGAAGGGCACCCAGGTCCAGACGATCTCGCCGGGATCGGCGCGCCCGTCCAGGTGCGGGCAGTACACCACCTGCCGCGCCCGCTCGCGCGTGGGCACCGGCGTCGAGGCGGTCGGCCGGACCGCGACCCCGGGCGCCTTCCGCCGCCCCAGCGCCCGATCCCACATCGAGGACCGCTGCATCCGGTCCACCAGCTTCGGCGCCTGCCGCTTGACGATCCTGGGCCCCTGCTCCCTGGCAATGGTCCCCAACTGCTTGCCGAGTGAGCTCCACGTGCTGGCCATGAATCGGACTATAACGGCGTAAGGACGCAAACTCATCCCGCGCGTATCCCGTTGTGCGAGCTGTGGATTTGCTCACTCGGCTATGGCATCCGGGCTGTCCAGCGTGTTCGGCCAGGTGTCGAGGGCGGGCAGATCCATCCCCAGCGGCCCGTTGTTACTCCAGGAGTAGCCGGGACGGTCGTCGTGAACCTGGTCGCGGATTTCCAGGGGTATCGGGAGCCGTGTGTCCGCTGGTTGCCGGGCGCACCCGAAACACTTATGTGGCAGAGTCGTTCGGCCGTTTGTCCAGTGTGAAGACGTGTGGATCAGATTTTATTTTCGCTGTTGCCGCGCCCCGCGCTCCGATAGAATTCGAACATGCATTCGAGTGGGGAGGGTATCGGGGAGCGGGCCGTCGGCCCGCTGCGGACCGCTGTCACCGACCTGCTCGACCTTCCGCTTACTCCCATGTCCGATGACGAGGTCGTCGATGCCATGCGGGATGTGGAGCGGTGTGTACGGAGGCTGGCGGCGCTGCAGCACAGATTATTGGTCGAGGCGAATGAGCGGTCGCTGCCGGCTCGGTGCGGCGCGAAGTCGTTGAAGCGGTTCCTGATGGAGACGCTGCGGCTGGCGAGCGCGGATGCGGGCGCGCGGGTGCATCAGGCGCTGTGGGTGGCCACCTTTCACGATATGGCCGGTGAGCCGATGGACCCGCAGTTGCCACACACCGCGAAAGCCCTACGGTCAGGGGAGATTTCGGCCGATCACGCGCGCGGCGTAGCGGCAGTGATGAATCGGGTGCCGCGCGGAACCTCGACAGAGGATCGGGAGGCGGCAGAGCAGATTTTGGCGGAGTTCGCCCGATCGGGATCTCCCGACGACATCGGCAAGATCGGCGAGCGGATACTGGCGCACCTGGACCCGGACGGCCGGCTGACCACCGACAACGATCGCGCGCGAATGCGCGGGTTGACGGTGGGCAGGCAGCGGCCGGATGGCATGTCCCCGATACGCGGGGAGATCGACCCGGTGTTGCGGGCATTGCTGGATCCGTTGCTGGCCAAGTACGCCCGGCCGGGAGTATGCAATCCGGAAGATCCGGAGAGTCCTGCGGTGGATGTGGATCGGGTGAATCCGCGGGTGCTGGCCGAGGCCGCGGGTCGCGATCACCGGTCCACGGCACAGCGCAATCACGATGCGGTGCAGGCGCTGCTGGCGTCGGGGGTGATCGCGGAGGAACTCGGATCGCATCGCGGGGTGCCGGTCGCGACCGTGCTGACGATGAAAGTCGGAGACCTGGAGCAGATGTCGGGAGTGGCGACGACCGCGACGGGCGGGACCATCCCGATCGGTGACGCGCTCGCCATGGCGCAGCGGTCACGGCCGTTCCTGGCGGTATTCGATCATGCCGGGTTGCCGCTGCATCTGGGGCGAATGAAGCGCCTGGCTTCCCGGTCGCAGCGGCTGGCATTGATCGCCGTCCTGCGCGGATGTTCACGGCCCGGTTGCGGCGCGCCCGCCAGCATGTGCGCGGTGCATCACGTCCTCGACTACCGCAAGGGCGGATCCACGGACATCGACAATCTCACCCTGGCATGCGATGCGTGTCATGCGTTGATCCACGACGGGCCAGGTGGCTGGAGAACCGTTGCGGAGGTCGAGGATTCGTCCTATGCGGGGCGCACGGCATGGATCGCGCCGCCACATATCGATCCGGAACGGATTCCCGAGGTGAACCACCGCCACCACGCCAACGAACTGTTCGCCGAGGTGGTCACCCGTATCCACCTGCGCAATGAGCGTGAGCGCGAGGAACACCAGCGGTGGCTGCGGGAACAGTCGCAGCGAAAACCTTTCGCGGCGTGATGAGCCTGCGGCGCCCATTTATCCGGTAGGCGAAATCACCAGCTTTCGCATTCTCGTGGCAGCCGTCGGTGCGTGGTGCATCTCGGCTCGGATCGGTGCCATTTGCCGGACGCGCGGTCCGCTGTGGACTTCGATAGTGGCATCATTTCGGGCGGCTCGAAGGATGGGTTTCGAGTCGCTGTGTTGTCGGACGAAAGTTGTTGTCGGTCGGTAAGTTTGGGTATTCGCGAAGCTTTCTGTCGCTTTTGAATCTCATTGCTGTGACTCACCTCACCACGCGCGCTACGCTGTTGCCAGACGCATCGGGCAATCCGTTTCGGGGGCATAGGAATTGCCAGGAAGCGGTTCGCAAATGGTGCGGGACCTGATTCGATTTCCGGCGCCGATCCATTCACTTCCGCAAAGGATGTACAGGACAATGACCAGTGAGGACGAAACCGAACCCACGACCCTTCCCCGGCGCCAGCTCGGCCGGTTCCTGCGCGAGTGCCGAGAGGGGCAGGGGTTGAGTATCGCCAGGGCCGCCGCCCTGGTGGAGCTGAGTCAGGGCGCACTGCAGCGCATCGAGGCGGCCGGTACGAAGAAGGTGCGCGTGGAGGACGTGAAGGCGCTGTGTGAGCTGTACGAGGTCTCGCCGGAAGACACCGCTCGCGCGGTGGAACTCGCCAGGCAGACCTCGGATTCGTCGTGGTACACCGCGTTCTCCGGCCTGTACGGCGACGCGACCTTCAACATGTATGTGGAGCTGGCGGCCCAGGCGCGCCAATTGCTCTCGTATCAGGAGATCGTGCTCGGCCTGCTGCAGACTCCCGACTATGCGCGGGCGTTGATCAGCGATTTCTACCGGGACGACAGCCCGGAGGACATCGAACGCCGGGTGGCGCTGCGGATGCGGCGGCAGCGCATCGTGACCCGCAAGGCCGATCCGGTGAGACTCGAGTTGTTGCTGCACGAGTCGGCGCTGCACCGTGTCGTCGGCGACACCCGCGTGATGGCCAAGCAGTTGCGGTACCTGGCGGAGATCGGCAAGCGGCCGAACATCAGCATTCGGATCCACCCGTTCAGCGCAGGATGTTCTCAGGGACTACTTCATGGCCCGTTCGTGATCCTGGACTTCGGGGTGGATGCCAAGGGCCGGGTCGTCGAGCCACCGCTGGTCTACTTCGAAGGTGTCGGGAAGCCGGACTTGTATCTCGAGGCTGCCGCCGACGTGCGGCGCTACCATGAACTCGCTTCGGTCATACGGAGTACAGCGCTCGATGAAACGGAATCGCGAGACCTGCTCAGGCGGGCCGCTAGGGAGTATGAAGCGTGAATACTGATCTCTCCGGGGTGAACTGGTTCAAGAGCAGCCACAGCAGCGGCCAGACCGACTGCGTGGAGGTGGCGTGGCTCGGGGACGGTGGTGTCGGTGTCCGGGATTCGAAGAGTCCGGCCGGTCCGGCGCTGGTGTTCGCCCCGCACGAATGGGATGCGTTCACGGCGGGTGTGCGCGCCGGGGAACTCGACCGCTGAGCCTGACCGCGGAGCTACACCGTCGACCGCCGATTCCCCGCCCTCACCCACGCCCGCATGGAAGTTAGTGCGGCACAACGGTATTGGTGGCATCGGGTGTTCGACCGAGACTGTCGCACCCATCACGCGCCGCGCCTCGGGCATCGCGCCGCGCCTCGACTACCACCGCACTTTCCTTCTCCGAGGACGGGGTTCCAGAAGCCTTGGCGCCTAGCTCGACTCGCCATGGTGTCAATGTCACTCGGTACCGCACCTGCACGGCGTGCGCTTCGCGGCGAGCCGACATCCCGGCTGGGATGAGCCGAGCAGACGGAATGTGACCCAGACCTCTCGTGTATGTGAGTGGTACCGCGCCGAGGGGAGGGGACCGTGCAACGCCGCCCGGCGTTGCCCATAAGCTGAAACATGAGCGGACAGCACCATCGGGCCACGCACGGTTGCGGCACGGCCCTTTTTCGGTGGCTGCCGCGTACGCGACGAACGAGCAAGCGGCCGCCGCCGAAAGCCGAGCCACACGGGCGCCGCAGACCCGCGACGCCGGAGGCGGCGCAATTAGAGAGAGAGTGGAGTGCCCAGCTTCGCCGATACGACGTTCACCGATCCCTCGCGGATCCGGAACTTCTGCATCATCGCGCACATCGACCACGGGAAGTCGACCCTGGCCGATCGTATGCTGCAACTGACCGGGGTGGTCGAGGAGCGGCAGATGCGCGCGCAGTATCTGGACCGGATGGATATCGAGCGGGAGCGCGGTATCACCATCAAGGCCCAGAACGTGCGGCTGCCGTGGACGGTGGACGGCACCGACTACGTGATGCACCTGATCGACACCCCGGGCCACGTGGACTTCACCTATGAGGTGTCGCGCGCCCTGGAGGCGTGCGAGGGCGCGATCCTGCTGGTCGACGCGGCGCAGGGGATCGAGGCGCAGACCCTCGCCAATCTCTATCTGGCGCTGGACAAGGATCTGGAGATCATCCCGGTCCTGAACAAGATCGACCTGCCCGCCGCAGATCCGGATCGGTACGCCGCCGAGCTGGCCCACATCGTGGGCTGCGAGCCGGAGGACGTGCTGCGGGTCTCCGGTAAGACGGGCGTCGGCGTGCCCGAACTGTTGAACAGGGTGGTCGAGGCGGTACCGGCGCCGGTCGGCGACGCGGATGCGCCCGCCCGGGCCATGATCTTCGACTCCGTGTACGACACCTATCGCGGCGTCGTCACCTACGTTCGCGTGGTGGACGGCAAGCTCACCCCGCGCGAGAAGATCAAGATGATGTCCACCGGCGCCACCCACGAGCTGCTGGAGATCGGCATCGTCTCTCCGGAGCCGAAGCCGACGAAGGGCCTGGGTGTCGGCGAGGTCGGCTATCTGATCACGGGCGTGAAGGACGTGCGCCAGTCGAAGGTCGGCGACACCGTCACCTCCGCCCGCGGCGGCGCCGCCGAGCCGCTCACCGGCTACCGGGAGCCGAGCCCGATGGTGTTCTCGGGCCTGTACCCGGTCGACGGCTCGGACTACCCGGATCTCCGCGACGCCCTGGACAAGCTGCAGCTCAACGATGCCGCGCTGACCTATCAGCCGGAGACCTCGGTGGCGCTGGGCTTCGGATTCCGCTGCGGCTTCCTCGGCCTGCTGCACATGGAGATCACCCGCGAACGGCTGCAGCGCGAGTTCAACCTGGACCTGATCTCCACCGCGCCCAACGTGATCTACCGGGTGATCATGGAGGACGGCGTCGAGCACATCGTCACCAATCCCTCGTATTGGCCCGAGGGCAAGTCGCGGTCGGTCTTCGAGCCGATCGTCAAGGTCACCATCATCTCGCCGAGCGAGTTCATCGGCTCGATCATGGAGCTGTGCCAGACCCGCCGCGGCGAATTGGGCGGCATGGACTACCTATCGGAGGAGCGCGTCGAGATGCGCTACACGCTGCCGATGGCCGAGATCATCTTCGACTTCTTCGATTCGCTGAAGTCGCGCACCCGCGGCTACGCCAGCCTCGACTACGAGGAGGCCGGCGAGCAGCAGGCCGATCTGGTGAAGGTCGACATCCTGCTGCAGGGCGAGGCCGTCGACGCCTTCTCGGCGATCGTGCACCGGGATGCGGCGCAGGCCTACGGCCGCCGGATGACCGAGAAGCTCAAGGAGCTGATCCCGCGCCAGCAGTACGAGGTGCCGATCCAGGCGGCCGTCGGTTCGAAGATCATCGCCCGCGAGAACATTCGCGCGATCCGCAAGGATGTGCTGGCCAAGTGCTACGGCGGTGACATCAGCCGCAAGCGCAAGCTGCTGGAGAAGCAGAAGGAAGGCAAGAAGCGCATGAAGACCATCGGCCGCGTGGACGTTCCGCAGGAGGCGTTCGTGGCCGCGTTGTCGACGGATTCGTCCTCGGACAAGGGCAAGGACAAGAAATAGCCGGAGGGCGGTTTGAGTGAGGTCGGCAACCGGGTAGCCACTGGGAGCCGACCTGTCCGGAGCCCGCGGGGGATGAATGATCTTCCGCAGGTCTGAGCATGTGTCCGGTTGGTAATGCCGGGTGATCTTGGGGCTTCCATCCGGCACCGGGCAATGCCACCCTGGTGTGACGCCGCACGGTGCCGCCTGCCCCTCACCTGGGGGATGTGACAGGCGGGTTTTCCGGAAATAAGGTGTAAAGCGATCTGAATTTGGCAATACCCCGTTCGGTTCGGACGCCGGACAGCTGAGAGCGGAGCTTGTATGACGCGTGACCTGCCCATGGAGGACGACGATCCGGGCGCGGGCGATCACGCGGAAGATACCGCGTACCGTGTCGCCACCGGTGTCGCCCGCGTGGCCAGGGCGGGCGCGTACGTCACCGGCGGAGCCCTGATCGCCTCCAACGGATCTCCGGCGCCGACGAACGAGTCGCACACCAGCCGCATCGCCGGATGGGTCAGCAACGATCCGCAGCCGGATGCGCCGAGCCCGGTGGTCACCTATCCGGATCCCGATCCGGATTCCGTACCGCCCCCGGTGCTGGGCAGTTCCGCACCGCCCGCTCCCACCTCCGCGCTGCCCTGGGCGGCCCCGCATCCGGCCGTGCCCCCGCAGCAGCAGGGCGGATTCCAGATGTCCACGCCCGACGGCAGTATGAGCGGCGGCGGCTACTGGTACTCCACCCCGCTGGGGGACGGGTATTCGCCGACGGTGCCCTCCGAGGAGAACGAGTCGCCCTCCTCGGGCCAGCACCCGGGAACCGGGCACGGAGACTCCGACGCGGTGCCGTTCGGTTCGCTCAGCAATCCCGGTTTCGGCCTGCCGGGTCTGCCCGGGCTCGAGGGCTGGGAGGGCCAGGGCTTCGGGGGACAGGGCTTCGACCTGCCCGGATACCTCCGCCATCCGACGCAGTCCGCGGTCGGTGATGTGTCGTCCGGTACCGCGCTGCCGTCCGCCGGTCGATCCGCCGATACGGACGACGCTCCGCACCCGTTCGGCGCCGAGCCGCACTCGGCGACCTCCTTCGGGCCGGGGCTCGGCCTGCCCGGTACCCAGGGACTGCATCTGCCCGGCATGAACGGCCTGGGCGCGGGCGGCTTCGGGCTGTCCGATTCCGGACCCGAGACCGGCCACGCGTTCGACGGGATCGGCGACGGTCCCATGACGGGCGTGTTCTTCCACACCGAATCGAACTTCGACGCCCACATCGGCCTCGACGGCGTCTGGGTGACCTCGGGAGTGAGCGTCGACGTCGCGGTCGGGAACGTCGGCCAGCAGCTCGACAGTTTCGGTGACTGGCTGGGGCACGGCGCCGACGCCGGCACCGGTGGCGCCGACGCGGCGGACGGCGTGACCCCGCTGCTCGCGGGGCTCGACGGGCAG
>NZ_BDBV01000144.1 GCF_001613165.1 Nocardia mexicana NBRC 108244
GCGGCGGTGGCGGTCGTGGTGGCGGCGGAGGCGGTGGCGCCGCCGCGCGTCCTGCCGGTCCGCAGGGTTCCGGCGCAGTAGCATCCGGCGGCGGCGCGTCCCGCGCGATGAATCGCATTGCCACGGCTCGCTCGGCGGGCGCCGGTCTGAACCGTGCCGACGCCGCCATGGGAGACGTCGCCGGTGACCGCTGGGCCAACCGCGAACCCAACCTCGGCAGGAGCACCATCCCGCGATGACGACGACCGAAAGCACCTACGAGCACCGCTCGTACGGGTTGTGGCAGAAGCCCCGCAGCGCAGGCCTTTTCGGTCTGCGCTGGGGGGAGACCGTGCTGGGCTTCGCGGTCGTCATCACCGCGCTGCTGACCGCGCTGGTGGCGGGCCCGAAGCCCGCGTTCTTCGTCGCCGGCGTCGGCGCGGTCGTGATGATTCCACTGGTCTGGCGGTCGGGCGGCCGCTCCGGTTACGAGACGGGATTGATGATGTTCCATTGGTTGCGCGGCCGCAGCAAGGGTGAGCACGTGTACCGCGGCGGCCGGTTCTCCCGCGTCCCCGGCGGGGTGGCGCGGCTGCCCGGGCTGATGGCTCCGTCGAAGCTGTACGAGGGCATCGACGCGGGCGGCTACAGCTTCGGCATGATCCATCTGCCGCAGTTCGCCCAGTACACGGTGGTGCTGCGGGCGTGGCCGCAGGGTCACGAGGCGGTGGACCAGCCGGTGATCGACCGCTGGGTCTCGGCGTGGGGCACCTTCCTGGCCTCGCTCGGCCAGACCTCCGACATCGTCGCCGTCGTGCCCGTCATCGATACCGTGCCCGAGACCGGAAACCGTTTGCTCACCGAGGTTTCCACGATCACCCGCGCGGAGGCGCCGGAGCTGGCGCAGCAGGTGATGTTCGAGCTGGCGACCGAATTGCCCCAGGAGCGTGTGCAATTGCTGCCGCGGGTGGCGATCACGTTCAAGGCGACCACCGCCGAGCGCCGCAAGAATCCGGCGGAGGAGGCGGTCGAGATCGGCCGCCGGCTGCCCGGCATCTGCGCCGCGCTGGCGGAGGCGGGCGTGCGCGCCCAGCCGATGTCGGCCGACGAGGTGATCTCGTTCATTCGCCGCAGCTACGACCCGGCGTCCCAGGCGGATCTGGAGGTGGCGGTCGGCGAGCCGGGCGGGCACGGGCTGGATTGGGCTGATGCGGGCCCGATTTCGCACGAGGAGCGCTGGGACCACTTCCTGCACGACGGCGGCCGCTCGGTCACCTGGGAGATGGACTCGGCGCCGGAGGGCGCGGTCGACGAGCGGGTGCTGCAGCGGCTGCTGGCGCCGAATCCGGAAGTTCCGCGCAAACGCATTGCCATCGTGTACCGTCCGCATTCGGCGGCCGACGCCGCGGAGATCGTCGACGACGACTACAAGAACGCCCTGGTCGCCCAGCAGAGCGAGCGTGGCGTCGTCTCGGCGGCCGCGACGCTGCGGGTGGGCGCCACCCAGCAGGCCCGTGAAGAGCAGGCCCGGGGTCACGGTGTGACCCGCTTCGGGGCCCTGGTGACCATCACCGAGCCCCTGCGCGGCGACCTGCCGCGTATCGAAGCCATAACCCGCGACCTGTCCACGCAGGCGCGCTTGAAGATCCGGCGGTGCTACCGCTACCAGGCGGCGGCCTTCGCGGCCTCGCTCGGCTGCGGCGTCATCCTGCCGGAACACGCGACCATTCCGAAAGCATTGGCGGGGTGAGTCTTCATGGCAGGTGAGCACGAGCCTCCGGTTCGGTACCGCGGCGAGCCGCCGCGGTACAGCGAACGGGTGGTGGATCCGGAGAATCCGGTGCCCGCGCGCCGCGGTGCGCGGCGCGGCCGCGACGAGGAGTGGGAGCTCGAGGCGTACACGCCCGGCGAGCCTCGCGTGGGAGAGTGGCCTGCCGACTGGGACGAAGTGCCCCTGCGTCCCGTGCGCCGCCGCGCCCCGGGCGAACCGGGTCAGGACGCCGACCGCCGGGCGCCCGTGCGCCCGGAGCGCGAATCCGACGCCGCGCGTGCGGAACTGCGCGCTCCGGAAGACCGCCCCGGTGCGGGGCGAACCGCCGAATCGCGAGTCGCCCACGGCGGCAGGCGCGATCCGCGGCGGGGGAGCGCCGAGCCCGAGCATCGCCGCGAATCCGGGCACGAGGGAGCGGCGGGCCGGGCCGCCGAGCCCGGGTCCGCTCGTCTGAACATGAGTGCCGGTACGGCGGGCGTCGAACCGGAGGGCGGCGCGGCCGAATCGCCCACTGCGCATTCGGAAATGCGGGAGTCGGACCGGTTCGAGGGCGGCGCTGCAGACCGGGGCCCCGAAGCGGGCGCCGCGCACGCCGAGTTCTATTCCGCCGGTGGTGACGGCGCCCCGAAGGCGGCGCAGACCGAATTGCGTGCTGCGCACGCGGAGTTCTATTCCGCGGGCGGCGACGGCCCCCGGGAGACGGACCGCGCCGAATCGCGCGCTGCGCATGCCGAGTTCTATTCGGCGGGTGGAGACGGCGTCCGAGAGGCGGAACAGGCCGAATCGCATGCTGCGCATGCCGAGTTCTATTCGGCGGGTGGAGACGGCGTCCGAGAGGCAGGACAGACCGAATCGCATGCCGCGCACGCGGACTACGTCGCGGGCGGAGACGGAGTCGAGCGGGCGGACGATGCCGAATCGCGCGCCGCGCATGCCGAGTTCTATTCCGCGGGCCGAGACGGTGTCGAGCAGACCCGATCACATGCCACGGACGCGGAACTCCGGGACGCGGGCCGGGATGGCGGCGAGTGGACGGAGTACATCGAATCGCGTTCTCCGCGTGCGGAAATGCGGGCCTCCGAATCCACCGATGTCGGTCATGCGGAACACGGCGCCGTACCGGCCGACTCTGCGGATACCGGGCACGGGGACGAGTCCCGTGCCGCCCGGAGTGCGGCGGACGGAAGCGGACGTGGCCGCGGTGACGTCGGCGACGCGGTCGAAACCCCCGACGGCTCGGGTACCGAACTGCTCGAGGGTGGCCCGGGCGATCCCGGAGCCGAGCAGGCCGCAGCATCGAAACCCCAAGCGTCGCAGCGGAATCACCCGGATCGCAAGCCCAGGGGTGGACCCGGGCCCGAAACTCGTTCCGGCAGTGGGCGACCGCGCCCCGACCAACCTCGCGACGGTAGGCCCGACCGACGCTACGCGGCCGATGCCGACCGGCGCGGCGAGCGGCCGCACGGCGAACCCCGTTCCACCGCAGGGCGATCCGGACAGCGCCGGCGCGGCCTGGACGAACTGTCCGGCCGGCAGCGCGTCCGCGGATCCGGCGCCGCCGACCGACCGGACGAGCGGCGCGCACAGAGAACACAGGACAACGGTGCCCGGCCGGAACGGTCGGGACGAGAACACGGGGGGCCCGAAATGTCGTTGCGAGCCCCGTCCCCGGACGGCGCCGCCCGTCCCCGCCCGGACCGGCAGCCCGCCGCGCCCCGGCCCGCGAACCCGCGCGGATCGTCCCGGAATGCCAAGGCGGGCAAGCAGAAGAAGCAGGGCCCGCCGCTGCTCGACGACCACACCCGGGCGCGGTACGAGGCCATCGCGCGCGAGCGCAACGGCCTGCGCGCGGCCTGGGCGGCGTTCCGGATCCGCACCGACGATCTGCGCCGGGCCAACGCCTCCGCCCGGATCGAGGCCTTCGTCGAGGACGGATTCGACCGCGACACACAGCCACTCACCGATCGGGGCTATGCCGGTCCCGGTGGCGGGCGCATGAACGTCGTCGGCCGGCCGGTCGAGTACCGCGCCACCACGGCGCAGGTGGCGGGACTGTGGCCCTGGTCGGTCGGCGCCGGTGCGCCGCTGATCGGCACCCCGCTCGGATCCCATCTGCACACCGGCGCCCCGGTCTGCTTCGATCCGATGAACTGGTTCATGCGCGGCAGCTTCATCACCGCGCCGAGCCTGTTCGTGCTGGGGCTCAACGGTTTCGGTAAGTCCTCCCTGGTGCGGCGCATCGTGCTCGGCGGTGTCGCGCAGGGCATCACGCCGCTGATCCTGGCCGACGTCAAGCCGGACTATCGCAAGATGGTGGAGATGGTCGGCGGCCAGGTCATCGACCTCGGATACGGCCACGGCGTGCTGAATCCACTCGCGGGCGGCGTGCTCGGCTCGATCGTGCCGATCCTGGAGGACATGCCCGCACTGCAACTGCAGGTGACACAGGAGCTCCGCGCCCGCCAGGTCACCCTGATCGCGGGTCTGGTCGAGCTGGTGCGCGGCGCGCGCGTGCGCGATTACGAGGAGACGCTGATCTCCACGGCGCTGCGCATCCTGTACCGCGAGGGCAGCGGCTACACCCCGGACAACCCGCCGATCATGGAGGATCTGGCGAACGTGATCGGCGGCGGGAGCGAGGAACTCAAGCTCGACGCCGGCGCCGAGACCATGGACGAGTACCACGAGGCGACCAAGGGCCTGCGCCGGTCGCTGCGGGCGCTGACCCAGGGCCCGTTCGGCGCGGTCTTCAACGGGCAGACCACCACGCCGATCGATACCTCCGCGGTCGCGGTGTGCATCGATGTGTCGCACATTCCCAACGGCGACAAGAAACTCAAGGCCGCCGTCATGCTGGCCTGCTGGGCCGACGGCTTCGCCTCGGTCGAGGCCGCGCACGTGCTCGCCGACGCGAAAATCGGCCCGCAGCGCTACTTCCAGGTCGTGATGGACGAGCTGTGGCAGGTGCTCGGGCTCGGCGACTTCATGGTCGACCGCGTCGACGAGCTGACCCGCCTGCAGCGCGGCCTGGCCACCTCGTTGATCATGATCAGCCACACCATCAAGGACCTGCAGTCGCTCGGATCCGAGGCCGCGATCGCCAAGGCGCTCGGCTTCCTCGAACGCGCGCGCGCCAAGATCTTCGGCGCGCTGCCGCCCGAGGAGATCAAACGCCTGGATTCGATCGTCCCGTTCACCTCGGCAGAGGAGGAGATGGTGACGAGTTGGTCGGCGCCGCAGGCACTCACGGGCGAGGCGCTCAAGCCCGGGCAGGCCCGCCCGCCCGCGCCCGGTACCGGCAAGTTCCTGCTCAAGATCGGTGAGGATCGCCGCCCCGGGATTCCGTTCCACATGGAGTTCACGATGTCGGAGAAGGAAAGCGGCATCCACGAGACCAACCAGCGCTTCAGCGAGTTCACCGAGTCCACGTCGAAGCACGGGGACGAGGGGAGCGCCGCGTGAGGCGCGGGCCGATCGCCGCACAGGCGTCGCTGATCCGCGCGAGCGAGAGGCGCACGCGCGCCCACGGATTCAGTCGGAGAGGGCACGGTCCGAGTCGCGATCGGGTTGTGCCGCACCATGATTCGCGCAGTCGGCTGCTGAGCATCGGGAGGTTCGTCGGATGATGCCGCACAGGTCCTATCGAAGAGTGTCGCCGGAGGTGCGCCAGGCCGCGGTTGAGCAGGTGATCGCATTGACCGGAAAGCTGCGCAGCGAATCGGAGGCCTGCCGGGTGGTCGCCGAGCAGATCGGCGTGCACACCAACTCGGTGCGCAACTGGGTCCGCGCCGCCGAGGGCCCCGGCCTGGAGCGGATGGACGCGGGCGCCCTGCGGCGCAAGGTCGCCCTGCTGCAGCAGCAACTGGCCGCCGCCGCCGAGATGAACCGCACCCTCGCGGAAACCCTGAACGACGCCAAACGCACCACATGACACCAGCCACCACATCGTCTCCCGCACCCTTCGCCGGTTCCCGCACCCCGTACAGGCGCATGCCAGGGGTGCGTGAGCACGCAAAGGGTGCGGCACACAGTGGTCCGCCGATAGAGGTTCGGCGCCCCGAAGGGAGTACCTCCCGCTGTGGACCGATTCACGCACGGTGTGTTGGTTCGCGCACCCGTTTCACGGGCGTGAAAGGGGTGCGTGGGCGTGAAAGGGGTGCGGCTAACAGTGGTGCGCCGGTGGAGGTTCGGCGTGTGAGGGGTGTGGGAAGGGTACGGGGTGAGCGCTAAGACCCTGGCGTGGATGGGGTTGGGGAGTGTGATCGCGTTGGTCACGCTGGTACTGGTGGTGGTCGTGCCCGCCTCGGAGGACGAGTGCGATACGACGACCGTGCCGTCGTCGGTGGCCCCGCCGCTGGGTGGCTACGCACCCGGGGACCCGCGAGCGGCGGGGACATCGGCGGCCGGTACGTCGGGGAGTCAGGCGCGTTCCACCCCGGATTCGTCGACGCGGCCGAATATGCCGGGGGTGACGAACGCGCCCGCGGCGATCAAGACGACCGCGACGGGTGCGCCCTCCCTGGCGGCCGGGAACGCGCCGATCCGCCGGACCTGGCCGCTGCCGGGCGGATCCTTCTCCGTCTCCGATACCTTCGGCGCCCGCAACGGCGGCCACCTGGGCGTCGACCTGGCCGCCGCCGACGGCACCCCGATCTTCTCCGTCGCCGACGGCGTGGTCGTGGCCGCCGGTCCGGCGTCGGGCTTCGGCAACTGGATCGTCGTGGATTCCATCGACGTCAACGGCCGCCCGTTCTCGGCGGTGTACGGGCACGAATGGGAAAGCGGCGTCAAGGTGCGCGTGGGCCAGACCGTGCGCGCCGGGGAGGAGATCGGCGCCGTCGGCTCGGCGGGCGAATCCTCCGGCCCGCACCTGCATTTCGAGATCGTGCCCGGCGGCCGGTTCGCGGGCGGCCGCCAGATCGACCCGCTGCCTTGGCTGGACGGCGCCCCGACCCCGAATGCCGGTGGGGCGTGGCCGTATTCGACCAACCCGAACTGCCTGCGCGGCTTCGGCACCGCGGGCGGCGCGCTCGCCGACGGCAAGGTGCCGCCGGAGCTCGAAATCTGGTATCGGCGTGCGGGTTCGCTGTGCCCGGAGATGACTCCGTCGATCCTCGCCGCGCAGGGGCGGCAGGAGTCCGGATTCCGGCGCGGCCTGACCTCCCCGGCCGGAGCCCAGGGCCTGTCGCAATTCCTGCCGGGCACCGCCCGGGCCACCAATCCCGACGACGGCCAGCCGTATCTGATCGACGCCGACGGCAATGGCGCGGCGAGCATCTGGGACGACGGCGACGCGATCATGGCCCAGGGCCGCTACATGTGCGCGATCGCCCACAAGGTGGAGGGCTGGATCGGCGAGGGCAAGGTGCGCGGTGACGTCGTGCCGCTGTCCCTGGCCGCGTACAACGCGGGCGAGGGTGCGGTGCTGGCCTCCGGCGGCATGCCCAATCAGTACGCCGCGCACCTGTCCGAGACCCAGCCGTACGTCGCCAACATCATGGCGATGGAGGCGCAGTACCGGGCGCCGGGTTCGATGGGCCGGTTCCAGCCGGAGGGCGACGGCGACGGCAGCGACGTCGTCGAGGCCGCCGAACAGTGGCTCGGCACGCCCTACGTATGGGGCGGCGGCGGTCCGTCCGGACCCACCGGCGGCGGACTGGACGGTCCGGGTCTCACCTCGGCCGCGGTCTTCGCCGCCTCGTCCGGCCGGGTGAACCTGCCGCGCACCGCCGAGCAGCAGTGGGAGATCGGCGCGGAAATCCCGGTGAGCAAGGCGCGGCCGGGCGATCTGGTGTTCTCCGAATTCGGTCGCCGCGGCCCGGCGGAGGTGGGCGTCTACATCGGCGACAGCACGATGATCACGTCCGACAACCCCTCCGGCGTGCGCGAGGCCCCGATCCCCGGCGACGGCCGGTTGCGGAGGGTGATGTGACGGATACGCGGGTGCGAAAGGGACACGCCGGGACCGGATCCGCACGGGTGCTGCCGATTCGCCGCCCGGGCCGGATAACCTGGAAGAATACGATGAAACAGGCGAATCTGGTGGTGATGCTGGTGGTGGGCGTCGCGATGCTGGCCGCCGCATGCAGCGGCAGCGGTGACGAATCGGATTCGGCTGCCGGGCGCACACCCACGTCCACCGTGCGGCAGCTCGAGGCGGTTCCGGCGCCCGATCCGACCACCCCCGACGGAGTGGCCGTCGCCGCCATCAAGGAGATCTACACCTGGAACCCGACGACGGAGGCCCAGGATGCCTCGCTGTTGCGGGCCCGGAAGTGGCTGGGTCCCAGCCTGATCCGTACCCTGGACACACCACCCGGTACCGCCGAGACCCCGAAACCGACACTGCGATGGTCGGATTGGGGCCGGGCCGGTGCCAAGGTGGAGGCGTTCACCTTCGCGTCGGGGGAGAAGGCTCCCAGCGCAGGCGATCCGAACAACCAGCAGTACAAGATCGGGATAGAGCAGACCGTCGTCTACCCGGACGGCCGGCGCGAACCGCTGCCGCCGGCGACGGTCATCGCCACCGTCGTGCACACCCCCGACGGCTGGCGGCTCGACGGATTCCGTTGAGCCGCACCCACGAATAACGGTCACCCCCAGGAGGCGGAGATGGCGAAGAAGGTACGGGACCCGGCCGATCCGGGTCCGGACGTATCCACGTATCTGATCTTCATCGGTTTCGGGCTGGTCGGAACGGTCTGGGCCGCGCTGCATCTGGGTAACCGGCTCTCGGCGACGAGACAGGACATCCCGATCAATCCGATCGAGGTGGTGGCGCGCCTGGTGCGCGGCAAGATCGAGTGGCCCACGCCGGCCACCGTCATCCTGCTGCTGGTCGTGGTGCTGGGTGTGGCGGTCGTGCTGGTCCGCAAGCGGCTGAAGAAGAAGAAGGGCAAGGGCGCGCTGCCGGTCGACGCCAAGGCCCAGTACATGGGCAGCGGCGGCGCCATCGCCTCGCTGACCGAATCGGGGGCGCGGGCGAAGGCCGAGCAGATCGGCGTGCGGCTGGGGTACGACGATCCGCCCGGTGTGCCGATCGGCGTCTCGGTCTCCGACGGTGTGCCGCTGTACGGCTCGTATGAGGACCTGCATCTCGACATCTGGGGTCCGAGGCAAGGCAAGACCACCTCGCGTGTCATTCCCGCGATCCTCACCGCCATCGGGCCGGTGCTGGCCACATCGAACAAGCGCGACGTGGTGGATGCGACGCGAGATGTGCGCGAGGCGAAGGGTTCTCGGACATTCGTCTTCGACCCGCAGGGCGTCGCGGGTGAGCGGCCGACCTGGTTCTGGGATCCGCTGGCCTGGGTGAACGCTCCGCGAGAGGGCTGTGAGATGCGCGCGGCCCGCCTCGCGGGCCACTTCGCCGACGGCGAGGACGGTTCGGACGACACGCGCGACACCTACTTCGATCCCGAGGCCGAGGACCTGCTGGCGGGCCTGTTCCTCGCCGCCTCGGTAGCGAACTTCCCGATCACGCAGATCTGGGAATGGGTCACGGACCCCAACAACGGTGAGCCGGTCGAGATTCTGCGCCGTGCCGCCCCGTACTACGGGGCTCCGGGCCTGAACTTCGCGGCGTCGGGTCTGGCGCAGCAGTACAACTCCGAACCACGGACCAAGAGCGGCATCTTCGGCACCGCCAAGAAGATGGCCCGCTGCCTGAAGCTGTCGAACGTGCACGAGTGGGTCACCCGGGGCAACGAATCCCGGTACCAGTTCGACGAACTGGAGTTCCTGGAGGGCAACTGGACCCTGTACTGCCTGTCCCTGGAGGGCCGTGGTTCGGCGGGTCCGCTGGTGAGCGCGCTGACCGAGGCGGTGATCGAGCGGGCGATGTACAAAGCCTCCCAGTCGCGCGGCGGCCGCCTGCCCATCCCGCTGCTCGCCGTCCTGGACGAGGCCGCCAATATCGTCCGCTGGAAGGATCTGCCCAAGCAGTACAGCCACTTCGGCTCCCGCGGCATCGTCGTCATGACGGTGCTGCAGTCCTGGGCGCAGGGCGCGCGCTGCTGGGGCGAGGCGGGCATGGAGGCGCTGTGGGCCGCCGCCAATATCAAGGTCCTCGGCAGCGGCGTCGACGACATCAAGTTCCTGACCCAGCGCTCCGAGGCGATCGGCGACTACGACTCGATCTCGGCCTCGGTGTCGGAATCCAAGGGCGGCAAGAGCTATTCGCGTTCGCTGGGCTCGTCCCGCACCCTCAACGTGAACGCTCTGGTGACGTTGCCACGCGGTCGCGCGGTCGTCTTCTCCTCCGGCGCTCCCGCGACGATGGTTCGCACCGTGCCGTGGTGGGAGGGCGAGTACGCTGCCGAGGTGAAGCGCTCGATCGAGCAGCACGATCCGCAGCGGACGAGCACCGTGAACGATCTGATCGAGTCGCGCGGCACCACCGATATCGCCCCGCCGCCCACGACCTACGGACAGCCCGAGGAGGTCCGGCCGCTGTGAACGCCGACCAGCAACAGGACATGATCTACTCGAACGTCGTCGAGTTCGTGGAGAACTATCTGAGCCTCGTGTACCGGCGGCAGGTCACCGACCTCACCGATACGGTGTGGTGTCCCGAATGGTGGAAGCACGCCGAGGCCGCGATGCGGCTGGAGGCGCTGTGGCGCGCGTGGGAATATTTGCGTCAAGACGGCAAGACGGGAATGAGCGTCTGGTTCCTCGATCACGCCGATCCGCACATGGGGAAGCTGTTCGATCCGCGCGGCCCGTTCAAGTACTGCAGTGTCCGCCACGGTCACAAGGACATGCTCAGCCCGCTGCCGCTGAAGTCCCCGCAGCAGGGCATGTTCGGTGATCCGACGATCGATCCGGCGGCGGGCGACTTTCGTTCGTGAGTGAAATGTAAAGTCCCGCACGCTATCCCGGAATGTCGGCCGGACCCCGGCGGTGGGGTCGCGGCCGGAGATGTTCCGGTCCGGGCGGGACGGACGGGGTGTGTCAGTTGCGGACGCGCTCGCGGCCGCGCTCTTCGAGTTCGCGCGCGCGGGTGACCTTCGGCGGCTCGTCGGGCCGGGTGCGTACCGCTGCCTGCGGCGGCTGCGCCTGGCTGACCTCCATGAGCATCCGTACGGCCGCCAGCTCCGGCGCGACACCGATGCGGGCCAGATGCCCCGCCAGTGCCTGCCGACGCTCCACGGAGTCGTACCGGTCCAGCTCGCGCACCTTGGTCTTCGCTGCGGCCTGGGCGGCGCTGCGCGCGGCCGTGGCCTGGGCGGCGAAGCGGTCCTTCTCCAGGGATACGCCCTTCTCGAGCACGGGCTTTTCCAGCATCCGTGCCAGCTCGAGGTTGCGTGGGTCCTTGGACTTGGCTTCGCGCGCATCCCGGAGCATGCGCTCCCGGGCTTCCTTGACCCGCTCCTGCGTCATCTTGACGCGGGCCTCGGCTTCACGCTGGCCACGTTCCCGGGTGCGCAGTGCGACCAGGGTCGCAAGCTGCAACATTTGCCTCATCAGTGCCGCTGTTTCGCGACCGATGTCGTCGAGTTCCTCGGCCATAGCCTGCTCCCCGATGCTGCAGTGATCACTGTGGATGATTGTGGTGCTTCGTCATGGACAACGCCACCCGAACGGTGGTTCGCGTGACGATGCCCCGCCTGCAAACGCGGACACCGGGAGCACTTTTCGACGATGGCACCACCCGGTGGGGCGGATACTACGTCGCTTCGTACTCCGTTCTTCGAGGTTACCAGTCAAAAAGCAGGGTTACCTTACTCAGACCGTGCAACAAAAGCATATATCGCACATTTCCGGCAAGGAACCCGAAGCGCCGGATGTTCTCCGGATTCAGAATGCCCTAACCGAATGACCTGTGCCAGTGCGACATGCAGGGTCCCCACCGGTAGGTTTTCGCGTCCGCCTCCGGATCGGCGACGGGCCCGGCACCGATAGCCGGTGCCGGGCCCGAAGCTCCCGGGGACCCTGGATAACCCCCGTAGCCGCGCCGGGCTCAAAAGTGCCGTGGCGGTAGGGGTTCGGGGTCTCAGGCCACCTGTACCGAATCGAAGGTGACCGGTAGGTTCGGTTTGCCGCCGCCCGGCCGCGGATCCATCGAACCGTCGTCACCCGCCGCCGCGATCTTGTCCAGCGTCTGCAGTCCGGCCTCGTCGACGGTGCCGAAGATGGTGTACTGCGGCGGCAGCTGCGAGTCGCCGTAGATGAGGAAGAACTGGCTGCCGTTGGTGCCCGGTCCCGCATTGGCCATCGCGACCACGCCGCGCTTGTACTGCACCGGCGTCGGATCGGCGGCCAGCTGCTCCGGCGGGAACTGGTCGGTCGGGTACTCGTTGTCGAAGGCGTAGCCCGGGCCGCCCTTGCCGGTGCCGGTCGGATCACCGCACTGCAGCATCTGCAGGCCCTTGGTGCTGAGCCGGTGGCACGGCGCGCCGTTGTAGTAACCCTGGTTGACCAGACTGACGAAACTGTTGGTGGTGCAGGGCGATTCGCCCGCGTTCAGCTTGATATCGATCGGGCCCTGGCTGCTCTGGATGCGGACCGTCTGCGCCTCGGCGGTGGAGACCTCGGTCTTCTCCGGCTTGTGCACCGGCTTGGCGGCCTCGCCGCCGTCGTTGTAGGTGCAGCTGACCGTCGCCGGCTTGGGCTTGGCCTCCGGTGGCGGCGCGGCCTGCGGGGTCTCGGTCTGCGAGGTATCCGGGTTCGCCGCCGCGGCGTCCTGGTCGTCACCGCGGGTCAGATAGTAGATCCCGACGCCGGCCGCGACCACGACGACCACACCGAGCGCTGATCCGGCGATGGCGAGCCGCTTGCGCTTGCGGGCTCGGTCCGCCTGGCGGGCCAGTCGTCGCTCCAGCTTGCGTTTGGCCGCCGCTCGCCGCTGTTCGTTGCTCGGCACTCCCTATTCCTCCCGTGCTGTGTTCGTCTGCACCGCCTCCGGCGGGTGAACCCTGAGCTTCCGGCAATAGAGTGTGCCATCAGTTACTGAGAACCGTGTTTGTCACCTCCGCTCCGCCGCGGCGGGAACCGGTTGGACTATTCGTGGTGGCGTGGGGGAGACTGGACGATCGTGACCAAGACCAGCAGCTTTGCCGCCCCGAAGGGTTTCCCGGACTACCTGCCGCCCGCCTCCGCGCAGTTCGTCGCCGTCCGCGACGCGCTGGTGCACGCGGCGCGGCTGGCCGGGTACGGGCATGTGGAGCTGCCGATCTTCGAGGAGACCGGTCTGTTCGCGCGCGGCGTCGGCGAGTCCACCGATGTGGTCAGCAAGGAGATGTGGACCTTCCCCGACCGCAAGAACCGCAGTATGACGCTGCGCCCGGAGGGGACCGCCTCGGTGATGCGGGCGGTGATCGAGCACGGGCTCGACCGTGGCCCGCTGCCGGTGAAGCTGTGCTACGCCGGTCCGTTCTTCCGCTACGAGAACGTGCAGGCCGGGCGCTACCGGCAGCTGCAGCAGGTGGGCGTGGAGGCCATCGGTGTGGACGATCCGGCGCTGGACGCCGAGGTGATCGCCATCGCCGACGCCGGTTTCCGGTCGCTCGGGCTGGACGGGTTCCGGCTCGAGATCACCTCGCTCGGCGACGACACCTGCCGCCCGCAGTACCGGGAACTGCTGCAGCAGTATCTGCTCGGGCTGCCGCTGGACGAGGAGACCAAGCGGCGGGTGCGGATCAACCCGCTGCGGGTGCTCGACGACAAGCGGCCGGAGGTGCGGGAACTCACCGCCGACGCGCCGCTCATGCTCGACCACCTCTCGGAGTCCGCGAAGGCGCACTTCGACCAGGTGCTCGGATATCTGGACGCGCTGGGCGTGCCGTACGTCGTCAATCCGCGCATGGTCCGCGGGCTCGACTACTACACCAAGACCACGTTCGAATTCGTGCACGACGGGCTGGGTGCGCAGTCCGGCATCGGCGGCGGCGGGCGCTACGACGGCCTGATGGCCGAGCTGGGCGGGCAGCCGCTGTCCGGCATCGGCTTCGGGCTCGGCGTCGACCGCGCGATCCTGGCGCTGGAGGCCGAGGGTAAGACCGCGGCCGATCCGGCGCGGGTGGACGTGTTCGGGGTGCCGCTGGGCGAGGCCGCCAAGAGCAGGCTGGTGGAGCTGGCCGGCCGGTTGCGCGCCGCCGGTATCCGGGTGGACCTCTCCTACGGTGGCCGGGGCGTCAAGGGCGCGATGAAGTCCGCCGACCGCTCGGGGGCGAAATACGCTCTGGTGCTGGGCGATCGCGATCTGGCCGAGGGCGAGATCGGCTTGAAGGACCTGTCCACCGGTGACCAGCAGCAGATTCGGATCGATGACACCGTTGCCGCCGTCACCGCCGCCCTGGCGGCGGATCGGTAGTAGCGTCACGGATACGGCGCCCGCCCCGACGGCGAGTCACCCCCTGGATGATTCGGCGAACGGGCGGGCGTTCGACCGTAGCCGGACGAATGTGGACGCGTGACTGAGCAACCCAATCCCGAAGGGCCGCAACGGGTCGGCCTGGATCTGATCGCCCCCGAGCTGTACGCGCCGATGCTGCGGCGGCTACTGCTCGCCGCGGTCACCGTCGGCGTCCTCACCGCGCTGCTGCTGGGCCTGCTGGTGAGCTGGCCGGTGGCGCTGCTGGCCGGGGTGATGCTGGGCGCGCCCACCGCGCTCTACGCCGCGGCGGTGCAGCGGCGGCGAATATGGCTGGCGGGCACCGTGATCGAGGCCCGGACGCTGTTCGGTGTGCGGCGCCTGGATATCGCCGCCGCCGAGGGCGTCGAGATTCTGGTCTATCCGGGCAGGCTCAGCCGCATCGCGTTACGGATCACCGCCGGGCGCGGCACCCAGGCGGTCCCACTGGCGATGTACACCGACGCCGGTAGCGGCCGGGAACTGCACATCCTGGGCCTGCGCAAGCTCGCCGACGCCCTCGCATCCAGCAAACTCGCTGCGGCCCTGTCGGTTTCGGATCTCCTGATCGGCCAGCTGCGTGCCGAGGCCCGCGACGCGGGGCTGGAGGAGCGCCCGCTCTACCGCGCGGTGCAACTTGTCCGCGCCAAGGACGCCGTACAGCCGGTCGTACTCAGCGACAGTGAGATCGCCACGCTGGCGTGATGTGTGCCGACCCGGTCGGCCCGGTGCCATGAGTAACGCGAAAGAACGGGCGCAGTGGTACGCGGTGATGCCGCCGTCGGCTCGCCGTGGGCGTCGCGCAGCGTGCTCGCGGAAGGGTCGCCGTGGGCGTGGCGCAACGTGCTCGCGGAGGGAGAGCCGTGAGCGTGGCGCGGCGTCGTGCTCGCGGAGCGGTCGCTGTGGGCGTAGTGCGGCGGGCGAGCGGAGTGGGGAGCCCGGGCCGCTCGTGACGGTGCTCCCGTGGGTGAAGCAGGTTGGCGCGCAATGTAGTTCGGCAGCTGCCGTCGGTCGCTGAAGGTTTGCGGGCGGGAATGTCGCGTTGCTCACGGTGCGCGCTGCGGGCGGGTGAGGGTCGATAGGGTTGGGGCGAGGCCGTCGATCAAGAGGAGTTGTCGTGAGCATCGCAGCGCACACGCCCGTGACCGTCACCGTGACCGGTGGTGCCGGTCAGATCGCCTACGGGTTGCTGTTCCGAATCGCCTCCGGTGCGATGCTGGGCTCCGACACTCCCGTTCGGCTGCGGCTGCTCGAGGTCCCGGCGGCGGTCGGCGCGCTGGAGGGGGTGGCGATGGAGCTGGAGGACGGCGCGTTCCCGCTCCTGGAGTCGATCGATATCAGCGACGACCCGTGGGTCGGATTCGACGGTGCGAATGTGGCGCTGCTGGTCGGCGCGCGACCGCGGACGGCGGGCATGGAACGCGCGGATCTGCTGGCCGCCAACGGCCCGATCTTCACCGACCAGGGCGCGGCCATCAATGCCAGCGCCGCCGATGACGTGAAGGTGCTCGTCGTCGGCAATCCGGCCAATACGAACGCCTACATCGCGATGAGCAACGCGCCCGATGTCCCGGCCGAGCGCTTCACCGCCCTGACCCGGCTCGACCACAACCGCGCCATCGCCCAGTTGGCCCGCCGGACCGGCACGGCGGCCGCCGAGATCCACCGGGTGAGTATCTGGGGCAATCACTCCGCCACGCAGTACCCGGATATCGACCACGCCACGATCGCGGGCCGTCCCGCTCCCGATGTCGTCGCCGACGAGGCCTGGGTCCGCGACGATTTCATCCCGACCGTGCAGCAGCGCGGCACCGCGATCATCAAGGCCCGCGGCGCGTCGTCCGCCGCCAGCGCGGCGAGCGCCGCCATCGACCACATCCACGACTGGGCGCTGGGCACCCCGGCCGGGGACTGGGTGTCCATGGCCGTGCCGTCCGACGGTTCCTACGGCGTCCCCGAGGGGCTGATCAGCTCGTTCCCGGTAACCTGCGCCGAGGGCCGCTACACGGTGGTCCCCGGCCTCTCGATCAGCGAATTCTCCCGCGAGCGCATCGATCTCAGCGTCGCCGAACTCGAATCCGAGCGCGACTCGGTCATCGACCTGGGTTTCGCCAAGAAGCGCTGACCTCTAGGACGTCTTGGCGATGACCGACTCGGCGTAGCGCTCCAGGTTGGCGATCTTGGTTTCCAGGGGCTCCTCGTCGGGGCCGGGGGTGTAGGGGTAGCGGAAGCCGACGATGACGTCGGTGACGCCCTTGTCCTCGAGGCGCTTGATGCCGTCGGGGGTGTAGGCGTCGATCGAGGCGACATGGATCTCGAACGGACCGGAACGGTCGCTCTGCGCGCGCAATTCGGTCAGCCTGGCCAGCATCCTGTCCAGATCCTCGGCGTCGCCGCCCGCGTGCATCCAGCCGTCGCACAGCCGCACCGCGCGGCGCAGGGCGGCGTCGCTGTGCCCGCCCACCAGAATCGGCACGGGCTCCGTCGGCGCCGGGGTGATCTTGATCTTCTGGATGTCGTAGAACTCGCCGTGGTATTCGAAGTATTCACCGGTGCACAGCCCGCGGACCACCTCGATGCATTCGTCCATCCGCTTGCCGCGGCGCTCGAACGGCACGCCCATGATCTCGAAGTCCTCCGGCCACGGGCTGATCCCGACGCCGAGGGCGAACCGGTTGTTGCTGAGATACGCCAGCGACGCGGTCTGCTTGGCGACCAGGACCGGCGGGCGGATCGGCAGTTTGATCACGAACGGGTTGAACCGCAGCGTCTTCGTCGCGGCCGCCAGGGCCGCCGACAGCACGAACGTCTCGATGAACGGCTTGCCGTCGAGAAATTCCCGGGAACCGTCGGGCGTGTACGGATAGGTCGAATCCGATTCCGCCGGATACGCGATGCTGTCGGCGATCGACATGCCGTGGAACCCCGCGGCCTCCGCGGCCTGCGCCAGCGGGATGTAGTACGCGGGATCGGTCATCGCCTCCGCATAGGTGAAGCGCATCGAGGCATCCTCTCGGCTCGCTGCAAACTAGAACAGATTCTAATAACTGTCGAGATCCTAGCCCGAGCCGGGCGGAACTGTCAGGAGATCGGCGAACGCGTCCCACTGACCGGCGTATCCGCCTGGCGGGCAGCGTTTGTCGGAGCGTGGGGGTGCTTGGGTCGGCGTGGCCTTCGAGGTTCTTCGATAGCGCGGCCGGGGTCCGATTATGTAACGCGTTCTATGTGATTCGAGCGGAACGAAAACGAGACCGGCCCGGGCCGAAGGGGCCCGGGCCGGTCTGGCTGGCGTCAACCTACAGCTGATCCATCTCGTAATCGTTGATGATCTCGTCGTGATGGGTCTGGCCGATGACCTCGGGCGCGGTCTCGCCCAGCGCGCCGGTGAGATCGGTATTGCCCGTGGGGCTCTGGTAGGGCTGCACGTTGCGGTCGTGCTCCTCCTCGTTGTTGCGCTGACCGGCGGCACCGGGAGCGCCCATGAAGCCCGAGCCCATGCCCTGCCCGGCCACGCCGGACATTCCGGGGCCGAACGGCATGCCCGGGATGCCGCCCATGCCGGGCCGCGCTCCCGTCACCGAGGCGCCGGGCCCGCCGGGGGTGGCGCCCGCACCGCCGCCGAGGCCGCCGACTCCGCCGAGGCCACCGGCCGCTCCGCCGCCGCCTCCCATGCCGCCGCCACCGGATCCGGCGTGCGCGCCGTTGCCGCCGAAGGAGGACGAATACGTGGAGGTGCCGCCCGTGGCCGAATCGCCGAGGCCCGCGGCCATGGTGTCCGAGCCGCCGCCCGAGATCAGCTGCTGCGCCTGCTCCATGATCGGCTGGCCCACGCTCTCCGCCACCGACTGGGCCGCTTGGGCCGCCTGCGGGCCGTTGGCGCCCAGCACCTGCTGGACGACACCGGCCAGCTGGCCGGTGTAGCCGCCCAGCTCACCGCGGGTGGCATTGGTGATCGCGACCGCCTGGCCCAGATGCTCGGTGGCGAGACCGATCAGCGTGGCCTGGGCCGGTGGCGTGAAGATCAGTGGAGCCAGCGTGGAGGCCTGCGCCGCAAAGGCATTCGCGACGGCGGTGAGCTGGACGTTGCCGCGCTGTACGACCGCCGCGGCCTCCTCGGTGAGCTTGGAGATGTCGAAGCCGCGCTGGGCGGCGTCCTCGCCCTGGACCTGAGTCTGCTGGCCCGCGGCTTGCGCGCTGTTGGAGGACTGGCCCTCCCACACCTCGCCGACACTCTTCAGCGCACCCTGGCCGACCGACATCGCGCTCTGGATGACCTGTGACGACTGGCTGAGCAGATTCGCCGGGTTGAGCGAGCCCATGACGCCGGTGCCGAAGGAGGACAGCAGGTCCAGGAACGGCTTGAACAGCATGTCGACGCCCGGCAGCGCGGGCAGTGCGAGGCCGTTCATCAGGGCGGCGGCCGGATCGGCCGGGAGCGCGGCGTTCGCGGCGACAGCCGGAACG
>NZ_BDBV01000145.1 GCF_001613165.1 Nocardia mexicana NBRC 108244
CCGCGGCCGGTTTCCGCGTGCGCGATCCGGCGGCCCGCGACGAGCGGCGGTCCCCGCGTCCTGCCGGACCGGCCCCGCGTCGCTCTGTCATCTCACACCTCGAAAGTCGGCTGAATTCGTGGCGGCACCCGCGGATCGCGGGCGCCGCAACACGACAGCTCCGACGGTACTATCCCTCGAACTCAAAGCGGGGGAACGCAACGTCCCCGGCGTAGCGAGCCGAATCACCCAGCGCATCCTCGATGCGCAGCAGCTGGTTGTACTTGGCGACGCGCTCGCTGCGGGCCGGGGCACCGGTCTTGATCTGGCCGCTGCCGACGGCCACCGCCAGGTCGGCGATGGTGGTGTCCTCGGTCTCGCCGGACCGGTGGCTCATCATCGACTTGTAGCCGTTGCGATGCGCCAGCTCGACCGCGTCCAGGGTCTCGGTGAGCGTGCCGATCTGGTTCACCTTGACCAGCAGCGCGTTCGCGGCGCCCTTCTCGATGCCGTCCTCGAGGCGCTCCGGGTTGGTGACGAACAGGTCGTCGCCGACCAGCTGCACCTTGTCGCCGATCTGGTCGGTGAGCGCGACCCAGCCGTCCCAGTCGTCCTCGGCCAGCGGGTCCTCGATGGAGACCAGCGGGTAGGCGGCCAGCAGCTCGCCGTAGAACTTGGTCATCTCCTCGGCCGAGCGCACACTGCCCTCGAACTTGTAACCGCTACCGGCGGTGTAGAACTCGGTGGCCGCGACGTCCAGCGCCAGCGCCACGTCGGTGCCCACCTTGTAGCCCGCCTTCTGGATGGAGGCCACGATCAGGTCCAGGGCCTCGCGGGTGCCGCCCGGCAGATCGGGAGCGAAGCCGCCCTCGTCGCCGAGGCCGGTGTTGAGGCCCTTGCTCTTCAGCTCGCCCTTGAGCGCGTGATAGACCTCCGCGCCCCAGCGCAGCGCCTCCCGGAAGGTGGGCGCGCCGATCGGGGCGATCATGAACTCCTGCACGTCGACGCTGGTGTCGGCGTGCGCACCACCGTTGAGGATGTTCATCATCGGCACCGGCAGCACGTGCGCGTTCGGACCGCCGAGGTAGCGGAACAGTTCCAGGCCCGACGATTCGGCGGCCGCGCGGGCCACCGCCAGCGACACGCCCAGCAGCGCGTTCGCGCCCAGGCGGGACTTGTCGGGGGTGCCGTCCAGATCCAGCAGGACCTGGTCGACGGTGCGCTGCTCGACGGCATCCAGGCCGATCACGGCCGGTGCGATCTCGTCGAGGACCCCCTCCACGGCCTTGCGCACACCCTTGCCGCCGTAGCGCTCACCACCGTCGCGCAACTCCACGGCCTCGTGCTCGCCCGTGGAGGCGCCCGACGGCACGGCAGCCCTGGTCAGGGTGCCGTCGTCGAGAGCGATCTCGACCTCGACGGTGGGGTTGCCGCGCGAATCCAGGATCTCGCGCGCTCCGACCTGTTCGATGATGGCCACGAAAACGACACTCCTTCGGCTGCTGACTCGGTCCCGCCCACCGCCGTCCATGAGCAGGTCGCACGGCGAACCCGTGCACACGCGAGCCTAACGTAGGAGGGCTTCCTCATTCCGGCCACATGCCACCGGGCAACTACCCGTACTCAGGCCCTCCGGCCGACGCTGTAGGCGGCGGCGTGGTTGCGCACCTTGTTCATGTACGCGGTGGAGCGGTTGTAGGTGAACAGCGCCTGCTGCCAGCCCTCGGGGGTGGTGAGGTTCCCGCCGCTGGCGCACAGGTAGCGGGCGGCGGTGAGGGCGGCGTCATCGATATTGTCCGGATCGGCGGTGCCGTCGCCGTTGGCGTCCGCGCCCCAGCGCTGCCAGGTTTCGGGGAGGAACTGGAACGGGCCCATCGCGCGCACGTAGACCGGCTCGGCGGGGTCCGAGGTCGCGGCCTCGTCGACTATCCGCTGGATGCCCGGGGATCCGTCCAGCGGCACGCCGCGGATCGGCGGGCTCACCTGACCGTCGGCGTCGAGGCGGGAACTGCCGTGACTGCCGTGCTTACTCTCGACCCGCGCGATTCCGGCGAGGGTGGTCCAGGCGATGCCGCAGTCCGGGCGCGAGCGGGCCATGATGGCCGCGGCGTATCCGTACGCCTCCAGCGCCACCACGGGGATGCCGAGGGCGTCGGACTGCTCCTCGGCCCAGCCGCGCAGCTGCACGGCCGTGCGCCCGGGCGCGTCGAGATCGATCGCGGGGACGGGTGTTCCCGCGCCCGGCGGAATTCCCTCGGGAATCGGCGGCAGGTCCTCCCCCACACCGCATCCGGACAGCACGACCGCCGCCGCGACGACCGCCAGCACGCCGGCGCGGACCTTGGAAACGGCGCGAGCACCGGCTTTTTTCGGACGCACCCCTCCATCATCCAGATCCCAGGGGCACTGCGGTTGCGCCACGCGCACCACCACATTCGGCACCCTCCGTGATCGCGATCACGTGTCGATCCGGGAAGACAGTTGTGTGGGACTCTGAGTCCCACGTATTCTCGACGGTGAGTTCGAGTTCAGGAGGCACCGATGACGCTGTCCGACACCATGCACACCGACCCGTTCGGCCCCGAATACCGCGAGGCGCTGACCACCCTGTCGGAAGGATCGGTGCACCGGCATTTCGATCCCTACCTCGACATCGATTGGGACAGTCCGGAGCTGGCGATCGACCCGGACGATCCGCGATGGGTGCTCGACCCGGAGATCGACCCGCTCGGGGCGACCCGCTGGTACCGGGAGCTGCCGCGGCAGCAGCAGATCGAGATCGGCATGTGGCGCATCGCCAATGTCGTGAAGGTCGGCGCCGCATTCGAGAGCATCCTGATCCGGGGAATGATGCAGTACATCATGAAGCTGCCCAACGGGTCGCCCGAGTTCCGGTACTGCCTGCACGAGATGACCGAAGAGTGCAACCACATCCAGATGTTCCAGGAGCTGGTGAACCGGATCGGCGTCGACGTGCCCGGGATGCGGCCCGCGTTCAAGCTGTTCTCGCCGCTGATCGGGGTGGCGGGCGGCTACTTCCACGTCATCCTGTTCATCGGCATCCTCGGCGGCGAGGAGCCCATCGACCGTTATCAGAAGGCGGTCATCCGCGCCGACGGCGCAATGCCGCCGATGGTGTTGCGCACCATGCAGATCCATGTCGCCGAGGAGGCACGGCACATCTCGTTCGCCCACAAGTACCTGCACGCCCACATCGACAAGATGGGCGTGCCCGCGAAGGCGGTGTGCGCGTTGGCCTTTCCGCTGGCGATGCGGTGGCTGGCCGGGGAGATCATGGCGCCGCCGCGCTCGTTCGCCCGGCGCTTCGACATCCCGCGCGAGGTCATCAAGGAGGCGTTCTGGCGGGCACCGGCCTCGCGGCGGATCCTGTCGGGCTACTTCGACGACGTGCGCAAGCTGGCCGACGATCTCGGGCTGCTGCCCGCACCGGCTCGAATGCTGTGGCGCGCATTGAATATCGACGGACCCACGTCCCGCTACCGCAGCGAACCCGTGCGCCGGGCGGCGTGAGTCCAGTCAGCGCCCTCGCCCATGGTCCTGGCGCGCCCCCACTCGTGGTCCCGGCGCGCCCGCACCCATGGTCCGGACGCGCCCCCGCCTGATTCCGGCACGGCCCCACCCTGATTTCCGGCACGCCCCACCCTTATTTCCGGATTTCCGGCACGCTTTTGGCCGGAATCACTGTCCGTCCTGCGCGACGGCCAGAGCCTCGATCAGCTGCAGCAGCGGCTGGTCCCGGTCCAGCGTGAGGCCGTGGGCGCGGGCCACGCCGTCCAGAATGCTCCAGGCATAGCTCGCGACCTCGGAGATCAGCTCGGCCCGGCTCAACGTCGGATCGGGCTCGTGCGCCCACCGGGTCACGGTCGCCTCGGCCATGGAGACGATGGCGAAGGTCATGGTGTCCACGACCGGCGGGTCGGCCACGCCGACGGCACCGGCCAGCCCGGACACCAGCCCCTCGCCTCGCGCCGTAATGCGGATCATCAAGCCGCTCAGCGCATCCCGGTCCTCCGGATCGCCCGCCGCGGGACCGGTGCGCAGGAATTCGTGCTGACGCGGGTGATCGCCGATCCAGTCCACGACCACGGCGACCGCGCGGGCCAGGATTTCCCCGATCGACCCGTCGCCGATGTCCAGCGCGGCGTCCAGCGCATCGGTGAACCGTTCGCCGATCGTGGTCCGGACCCGGCGCTCGAGCTCCTCCAGGCCGGAGAACTGCCGGTACAGAACGGATTTCGCCAACCCTGCGCGCGCCGCGATCTGCTGCGCCGAGAGACCCGTACCCGGCGGGTTCTCCTCCAGCAGTTCGATCGCCGCCTCCACCAGGCGCACCCGCCGCGCATCGTTGTGCGGTTGCCAGCGCGCCTGCCGACCCCCGACCGGCACCGATGAGGTAGCTGCACCCGACACCAATCGAGTGTAAGCGCCGCCTGCTGCCGTTCCGATGTTGCTGTGCCCGGCAAGCCGGTCGCAGTCTCGCCGCCATCCTCAGCACGGACCGCGTACCCGCCACTCATAATGGCCCGGCCTCGACCCCGTTACCCCGCGACCAGTACGGCACCACGTGCGGATTGTGTACCGCCGTCACGAACTTCGCGGCCGACTCCGCATCGGCGAGGCTGTGGTACGGCCCCCATACCCCATTCGGGCACGGACCATCGTGGCTGCCGCAGCCGCCGCCGGTAGTCACGATCGCCCACCGCGCGAAAAGCTCAGGTTTTCTCCAGGCTACCGGCCCGCCGTTCATCCGAACCGCCCTCCACGGATATTTTCCGGACATCAAGACACCGCCCTTCGCCGCCTTCGTTTATACGTACTTTCCGGATCAACCGTGATGACGGTCGCTATATCGCGCAATTCCCGGGGAATTTCGGAGCCGTCGAGATGATGCAGATTGGGAACGAAGACGGTCTCGACTCCCAGACGTTCGACCACATTGATCAGCCGCCGCATCGGCCGGTCGGTCCGGCTGCCGAACGCTATCGTCTTCACCAGGTTGTATCCCAGACGCTTCGCGTGCGAACGTATTCGTTCCTCGTCGGCCGACTGCCGCGATCCGGATACGTCCTTGTCCAGGTAGCTGATCGCCGCCGGACCTCGGAACACCTCCGCCCAGCTCACGGCTCCTCCGGAGACATTGGCCCCCTGCCCGCGAGGGACGCACCACCGCGCGGGCAGGAAGATTCGGGATTCCACGCCCGCAGGCCGGTAAGCGTTCGAGCGAGGAGTTCCCGCGTGACATCATCTACTTTCGGAAACCGCAGTCTCAGCGCTGGCGGAATGGATAAACCAAAATCAATTGTCCAGAAGCCCGGATCGCGTTGCGGCAGCATGCCATCTGTATTGGCCATCGATTGACCCCCTGGTCGCCGATGCTGGGTGTAGGGTGTAGCCAACTCGCAGCGCCGAACCGGAGAGAACGTCGACCGCGCAGCCGGGTACACAACGGGGATCGAAGCACACACTGGGCACTTCTGGATGATTCGATAAGTAATCCATGGGGGTTTTCGCGTTCTCCCAGCAAATGATCCAAGAGGCGTCCGTTCTGTGATCCACAGATTTTGGTTCCCGTGATCCACCACCAGCACTCTGCGTGATCCACGACCGACGGAGGAACCACACATGAGCGAGACCAAGGGCGGACCGGCGAATACGAAACTGGCGATCGGTGTACCGCGACGGCAATTGGGCCGCTACCTGCGCGATATGCGGCAGGGGTACGGCCTGTCGATCCGCAACGCGGCCAAGGCGATCGGCGTCGGCGACGGCACCCTGCAGCGCCTCGAAACCGGCACGGCGTCGGTCATCCACGACGACCATCTCGCAGCGCTGTGTGAACTGTACGAGCAGCGCGACATGCTGTCCGCGTTGAAAGCGCTTGCGGCGCAGGGGAAGGTGCCCAACTGGTGGCATCAGTACGGCGACATCATCAGAAACACCTTCAACCTGTATATGGGTCTCGAGGCGGCAGCCGAAGAACTACGCATCTACCGACCTGACCTGATCTCCGGTCTGTTCCAGACACCGGATTACGCTAGAGCGCTCGATACGCTCTACTTCCCTGATGACACTGTCCCCGAATTGGAGCGGCGCATTCGTGTCCGGCGCGAGCGACAGCACCTCATCATGCGCAAAGTGTCTCCTCTCTCGGTCGACCTGGTGGTGGACGAGGGAGTGTTACACCGTGTCGTCGGCGGCCCGGTAGTCATGTCGAAGCAGCTCCGACATCTTGCCGACATGCCTGCAAACGTGCGGGTTCGGATTCTGCCCAACTCGGTGGGCTTCCCGCTCGGTATCGCGACCGGCCCCTTCACCCTCCTGGACTTCGGAGTGGACAGTAAGGGCTACCCGCACGAGCCGCCCGTGGTCTTCATCGAGAGCTACCCGGGGGACATGTATCTGGAGCGAACAGACAGCGTGCGGAGGTATCGCAAGGCGTTCAACGTGATCCACGGGGTAGCGTTGGCAGTGCCCGACAGCAAGCATCTGCTACGGCAGGTAGCCAAGGAGTATGTGCAGTGAATGTAGATCTGACCGGGGCGAAGTGGTTCAAGTCCAGCCGAAGCGCAGGCGGCAGCGATTGTGTAGAGGTTGCCCATCTCGACGCGGGCATGGTCGGCGTCCGCGACTCCAAGAACCCAACCGGCCCCGCCTTGGTCTTCACTCCGGGCGAATGGGACGCCTTCACCGCAGGCGTGCGTGACGGCGAATTCACCAGGCCCGGAGCTTGACCACCAGTCCGCTAGCCGATGGATGATCCGCACTGGTTAGCTTCCGCAGCAGGAGGTTTCGAGTTCGGTGGGCGCGAGCGCCGAGTTCTGGACGGTCAATCGGCGTCGATGCTGCTCGGGTCGCTTTGCGCAGGACCTCGGCGGCGCACTCCTGGCTCGCGCCCGCTCGAATCTTCCCGGTCACCGTCGGGACTGGCGGCGGTGACACTGCCCTGTTCACTGCTCAATGCTCGCTCGATGACGCGCATCGCGTCCTCGGCGTTGACCGAGCTGAGTTCCACCTCGACCTTCTGATCGCCGTTACCGTCCCACACAACAACTTTGATCGAGGTCCGGCGCGCACGGACGTAGTCCGGGAGCATCTTGATCGCCGCGACCAGCGGCCCGCCGGCGAGAGCGATCAAGCTGACCGATCGGGCGACTACCCGCACAGTCTCGGCATCCGGAACGAGGCTGCGTCTGTGCATGACCCCAGACTCCACCAGGAACTCGGCGCCGGTGGACCGCCGCAGGAAACGCCCCAGCTGCACCGCGTCAGACGTCGAGTCCTCGGGGACTGTCAGCATCATCTCGATCAATGTGCCCCTCCCCCACAGAAACCGGCGACGTCAGCAGGCACCATTTCGCAATCGTAACCGAACAGGCAACTGACCTGGCCGCGCTCGGAACGTGGCATTGCCGTCAGAACGGTGGCGGCAGATCCGAATTCGCCACGAACACCTCTGGCACGCGGCGCGGTCGGCGTCGTCGGCCGGGCGGGACGTGAGCATGGACCCAGTCGCGGAGTCCGGATTCGATATCGCTGCCGTCTATCGGCGAGCGGGCATACCTGCCGGGGACGGGAACATCGATGACACCTGCCGGCGCGACAGGCTCACGCGGGAACAGATAATCGGCACCTTCGGGTTCAGTGATCACCGATTCGCCTGTGGGCGTGAGCCATTCCTGGCGGCGACCGGGATACTGACGAGTTCGCCACCCATTGGCATCGTTATCGGCGAGCGTCTTCAACCGGTGGTGACGACGGCAGCAACAACTGAGATTGGCCTCGGTAGTACGACCCCCGCGAGCCGGGTCGGCATGATTGAACGGAACGTGATGATCGAGATCGGTGGCAACGGCAGGAGTCCCGCACCCGGGCGCCCGACACCCACCATCAACAGCACGGACAAGAGCAGCCAGCCGAGCACCGGGCCGATACCGCGACTCCGTCTTACCCGTTCCCGGATCAGGGGGCCTCACGAATTGACCGGGTTTCGCACGAACCTGCTCGGCGCCGGGAACCGCCAACGATTGGTGATCATCGCCATGCTGGCTCTCGGCATGACTGCCCTGCATACGGTGCTCATACCCACGCGAGCTATCGGCATGAGTGCTGGGCGTGTGGTGCTCATACCCGTGGGAGCTATCCGCGTCAATGGTGTGCGTGCGGTGACCGCCTTGCCAGCCAACGTAGGTGGTGTGACCGGAAGAACGTTGCCGATGATCAACGGCAGCGGTGCCTGACCGATCAGCACCGGCATCATTGCGCGGCCGCTGCGTGGCACCAATGTCGGTGCCGGACGCAATGACTACTTCGTCGGCCCGGCGGGCGGTATCGGCGTACCCACCCGGCCGATCCGTTGTCCTGCAACTGGACCCGGGCTCGGCGATGACAGCGGCGGGCCCGTTCTCGCCGACCCGGCGGGCCGCATCGGCGCACCCACCCGGCCGGTCCGTTGTCCTGCAACCGGACCCGGGCTCGACGATGACAGCGGCGGGCCCGTTCTCGCCGACCCGGCGGGCCGCATCGGCGCACCCACCCGGCCGATCCGTTGTCCTACTACCGGACCCGGGCTCGGCGGTGGCAGCGGCGGGCCCGTTTTCGTCGGCCCGGCGGGCGGCATCGGCATGCCCGCCTGGTCGGTCGGTGGTCGTGCTGTTCGATCCGGGTGGGGCGATGACGGTGGTGGGCTGGTTCAGGCTGGTGGCTTCGGGTTCGGGGAAGACCTGGTAGCGGGCGTGGCGGGCTATCTGGCGGGCCAGGTCGGCGTCGACGGCTCCGAAGCCTGCGAGGAGGGCCGGGTTGTCCTGCAGTCCGGCCAAGGTCTCCGCTGATACCCCGACCTGGATCAGAGGTCTGCGCGGCTCGTCCGCGGTGATATCGGCGTGGGGGCAGGCGCGGCGGCCGCACTGGCAGGTCAGCCGCGCGGAGCCGTCGGCCAGGGCGACCAAAGCGTCGGCGCGGCGTTGCCCGCTGGTGCGGGGGTCGTTCGTGCAGCACTGCGTGTTCGCCATCTCGCGTAGGCGCTCGTACAGGGTTTGGCCTCCGGCGGCGGGGAGAACCGCATCGACCAGGGCCGTGCCGTTGTCGTGCGCTGTCACCTGTACGTAGCGATCGTGCTCGGCCTGCTTGCGCCGCTTGACTTCTCCGGCGGGGTCGGCCTCCAAGACCCAGCGGCGGATGGTGCGCTTCAACCGGGACGGATCGACCGTTTCGGCGTAGGCGGCGATCCGGGGTTCCAGGACGGCGAGTAGCTCGGGAGCGACGTTCTGCAGTTCGGCGCAGATGATCTGCACCTTCGGCAAGTCGATGCGCCCGTCGCCGAACATTTTTCGCGTGCACGGGAGCGCGTGTTCGAGGGCGAGTCCGATGGCGATGTCGCGGTCCGCTTGCCGCTGAGAGGATTTCAGGATCACGCCGACCTCGGTGGCCGTGGATTGCCCGGCGAAGGCGGGATTGACCCGCAACTCCAATTCCTGGCAGCGCCGCCGCCGGTACAGCATCGTCTCCAGACGAATCCGCTCCGCCTGCGCCACCGCCAGCGCCTGGTGCGCGGCGCGGAGCCGATCCACCAGTTCGGCGCTGGTGTCAGCGTAGACGGACAATTCGTTCATATGTTCGATTTTATACGGGCACAACGCATTACGCACGCAAAAGTCGATTCCCGCACCCCTTACAGCGGCGACTGCCGAACTGCCGTCGTCCGCCACAATCGGCGTCGCAACGGGGCCGATCGAACCTGTCTCGGCGACGAGGACGCGACAGCCGTCCACACGGATACGTGTACTGCGCCACAGCCGATCTCAGCGCGGTTCGGCAGCAACCTCAGATGCCGCCTCTACCCTGATTTCCGCTCGGGCCGACGGGTCCGGGTGTCTCGACGGGTGCCGGGTACGGCTCAGATGTGGCAGCTGAATTGGTGGCTGACGTCGGCCGCCCGATACCTGTACGACTCGACCGCTGATTGAGCGCGACGGGTCAAGTGGCGACCCCTTGGAGGCAGCGGTAAGCGAGGGTTCTGAGCGCTTCGGCGAGTTCGGGTGGCTCGGTGACGGTGAAGTCGGTGTCCAGCGAGGTGATCATCCACGCCAACGACGTCGGCGAGTCACCGCCGACGTGCAGCAGACAGTGATGGTCGTCGACGGCTTCCAGCATGCCCATGCCGGGCCACAGCCGATCGGCGACCTCGAACGCGGGACCGTGCAGGGTGACGGTGGCCTGCCAGGGCCATGCCCCGGCGGACATGCGATCGGCCAGATAAGTGGCGAAGTCCCCACCGGGCGGGGTCCGTGTGGTGAAGCGGGGTCCAGTGGGCGTGCGCGGGCGGATACGGTCGATGCGGAACGATCGCCAGTCGTTCGGCCCGGTGTCGAAGGCGACGAGATACCAGTGCTGGAACAGGCCGACCACGGCGTGTGGTTCTACGTCCCGCACGGTCTCGCGGCCGGTGTTGTCGGTGTAGTCGAACCGCAGCCGCTCCCGCCGCCGGCACGCGTCGGTGAGGGCGAGCAGGACGTCGGAGTCCAGGCGTGATGCCGTGGCGTCGACACGGGTGACCGCGCGCTGCACGGTGTCGAGGCGATGCCGCAGCCGCGACGGCAGCACCTGGTTCAGCTTGGCCAGCGCCCGCCCGGCCGCCTCGGTCACCCCACCTCCGCCACTGACCGTCCGCAATCCGATAGCTACAGCGACGGTTTCCTCGTCGTCGAGCAACAGAGGCGGCAGCGCACTCCCCGCGCCGAGTCGATAGCCCGCGCTGCCGCGCAGCGAATGCACCGGATATCCGAGCGCACGAAGCCTTTCGACGTCCCGGCGTATCGTTCGAACGGTGACATCGAGTCGGTCGGCCAGCTCCGGACCCGGCCATTCGGGGCGTGATTGCAGCAGCGACAGCAGTCGCAGCAAACGGGCAGAAGTCTCCAACATGTGATCAGAATGCCCGAAAGTAAGGACAGAACCTGTCCTTACTCGTTCGTAGTGTTCGTTCTCGTTCGATGCAGCACAGCACGTGAGTGCCTCTACGAAAGGATGATCGCCGTGTCGAAGTTCCTGGTTCTGTACCGGTCGCCGATGTCACCGCAGGAGATGTTCGCCAGCATCCCGCCCGAGCAAGCGCAGGCGTTCGCGAAGGCATGGCTGGCCTGGGACGCCGGCGCCGGGCCCGCGCTCACCGACCCGGGCAACCCCACCCAGGAGATATCGGACCCGAAAGCGGGCGGGGACCACATCGCCGGGTACGCCATCATCGAGGCCGACGACGCCGACGCGGTCGACAAACTGCTGACCGGGCACCCCCACCTGGCCAACGGCGGCACCGTCGGCATCTACCAGGTCATGGACATGGCCGCCCCCAACTGAACCCCGACCCACCAGGTAGAGGTGTCCCCGCCCGGGGCACCTCTACCTCTCCGCCAATGTTGCGAATAGCACCTCGATCCGGCAGAACGCCCGAGGCGGTCCTACTCTCCACCCGATGCGATGAACGCGGCCCGCGCTTTTCAGCGGCCCCGCACTCTTCAGCCCGCGCACTCTTCAGCCCGCGCACTCTTCAGCCCCCCGCACTCCTCAGCCCCGCACTCTTCAGCCGAGCAGCGCGAGGGTCGCATCGTGTGTGGGGGCGGTCAGGATGCCGGGAATCGGGCCGGACTCTACGATTCGGCCGGACTCCAGGACGCTCATGCGGGTGCAGTAGCGCGACACCACGTCCATATCGTGGGTGATCACCAGCAGCGCCAGCTGGCGGTCGCGGCGCAACCGGTCGAGCAGGGTCATGATCGCCGTGGCGGTGTCGTGGTCCAGCGCCGAGGTGATCTCGTCGCAGACCAGCGCCGCCGGGTCGAGGGTCAGAGCACGCGCCAGCGCCACCCGCTGCCGCTGCCCGCCGGACAGCTCGTGCGGATAGCGTTGTGCCAGTTCGGGATTCAATTCGACGGTGCGTAGCAGATCCGTGATCGACTCGGCCATTTCCGATCTCGGCACCCGCCGATGCCGCCGCAGCGGCCGAGACAGGGTCTGCGCCACCGTGCGACGCGGATTCAGACTGCCCATACTGTCCTGCGGAACCAGCGCGACCCGCCCGTCGACCCGCACCGTTCCCGCCACCGGCCGCCGCAGCCCCACCACGGCCCGCGCAAGCGTGGACTTGCCCGCCCCAGACGGCCCAGCCACCGCCAGAGCCTCCCCCGGCCCCAACCTGAGGTCGATATCCGCGAGCACGTGCCGCCGACCGATCGTTACCCCGACGCCGGACACCGAAAGCACTTGCCCATCAACACCATTGCCCCCAACCTCGATCCCGCGCCCGTTCATTTCATGCGCCGCACCCGGGTCCGCCTCGCCCCCGTCCTCCGCACGCATAGCACTCAGACCTGCCTCACCCTCCCCACGCACACCACTCAGGCCTCCCTCACCCTCCGCGCGCACACCACCCAGATCTGCCTCGCCCTCGGCACGCACACCACCCAGACCCACCTCGCCCTCGGCACGCACACCACCCAGACCCACCTCGCCCTCGGCACGCACAGCACCCAGGCCTCCCTCGCCCTCCGCGCGCACACCACCCAGACCTGCCCCATCCCCGTCCTCCGCACGCACGGGGTCGTCTGCGTGCTCTCCGGGCCGATCACCGGCGGTCCCCCGCGGCACCCTGTCCGGCTCCGGATCGGATGCGGCCGTGAGGCTTTCACCGCCTCGCAGCCGACGAGGCCCATCGGCAGCTGCGGTCGCACGCGACACCGCCTCGGGCCCCACGCGCTGCGGGCCCTCGGGCTCTGGCCGTTGCACTGCCTCGGACTCCGACCCGCCGCGGCCCGGCACGGTGAAATCCGCATCGGAACCATGCGCGTGCCCCGTGTGCCCGTTCGTGCCTGCGGCCGTCCTGTCGTCGGATCCGCCCATCGCGGGGTATGGAGCACGGTCTGCAGAGCCGTTGGCCTGCACCCCGCGCGGACGGTGGCTCTCCGACCGAGATTCGATCGCGGACAGCAGCTCTCCGCCGACCATCACCTGGTGGTCGGTGAGTTCGTGCAGGGCGGCGGTGTTGTGGCCGGAGATCACGACGGTGGTGCCGTGGTCGTCGGACAGGCGGCGCAGCAGCCGGACCACCGCGGTGCGCAGGCGGCCGTGCAGGCCCGCCAACGGTTCGTCCAGCACCAGCACCGGGGTGCGGCGGGCGAGCGCGCGGGCCAAGGCTATTCGGCGTTGCTCGCCGCCGGACAGTTCGGCGGCACGGCGCCGCAGGTACGACTCGGGGAGTTCGACGGCCGACAGCGCCTCCAACGACCGTGTGTGATCGGCCAATTCACCGAGCAGCGACCGGACCCGCATGGTCGGGTTCAGGGCGACGCCGGGGTCCTGGCCGACGAAGGCGATCTGCTCCCGCCGGAATCGCCGCAGCGCGGCAGCATCCAGGTCCAGCACGTCGTGACCGCCCACCCGCACCGTGCCCGCCGCAGCGGCACCCGCCGGGATCCGGCCGAGCAGCGCCCTCATCAGCGTCGATTTGCCGCACCCGGACGGTCCGCGCAATGCCGTGACGCCGCCCTCCGGCACCTCCAGCGAGATCGGCTCTAGCAGCGTGGCGCCGCCCGCTACCGTCACCGAAAGATCTTCCACCACAATCACGTCCGGCTCACCTCCCGTCGACCGAGCGCGGCCGCGAACAGATTCGCGCTGACCGCCACGACGCCGATGGCCAGGCTCGGCGCCACCACCGCCCACGGATTCAAGAGGATCCCGGAGGCGTTCTCCCGCACCATGACCGCCCAGTTCGACTGCCCGAGTTCGGCGGGCAGCCCGAGGAACGCCGCGGTCGACACGATGTAAACCCCTTCCACGAAACGCAGGCCGAGCTGGGTGAACAAGAGCTCGCGCATATTGGGCAGCATCTCCCGCGTGATCAGGAAGGCCGGGGACTCCCCGCTGAGCCGAGCCGCCTCGACGTACCCGGTCGCCGCGACCCCGGCGGCGGCCGCGGCGAAAACCCTTGCGGAGTACGGGGTTCCGAAGGCGATCGCCACCAGCATCACGCCGAGGGCACCGGACTGCGGCCACGACACCACCACCAGCAACAGCGCCAGCACGGCCGGAAGCAGGATCGCCAGATCGGCCCCGCGCTCGATGAACACCCCCAGCCGCGGCCACAACGCGGCCACCGATCCCAGCACGGCCGCCAGCCCGGTCACCGTCACCGCGATGATCGCCGCGAGCAGGATCAGCCCCCAACCCCCGTGCAGTAGCTCGCTGAACACGTCCCGCCCGAGCCGATCCCCACCCAGCAACGCCTCCGAACTCGGTGCGGCAAAAGGAATTCCGACGGTGGCATCCACATCCCGCGGCGCCAGCCACGGCCCCACCACGGCCATGACCACCACAACCAGCGCGGGCAACGCCCGAACCACCAGCGCTCTAGTCATCGCCGCGCTCCCGTCCCGGCCCCTGCGGCACGCGCGCCCCGGCACGCTTCACACTCACATTCCCGGCACGCTTTTGGCCGGGATCGCTTTCAGCCGCCGACGGCATGAACGCTGCGTTCATCGCCGCCCCCGCATCGCCCAGGCGCGCAGGCCGTCCGCGGCCAGCAGCACGCACATGATCGTCGCCCCGGCCACGGCCGCCGTCGCCGCGGCCAGTGCCGTGTCGCGGTCGGCGACCGAACCTGCCAGCAATGCCCCCAACCCGGGGTAGTTGAACAGGCTCTCGACCACCAGCGCACCGCCGAGCAGCATCCCGACCGTCGTCGCGTAGGAGGCGGCGATGGCGGGCAGCGCGACCGGAAAGACGTGGCGCACCATCAGCTGGCGCGGGGAAATGCCTTCCAGCTCGGCGTTTTCCACGTGCGGAGCGCGGGCGGCGTCGGCCAGGGCCCCGCGAATGACGCGGGTGTTCCAGCCGGTCTGCGGCACCGCCAGCGCGAGGACGGGCAGCACCAGCATGTCCGCGGTGGCCGGAAATCCGGACCTCCCCGCCACCGTCACCGCGGGGAGCCAGCCCGCCACGAACGAGAAGATCATGATCAGCACCGCCGCGACCACGAACTCCGGCAGGGCGACCACCATCGCGGTCGCGGGCTGCAGCACCCGCGCCACCCACCCGGAAGGCCGTGCCGCCCACCACATTCCGAGGCCGATCGAGGCGATCACGGTGAGCGCGAACGCGAGACCGCCCAGCAGCAGCGTCTGGGGCGCCGAGGACACGAGCAGATCGGCGATCGACCGGCCGTGCACCGTGGTGCCGAAATCACCGGTCACCACACCGCTCAACCACGACCAGAAGCGTTGCGGCAGTGGACGGTCCAACCCCAGCTCGTGTCGCTTGGCGGCCACCGCCTCCGGGGTCGCACCGCGGTCCAGCGCCGCCCGCGAGGCATCGCCGGGCAGCAGTGAGATCGCCGCGAACACCAGCGTGAGCAGCGCGAACAGCAGCGCGAGGCGGCGCAGCACCAGACCGGCGGCGGCGACCCATACGCCGCCGCGCCGACCGGCATCGGTGGCGATGACGCGCTCGCTGACGGTACTCACGTCAGCCAGACCCGCTCCAGCTGGACCCGCCCGAATCCGCCCAGCGTCGGCAGATCACGCACCCGGCTGGAGGCGATATCGATGCCGTCGGCCATGCCCCACACCAGATATCCGCCGCGCTCGTGCTGGATCTGCTGCACCGTCCGGCCCGCCCTGGCATCGGCGGCCGGATCCGCCGAGCCCAACGCCGTGGCGGTGGCGGCGTCGAATTCCCGGTCGGCGAAGGCGGTTTCGTTGCGGTTGCTGCCCGAGACCATCAGCTTCGAGGCGTAGAACAGCACCGAATCGTTGGTCCCCCAGTTGACGGTGTAGAGCGGCGCGTGCAACCAGGTGCGGTCGTAGAAGGTGCCCGACTCCTGCACCACGACCTCGAGATTCACGCCGATCTCGCGCGCCTGGGTGGCGAACAGCTTGGCCGACTCCGCCTCGCCCGGCGCCTCCTCCTTGGTGAACAGCTGATACGTCGCGCCGGTGTCGAACCGCGCCTCCGCCAGCAGCGCCCGCGCCCGGTCCAGATCCCGGCGGCGCTGCGGAATGTCCTTCGCGTACTGCGGATCTCCGGTGCCGAGAATGTCGTTGGCGACGGTGCCGAAGCCCGAGAACGCCTGGGCGACCAGGGCGTCGCGATCGGCCGCCAGGCGCAGCGCGGTGCGCACCCGCGGATCGGCGAACGGCCCGTCGGCGGTGCGCATGGCGATCGCGACCGCGGTGTCGTCGGGGCGGCGGATCATCTGGAGATCACCGCGCCCGGCGGCGGTGCGCCCCGCGATGGCCCCGACGTTGGACGCCAGATCGATCTGCCCGCCCAGCACCGCGTTCGACATGGCGTCGACGCTGTCGAACATGGTGACCTCGATGGCCTCCAGCCGCGGCCGCGGCCCGTGCCAGGTGTCGTTGCGCACCAGCCGCGCGTTGCCCTGCCGGTAGGACTCCAGCCGGAACGGCCCGCTGCCGACCGCGGCGGAGAAGTCGGTGGTGCCCTGCTTGACCGTGAACGTCATGAGCCGAACCAGCAGGGGGATCTGGGTATTCGGCGCGGCCGCCGACACCACCACCCGCCCCGGGCCGTCGGCGGCGATGTCCTCCGGCCGCGCGACCGGCATCTTCGACTCGCCGCCGATCTCGCGCAGCCGCCGCAGCGACCACACCACATCGTCGGCGGTGACCGGGCTGCCGTCGTGGAATTTCGCCCCCTCGGCGAGGGTGAACACCCACCGCCGCTGATCCGGATCCGCCGACCAGGCCGACGCCAGCCGCGGCTGCACGGTCGGGTCGGCGCCGGGGACCGTGAGCGGGTCGTAGACCAGCGACGCGATCAGGAAATCGCTCTCGTTGCTCAGGTTGGCGTGCGGATCCCGTTGCAGTGCTGATACTTTGCCCAGGGCGCCGACGCGCAGGATTCCGGTGTCGCCGGATTCGCGGCCGCATGCGCCCAGCGCCAGCGCCGCACCCAGTCCGAGTCCGGCGCCCAGAATCCGCCGGCGGTTCATGATCGTCATCGCGGGGCCTCGTCCCTCATCCGAGTCTGCTATGAGCAGCCAAGGCTAACCTAATGATTCTGCGGCAGCGACCGGGCATTCGTCCATGTCGGACCCCGACAGACCGACGCGCCGACGCGACGCGCGGCGAGTTACCCTGCTAATTGCTCTCGGCGATACCGGTTCGCTATTCTTGTAGACACTCTTTAGGTAAGCCTTGCTTAAGTTCTCGCGAGGGACTAATTTCGCAGACCGAGTCTTCACCACCTGCTTCACCACCGTTGCGAAGAAGGGAATGCCTGGTGAAAAACGTTCTCTGCGAACGTAAGACACACCAACCCACCGAACCGGACGCGATCGAGCGCCGTGAACTGCCCGCGGCGGCCGCACAGGCCGTTCGCGACACGGCTCGCGAGATAGCCGTCACAATCGACACCATGCCGGGGTTGTCCGCGCGGGCCGCCGTCACCCTCACCGATCCGGCGCTGATCGAGCTGGTCGACACGCACGCCGCTCACTTACCCGAAGCGGTGCGCACCGTGCTGCGTCCGCCGGAGTCGGCCGCGGGCGCCGCGGTCGTCGCGC
>NZ_BDBV01000146.1 GCF_001613165.1 Nocardia mexicana NBRC 108244
CGCCGCCGCCACCATCGTCGGCATGTTCGGCCCCTTCATCCCCGCCGCTGCCGTCGGCTGCCTCGGCGGCATCATCGCCATCGGCGCCCTCGGCACCCTGGCCGGGCAAATCCTGGTCACCGCACCCGTCGCCATCATCGCGGCCGTGCAGTACTTCACCACGGTCAACCAGCCGATGCCCCCGGCACCGGCCAAATAGCAAGCACCACAGGCACTCCCATCAGGTATCCGCCCGGCACCCCACCCGGGCGGATACCTCCCCGCCGGCGCACGCCCCGGAGGGGTCCGGCAGCTGTCAGTCGGTCAGGGGCGGCGGAAACTACCGATTCGTATCGCTGCAAGTTGTCGGTCGGCACTGCGTCGTTCGCGCTGCTCTCGGCGGCCGGTCGGGCCGTGGCATACTTCCTGTCATGCGGCTCCGCCTGGCCGTCGCCTCGGCCCTGATGCTCATTCCGGTCATCGGATGTGCCGCAACGGGCGAATCCGGCTCCTCCCCGACCAGCAGCCCCGCCGTCGGCGAGGTCATCGATCTCTACGTCGCCGAGCAGACCCGGCCGTGTACCGGCGTCGCGCCGCAAACCTGCCTGCAGGTCCGTCGCGATCCGAATGCTCCGTGGGAACTGTTCTACGACCGCATCGAAGGCTTCGACCACCAACCCGGATACCGCTACCACCTGCAGGTGGAAAAGCGTCCGGTGCTCGATCCTCCGGCCGACGCCTCCACCGTTTCCTGGCGGCTGGTCCGGGTGGTGGAGCAGCAACCCGCGTAGCGCGCACGCGGCGGTTTCCGCTGCTCACAATCGAATTCGGGTGGCGGTGGCCCGCAGCAGGTCGATCAGGTCGCCGTCGGTGACCGCGAAGCGGCCGGTTCTGCCGATGGCGGCCAGGGCGCCCACGGCCCTGCCGGTGCCGGTGCGGACCGGGACGGCGAGCGAACTGCGGCCGACACGGCATTCGTCGACCTCGGTGGCGAGGTCCGCGTTCCGGACCCGGTGCAGTTCCTCGAGCAGCGCCGCGCCGGGGGTGATGGTCGAGGCGGTGACCCGGCGGAGCGGGCCCGCCAGGTTCGGGTCGCGGGCGAGCAGCAGCTTGCCGATCGCCGAGGCGTGCAGGTGCGTGGTCAGCGTCTGCTCGCCGCTCAGTTCGTGGTCGGGGTCCTTGTCCACCAAGCGAATTCGGCCCCCGTGGAAGGATGCCAGGTGGATGCCGAATCGGACCTGGGCGCGCAGCTCCGCGAGGACGCGGTCGTTGTCGGCGGGCGGGTCCGGCTCGGCCGCCGCGGCCAGCTCGCGGGTGCGGCGGCCGAGCGCGAAGCCGGACAGATCCTCGATCCGGACCAGATAGCCGTCGGCCACCAGCAGATTCAGCAGCCGATAGGCGGTCGCGGGGGCGATCCGAGTCAGGGCCGCGATGTCCTTGGCGGTGGCTCCCGGACCGAGCTGCGCCACCGCTTCCAGCAGTGCGAGCGCTTTCTGCACGGCGCGGGGCTCGTGACCGCTGGGCGCCCCGCGGTGGTAGGTCGTCACCGCTCGCCGGGGCCGAGGTGACGCGCACCGACCAGGGCCATGCGGCCGCGCTCGTTGACGGCGAACACTCCGGCGCCGGGTAGCACATCGGCGGATTCCGGGCTGTCGAAAACGCCTATGGCAGAACGTATCCGAGGCCCGGTGCGGCGGTGCCACACGATCCCCGCCGCCACGATCACCGATGCCGCGCCTGCCGCGACGAAACTGCCACGCAGCGCGTCGGTGACGAACAGCAGCCCGAGCGTGCACGACAGCGTCACGGCGCCGACGACCGCGAAATCGCGTTCACGCCGGGTCATTTCGTGGATGCGCAGCAGGAACCGCACCGAGGCCACCGCCACCAGGATGTACGTCATGCACAGCGCGGTCCGGACCACCATCTTGGCCTCGGCGGGCACCCCGCCGAGCGCGAGCCCCGCCATCGCCCCGGCCGTCACGACGCTCACGATCACGGCCAGCGCGACCGAGGGAGTCCGCAGCCGCCGGTTCACGCGGGTGAACACGCGCGGCAGCACACCCTCGATGCCCATCGTGTAGACCAGCCGCGACACCGCATTCGACGACGCCATCGACGATCCCAGCCAGGAGGCGGTGAGGCCCAGATTCAGCAGGACGACCACCAGCGGGCTCACCCCGGTCGACGTCCCGTGCAGGTACGCGTTGACGAGCGCGCCCGCGCGCCCGGACCAGGCCGCCCAGGCGGCGAGGATGAACAACGTCCCGCAGATCATCGGGGTGAGCAGGACCGCGCGGGTCACCGTGACCAGCGGCCGCCGGGTCTCCGGCGCGAAGAAGGTGGCGCTGTCGAAACCCGCCAGCGAGAACACGGCCGTGAGCGCAACCAGCAGCACACCCGGCCCACCGGAGCCGGGCGGCGCAACGGCCACCTGATCGGCCGATCCCGGCAGCAGCATGAGCCCGACGATGAACGCCAGCGAGCAGGCCTCGACCGCCAGGGTCACCACGGCGGCGAAGCGCACACCGCGGACGAGCGCGCAGCCGATGATCGCGGCGATCGCGAGGTAGACGACGTAGCTGCCCGCACCGCGCACGGTGATGCCGAGCTGGGCGGCGACCGCGAGGGCGGCCTGCCCGCCGTGATACATCGTGAGCGCCGCGCTGCCGAGGTACTTGACGAGCAGGCCGATCCCGCAGATCAGCGCCGCGCGGGTGCGCAGACCCTGGAAGACGAACGTGTACAGACCGCCCGCCGCGGCCAGGCGCCGGGTGAATTGCGCCACGCAGCAGGCGATCAGGGTGATCACCACGGTCGCCACGACAATGGTGACCAGGCCGGGCAGCAGGGTCTCGGAGCCGAACATGGTCACCGGCAGCATCACCATCGACGCGGCGGGAGCCGTGGTGGCCACCGACTGCCCGAGCACCTCGGCGCCCGACAGCCGCCGCCTGCCGAGGGCACGCAGCGGCGAGACCGCGGGGCGATCGGGCTCTGCCGCGGCGAACGACCGCGCCACCGCGTCGGTCAGGGCATTCATCGTGCACACCTCCACACCGGCACGGACACGCTGATGCCGGTGCGCCGGACCCTAGCGATGCCGCATTTCGGACATGTTGCGGCGATGGGTCCACCGCGGGAGGCCGAGTGAGAACCCGCGTGGGGGTGGTCTCACTCGCCGATCGCGGGATTTTTCGCCGCCGTAGCCGCACCGACCCGCGCACATTCCAGACTTCGGACTACGCGAACGGAGTGGACGGAGTTCGAATTGGCTGTCAGCAGAAGATCTTTCATGCAGGGCCTGGGCGTCACCGGTGGCGTGGGCCTGGCCTACGGGGCGCTGTCCACGCTGGGCCTGGCACCCGCGGCCGCCGATGTGGCACGGGACTTCCGGGCACCGGCGCGGGGCGATCTGATCGGCCGGGTCGACGGTAAGCATTCGGTGGTGATTCTCGGCGGCGGACCGGCGGGGCTGTGCGCGGCGTACGAACTGCGCAAGGGCGGCTACGACGTCACGGTGCTCGAGGCCCGGCAGCGGCCGGGCGGCCGGGTGTGGTCGGTCCGCCGGGGCACCTCCGAGACCGACCTCAACGGCGAAACCCAGACATGTGAGTTCTCCGAGGGGCACTACTTCAATCTGGGCGCTACCCGAATTCCGCAGGGCCACATCACCCTCGACTACTGCCGGGAGCTGGGAGTCGAGATCCAGCCGTTCGGCAATCAGAACGCGAACACACTCGTGCACTACCGCAGCGACACACCGCTGTCCGGGCAGCCGGTGCAGTACCGCGCCGCCAAGGCCGATGTGTACGGCTACATGTCGGAATTGCTGCACAAGGCGTCCGCCCGGGGAGCGCTCGACGATGTGCTCTCGGCGACGGACAAGGAGGCGCTGTCGTCGTTCCTGCGCGATTTCGGCGATCTGTCCAGCGATGGCCGGTATCTCGGAACCTCGCGCCGCGGTTACGAATCCGAGCCCGGGGCGGGGACGGACTTCGGCGCCCAACGCAAGCCGTACGGCATGTCGGAGGTCATTCGCGGCGGGCTGGGCCGGAACTTCAGCTTCGAGTTCGACCATGACCAGGCCATGATGATGATGACCCCGGTCGGCGGCATGGACCGCATCTACCACGCCTTCCAGGACAAGATCGGCTCCGACCGCATCCGCTATGGGGCCGAGGTGACGGCGATGCGCAATGTGACCGACGGTGTGCGGGTCGAGTTCACCCAGGACGGTAAACAGCAGTCCGTCACCGCCGATCACTGCATCTGCACGCTGCCGCCGAATCTCGTCGGCCGCCTGGCCAACAATCTGCCCGCCGATGTTCTGCTCGCCCTGCAGGCCGCGGTTCCGGTGTCGGCCGGAAAGCTCGGTATCGAATATTCGCGCCGCTGGTGGGAGCTCGAGGACCGAATCTACGGCGGCGCCACCAACACCGATGCCGATATCGCCCAGATCATGTTCCCCTACGATCATTTCCACTCCGATCGCGGCGTGGTCGTCGGCTACTACAACAACGGCAGGCAGCAGCGGGCGTTCGAATCCCTCACGCACCGGCAACGTTTGGCGAAGGCGGTGGCCGAGGGGTCGGCGATCCACGGCGAGAAGTACGGCCGCGATATCAGCTCGTCGTTCTCGGGGAGCTGGCGGCGCACCAAATTCTCCGAGGGCGCCTGGGTGGGCTGGCGGGGCGTGAGCGATTCGCACGGCGGGCACGGCAGCTCCGATTACGAGAAGCTGCTGCAGCCGGTCGGGCGCATCCATTTCGCGGGTGACCACCTGTCCAATGCGATCGCGTGGCAGCACGGCGCTTTCACCTCGGCGCGCGCGGTCGTCACCGCCGTCCATGCCCGCGTCCTCGCGAGCTGAATGCGCCACACTTTCGGATCCTAATACTGTTCTGCCCCAGCAGAATCGGCTCGAGCAAGGAGTACAGATGACCCGACCGATCGCTGCCGCGGTGGCGCTGATGGCCGCCGCGCTCGCCCTCACGGCGTGTTCCGCCGACCCGGATGCGGCCTCGAAACCACCGGCCGACGCCGGGGCGGCGAAGACGATACTCGAACCAGGACAAGCGAATCCGATGATCGCACAGGGCGTCGCCATCACCAGTGGCGCAGCGCTCTACAAGACGAGCGGCATCGGTCCCGCCGCGGGGAACAAGGCGGCGCCGGAGAACAGCCCGGAGTCATTTATCGACACCGAGCAGTTCCCAGGCGCGAAACTACCTGCCGGAGTGACGATCACCGAGGCCCAGGGCATGGCCGTGCTGGCGCAGATCAAGCAGAACCTGGAGGCGCAGGGCCTGTCGGTCGACAACGTGACCACCATGCGCGTATTCCTCGACAACGCACCGGGTTCCGACCGCGCCGACTACGCGGGCTGGAACCGCGCCTACCGCCAGTTCTTCGCTAACACCAATCTCGACACCGGCGATACCGAACTCGTCCCGCTCGGAACCGCCCCGCCCACAGCACCTCTGGTCCGCAACGCGGCCCGCCCGACCCGCTTCGCCCTCGAGGTCGCCGGGCTGCCCGTCCCGGGCTGGCTCGTCGAGGTCGAGGTGGATGCGGTGTATCCGGCCGGGAAGGGGCCGCGGTCGTAGTGCCGTTGCCACGCCCCCGGCGTGTGCAAGAGTCACCCTTCCCAGGGACGAATGCACACAGATTGAAGATCTGTCATGCAAATTCGTACACTGGCTCGCCGGATATCCGATGAAAGGAACAAATGCGTAAAACGAGCCGGACACTCGCGGGTGTAGCGATCGCCGCGGCCTCGGTCGGTATTGCGGTCGCCGCCGCGCCCACCGCCTCCGCCGAGCGGGGTGAGAGTGGTTGTTTCGCGTACTCATACGACGACAGCGGGGACCTGACGACGACGGTCTACTACAACAACCACTGCAATTCGGAGCAGACGCTCCACATCAACCGCGACCCTAATGACGTGTGCGGCGACACCATCGATGTCAAGGTCGGCCCTGATGCGAAGGGCAATGAGGTGGTCCGGTGCGGCAGGGTCACCGGTGTCTGGAACTGACGACGTTGCGCCGCAGAGCGTTTGAAGGTCGTTGAATCGCAGCGAGAGCCCGGTCGTTCACAGGAATGACCGGGCTCTCGCCCCTTGCGGCAGGGGATCCAACGGTACGGGCCGGGTTACTCCGGACTCTCCGGCGTGGTATCCACCTCGGTCTTGTGAACCAGTTCCTTGACCGGGCGCAGGACGACCCAGGCGAAGAAGGCGAGGGCCACGATCACCATGGCGATGCCGGCCCACAGGTTGGTGTTCCAGCCGCCGGAGCGGGCCAGGTCGGCCTCGGAGTTGCTCACCAGGCCGGTGACGACGAGGATCACGCCGTAGCAACCGATCAGTGTGCCGACAATGGTGCGGATATCGAAAAGCATTGCGTCCCTTCCTTATCGGACGAGGATGTTGAGCGCGATCACCAGCACCAGCGCGATACCGGCGAGCAGCACCGGGCGCTGATACCACGGCAGCGAGGCGGCGTCCGGATCGCGCAGCTGGGCCTTCGGTGTCTCCGAGTACACCAAGCCGACCAGCTCGGCCGCCGGCTTCGGCGCGGTCACCTGGGTGACGATGACGCTGAGCACGATATCGACCACGAAGGCCACACCGGCGGCGAGGAAGCTCGAGCCCTGACCGGACAGGTGGAAGACGTCCGTCTGGTGCAGGATGAAAACCACCACCGCGGAGAGGGTTCCGAACACCAGGCCGACCCAACCGGCCGTGGGGGTCATCTTCTTCCAGAACATGCCGAGGATGAACGTCGCGAACAGGGGCGCGTTGAAGAAGCTGAACAGCGTCTGCAGGTAGTCCATCATGTTCGAGAAATTCCCGGCGATGAACGCGGTGAAGATCGCGATGACGGTGGCGCCGACAGTCGCCAGGCGACCGACGCCCAGGTAGTAGCCGTCGGGCTTGTCCTTGACCACGTACTGCTGCCACAGGTCGTAGCTGAACACGGTGTTGAACGCCGAGATATTGGCCGCCATGCCGGCCATGAACGCCGCCAGCAGGCCGGCGAGCGCCACGCCGAGCAGACCGTTCGGCAGCACCGCCTTCATCAGGTACAACAGCGACTGGTTGTAGGTGGCGTCGCCCTGCCCGGTGGCCTTGAGGTCGGCGATCTGGGGGACCAGGATCGCGGCGATCATGCCGGGGATCACGACGATGAACGGGATGAACATCTTCGGGAAGGCGCCGATGATCGGCGTGCGCCGGGCCGCAGAGATGGAATGCGTCGCCAGCGCGCGCTGCACCTCGACGAAGTTGGTCGTCCAGTAGCCGAACGACAGCACGAAACCCAGGCCGAACACGATGCCGACCACGGACATGAAGTTGTTCGCGAACCCGCTCAGCTCGTTGCCCGGCCACGAATGCCACTGCTCGACGCCGTCCGGCTGCGCCAGCACCTTGTCCTTCAGCCCGCCGACCCCGCCGATGCGGTGCAGACCGACCAGGGTCAGCGGCAGCAGCGCGGCGACGATGACGAAGAACTGCAGCACCTCGTTGTAGATCGCCGCCGACAGCCCGCCGAGGGTGATGTAGGACAGCACGATCACCGCGGCGACGACGATCGACACCCACAGCGGCCACCCCAGCAGCACGTTCAGGATCGAACCCAGCAGATACAGGTTCACCCCGGCGATCAGCACCTGGGCGATCGCGAAACTGAGAGCGTTAACGAGATGCGCCCCGGTGCCGAAGCGGCGGCGCATGAACTCGGGCACGCTGCGCACCTTGGAGCCGTAATAGAACGGCATCATCACCACGCCGAGGAACAGCATGGCCGGCACCGCGCCGATCCAGAAGTAGTGCATGGTCGGCATGCCGTACTGCGCGCCGTTGGCCGACATACCCATGATCTCCACCGCGCCGAGGTTGGCGGAGATGAAGGCCAGGCCGGTGACCCAGGCCGGCAGCGAACGCCCGGACAGGAAGAAGTCGATACTCGACGACACCCGCTGCCGCGCCAGCAGCCCGATGCCGAGAACGAAGACGAAATACAGTGCGACCAGCAGATAGTCGACGGGTGCGGCATCCAGGCGTAGCTGGGTGCCCTCGGCTAGCACCGAGTGTGCGGTATCCCCCGCGAGCACCGAATCGAACACGCCTGGCGGCTCAGCAGCGGGCGGCATAAAGCTCTCCTGTCGATGGGGTCATCGGATGACCAACCGGCCGAACCCGGATACTAGCGTCTTGTTAGCGCTCACAGGAGTAGTTTGCCCGAGCTGTGTCTGGTTTCTATATCGCGACCACGACACGCACGGCCCACCGAGCGCGCGGCACCTTGCTGTGTCTGGTTTTGTATCGCGACCACGACACACACAACCCACCGAGCGCGCGGCGCCTTGCATGCCGCGACCAAGACACGCACAGCTTGTCGAACGCGTGCTGGATCGCCGATCGCTCTGCGTTACCGATCGGCAAGGCGACGCCGCACAGCGCCTGCCTCGGTCGACCCACGACGCGATACAGCAACTCGACCGCGTGTCGGTGCCCGTCTACCAGGTTCGGTGCGGGACTTCCCGGCGGGGATCGTGCAGCGACCCCGCTGGTTTCGTCGCCGCGGTTACCGCGGCGACGAAACCAGCGGATCCGGATAGGTGTTACGGGCTAGCCCGCCAGATCGTCCAGTACCCGCCGGGCCTGCTCCAGCTCGGCCTGCAGCTGCTCCACCTTGGCGCGCTGGCTGCTGCGGACCGACTCCAGCACCGAATCGACCACCTCGGCCACCTCGGGATGCAGGAGCTTCGCGGCCTGGGCGACCGTCGCGCCCGGCACCGACAGGCCGCGCGTGCGCTTCTTGCCGTGCACCACCTCGACGGTCCACTCGCCGTCTGCGGTGCCGGACAGGGTCACCGTCACCTCCGGGCCCGTCTTGGACTTGCGGGCGGCGGCGCTCTTCTGCGGTGGCTTCGCCGGGGCCGGTGCGGGCTTGGCCGCCGGCTTCGGCGCCGGGGAATCGGCGGCGGGTGTCGGCTGCGGAGCCGAACCCTGCTCGGCAACAGCGGGTTTCACCGGCTCGGGATTCGGTGGCGCCGGGTTCACGGTCGACGGCATGCTCACTGCGGTGTCCTTCCTTCTAGCCGTGGTCTTCTTCGCGGTCTGCTTCGTGGCGGCCGGTGCCGCGGTGCGCCGGGCCGGTTTGGTCAGCGTCACCTCGGTCGGCGAGAACGACAGTTCATCCTTGGATCCGGTGGGCCGCACCTGCAGGAAGTCGCCCTCGGCGGGATCACCGAGCGCGACCACCTTGCCCGAGCGGCCCTCCGGCACGCCGACCGCGGCCGCGGTGAACCACACCATCGGCGGCCGGCCGGCCGCGATGTCCGCGGCGATCTGCCGAATCTCGATGTCGGACAAAGGTTGCGGCTTGGTTCGACGGGACGACATGGTGCTCTCCGGGCGGTTCGTGGACATATGCGTGCCACGAGCATGCCCCATGACACCGACAAGTCCACATCGTCCGGCTGTACCGAGCGACCCTACGCGAACCGGCAAATCTTAAGCTACATCCAGGTTTCCGCCCGGCCCGCCGATCTCGACCGACCAGGAGAATCGTATGCGTTCACTTCGCTGCGCGGTGACAGTTGCCGCGATTGCCCTCGGCGGGTGCACCGCCGACCAAGGGCACGACGCCGCCACACCGTCCGCCACACCGACTGTCGCGCAGGTGGCGAACTGCCTGTCGGAGCCGGAGACGAGGCCTGCGCGGATCACCGTCACCTGCGCCGACGCCAATCTGGCGGTCTCGGATATCGCCTGGAGCAGTTGGACGTCCGACTCGGCGCTGGGCTCGGGAACTCAGCACCTCAATACCTGCGAGCCGAGTTGTGCATCCGGACAGCAACAATCGACCCCGGTAACCGTCCGGCTGTCCGCGCCCGAGAACGACAGGTTCACCCGAATCGAGATCAACTCCCAGGACGGCAGCGCACAGGTGTATCCGCTGCCGCATTGATACGCGGCCAATACAGCCGCCGGTACGTCCGGCGACTCACCTCCCGGCGCACCCGGCCATCGAATTCGCCGACAGCTCCCCTGGCCGCCGTCGGTCGCCCGGCCTCCGCCGGCGCCGAGAAGATACCGACTCAGGCCGCGTGGCTCACGTGCTGTGCCGACTCGCCGATCACCGCGCTCTGCTCGCCGACCAGCCGCCGCAGGAAGGCCTCCTGTTCGCGGCGGCCGCGGGCGGCGGCGCGCTCGGGCCCGCCGGGCAACCGGGTCACGGCACTTCTGGTGAGGTTCACCGGGATGCGCAACAGTGGGTACCAGGGCGGCATGTACGCCGGGAGACCGAGGCTGCGCATGGCCTTCGGGCCGAGGAACGTGCTCGCGATCGACAGGTGCTGCGCCCGGGCGAGGCGCCCGCGCAGCGCGGGCAGGTTGCGGAAGTGCCAGCCGAGCGGTTCGTCACCCATCGGCAACGCCAGCTGCGCCGTGGTTTCATCCGGATTGGTGATCGCGCACATGCAGTGGTAGAGCACGCGCACCGCATCCCGGAAACCGTTGGGCAGCCACTCCTCCCGAACCCCGATCAGCCAGCCGACGTACCGGGTGAGGTGCGCGGCGGCGTCGGCGTCGGCCGGAGTCGGCACGATACCCATCGGCATGGCCCCGACCATCGGGGCGATCAGCGCGCCGACGAGGGTGGCCGCCATATCGGTCTGGTTAATCGGCACGCCCCACTCCTCGGCATCCCAGTCCGGCATGGCCGCCACGTGCCGGCGCACGAATGCGTGGATGAGCCGGACGTGGATCGTGGAGCGGTATCCGGCGCCCAGCGGCCGCATGCCATCGTCGGAGGTGACGTCGAGGGCCCACTGCAGGGTCTCGGCGAAGCGCTTGGCCGGGCCCTTCTCCAGCGCGCCCGTGCGGATCAGGGTCTTGTTGAAACCGGACGCCAGGTAGCCGCCCAGCAGCGAGACGTCGCGGGCGATGTACAGACCGTCGGTGCCGCCCGCCCGGAACACCTGCTCCGCCCGGCGGATCTTGTCCCAATCCACCCATTCCGGGACGGTCTCGTAGCGAACGAAGAACTCCCGCAACGGTTCCGGCGCGTCCGGAACGCTCGCGATGCCGTCGCGCAGGGCCCGCTCGAACAGCGGCCGCGTGCGGTCACTGCCCTCGGCATACATCCAGTCGACGACCCGGTCCATCGGCTCGTCGGCGATCAGCAGCGACTCCCCGAGGTCGCGCCACTGCTCCGGAGACGGTTTGCCGATACCCATCAGCAGCGCGAACGGGCGCAGGCCCGGGACCTTGCGCGGTGTGTCGGGATGCCGGCGCGGCACGGTCGGACTCATCGCTGCTCTCCTTTGAGCTGACACCAGGGGCGACGCGGATACGATCTCTCTCGTGAAACAATGTACGTGAATTTCTCTCATTGCGTCAATGGTTCCCAGCCGTGCACAGCGCCCGAACAGCCGGTAGCCTGCGGTTTTCATGAGGAGTTCGGTGGTAGGACCGTGCCCGTGGCCGGCGATCGTGCGCCGCGCCCCGGGACGCTCCGGACCAGGCCGATGAGCGCATCGCACATGCCCGCGCTGCGCGACGAACGGCAGGCGCTGCTGGACTTCTGCGCGGATCTGAGCGAGGCCGATCTGGCCGCCGCGAGCGCGGCGCCGGGGTGGTCGGTCGCCGACGTGTTCATCCATCTCACCGCCACCGTCCGGGCGCTGGTGACACCGACGGGCTTCGCGCTCGCGACCACCCGGGACATCGAACGGCTCAACGAGCGGTTGGTCGACGAGAGGCGCTCCCACACAACGAAACACGTGCTACGCGACCTCACCACCTGGACGGCTCGCGGCTGCACGGCGCTCAACGCGCTGACCGCACCGGGCATCGGTCAGCTTCGCCTGCCGGTGGGCGAATTGGGTTGGTACCCCTTGGATCTCGTTCCCGCGATGCTCGTATTCGACTGGCATACGCACCTGCGCCACGACATCGCCGTCGCCCTCGACCGCCCGGTCCCGCCCACCGACCCCCGGCGAATGGCCGCGGTGCTGACCTGGCTGACGGCCCTGCTCGAACGCTCCCATCGCCGGCCCCTGAGCTGGCTCGAGGCACCGGTCGCACTCACCCTCACCGGGCCGGGCGGGGGCACCTGGCGTATCGAACCCCGCGGCGGCCGCATCCGGGTCCGCCCGGCCCCCGCCGCCGGCGCCGCGGCCCATATCGCCGCGCTCGCACTGGAATTCCCGCAGTGGGGCACCCGCCGCCTCCCCTGGCGGACCTGCGCGGTAGCGGTGACCGGCGACGCCGAACTCGGCACGCGCGTGCTGGACTCGATCAAGCTGGTTTGAGCCGCCGGTGATTCACAGCGTCTGCCCGCGCCCGGCTACGTCCGTCCGGCACCCATCTCCACAGCAACGGCCTCGGCGAACGCGTCCACATCGTCCGCGGTGGTGTCGAACGCGCACATCCACCGTACCTCGCCGGTGTCCTCGTCCCAGACGTGGAAGGGGAACCGCCGCTGCAGCCGGGCTGTGACATCCGGTGGGAGGACGGCGAATACGGCATTGGACTGCACCGGCTGCGCGATCTTGACTCCCTCGATGCGTCCCGCGGCCTGCGCCAGGCGCGCGGCCATGGCGTTGGCGTGGGTGGCATTGCGCAACCACAGGTCGCCGCCGAGCAACGCCTCGAACTGCACCGAGAGGAACCGCATCTTGGACGCCAGCTGCGTGGACAGCATGCGCAGATACTCGAGGTCGTGGATGCGGTCCGGTGCGAGCACGACCACGGCCTCCCCGAGCATCAGGCCGTTCTTGGTCCCGCCGAAGGACAGGATGTCGACGCCGACGTCGCTGGTGAACGCGCGCAGCGGCACACCGAGCGAGGCCGCCGCGTTGCACAGCCGGGCGCCGTCCACGTGCACGAGCATGCCCAGGTCGTGTGCGTGATCGCAGATCGCGCGGATCTCGTCGATCGAGTAGCAGGTGCCCGTCTCGGTGGTCTGCGTGATCGAGACGGCCAGCGGCTGCGCGCGATGCTCGTTGCCTCTCCCCCAGGCCTGCCGGTCGACGAGTTCGGGGGTGAGCTTGCCGTCCGGGGTGGCGACGGGATAGATCTTGATTCCGGCCACCTTCTCCGCGGCACCGCATTCGTCGGAGTTGACGTGTGCGGACTCGGCCGTGATCACCGCGCCCCAGCGCGGCAGCAGTGCTTGCAGCGCAACGACATTGGCCCCCGTACCGGTGCACACCGGAAACACGCGAGCCTGTTCGCCGAAATGGCGGGCGAAGATCCGCTGCAGCGCGGTGGTGTATTCGTCGGTGCCGTAGGACCTTTGATGACCACCGTTGGCAAGCGCCAGTGCCGCCAGTACCTCCGGATGGATACCTGCCCAGTTGTCGCTGGCGAAGCCGCGCACGGTCGCATCGTGTCGGCGGATGGCGTCTGTCACCGGATCCATCACCTCACCTCCGAGAACCTGTTCACCCGCCCACGGTAACGCGGTCAGAGAATTACGAGCCCAGCCGCTGCGCCGCGATGTCGAGATCCTTGTCGCCGCGCCCCGACAGGCACAGCAGCACCACCGAATCGGGCGGCAGCTCACCGCGCTCGGCCAGCTCCAGCAGATATCCGACGGTGTGGGTGGATTCGAGGGCGGCGATGATGCCCTCGCCGCGCGTGAGTGCGCGCATCCCGCGCAGCGCGGCGTCGTCGGTGGCCGTGCGGTAGATGACGCGGCCGGTTTCCTTGAGGTGGCTGAGCTCCGGCCCGACACCGGGATAGTCCAAACCCGCTGCGATGCTGTGTGTTCGCGCAATCTGGCCGTCCTCGTCCTGCAGCATGTAGCTGAATGCGCCGTCGATCTCGCCGGGCGTTCCGGAGTTCAATGTCGCCGCGTGCCAGCCTGTTTCGGTTCCGCGGCCCGCCGCTTCCACACCGATCAGCCGCACCTGGGGATCGTCCAGAAACGGATGGAACATGCCGATGGCGTTGCTGCCGCCACCCACGCAGGCAATCACGTAATCCGGCAGCCGCCCTTCGGATTTCAGCACCTGCGCCCGGGACTCGTTCCCGATCACGGTCTGGAAGTCCCGGACGATCCGCGGATACGGCGCCGGTCCGGCCGCCGTACCGAACACGTAGTGGGTGGTGTCGACATTCGTCACCCAGTCCCGGACCGATTCGCTGACCGCGTCCTTCAGCCGACGCCGACCGGTGTGCACCGCCCGGACCTGCGCGCCCAGCAGTTGCATCCGCACGACATTGGAGGACTGTCGCCGCATGTCGTGCGCGCCCATATAGACGGTGCACGACAGATCCAGCATCGCGCACACCGTCGCCACCGCGACGCCGTGCTGGCCCGCACCCGTCTCCGCGACGATGCGGGACTTGCCCATCCGCCGCGCCAGCAGCACCTGCCCCAGCGCACTGTTGATCTTGTGAGCGCCCGTGTGCGCCATATCCTCGCGCTTCAGGTAGACCCGGACACCCGGCACCGCAAGCGATTCCGCGAGGCGGGGCACGCGGTGCAGCAGCGTCGGGCGGCCGACGCGGTCGCGCAGCAACTCCCCGAGTTCGTCGGTGAATCGCGGGTCGGCCTGCGCCCGCCGGTATGCCGCGTCGAGCTGGGTCAGCGCGGCCATCAGCCCCTCGGGCACGTACCGGCCGCCGAATCTTCCGAATCTACCCTGTTCATCCGGGAAAACTGCGGAGTCGTAGACACCGCCCGCCACACCGTGATCTATAACCATCAGCACCAACGCGATTCACTCACCGGACCCACATGTGCATCCTGTCTTACCCGGGCTAGCGGAGTAATGCCTGTTGGCAACGGAATAGTTAACGCTCTGTTAGGAAAGCCTCAGCCTGGTCGCGCGGCGCCCAGGTTCACGGCGCACTGGTTGCCCCGTGTTCCGGACGTCAGGGTGGTTCTCATGACGCACAGCAACGAACGTTTCGACAACAAGATCGCCCTCGTGACCGGCGGCTCCAGCGGTATGGGCCTGGCCGCCGCCCGCAGGCTGCTCGACGAAGGGGCGCGGGTGGTCATCACCGGGCGCGACAAGTCCCGGCTGGACGCGGCCGTCGAGAGCCTGGGCGGCGGCGACCGCGTCCTGGCCGTCGCCGGGGACGCCTCGGACGTCGCCGACCTGGAGGCCCTGGCCGAGACCGTCCGGGCCCGTTACGGGCGGCTCGACGTGGTGTTCGCCAACGCCGGAGTGGCATCGTTCGGACCGACCGCCGAGGTCACCGAGGCCGAATTCGACCGCCTCGTGGACATCAATTTCAAGGGCGTGTATTTCACGATCCAGAAGACCCTTCCGCTGCTCGCCGACCGCGCCGCGATCGTGATCAATGCCTCGTGGACGCTGCACCGCGGCCTGCCGGGCGGCTCGCTGTATTCCGCGACGAAGGCGGCCGTGCACAACCTGACCCACACCCTCGCGGCCGAACTCGCCCCGCAGGGCATTCGGGTCAACTCCGTCAGCCCGGGCTATATCGCGACCCCGATGTTCCACGACAACATCCCGGCCGAGGCGCACGCCGACGTCCTGGCCCAGATCGCCGCCGGTCGATTCGGCACCGCCGAGGACGTCGCGGACGCGGTGGCCTTCCTCGCCTCCGGCGAGGCCGGCTACGTCAACGGCCAGGACCTGGTCATCGACGGCGGGTTGGTCGCGGCGATACCCGCGGTGTGAGGTGGTTCAGCGGCGAATCAGCACTGCCGTGATTAGTTCGGCGTTGCCCCCTGGTCTCCATACACTGCGACCCGATGTCCGGGTCCCAGCCGATCCGAAGGGGCGACCATGAGCACCCACCTGACGACATCGCGAGGCGATCGCGTCTCCTACGACATCCGTGGCTCCGGCCCCGCGCTGATCTTCATCGCGGGCGCCGGGCCGTACCGGGCCATCGACCCGGTGACCACGAGGACCGCCGAATCGGCTGCGGTGCAGGGCATCACGACCGTCGTGTACGACCGGCTGGGACGTGGCGAGAGTAAGGTCGACGGGCGCATCGATCTGGACCGTGAACTCGATGCCGTCGCCGCGCTCATCCGGGCCGCCGGTGGCAGCGCCGTCCTGTGCGGCCATTCGTCCGGGTGCGCCATCGCGCTGGCGGCGGCTGTTCGCGGGCTTCCGGTCGACGGCCTCGTGCTCTGGGAGGCGCCGCTGGGACCGCCGGATGGGGGTGCGCGGGAATGGGCCGCGGAAGTCGATCGGCGAATCGAGGCGGGTGACCTGGAGGGCGCGCTGACGTACTACATGAAGGACATCCCGCCGGAATTCCTGGAAGCATGGCGCACCACCCCCGAGTTCCCCGACCTCGTCGCCCAGGCCGGAAGCCTGCGACCGGACGGTGAGTCGCTGGTGTGGGCCGAATCGTCCCCGCACACAGAGCTTTTCGCCGGTATCGACGTACCCGTCGAGGTACTGATGGGCGAGCAGACATACCCGGTGATGCTGACCGCCGCCGACTCCCTCGCCGCCGCAATCGCCGGCGCGACTCGGAAACGAATGCCCGGTGCCGGACACACCTGGGAGCCCGAACCGATGGCCAAGGACCTTGCCGAGTTCGTTCAGGCCACGCGCTGACGGTTGAGCGCCGCGACCTTCACGGGCGGTACGCCAGCAGGGCCACGACCTACTCACGCCGCGTTCATGCGTAAGAGGTTCGTGCGTAAGAGGCGGGGCCAGGTAGCGGCGAGAAGTGCGTGGTGAGTATCCGTGCAAACGCGTTGCGCCGTAGCGGTCCTTTCACACAGCGCCTGCACGCAGCGGCACCTGCATACGACAGCTCCCACACGCAGCACTGCCAACCGCAGCAGCACTCACACACCCACAACTCCCCCACACCACAACGCCTCACCCACTGCAGCGCGCTGCACACAGCAGCGCCCCGCACGCAGCAGCGCCTGCACGCAGCGTGCGTTCACGCCGCCGTGCCTTGATCACGCCGCAGTGCCTCGTTACTCGGCGTGTTCACACCACCGCGCGTTCAGGCGGCAGTGCGTTTTCGTTGTGCCTGTTCGCGCTGCCACCGCCGATGGTCCTCACGAGCACACTCGTCGCGCAGGTGGATGCGGGACAGGATTTCGGCGAACAGTTCACCGGCGTGGTGGCGGTGGTTGATCTCCGGGATCTGGCCGGGGTCGATGTGCGGGGGCGCGATCCACGCCGTGCGCCCCGCATACGGTGAATTCGGGCCCTCCACAATCGTTTTCCAGCCACCCGGGCCGTCGTGGATCAACGCATGGCAGCCATCGCAGGCCAGCGTGAGATTCTCGAGATCGGTCGCCCCGCCCTTGCGGTAATCCAGCACGTGATGCACCGCGCACAAGCTCGCGGGCGCATCACAACCGGGACGCGAACACCCACGCAGGGCCGCGATCAACGCCAGCCGCTGCGCCCGAGACGCCAGCCGTTTCATCCGCCCCAAATGCACCGGCAGCCCGGCATGGTCGAACACCGCCAGAAACGGCAGCGACCGCTCCGCGAGCGCCAGCGCCTCCGCGACAGGAACGACGCCACCGGTCGCCGTCGTCGCCACACCCGACATGCGTTCCAGGTCCTCGACCTTCACCGTCACGACCG
>NZ_BDBV01000147.1 GCF_001613165.1 Nocardia mexicana NBRC 108244
GCGCCCGCGCCGCGGTGGGCGCGCCGCTGCCACCGGCGGAACGTGGCGATGTGGATCGCATTGCGGCGCAGGTGCGCTCGACCTTGGGCAGGCAATTCGAAACGGAGTTCGCCCGGGACGCCTAGGCACAACGACCTGCGGCCGTTCCGGCGTAATGCCCGCGGGCAGCACGGCATCTCGGATGGCAGCGCGATGTGAGCAACCATCGACCGGTGCCTTCGGCCGACACGTACCACCGTTACGCCTTGGCGCTCAGAAGATTTCGATCGAAATATCCGAGGCGTCCCGGACCTCCATGATGTCGTGCAGCACGGTGACGATCACGTGCACCACGTGCTCGCGGTCGAGCCCTGCGTCGTCTGCGCGGAGTATGTGGGGGCGGAGTTGGGTTGGGGCGCGGCCGACTTCGTCCTGGCGGGCCTTCCTGAAGCCGAGATCGGTGAGGGTTGCGAGTTGCCGTTCGTCGAAGTCCGGGATGTCGGGCTCGGGGCGCCCGCGCAGCCGCTGCCGGAGCGTTCGGTGGCGATGGCGGGCCGGGGCCACGACCTCGATGTGGAATACGCCCTCGGCGGCCGCCAGCCACTGGACGATCCCGGACCCCGCGTCGACCACGGCGGTACCCTCCCCCACAGCGACCGACCGGTCCACCGCGTCCCGCACACATTCCGTCAAGGACCGCATCTCCTCATCATCCGACCATCACACGACTTCAACCAGCCGGTACATCTCGGGGCGGCCAACCCGCCGTAGCGCTCGGCCCGCACATCTCTTCGGCGTCTGCACCCCTGTACCGCACGCAAACGCCGAGCGGCACGAACTGGAGCGCCGCGGGCCGGGGCAGGCCGCGAAGCAGGTACCGGTTCCAGAAACCGCGGTTACGCTGGCGAGCGTGTTGTCAGGGCGGTACGGCGAGCGGGCCGAGATCGATAGGCTGCTGGCCGATGCGGCGGGCGGGAGCAGCCGCGCGCTGGTGCTCCGGGGCGAGGCGGGGATCGGGAAGTCCGCGCTGGTGGAGTACGCCGCTGACGCCGCGGCGGGGATGCGGGTGGTGCGCGGAGTCGGCGTGGAATCCGAGGCCGAGCTGGCCTTCGGCGCGCTGCACCTGCTGCTCTACCCGTATCTGGATCGGCTGGACACATTGCCCGGCCCGCAGGCCGCGGCGTTGCGGGCGGCGTTCGGGCAGATCGAGGCCCCCGAGGCGAACCGGTTCCTGGTCGGCGCGGCCACCCTGACGCTGCTGGCCGAGCTGGCGGCCGAGACGCCGACGCTGGTCCTGGTCGACGATGCGCAGTGGCTCGACCGCAGTTCCTCCGACGCACTGCTGTTCGCGACGCGCCGCTTCCATGCCGACCCCATCGCGGTGGTCCTGGCCGTGCGGGAGACCGCGCTGCCGTTCGCGACGCCGGGCCTCGACACGCTGCGACTGAACGGACTGCCGCGGGACGTCGCGGCGGAACTGCTCGACGAGCGTGCCCCCGGGCTCACCGTGCCGGGGCGCGAGCGGGTGCTGGCCGAATCGGCCGGAAATCCGCTGGCCCTCATCGAATTGGGCACCGCGCGGCGGTCCGCCGAACGCGCCGGGAACGCGGATCCGGTGCACGAAGTCGGCCCGCTGCCCGTGGCCCGGCGGGTGCAGGACAGCTTCCGGGCCCAGATCGCCGAACTTCCCACGGCCACAGGCACACTGCTGCTGATCGCGGCCGCCGATGCCGGGGCGGGCGTCGACACGATCCTGCGCGTCGCCACCGAATTCGGTCTCACCGCCGCCGATCTGGAACCTGCCGAACACGCCGACCTCGTCATCGTGTCCACCGACCGACTGTCGTTCCGGCACCCCCTGATTCGCGCGGCGGCGTATCAACAGGCGACGCATCATCAGCGAATCGCGGTGCACGAGACCTTCGCCCGGGCATTGACGGCGGACGCGGAGGCCGACCGGCGGGCCTGGCATCTCGCCGCCGCCACGACCGGTCCCGACGAAACGGTGGCCGAAGAACTGGAGAGCACCGCGCGCCGCGCGCAGTATCGCGGTGGAGCGATGGCGGTTTCGGCGGCGTACGACCGCGCCGGACGGTTGAGCATCGATCCGGAGCAACGCGCCCGGCGCCTGCTGCTGGCGGCCCGCGCCGCCTACGACGCGGGACGATCCGACCGCGCGACCCGTCTCGCCGGAGAGGCCGCCTCGCTGACCGCCGACAGCGGAATCGTCGCCGACGCAACACATATCAAGGCCCAGATCGAGTACGAGCGCACCTCGCCCGCCGCGGACGCCGAACTGGCATTGACCGCCGCGGACCTCGTCGTGCGAGACGATCCCGAGCGTGCGGTGTTCATCCTGACCGAGGCGGTGTGCTGTGCCCGTGATGCGGGACGGCTCGATCTCCTCGAGCGAGCCGCAGCGCACCTGAAATCTCTTCACCTGACTCCAGATTCACCGCTGCGGCCCCATGTGGCGGGACAGGTCGCCTGGGCCGACTTCCTCACCGGACGTCCCGAATCGGCGGTCGACGCCATGGTGAGACAACTCGGTGCGGCGCACGGCGATCATGTCGACAATCTGCACAAGATCGCGGCGGCGTTCAGCGGTGTGATGCTGGCCGACGACGCGGGCACGGCGGCCGTGATGGACGAGCTGCTCGACCAGGCCCGCGGCACCGGAGCCGTGCTCTGGATTCCCTACTCGCTGGAGTTCGTGGCACTGTCGCAGCTGCTCAGCGGCCAGTTCGTGCAGGCGGAAACATCTGTGGCAGAGGGTGTTTCGCTTTGTCTCGAATTGGAATTGCCGACCGAGGCCGCGGTGCTGCGGGCGATCGAAGTGTGGCTGGCCGCGGTCACGGGTGACGAGGAGAGATCACGGGCGCTCGCCGCGGAGGTCTGCCCGTACCTGTCCGGGCGGCATCCGACCAACGGTGCGCTCGCGTCGTGGGGGCTCGCGATCGCGGACCTCGCCGCCGGACGATTCGATGCGGCGCTCGATGCCCTCGACGATGTGTGCACGGGGCCCGCCGCCCACGACTTTCTGATCCGGGCCGTTCCCGATCATGTGGAGGCCGCAGTCCGCGCCGGACAGCTCGAGCGCGCCCGCGATCACCTTCCGGCTTACGAGCATTGGGCACAGCATGTTCGAAGTCCCTTGGGCACAGCGCTTGTGCACCGCTGCCGGGCGTTGCTTTCGGCCGGAGACGATGCGGCAGAGGAGCATTACCTCACCGCGGCACGGCTGCACGAGAAGCACGGCGGTCCTTATGACCGGGCCCGGACCCAGCTGGTGTTCGGCGAATGGCTACGCCGTCGGCGCCGGCGTTCCGACGCACGCTCCCAATTGGTCGAGGCGACGGACGCTTTCGACCGCGTCGGCGCCCGGGTGTGGGCCGATCGCGCGCGTGTCGAGCTGGCCGCCCTTGGGGAGCAGCCGACCACACAGCGCAGCGATCCGCTGAAACTCCTGACACCGCAGGAGGTTCAGGTGATACGGCTGGCGGCGGCGGGGCACAGCAACAAGGAGATCGGCGCCCGGTTGTTCCTCAGTCCGCGGACCGTGGGGCATCACCTGTACAAGGCATATCCGAAACTCGGTGTGACACGGCGGATCGAGCTGGCCCAGCTCGAGCTGTGACCCACCATCGCGCGGAGCGTTCCGGGCAGCGGATGACTTATTCGCCGGCATTCGAGATCGGCAGACGCCGGTAACCCGACTGATGCGGCCGCCGATACCGGCGCAATAGCTTCTCCCACAGGGCAAACCGAAGGAGAAAGAACATGTTGCTCGAAGACAAGACGGCCGTGATCTACGGGGGCGGCGGGTCCATCGGATCCGCGATGGCCAGAGGCTTTGCGGCCGAGGGAGCCAACTGCTTCCTGGTCGGGCGCACCGCCGCCACCCTCGATGCCGCCGCGGAGAAGATCCGCGCCGAGGGGGGCCGCGCCGAAACCGCCGTCGTGGATGTGTTCGACGCCGCCGCGGTCTCCGACCACGCCGACGCGGTGGTCGAAAAGGCGGGCAGCCTGGATATCTCGGTCAACGTGATCTCCCAGACCGCGATCTTCCAACCGCTCATCGATATCTCCGTGGCCGATTTCGCCGCCGCGATGGCCCAGCTCGTCACCGCTCAGCTGGTGACCACCAAGGCCGCCGCGCGGCACATGATCGAGCAGAAGTCCGGGGCCATCCTCTTCTTCGGTGGCTCCGACCCGACGAACAAGATGCCCGGACTCGGCAATGTTCAGGTCGGCTTCGATACCGTGGAGGCGCTGCGCCGCCAGTGGGCGTGTGAGCTCGGCCCGCACGGCGTCCGACTGGTGACGCTGCTGACCGGCGGCATTCCGGAAACCTTCCCCGATATCCCGGAAACCGAGGCCGCGCGCCAGGGTATCCACGACGCGACGCTGCTCGGCCGGGCGGCGACCCTGGCCGATATCGGTCACGTCGCGGCCTTCGTCGCCTCCGAGCGCGGACGCACCCTGACCTCCACCCAGGTCAACATCTCCTGCGGAGCGGTCGGGGACTAACGGCCGGTGGCGCTGTCGTCGAGCACCTCGCGAAGGCGCGACAGCGCCACCTTCCAGCCCCGCTCCATGGCATTGCGGGCCATCTTCTGCCGGCGGTCGGTGATGTCGAAACCGGTCTGCGTCAACAGCAGTCGGGTGCCGCGGCCCTGCGGCTCGATCGTCCAGTCGAGGACCCAGCGGGCGGGATATCGCGCACGCAGGTCGACCCAGCTGAACGTCAGTTGCGCACCGGGCCGCGCTTCCAGGACCTCACAGGCGATTTCGCCGGTCGGCTCGGTCGGAATCGCGAAAATGAAATGCGTTCCGACCGATGCCGATAACCCCGTCGACCGCATCAGCCACCGCTCGACCAGGTCCGGCTCCGTCAGGGCACGCCACACGGTATCCGGCGACTGCGGATAGAAACTGCCGATCTCGACCGCCGCGGGATCCAGCTCCGAATCGGAAGTCACCGGCGCACCGCCGCCACGAAAGCAACCATCCCCTCAGCATTCCACGACATACCGCCCTGCTCCGGGGCTCGCGGGAAACAGTCACCCATTGGGCGCGCGACCATCCGAGGCCCTGTCGGTCGCCTGTGGTGGACCACATCTTGCGCTCTGTTACTCGCACAAGTAACTTCTTACTTGTGCGAGTAACAGACGAGTCGCTCTCGCCCGCCGCCACGGAGCGGCGCAGGCAGATCGTGGCCGCGACGATCGAGGTACTTTCCGAGTCCGGTTACGCGCAGACGTCGTTCGCGAAGATCGCCCAGCACGCCGGCCTCAGCAGCACCAGGCTGATCTCCTACCACTTCAGCGGCAAGGAAGAGCTGATGCGGGCCGTCGCGGAGGCGGCGAAAGACGCTGCGACGGAGTTCATTCAGCCGCGGCTACTGGCGGCGACCGGCCATCGGGCGCAACTGGCCGCGTACATCACCGCGAATATGGAGTTCATGCGGGAGCGGACCGCCGTGCTGCGGGCGCTCATCGAGCTCAACAGCAATGCGCGGGCGGCCCTCGGGGAGGCGTTCCTCGCCGATGTCGGGTCTCCGCTCCCCCCGCTCGAGGCGGCCCTGCGCGCAGGCCAGAGCGCCGGGGATTTCGTCGATTTCGATCCGCACGTGATGGCGGTGGCCATTCGCGCGGCCATCGACACCATCGCGATCCGGCATGCGTCGGATCCGGTGCACGATGTGGAATTCTATGCGGCCCAACTGGTTACGTTGTTCGGCCGCGCCACTTCTCCCGAAAGCTGGGGAATGCCATGAAACTGGAGACCGGGCAGGTCGCGGTGGTGACCGGTGCCGCCAATGGAATCGGACGTGCGATCGCGGAGGCGCTGTGCGCCCGCGGAATACGGGTCGTGCTCGCCGATATCGACGGCGAGGCGGTGGCGAAGGTTGCCGACGAGATCGGGTCGGACGCGATGGCGGTGCCGACGGATGTCGCCGATCCGGTACAGGTTCAGCGGCTGGCCGATACCGCCCTGGAGCGTTACGGCCGGGTCGACCTGGTGTTCAACAATGCCGGGATCAGCGCGGGCGGGCCGATCTGGTTGGTGGAACCCGAAGACTGGCAACGGATCTGGTCGGTGAATGTGCAGGGCGTCGTCAACGGCATGCGCGCGTTCGTCCCGCATATGGTCGCGGCGGGGCGCGGCCATATCGTCAACACCGCATCGATGGCCGGTGTCACCACAGGCCTGTTCAACAGCCCGTACACCGCGAGCAAGCACGCCGTGGTCTCGCTGACGGAGGCGCTGCACGGCGAACTGGGTGTGTTGTCGCCGGGGATCGGCGTGACCGTGGTGTGCCCCGGGCCGGTCGACACCCAGATGCTGCGCGGCGTCACCGACGGCGACCAATCCTGGCTCGGAGACGGCGATTCGCTGCCGCCGCAGCCCAGCGACGGATGGTTCGGCGCGCTCACCCCCGAGCAGTGGGAACGGTTCGCTCCCGCCCTCGGCGCCGTCAGCCAATTGGCGAACGAGGTCATGCCCGCCGAGCGCGCCGCGGAGATCATTCTGTCGGCCGTCGAGGCGGACCGCCTCTATGTCACCACCCATCCGCACTGGGCGGCGCAGGCCACGAATCGCATCGAAACCATCGTGGCCGACCTGCAGGCGGCGGTGTAATCGGTTGTGCTGCCGGGGTTGTCGCCCGGCAGCGCACACTACGCGCTTCGCGGGCGATGGGCTCGGACATCCACGGGTCGCCCATCGGGATCCCGAGCGGTCATCGTCCACTGGGTGGGCAGGGTCTCGATCTGCCCGGCCGACCATCCGGCGGCCAGGATTCGTTCGCGGACCTCGCTCAGCTGGGCGTGCGTCCCCACGCGCAGGCCCCAGCCGGCTCGGCCCAGCGGGTCGAGGTCGGGGAACGCGGCCGTGTCGGTCTCGACGATCATCAGGTGGTCCGCGCCGCCGACATCGAGCACCGCGATCCTGGGGTCCGCGGCGGTCGACGCGCGCTCGAAAGCGAGTGTCGCTCCGAGTAATTCGGTGTAGTACGCCACGAGGCGGTCGAGGTCGGTCGTGGACAGTGTCAGATGGTTGATACCGAGCAGATCTGGCATGGTGTGCCCGAGTGTAATCAGAACTCGGCGGCGATCCGGAAGAGCGCGGGGTTGGGGACGGCGAAATCCGGTGAGGCCGTCAGGCGCTGCCGGAATCGGGGGTCGTCACCTGCCGCGCGCCAGGCTTCGGCGCTGTCCCAGTGCGCGATGTTGACCAGCTGAAAATGCGTGTCCCGGTCCACCGCACGGTGCAGCCGGTTGTCCCGGAAGCCAGGCACCTCGCTCATCAACTCCGCGCGCCCGCGCCAGTGCGGCAGAAACTCGTCGATCCGCTCGGCGGGCAGCTCGAAGGCATTGATGAAGGTGATACCCGGCCCTTCGCCCGAACCGCCTCCCGCCGTGCGGAATTCGGCCGCCACCCGATACCAGCCACCGTGCACGGTGGCATAGCCCGTCGCGGTGGCGGCCGACGCGGTGAACCCCGGATCCGCCAGCGCCTCGTCCCGCGCCTCGACACTGTCCCAGTGAGCCACATTGACCAACCCGAGCCGAGACCCCACCTCAACCCTCCGATGCAACCGAGCATCCCGAAACCCGGCCGCGCTCCGAATGAGCCCAACCCGCTCCCGCCAGCGCACGACGGACTCGTCGATCCGCTCCTCCGGCAGCTCCCAAGCATCAATCAGGGTGATTCCATCATCAGTCACCACCCCATAATGAAACCTAAACCAAGCTACAGGTCAAGAGAGCGTTCGAAAGCGCCGAGACCAGCGAGGAATCGCCAGCGGACGACGCCGGACTACATGCCCGCCTTGACGATCGGGCCGTAGTGCTGGAATGGCAATCCGGTGCCATTGCAAACGATCCACACGTCAGCGCCCGGCGTGAACTGCAGATACTCGTGCTGCTCGGGCCCGAGGAAGAACTGATATCCCAGCCCCGGACCAGAGTGGTAGAACGGCGGCTGCAGGCTGTACCCCACACACGACCACCATTCACCCGGCGCATAGTCCATGCGGATAATCCCGCCCGGCTCCGGCACGGCGACCGGCGGTGCTGCCGTTGCAGTGCCCATCCCCAACAACCCGAGCGCAGCGGCCGACACGCTCAATAATGAAATCCGCACAATGTTTTTCAAGAGAATCCCCCTTGTCGAGACGTTAACCTTACCGTCACCGGTGCACGCTGCCCCGTCCGGCAACTGCATATGGATCCGGATCAACTCCAGACCGCATCACTGTAGGAAAGAAATATGGCGCAACGAGTTTCAGGACGCCGGAGCAAGAACGACAGTTTCCCGAAGGCCACTGGGCGACCCGATCGGAGCCGGGCCCTCCAGTGATGGCTCCTCGGTCGGGAGTCGATCAGGCCGCGGATTCGATCCCAGCTTCGGCGGCGGCGTCGCTATTTGCGTCCGGGGCCGGTGCGTCATTGACAGGCGCACTGTCCACACCGGCACCGAACGCACCGCCGATAGCGCCGCCAGCTATGCCACCACCGATGGCGAAAGGAATACCGACGACCGCGGCACCGATCGCGCCACCGACAGCCGCGCCGATCGCGACACCGGCGGGAATTGATGTGGCGAGAGTCGGAGCAGCCATAGTTGAACCGATCGCTCCGCCGATCACGCCACCAATTACCGCACCGGGCACGGCGCCGACAATTGCTGCGGGAATACCCGCGGCGGCGGCACCGGCCGCTGCGCCGGCCATCGTCCCCGCGGCGACCTTGTCGGATCGACTTCCGTTGATGCCGACGGACTTCAGGCCGGTGGCCATATTGGCTTCGGCCTGGGCGACGGTGGTGTTGACGCCGTAGAGGATGTCGTCCGGGACCTCGTTGGGGGCCGGGGCGGTGAAGTCACCGAAGCGGACGGTGCGCGGGGGTGGGGCGATCGGGGCCACCGGTTCCACTGCCTGGGGGGCGTGGAGGTTCTGCCAGTTGATGCCCGGGGCCGACTTGCCGGGGGCGCTGTCCTTCGGGATGGGGCGGAAGTTCGGGGGGACAACGTAATCCGCGTTCGGCGGGGCGGGGCGCGGCGGGGCCGGGGTGGTGACGCCGGGCTGGACCTGGCCGGGGCGCGGGGCGATGAGGTTGTCGGAGCCGCGCGGGGCCACGCCGGGCTGGGAGGTGGTCGGGCCCGCGGGGCGGGACGGCGGCTTCACCTGCTCGCCACGGGGCGGGGTGGTCGGAGTGTCGGGCTGCTTCGGCTGCGTGGGCTGCTGGCTCGACGGGGAGCCGGTGGTCGGCGCGGCCGCGCTCGTGGACGACTTCACTGCCTGATCGGCGGAATTGCCGCACGCGACCAGCAGAGCCAGCGGAATCACGCCGACCGCGGGCAATATCACGCGCCGCGTTGTGCTGTTCAGTTTCCGATGCCGACCCTGCACGTCGTCACACCACCCTCATCAGTTTGTTCTAGAGAGGCCCCCCGTAGCCGGGTGGCCACGTGCGGCTGCGATCGTATCCGCTGCACGGCACGTTAGTGCAAATCAAAGTGATGTAGGACACACTTCAAATTGGTTCGCACACAATGCATATCGGCTACCACCACTGGTGAGGCTCCGATCGTCGCCGACGTGCTGATTCAGGCCACGATTGCGATGAATATTGCCGTGGCACAGCAAAAGTGAGCGTCCGAGGAATCGTGGAGATGGCGCAGACGGGCGGCTGACCCCGATCAGGCCTCGCCCCGCGACTTGTGCGGCCGGGGCAGGTGCACCCCGAAGTAGATGGCAGCGATCCGGAGCACGAACACCAGGCCCGCCGACACGATGGCGGCCGGGCCCTCGGCGATGCCCGCGGCGTCCATGCCCAGGTAGCACGCGGCGCCGGCGAGGGCCGCGACGGCGTAGACCTCCTCGCGCAGCAGCAGCGGCGGGAACTCCCCGCACAGCACGTCGCGGACGACCTCGCCCGTCACGCCGGTCATCACCGACAGAATGAGGACCGCGAGCGGCGTGACACCGGATTCGATCGCCGCCCGGGCACCGATCACGGTCACCACGGCGAGCCCGAGGGCATCGACCACCAGCAGCGATCGGCGCGGCAGCTGCCAGAACCGCAGATAGCCGATCGTGCCCACGCCGACCGCGGTGATCAGCGTCAGCAGCACCCAGTCGTGGGTCCAGTACAGCGGATGCCGATCGAGGATCAGGTCGCGCAGCGTGCCACCGGAGATCGAGGCCGCGAAGGCCAGGGCCAAGCCGCCGAACGGGTCCATATCGGCCCGGTAGGCGGCGAGCACCCCGCTCGCGGCAAAGGCCGCGATCCCGACCAGATACAGCGCGTGCAGCATGGGCTCATGATCGCAGCCGCCGACGGGCAAACCCGTCAGGTGGGGCACATAGCCGACAGCCCCGGAAAGAAGATAAGGCTCCGCGCGGTTGCCGGGTCGGGGGTCTGGCAACAGCACGGAGCCGACCTGAATATCGGTCCCTCGCTACAGGCGTTACACACGGACCTGAGAAATTTCTGATCGGCGCACCGAGGACAATCGTGGACGGTTGCGGTGCGGCGGCGGCGTGCGTCACCACGTAGGGTCGCGAACAGCGCCGCCAGGGCACAGCCAGCAGAGCTCGGACCTGCCGGAGCTCGGACGACTCGAGGAGATGAGATGCAGCTTGGAATGATCGGGCTCGGCCGGATGGGCGCCAACATCGTGCGGCGCATCGTCCGCGACGGCCACACCGCGGTCGGTTACTCGCGGCACGAGGACCAGATCAAGGAGTTCACCGCCGAGCTCGGCGACAAGTTCACCGGCGCCACCGACTACAAGGCCTTCGTCGCGCTGCTCGAGAAGCCGCGCATCGTCTGGGTGATGATCCCGGCCGGCGCCACCGGCGCGGTCATCGACGAGGTCGCCGAGCTGCTGGATCCGGGCGACATCATCATCGACGGCGGCAACAGCCGCTACCACGAGGACATCAAGCGCGCGAAGGCCCTCACCCCCAAGGGCATTCACTACCTGGACATCGGGACGTCCGGCGGCGTGTGGGGCCTGGAGCGTGGCTACTGCCTGATGATCGGCGGCGAGGCCGAGACGGTGCAGCACCTCGAGCCGCTGCTGCAGGCCATCGCCCCGGGTGTGGAGGCCGCCGAGCGCACCCCCGGCCGCACCGGTGAGCCGTCCCCCGCCGAGCAGGGCTACCTGCACTGCGGCCCCGCAGGCGCCGGGCACTTCGTGAAGATGGTGCACAACGGCATCGAGTACGGCGCCATGCAGGCCTACGCCGAGGGCATGAACATCCTGCACAAGGCCAATATCGGCAAGGCCTTCGACGGTAAGCACTCCGCCGAGGAGACGCCGCTGGAGAATCCCGAGTACTACCAGTTCGACATCGACGTGCCGGAGGTGACGGAGGTGTGGCGGCGCGGCTCGGTCGTGGCCTCCTGGCTGCTGGACCTCACCGCGCAGGCGCTGCACGCCGATCCGGAGCTGAGCACGTTCGGCGGCCGGGTCTCCGATTCGGGCGAGGGCCGCTGGACCATCCACGCCGCCATCGACGAGGGCGTGCCCGCGCCGGTGCTGTCGGCGGCGCTGTACCAGCGCTTCTCCTCGCGCGATGAGTCGCTGTACGCGGACAAGGTGCTGTCGGCCATGCGCAAGGCCTTCGGCGGGCACAACGAGCTTCCGGGGAAGTAGGTGGTGCCCCGCATTCATCCCGGCGAAAAGCGTGCCGGGATGAATGCGGGGATGCGGGGGGATGCCCGGGCGACGGCGGGCTTCCGGGGGGATGCCCGGGCGACGGCGGGCTTCCGGGGGGATGCCCGGGCGATGGCGGGCTTCCGAGGGGATGCCCGGGCGACGGCGGCCTTTCGACGAGATGCCCGGGCGACGGGCTGCTCGGCTTGCGGTGGGATGCCCGGGCTCAGTCGAAGTTGCTGTCGAGCCAGTCGACGGTTTGCATGCCGAAAAGGTCTGTGCCCCAGCCGTACATGTCGGTGAGCATCTTCAGCATGCTGCAGTCGGTGGGCTGGTAGGTGACGTCCGTTCCCTGGGCTCGGTAGGTGTCGGCCAGCTGGCGGGAGTCGCGCGCCGGGACCAGCGACATGAACGAGTCGTCCCTGGCGCACGAGGCGATGAGCACCTTGCCGCCCGGCGCTCCGGACTTCCCGAGTTCGTTGTCGTCGAACACGTGCTGGAACGCGGGCTCGTCGGCCGGGCTCACGCCGGAGTTGAACATGGCATTCAACGGCACGAACGGCATGCCGAAATACGTGTCCTGACACTGCGTCCGGAAGAAGTCCGCCACCGTGCGACCGGCGGGATTCAGCTTCTCGTCCAGCTTCATCTCCGGATACTTCGGCTCCAGCCCGAGCAGGGTCGCGAATGCGAAGCCGGACCCGACCCCGCCGTCGGCGACCCGCATGAAATTGCGCTGGTTGACGACCATCCCTTCCAGCACAGTCGATTTCACGTTCAGCTCCGGGGCGTATTCGGGCTGGAGTTCGGCGGAGAACGCCGCGCCCACGCCGCCGCCCGCGATACCGAACAGGGCCATCTGCGCATTCGGATCCAGTCCGGCGTCGGTGTGGCGCAAGGCCGCTCGGGCGCCGTCGAGCTGGGTGTGCGCGGCGAACTTACCCGCGAATACGCCGTGCGGGCGGGGATCGGCATCGTTGCCGACATCGGAGATCATCACCGCGTGGCCCTTGCCGAACAGCAGCGCCAGCGGTCCGAGCGCCGACCACGAGGCGCCGTCGAGCGGGTCGCCGCCGGTCCACTGCGTGCTCGGATGGCAGCCCGCGCCCACGCTGTCGTTGGCCTCCTGATAGGAGACGAGCTTCTTCTCACCGGCGGGCTTGCCATCTCGCGGGATCATCAGGATGCCGGTGCTGATCGCCGGGGTGACACCGTCGAGCTCGGTGGTGACGTACATCAGCTTCCAGGCGTCGAGGTTCGCGGGCTTCAGCCCGGTGAACAGCACGTCGACCTTCTTGGCCTTCAGCACCGTGCCCGGCTGCTCGGTCCCGGTGAGCGCGGGCTCCTGATAGAACGGGTCGTCGGCCCTCAGACCCTGAAATATCTCCTGCGGCGAGGCGGGGGTCGCCCCCTGCAGGGATCCGACGACGAAACCGTTGAACACCTTGTCCAGCCCGGGTGTCTGCGGCGGAACCGGATCGGCCGCAACGGTTCCCGCTCCCCCGTACACCATGGCCAGAGCCGCAACCGTCGCGACGAGAGTCCGTGTGCGCATGTCAACCTTCCTGTCCGACCGGGTGCCACGGAACCCTCGCACGGGCCTCAACCCTCCTGCCCGGCAGGGGTGACCTTCAACTCGCTCGCCGCGGATCCCAGCAGCTGCGGGATGTTCAGCAGCGGGCGATGCGATTCGAGCTGCACCTCGTACGGGGTGCGCATCGTGGCTTCCAGCGCGGGCCAATTGTTTTCGACCTGGTACTTGTACTTCGGCAGCAACTCGGTGGTGATGTAATCCCAGCGCGCGTCCAGCACCGACCAGTTCCAGTCCGGCAGCGGCAGGGTCAGCAGCATCGCACGGCCGTCGGATCCCGTGAAAGGCACACGCACCGGGCGGAATTCGCGCGGCGGCACCACACCGGCCACCGACGGCGATCCGGCCGCACCACTCAGATAGGTGATGGCCTCGCCGACCGAACCCTTGTAGGCGCGCACCTCGTCCCACTGCGCGCCGATCGCCCACTGCTGTTCGCGCCGCAGCAGGGTGCCGTTGCCGTCGGCGATCCGGTCGTGCTCGCCGGAGGCGATATCGCGCCAGGCGTCCATGATGTCGCCGCCGAACAGCCCCGCCGCCTGGAACTCCTCCAGCGCCGAAATCCCCTCGGTGACATAGGCGTCGTGCATCGGCATCAGGTCGGAGAAGATGTTCTTCTGCATCACCAGGATCATCCCGAGGATCCAGCGCAGATCCTCCGGCGTCATCTGCGGTCCCGCCTCGGCCAGCGCCCGCAGACCGGTCGGGAGCATGGCGACCGCCTGCGGCCCTGCGGCCTGCTCCACCGCACCGAGCACTCCGCGTGCCGCGTCGGAGATACCCGGCAGGTCGTAGATATTCGTCATGAGCTCGAAATCGACCAGCCCGCCGCCGAAGTCGGCGCCCACCTGGCCGCCCATCCCGGCCCACTGCAGTTCTCGATGGGCCAGCTGCAGATCCTCGTAATAGCGGTAGGACTTGATCAGATTCTCACGGTTGGCCTGCACGCCCGCCCGCGGATCCCACGACCGCAGGTCGATGCCCGCCTTGCCGGTCGCATCCACCAGCCAGTACTGGTACAGCAGTGCGGCATACCGCGTGGGCGCCACACCCTCGGCCCGCGCCTGATCCAGCAGGCGGCCGAGTTCCGCATGGTCATAGGGCAATTCGGGGTTCACCCCGCCCGGGCCCTCCGCCGCCTTCCGGTTGACCAGCGGCAGATCGAGATAGCGATCCACCTCCGAGGCGGCGACGGCCGGACTCGCCGATATGAGTCCCAACCCGACCACCGCCGCCAGTGCCAGGCCCGCACCGCGCACCAGGGCGCCGATCCGCATCGTGAACCAACCTTCCGCCGTCGTCGAGGTCGCGCACGCGATCGCAACCCGCATCGTTGCGATTACCAGCTGATAACTATCCACCGAAGGCGGTACGAAATACGTCTCCGACGCCCACCCTTGCCCGGGGCTGAGAGATTACCGCCATACGGACGGCACCTGGTATTTCGAATCCGGCGCGTCCGACGTCAATCCCGCCGAATGCTAAGCCACCGGGACGAAGGGGACAAATTGCCAACAGGTAGCGAGTCGACCGGCGACCGAGGCGCAATCCACCGCGGACATGCGAAAGGGCGGTGGATCGCTCCACCGCCCTTCGCTTTTCGTCAGCTCACGCGCTGCCTCGGCTCCGTAGCCGGGTCAGCTCAGGTGCATTGCCTGCAGGATCTGCTTCGCCACCGCAAACGGTCCGAAGGTGAGCAGATAGATCGCGGCGTCCACGATCGCCATGGTGTTCTCCCTCAGTCGAACTTGCTGTCCATCCAGTCGATGGTCTGCATACCGAAAAGGTCTGTGCCCCAGCCGTACAGGTCGCCCAGCATCCTGGGCATGCTGCAGTCGGTCGGCTTGTAGGTGACGTCGGTGCCCCTCGACCGGTAGGTGTCGGCGAGGTGGCGGGCATCGGCCGCCGGGACCAGCGACATCGGCGAATCGTCGGCGGCACACGAACTGATCAGCACCTTCGACTTCGGCGTGCCGGACTTCCCGAGCTCGTTGTCGTCGAACACGTGCTGGAACGCGGGCTCCTCGGCCGGGCTCTGCCCGGACTTGAACAGCGCCTTCAGCGGGACCATCGGCATCCCGAAGTAGGCCGGTGTCTGACACTGCGTGCGGAACACGTCCGCGACCTGCTTGCCCAGCGGATTCAGCTTCTCGTCCAGCTTCATCTCCGGGTAGTACGGCTCCAGGCCGAGCAGCGTGGCGAACGCGAAGCCCGAGCCGACCGAACCGTCCGCGATCCGCATGAAGTTGCGCTGGTTGACGACCATCCCTTCCAGCACAGTCGATTTCACGTCCAGCTCGGGGGCGTAGTCGGGCTGGATCTCGCTGGAGACGGCCGCGCCGACACCGCCGCCCGCGATACCGAACAGCGACACCTGAGCCTTCGGGTTCAGGCCCGCCTCGCGCTGGCTCAGCGCGGCGCGGACGCCGTCCAGCTGGGCGTGCGCGGCGGACTTGCCCGCGAAGACGCCGTGCGGCTTGCGGTCACCGTCGTTGCCGACGTCGGAGATCATCACCGCGTAGCCCTTGTCGAACATCATCCCCAGCGGGCCCAGGGCCGACCAGGACGAGCCGTCGAGCGGGTCGCCGCCGGTCCACTGCGTGCTCGGATGGCAAGACCAGCCGACGCTGTCGTTGGCCTCCTGATAGGAGACCACCTTCTTCTCGCCGGCGGGCTTGCCGTCGCGCGGGACCATCATGATGCCCGTGCTGATCACCGGGGCCTTGCCGTCGAGCCCGGTGGTGACGTACATGAGCTTCCAGGCGTCGAGGTTCGCGGGTTTCACCCCGAGGAACATCACGTCCACCTTCTTGGCCTTCAGCACCTGCCCCGGCTTCTCGGAACCGGTCAGCTTCGGCTCCTGGTAGAACGGGTCGTCGGCCATCAGGGCCTGGAAGTTCTCCTGCGGCGAGGCGGCGGTCGCGCCGTTCAGCGAACCGACCACGAAACCGTTGAAAACCTGTCCGGGAGCGGGGGTTTGCGGTTCCACCTCGGGCTTGGGCGGCGCGGCCTCGGGCACCGGCCCCGGCGCGGGCGTCGTCGACTGCGGCGACGCCGGGGCGGGCGACGGCTCGGGGGCCGGTTCCGGCGACGGGCGCGGCGGC
>NZ_BDBV01000148.1 GCF_001613165.1 Nocardia mexicana NBRC 108244
GGGCGGGCGCCGATCAGGCGGCACACGACGCGGCCACGCAGGCGGGAGCGGGTAAACGCCCGCACGCCCAGCTCCACAACGCGCCCCCGCCACGCGCCGCCATGCCGAATCGGCCGAGCCGCCCGTCGGGCAGTCGCACGCAGCTCATCGAGACGGTGGTGGACCGCGCGATGTCGCAGCTGGGCGTCACCTACTCCTGGGGCGGCGGCGACGAGAGCGGCCCGACGCTGGGCATCCGCGACGGCGGGGTCGCCGACAGCTACGGCGATTTCGAGAAGGTCGGCTTCGACTGCTCGGGGCTGATGATCTACGCCTTCGCCGGTGTCGGAATCTCCATGCCGCACTACAGCGGCTACCAGTACAACATGGGCACCCGGGTGCCGGTGGCCGAGCGCGAGCGCGGCGACATGCTGTTCTGGGGCGCCAACGGCAGCGAGCACGTGGCGCTCTACCTGGGCGACGGCAAGATGGTCGAGGCGCCCGAATCCGGCGACGTGGTCAAGGTTTCGCCGGTGCGCGAAGGGGGCATCATGCCGTACGCGGTGCGGCTCTTGACGTGATTGTCCGGCGGCGACTCCCAGCCTCCTCTCAGGCGGGGAGCCGGGCGTTTGCGTTAGGGTTCACCGTGTTGCGCGTGTCGCGCGACGCGCCGCGGTGACGCGGACGGGCCGTAATCCCCTGCCTGCGTTGGGGGAGGATGCCAAACCTGGAATAGTGGTGGGGAACACGGGTGAACCACATGTGCAGCGCGAGCCTCACGGGGCCGGACTAGGCGAAAGCGGGGATGTTTGTGACTTCGACTGATGGTGTGAGCACGGTGAATCCGGCGAAGGACGCGCCGGCACCCGACACCCTCGAGCGCGATGTCCAGACCCTGGAGAAGGCGATCTACGAAGTCAAACGGGTGATCGTCGGCCAGGATCGCCTGGTGGAGCGGTTGCTCGTCGGTGTGCTGGCGCGCGGGCACGTGCTGCTCGAGGGTGTGCCCGGCATCGCCAAGACGCTCGCGGTGGAGACGTTCGCCCGGGTCGTGGGCGGCACGTTCTCCCGCGTGCAGTTCACCCCCGACCTGGTACCCACCGACCTCGTCGGTACCCGCATCTACCGGCAGGGCCGCGAGGAGTTCGACACCGAGCTGGGCCCGGTGGTGGCCAACTTCGTGCTCGCCGACGAGATCAACCGCGCGCCGGCCAAGGTGCAGTCGGCGCTGCTCGAGGTGATGGCCGAGCGGCACGTGTCGATCGGCGGCAAGACCTTCCCGATGCCCGATCCGTTCCTGGTGATGGCCACCCAGAACCCGATCGAGAGCGAGGGCGTGTACCCGCTGCCGGAGGCGCAGCGCGACCGCTTCCTGTTCAAGGTGGTCGTCGACTACCCCTCGGTCGAGGAGGAGCGCGAGATCATCTACCGGATGGGTGTCACCCCGCCGGAGCCCAAGCAGATCCTGGAGCCCACCGAGCTGATCCGGCTGCAGAAGCTGGCCTCGAACACCTTCGTGCACCACGCGCTGGTCGACTACGTGGTGCGGGTGATCTCCGCGACCCGCAAGCCCGCCGAGTTCGGGCTCGAGGATGTCGCGGGGTGGATCGCCTACGGCGCCTCGCCGCGCGCCAGCCTGGGCATCATCGCCGCGGCCCGCGCCGTGGCGCTGATCCGCGGCCGCGACTACGTGGTGCCGCAGGATGTGGTCGAGGTGGTGCCCGACGTGCTGCGCCACCGCCTGGTGCTGTCCTACGACGCGCTGGCCGACGAGGTGAGCCCCGACGACGTGATCCGCCGGGTGCTGCAGACGGTCGGCCTGCCGCAGGTGGCGCCGCAGGCCAACGCACCCGCCCAGGGGCAGCAGCCTGCCCCGATGCCGCCGGTGCCGCCGCAGGGCGCGCCGCAGCCCCAGGGCGCGCCGCAGCCCCAGGGTGCCCCGCAGCCGCCCGTGCCGAACGGCCAGCAGGCCGGTCAGCCGCAGCATCCGTGAACGGAGCATCGGATTCGGTTGCCCCAGTGACGATGTCAGCGAATGTCCCGTCCAGCAGAGGAAATCCGGCCCCGCCGTCTTTTCGTTCCGGTCAGATCGACGACCCGCGGCTGAAGGCGGCGCTGAAGACCCTGGAGTTGACCGTGCGCCGCCGCCTCGACGGCGTCCTGCACGGCGACCACCAGGGCCTCATTCCGGGCCCCGGGTCCGAGCCCGGGGACGCGCGGCTGTATCAGCCGGGTGACGATGTCCGCCAGATGGATTGGTCGGTCACCGCCCGCACCACGCACCCGCACGTGCGGCAGATGATCGCCGACCGGGAGCTGGAGACCTGGCTCGTGGTCGACCTGTCGGCCAGCCTGGACTTCGGTACCGCGCTGTGCCAGAAGCGGGATCTCGTGGTCGCCGCCGCGGCGGCGGTCACCTATCTCACCAGCGGCGGCGGCAACCGGATCGGCGCCGTCGTCGCCAACGGCGAACGGCTGATCCGGATTCCGGCCCGCACCGGGCGGGTACATGCCCAGGCGATGCTGCGCAGCATCGCCACCACACCGCACGCGGCCGACGGCGTGCGCGGCGACCTGCGCGGCGCCATCGAGTCGCTGCGCCGCCCGCAGCGCAAACGCGGTATGGCCGTGGTGATTTCGGACTTCCTCGGCGATATCGACTGGCAGCGCTCGTTGCGCGCCATCTCCGGCCGCCACGATCTGCTCGGGGTGGAGGTGCTGGATCCGCTGGATCTGGACCTGCCCGACGTGGGCGACGTGGTACTGCACGATCCCGAGACCGGCCGGACCCGCGAATTCTCCGTAACCCCCGCGCTGCGAAGCGATTTCGCACGCGCGGCGGAGCTGCATCGGGGTCAGGTCGAGCAGGCGCTGCGCAGCTCCGGTGCGCCGGTGCTGACGCTGCGCACCGATCGGGACTGGATCGCCGACGTCGTCCGGTTCGTGTCCACCCGGCGCCACACCTTCGGCGCCCCGACCGGACAGGTCCCTCGACAGTGAGCATTTCGCATTTCAACGCCGCCGGGTGGCTGGCGTTCCTGATCGTCGTCGCCGCGGTCGCGCTGCTGTACGTGGTCGTGCAGCGCCGCCGCAAGCGGCATCTGCTCCGCTTCGCCAATATGGAGACGCTGGAGCGGGTGGCGCCCAAGCGGCCCAGCGGCTGGCGGCACGTGCCGGTCGCGCTGATGCTGGTCGGCCTGGTACTGCTGACGATCGCCGCGGCCGGGCCGCAGGCGGCCAAGAAGGTTCCGCGCAACCGCGCCACCGTGATGATGGTGATCGACGTGTCGCTGTCGATGGAGGCGACCGACGTGACGCCCTCGCGCGTCCAGGTGGCCAAGAAGTCGGCCAGCGATTTCGCCGAAGGTCTCACTCCCGGAATCAATCTCGGGCTGGTGACCTATGCGGGGACCGCCTCGGTGCAGGTGTCGCCGACCACCAACCGCGAGGCTGTCAAGGCCGCCATCCAGAACATGAAGCTGGCCGAACGCACCGCCACCGGTGAGGGCATCTACAGCGCGATGCAGGCGATCGACACGCTCGCCTCGGTGCTCGGCGGCGCGGAGACCCCGCCGCCCGCCCGGATCGTGCTGATGTCCGACGGTAAGCAGACCGTGCCCGACGACAAGGACATCGACAATCCCCGGCACGCCTTCGTCGCGGCGCGGATGGCCAAGCAGAAGGGCATCCCGGTCTCGACGATCTCCTTCGGCACGTCCTGGGGTTCGGTGGAGATCCCGGACAAGGACGGCAAGGGGGCGCAACGGGTTCCGGTGCCGGTCGACGACGAGTCGCTGCGCGAGATCGCCAACATCTCCGGCGGCGACTTCTACACCGCGTCCTCGCTGGAGGAACTGAACGCCGTCTACGACACGCTGGACAAGCAGATCGGCTTCGAGATGCAGATGGGCGACGCCAGCCGGCCGTGGCTGCTGCTCGGTCTGCTCATCACCACCGCGGGCGTCGTGGGCGGCCTGGTCTATCGTCAACGTCTGCCATAGGCGGGTACCGCGCAGCCCGAGCACGACAGCTGAACTCGAACAGATAGGTTTACACCCATGTCGAACTTCACATCCCGGTCGGTTCTGGTGACGGGCGGCAACCGCGGCATCGGCCTCGCGGTCGCCCAGCGGCTCGCCGCCGACGGGCACAAGGTTGCGGTGACGCATCGCGGGTCGGGGGTGCCGGACGGGTTGTTCGGCGTGAAATGCGATGTGACCGATACCGATTCGATCGATGAGGCATTCAGCGAGGTGGAGGCCCACCAGGGTCCCGTCGAGGTGCTGGTGGCCAACGCCGGCATCGTGGACAACACGCTGCTGATGCGGATGAGCGAGGAGCAGTTCACCCGCGTCATCGACGCCAACCTCACCGGTGCGTGGCGGTGCGCCAAGCGGGCCAACCGGGCGATGCTGCGGGCGCGGTTCGGGCGGATCATCTTCCTCGGGTCGGTCGTCGGGCAGATGGGCGCGCCGGGCCAGGTGAACTACGCGGCCGCGAAGGCAGGGCTGGTCGGGATGGCCCGCGCGATCACCCGGGAAATCGGGTCGCGCAATATCACGGCGAACGTCATCGCGCCGGGGCTGATCGACACCGACATGACCCGGGAAGATATGACCGAGGACATGCGTGAGCAGGCGCTCAAGCTGATTCCGGCCGGTCGGATGGGCCACACGGACGATGTCGCCGCCGCCGTCAGCTTCGTCGCCTCCGACGGAGCCCAGTACATCAGCGGCGCGATCATCCCGGTCGACGGCGGCCTGGGCTTGGGCCACTGAGCTTCTCCCGCACGAACCACCCCACCCACCACTCGGTTCCGGCCGTCGCCGGAACGACGAGAACGAGGAGACCTCACCAGCTATGAGCGGATTGCTCGAAGGCAAGACCGTCCTCATCACCGGCATCATCACCGATTCGTCCATCGCCTTCCACGCCGCCAAGGTGGCGCAGGAGCAGGGCGCGAAGGTGATCATCACCGGTATCCCGGAGCGGCTGCGGCTGATCGACCGCATCGCCAAGCGGCTGCCGCAGGAGATCGCACCGGCCATCGGCCTCGACGTCACCAGCGAGGACGATCTGGCGGCCCTGCCGGACAAGGTGCGCGAGCTCGCCCCGGAGGGCGTCGACGGCGTGCTGCACTCGATCGCGTTCGCCCCGCGCACGCTGATGGGCCCCGAGGCCAAGCCGTTCCTGGACGGCCCGGGCCCCGATGCGGCCAAGTCGTTCGAGATCTCGGCGTGGAGCTACGCGTCGCTGGCGCGGGCCGTGCTGCCGGTGATGAACGAGGGCGGCTCGCTCGTCGGCATGGACTTCGATCCGCGCACGGCGCTGCCGTACTACAACTGGATGGGCGTGGCCAAGGCCGCGCTGGAGTCGGTGAACCGGTATGTGGCGCGAGAGGTGGGCGAGGCCAAGCGGATTCGCTCCAACCTGATCGCCGCCGGTCCGATCAAGACCCTGGCCGCCAAGGCCATCGCCGGTACCGCCACCGACGATGCCAAGCAGCTGACCATGCTCAACACCTACTGGGACGGCGCGTCGCCGATCGGCTGGGACGTCGACGATCCGACCGTGGTGGCGAAGTCGATCGTCACGCTGCTGTCGGACTGGCTGCCGGGCACCACCGGATCGATCATCTACGTCGACGGCGGAGCCAGCCACAACACCTGGTTCCCGGAGAACTTCCCCTCGAACTGAGTGGCTGGGCCATGACGTACGACGCACTGCTGGTGCTGTCCTTCGGCGGTCCGGAACGGCCGGAGGACGTGATGCCGTTCCTGGAGAACGTCACCCGGGGTCGTGGCGTTCCCAGGGCACGGCTGGAAGAGGTCGCCCAGCACTATCTGCACTTCGGTGGCGTCTCGCCGATCAACGCCCTCAACCGCGACATCATCGCCGCGGTCGAGGCCGAATTCGCCCGGCGCGGAATGGAATTGCCGGTCTACTTCGGCAACCGCAACTGGCATCCGATGGTGGAGGACACCGTGGCGCGGATGCGGGCCGACGGAATCGGTTCGGCGCTGGTGTTTCCCACCTCGGCGTGGGGCGGGTACTCGGGCTGCCGCCAGTACGACGAGGACATCGCGCGGGCGCGGTCGGCGGTGGGTGAGCGGGCGCCGGAGCTGGTGAAGCTGCGGCAGTATTTCGATCATCCGCTGCTGATCGAGGCATTCGGTGCGGCGATTCGCACCGCGGTGCAGCAGATTCCGGAGGACCGGCGGGATCGGGTGCGGCTGGTGTTCACCGCGCACTCGATCCCGGTGTCGGCCGACGTGGTCGCGGGGCCGCCCGGCGACGGCGGTCACCTGTACAGCCGCCAGGTCGTCGACGCCGCCCGGCTGTGCGCCGCCGCAACGGGATTCGACGACTTCGACGTGGTCTGGCAGTCCCGCTCGGGACCGCCGCAGGTGCCGTGGCTGGAGCCCGATATCGTCGACCATCTGGAAGCGTTGTCGGCCAAGGGAGTCGACGCCGTCGTGGTGTGCCCGGTCGGATTCGTCTCCGATCACCTGGAGGTGATCTGGGATCTCGACAACGAGGCGAAGGAGAAGGCGGCGGAGCTGGGTATGGCCTTCGCCCGGGCGGGGACGCCGGGCTCGGATCCGCGTTTCGCGCAGCTCATCTCGGAACTGGTGCAGGAGCATACGGCGGACGCCGCGCCGCGCCGCCTCGGTGCCGTGCCGGGCTACGGCTGCACGGCCAACGGGGCCTACTGCGCCGAGGGCTGCTGCGAACCACCCCGCCGCACAGCCTGATTCGCCGGAAACAGGAAGTGACGAGTGCCCGGCCGACAGGAGGAGGCGGGCGATGGACTATTCGGTGAAGAAGGTACCGATGACGCCCGCAACCCGTTCCGGATCCCGCTTGTCCAGCCCGAAGTGGTCGAGGTCGGGGAACATGTGGCCCGTGCAGCGCGGGATGACGTATTCGAGTGTGGCGCGGTCGATATCGGACTGTACGGCGTGGTCCTTGCCGCCCTGCAGGAACAGCACCTCGGCCTCGATCTCCCCGTAGTGCGGATAGGTGTTGTTCAGGCGGGCGATCTCGCGATGTTCGGCGAGATTCTCCGCCAGCAGGCCGATCACCAGATGCCGCTCCGGGGCCTGCATGAACAGCGGCATCATCCGGCGCATGAGCCAGCGCGGCGCCCGGCGCGCCGACTCGGGCCCTGTCGCCCGGACGAATTCGACGAATGCGTCGAACGGCTTGTGCTGCGCGAGCTTTCGCTCGTAGGCGGGCATCCAGCCGATGGGCAGCGAACCGTCGATGGACAGGCCGGGCTCGTAAACGGCGATCTTGTGGATCTCCGGGCAGTTGCGGGCGGCCTCCAGCACGACCAGCCCGCCGTAGCTGTGCCCGACCAGCAGGTGTGCGCCGGTCTTGCCGGCCACGGCGAGCAGGTCCTCGCGCTCCTTATCGATGCTGTAGTCGGCGCCCTGCGGGCCACTGCCGCCGCGCCCGCGCCGTTCGAGTACATGCACGGTGAAGTGCCCGCCGAGCGCGCGGGCGAAGTCCAGATATCCGTCGGCAACCGACAGCGCGCCGGGTACGACGACGACCGCGGGCCCCGCCCCGACGGTCAGATACGCGATGGTCGTGCCGTCCGCGGACACGACAGTCGAAGGCGGCAGGTTCGGATCCGGCGCAGTCATCAGGTCCCTCATCACTGATCATGGCTCCCTCGGCCGCGCGCGAGCCCCACGTCGTCGCGGCTGGACGGATGCGGTCAGCCTACGTCCGTCCGCCCGCTGTGCGAGCCGGAATGACAACAGTGAGAATATCCGATTTGTCCGATTACGCATCCGGCGGGGATCGTCCGGGCGGGGATCCGACGGTGATCGGCGACGGCGGACCCGGTGGCCGGGCACACCGTCGGCAACCGAAGGCGTGGGTGTGAATCAGAAGTCGAGGGCGGGGATCCGCGCGTAGATTCCCGGGTAGCCGGGCTGTGCCGCGCCCTTGCCCCAGGAAACGATGCCCGCGAGGTCGCCGTCGACGAGAAGCGGCCCGCCGCTGTCGAATTGGGCGCTGTCGGCCTCCGCGGACCCGGCGCAGAGTGCCTCGCGCGGGTCGAATTCGGCGCCGTAGGCAGCGCAGGCGGCGTCGCCGGGGAGCGGAACCACGGCCGCACGCAGGCGGCTGTTGGACATGTCGTCCTCGGCGGTGACACCCCAGCCGAGCACCTCGGCCGCGGTGCCGTGCGGTTCGGCGACGCGGACGGTCGGCAACGCGACCGGCGCGGCGAGGGTGATCACGGCGATGTCGTGGTGATAGGCGAGATCGCCGTCGAACAGCGACACCCGGAAGTCCGGATGGACGCGAACATCCTTGATGCCCACGGTGATTCCGCCGGAATCACCGGCATCGTCGCGGCCGAACGTCACCGCGGTCCCGGGCAGGACCCGGGCCAGCATCCCGCAGTGCCCGGCGGTGATCACCCGGTCCGGGGCCACGAGCGCGCCCGCGCAGAACTGGCCACCGGTACGGGTGGCATAGGCGGGCGTGCCGATCGCGGCCAGCCACGGGAAGTCCGCCGCGGCGGCATCGGTTCCGCCCACCACGGCCTGCCCGGGGCCCGCGGCGTAGGCGCCGAACCCCAGGAGCGTGGCCGCGAGGACCGCGGTCACTCCGCGGGAGATATGCATGTCGTCTCACCTCTGATTCGCCGATGGCCGGTGCTGCGCGTCGTCGGCGCGGCCGTGCGCGAGAAACGAGTCTGCCGCACGGCACCCGGCCGCGGCCAGCGCATGCGGCGCGGAGGTACGCGGACGCCGGTGGCGGATCCGTGTGATCGGGCCCGGCCTGTCGGTGCACCGGCTTACCGTGAGGAGATGAGCAGCTGGGACGAGTTCACCAAGGCGGCGCCGCGGATATCCTCGATCTTCGCGCGCCGCCACGCCGCGACGGGGAACCTGTGCATGCTGGCCACCACTCGCTCGGACGGATATCCCCGGATCAGCCCGATGGAGCCGCGGATGTTCGAGGGTGAGCTGCTGGTGGTGGGTATGCCGGAGACGACGAAATTCAAGGATCTGCACCGGGATCCGCGCTTCTGCCTGCACACGGCCACGGTCGACACGCAGGTCGGCGACGGCGACGCGAAGCTGTTCGGGCTCGTGCGCAACCTGCAGGACGAGGCCATGCACGAGCGCTTCGCCGAGGCGCTGTTCAACGACATCGGATTCGACCTGCGCGGTCGCAAGCTCGACCCCTTCTACGTCGCCGACATCACCGGCGCCTCGGCCGTGGAGATCGGCGACGGCTGCATGGAGGTCGTGATCTGGAAGGCGGGCGAGGCAGAGCGCGTCGTGGAGAAGCGCCCGTAGAAGTCGAGGTGTGCGAGCCCGAGGCGGCAGGTCGGCGTTCGACGGCGGTCAGCCGAGTGCGACCAGCAGGCTGGTGAATGCGAGGACGAGTCCCAAGGGCGTGCCCGTATACCGCTCCGGTGTGCTCCGGGACAGGGCGTTGCCGACGACGCTGAGCGTGAAACACGCGAACACGATCCACGCTCCGACGAGGGCGACCGGTTCGGCCAGCGCGTCGATGCTGCCGGACCGATCGAGGATCACGACGGCGAACAGCGCGTACAGGGCCGGCGCGACCGCGCTCGCGATCCGCAGGCGGGGTGGGAGCACGCGATGGCGGCCGCCCCAGGCGAGCCGCCCCCAGGGCGCTCCGCAGGCGAGGCCGAGCTGGAACACGGTCAGCAAACCGAGGACGACGACGAAGACTCCGGCGGCCGCCACGGGCGCGATTCTAGCGACAGGCCGTCAATAACGCACCGGCACAACGCTTCCCGGTGTGATCGCCGCCGCCGGTGCGCGGCCGGGAAGATGGGTGGATCGTGCGGAAGCCCCCGGAGATACTGTGCCGCGACATGGGGGAACGAGGGCGGGCGGCGCTGCGGACTGGACGGTTCCCCACCTCGAAAAATAGGGGAAGATACCGTCCGGTGGGCAGGTGACCTGGGACTTCTTCGCCAAACGCTGGGGCAACTGCCCGGCATCGCCTTAGACTTCGTGCATGCCATCCGATATGGGGGACGGGGCGCTGCGGCTACTGGTGGCCGAGGACCACCCGATGGTCGCCGTGGCACTGGACTCCGCATTCGAACTCGTCGACGATATCGATATCGTCGAACGGACCGGGTCGGTCGCGGACACGATCACCGCGGCGGAACGTACCCGCCCGCACGTGATCCTGCTGGACCGCCGGCTGCGGGACGGCGATGGCATCGAGGCGATCGCGCGGCTGCGCGAGGTGGCCCCGGATGTCCGGGTGCTGGTGTTCACCGGATACGCGGACCGGTCCATGCTGGACCGGGTGATCGCGGCCGGCGGCGCCGGACTGATGCTCAAGACGGGGCTGTTCGAAGACCTGCTGGCCGTCATCCGACGGGTCGCCGCGGGTCACGACTGCTTCGATGTCGATCTCAGGCAGTGATCGGCAGCCGGTGACAGACGAACTCAGGGTGAAGGCAGGCCGACGATGGTCCAGGACACCGCCGAACGGGTGAGCGGCAACGACGAACGCCTGCAACCATTGCTGAACGGGCTCAAGGCGGTGCGCGACGGCGACTTCCGCCATTCGCTGCCGCAGGTGGGCGACCCCGTGCTGGACGAGATAGCGATCGTGTTCAACGGCATGATCGATCAGCTGGCACTGTTCACCACCGAGGTCACCCGGGTGGCGCGCGAGGTGGGCACCGACGGCAAGCTCGGCGGGCAGGCGTCGGTGCCGGGCCTGTCGGGCACCTGGAAGGACCTCACCGACTCGGTGAACGCCATGGCCGACAACCTCACCGCCCAGGTGCGCGATATCGCCGGGGTGGCCACGGCGGTGGCGCAGGGCGACCTGTCGCAGAAGATCACGGTGGACGTGAAGGGGGAGCTGCTGGAGCTGAAGAACACCATCAACACGATGGTGGATCAGCTGTCGGCGTTCGGCGACGAGGTGACGCGCGTCGCGCGCGAGGTGGGCAGCGAGGGCCGGTTGGGCGGCCAGGCGCGGGTGCCGGGGGTGTCGGGCACCTGGCGCGATCTCACCGAATCGGTGAACATCATGGCCGGGAATCTCACCGCGCAGGTGCGTTCCATCGCCGAGGTGACCACCGCGGTCGCCCAGGGCGACCTGTCGCAGAAGATCACCGTCGACGCGCGCGGCGAGATTCTGGAGCTGAAGAACACCATCAACACCATGGTCGACCAGCTGTCGGCGTTCGCCGACGAGGTCACCCGCGTCGCGCGCGAGGTCGGTACCGACGGGCGGCTGGGCGGCCAGGCGCAGGTGCTGGGCGCCTCGGGGACCTGGAAGGGCCTGACCGAGTCGGTGAACTTCATGGCGGCGAACCTGACCGATCAGGTCCGGGCGATCGCGCAGGTCGCCACGGCGGTCGCGAAAGGCGATCTGTCGCAGAAGATCACGGTGGATGCGCGCGGCGAGATCCTGGAGCTGAAGAACACGATCAATACGATGGTGGATCAGCTGTCGTCGTTCGCCGACGAGGTGACCCGCGTGGCCCGGGAGGTCGGCACCGACGGGCGGTTGGGCGGCCAGGCCGACGTGCAGGGCGTGTCGGGGACCTGGAAGGGCCTGACCGAGTCGGTGAACGTGATGGCGGCGAACCTGACCGATCAGGTGCGTTCCATCGCCGAGGTGACGACGGCGGTCGCGAAAGGCGATCTGTCGCAGAAGATCCGAGTGGATGCGCGCGGCGAGATTCTGGAGCTCAAGGAGACCATCAACACGATGGTGGACACGCTCTCGTCGTTCGCCGACGAGGTCACGAGGGTGGCGCGCGAGGTCGGCACCAAGGGGCGGTTGGGCGGTCAGGCCGACGTGAAGGGTGTGTCGGGGACCTGGAAGGGCCTGACCGAGTCGGTGAACGTGATGGCCGACAACCTCACCGATCAGGTCCGATCGATCGCTCAGGTCGCCAACGCGGTGGCCAAAGGCGATCTGTCGCAGAAGATTACGGTCGAAGCCAAGGGGGAGGTGGCCGCGCTCGCGCAGACCATCAACACCATGGTCGACACCCTGTCGGCCTTCGCCGGTGAGGTCACGCGCGTGGCGCGCGAGGTGGGCACCGAGGGCAGGCTCGGCGGACAGGCCCGCGTGCCGAACGTCGCGGGGACCTGGAAGAGCCTGACCGACAACGTGAATTCGATGGCGAGCAACCTGACCGGCCAGGTGCGCTCCATCGCCCAGGTCACCACCGCGGTGGCGCGCGGTGATCTGTCGCAGAAGATCGACGTCGACGCCCGCGGCGAGATCCTGGAACTCAAGACCACCATCAACACGATGGTCGACACCCTGTCGTCGTTCGCGGCCGAGGTCACGCGCGTGGCGCGCGAGGTGGGCAAGGAGGGTCAGCTGGGCGGCCAGGCCGAGGTGGAGGGCGTCTCGGGCACCTGGAAGCGGTTGACGGAGAACGTCAACGAGCTGGCGGGCAACCTGACCCGGCAGGTGCGCGCCATCGCGGAGGTCACCAGCGCGGTGGCCACCGGCGACCTCACCCGCTCGATCGCGGTCGAGGCGAACGGTGAGGTGGCGGAGCTGAAGAACAACATCAACGCCATGGTGCGCTCGCTGCGCGAGACCACCCGCACGAACGAGGAACAGGCCTGGCTCAACACGAATCTGGCCCGGATCTCCGGGCGGCTGCAGGGCCACCGCGACCTCAACGCCGTGGCACAGCTGATCATGGACCAGGTCACCCCGCTGGTCGGCGCGCAGTACGGGGCGTTCTTCTTCATGGACAGCGGCGACCGGGGGCGGCTGCGGCTGATCGCCGGGTACGGGCGCAACGAGGACGGGACCGAATTCGAGCTCGGGCAGTCGCTGGTCGGTCAGGTGGCGCGGACCAAGCAGGCGATCGTGGTCGAGCAGACGCCGCTGGACTACGTGCGGGTGTCCTCCGGACTCGGCTCGGCGGCCGCGACCAGCCTGATCGTGCTGCCCATCGTCTTCGAGGACCAGGTGCTCGGCGTGATCGAACTGGCCTCGTTCGGCCGGTTCACCGCCGTGCAGCGGGACTTCCTGGAGCAGCTGATGGAGAGCATCGGCGTCAACGTCAACACGATCATGGCCAACGCCCGCACCGACTCGCTGCTCGAGGAGTCGCAGCGGCTCGCCGGGCAGCTGCAGCAGTCCAATGCGGCGCTCGAGGAGAAGGCCGAACTGCTGGTCCGTCAGAACCGCGATATCGAGATGAAGAATTTCGAGATCGAGCAGGCGCGCCAGGAGATCGAGGAACGCGCCCAGCAGCTGGCGCTGGCCTCGAAGTACAAGTCGGAATTCCTGGCCAATATGTCCCATGAGCTGCGCACGCCGCTGACGAGCCTGCTCATGTTGGCCGGGGTGCTCGAGCAGAACGCCTCCCGGAATCTGACCGATAAGCAGGTGGAGTTCGCGCGGGTGATCCAGTCCGCGGGCAAGGATCTGCAGCAGCTGATCGACGACATCCTGGACCTGTCGAAGGTCGAGGCCGGAAAGATGGACATCCGTACCGAACCGGTTCCGATGCGGCAGCTGCTCGGCTATGTGCAGACCACCTTCCAGCCGCTGACCAACCAGAAGGGCCTGGCCTTCGATATCGATGTCGCCCCCGGGGTGCCGACCCACGTCACCACCGACGAGCAGCGGCTGCGCCAGGTGCTGCGCAACCTGCTGTCGAACGCGGTGAAGTTCACCGAGCGGGGGCAGGTCCGGCTCAGTGTGACCCACGACGACGGGCAGGTGGCATTCTCGGTGCGCGACACCGGAATCGGGATCGCCGAACAGAACCTGGAGACGATCTTCGGCGCGTTCCAGCAGGCCGACGGCACCACCAGCCGCCGCTACGGCGGCACCGGACTGGGCCTGTCGATCAGCCGTCAGGTGGCCAATCTGCTCGGCGGTGAGATCCGTGCCGAGAGCCGCCTCGGCCAGGGCAGCACCTTCACCCTGTACCTGCCGGTCCGGCCGCATCCGGAGACTCCGGCGGAGCCCCGGGCGCGGGCCCGGTCGACGGCGCGGTCGGTGCTGGTGCTGGAGGATCCGGACGAGCGCCCGCTGACCAGACTGGTATCCGCGGTGGTCGCCGAGCTCGCCGAGACGGCGGGGCCGATCCACATCGAATCCGTCGGGACCGCCGACAAGGCGCTCGAGGTGCTGTCCTCCGGCGCGTATCAGTGCGTGCTGATGGACGCCAGCCGGCTGGGAACGTTCACGCCGGAGTTCCTGGGCTCGCTGCGGGCCTGCGTGGAGCCGGAAGGGGTTGCGCTGCTCGCACATTCGGTGCGCGCGCTCGATCCCGACCAGCGCCGGGTGACCGAGGCGACGGCGCGCAATCACGGCGTCGAACTGCTGGCCGAGCCCGAGGAATTCCAGGAGAGGTTCCTCCTGCTGCTGACCCAGCCGCACCGCACCGGGACCAGCGCGCCCGCCCGGCGCACCGGCTATCCCCGGCTGCAGGGAAGGCGGGTACTCCTCGTCGACGACGACGCCCGCAATGTCCTGGCCATCGCCGAGATCCTCGAGCTGAACGGCATGTCGGTGGTGCATGTGCCGAACGGGCGCAAGGGCATCGAGGAGCTGCGCGCCCGCCCGGACGTGGACGTGATCCTGATGGACGTGATGATGCCGGAGATGGACGGCTACACCACGACCGCCAAGATCCGCACCATGGCGCACTTCGACCGGCTGCCGATCATCATGGTCACCGCCAAGGCCATGTCCGGTGACCGGGAGAAGAGCCTGGCGTCGGGTGCCAGCGACTACATCACCAAGCCCGTGGACCCGAACGAGCTGCTCGACTGCATCGACCGCTGGCTGCACGGCGAGACTTCCGGGGCGGCCGTGCCGGGCATCGAACCCGCCCCGCAGACGACCTGACCCGGCCGCGTACCCCCTCGGATCCCGCTGCGCCGCGCCCGGACTGCGCTCACCGCGCCCCGGCGGCGGCGTGCACGGCGGTGAGCCGGGCGGCGCGAATGGCGTCCCACAGCGGCCGCAGCAGCTTCTCCTGCGCGTGCATCGCACTGGCCGAGGCGGGGGAGGAGGCCGGCGCCTGCTGGGCCACGGCGAGGATCGCCGCGACATGGTCGGCCGTATCGAGGATGCGCCGCGCGCGCAGCGGGGCCGAATCGGGGTAGATGTGGCGGGAGTAGTCGGCGAGTTCGGCCTCGACCATCTCCCGCGGATCCATATCCTCGGCGCCGATGCCGGTGGTCTGCAACTGCATCAGGGCGTCGGCGGCATCGCGCACCGCCTGTCGCATCGCGTACTCCGCCTCGCCGAGCGCCATATCCGGCACCGGGTGCGGGACCGGTGTGTGGTAGACGGTCCACTGCAGGGTGTCGTCGTCGGTCCACTGCGGCACCAGTCCGACGCCCTCGGTTCCGGGGACGCCCACGAGGATGCCCTCTTCCGCTTCCATTGCGGCCGTGCCGAATTCGGTACCCGACGGGAGGCCGCGCGCATCGCCGGCGACGGGCAGCAGCAGGCGCAGGTGCGCGCGCGGATCGTCGAGGGCCTCGCGGATCACCTTGAGCAGCATCATGATTCCCGTGCCGTGGACGAGCGGCTCGGCGCTCGGCCAGGGTAGGCCGGTGCGACCGCCGGTGACCGGATCGCCGGCCGCAACACCGTGCTGCGGCGCCCAGGCGCGCAGCGCGTCCAGAACGTCATCGGGCGCGCTGAGCCCGGCGAGCCAGGAACCGGCCCACACCGTCAGCGTCGCACTGGGAGAACACATGTTTCGAGCATAACTGGGTAATTGCCTGCCCACGCTGTCGGTGGTGCCCGATATCCTGCTCGCACCCGAGGCACAGGGGGCACAGGTTGAACCGCACCGATCGGTTGTACGCGCTGGTGGAGGATCTGCGCGCGGTGGCGCCGCGACGGCGCACGGCGCGGGAGCTGGCCGCGCGCTACGAGGTCAGCGTGCGCACCATCGAGCGCGATATCGCCGCGCTGCAGCAGTCGGGGGTGCCCATCCACGCCGATGTCGGACGGTCCGGCGGTTATGCGATCGATAAGCGAATGTCGTTGCCGCCGTTGAACTTCTCGCCCGCCGAGGTGGTCGCCATCGGGGTGGCGCTGCAGCGGATGCGCGGCACGCCGTTCGACGCCGCGGGCGCCGGCGCCCTGGCGAAGATACTGGCCGCCCTGCCCGACGAGTCCGCCGGTGCGGCGCGCGAGCT
>NZ_BDBV01000149.1 GCF_001613165.1 Nocardia mexicana NBRC 108244
CGACGCCGTCGTCGAACCGGTCGTCGCCGCGGGCCGCCGGACCGCCGCGGGGCTGCCCGCCGCGGGACTGGTGCTGATCGAATCGCTGCGCACGCTGTCCAGCGCGATCGCGCGCGGCTACGCCAGCGAGGTGCGGGCGATGACCGGCGTGCAGCGGGTCGCGTCCCATACGCTGGCGTCGGCGCTGCTGGCCGGGCGTGTCGACTCGATGATGGTGCGCCGCAACGGAGTCGAGCTCGCCGCCGCCTACCTGGTGGTGGCCGTCGCGCTGGGCCCGCATGCGGACGAGCGCGATCCCCTGCTGGACGCGGGGGTGGTCGCCCGCCGCAAGCTGCGCCGCGTCCAGGCGGAGCTCGCGCGCGACGACGGCGCGCCGGTGCTGTCGATGCTCAGCGTCGACGGCGGCACGCTGCTGATTCCGGTGCACGCGGAGACCGAGGGCGATCCGGCCGCGGTGGACGGGCCCCTGGACGACCTGATCGATCGGCTCGGTCGCGCCGCCGCGGCACCGGTGACGGCGGCGGTGGTGTCGGCCGCGCCCGAGCGGATCCCGCGCGGCGCCGAACGCGCGCACGAACTGCTGGATCTGGCGCTGCGCCTGCGCCGGGGCCCGGGAGTGCATCGGTTCCGGGAGCTGGCCTGCGAATACCAGCTCGTCCAGCCGGGCCCCGCGAACCGGCACCTGCGCGGCCTGCTCGAGCCGCTCCGGGACGAACCGGAATTGCTCGATACCGTCGAGGCCTATTTCGCCGCGCAGTGCAAACGCGAATCCGCGGCCCGCCGCCTCGGCATTTCGGTGGGTGCCGTCCGCCGCCGCCTGGACCGCATCGCCGCATTGACCGGGCTGCAACCGGACGCACCGGTGGACCAATGGTATTTGCGCGCGAGTTTCATTGCGCGCATTGTCGATCCGGGTTCCGCCGATCCCGCATTGTGAATTCTCCGTTTACGGATGCGCGCACACTGGTAGTTACCACAGAATGGGGATCGGTCCGAGACGGTGCTGTTAGCGTCGATGGCAGGAGGTGGCCATGGCCGCAGAGCGGCGGTTCGATGTCGATGTGCTGATCGTCGGGTCCGGTTTCGGGGGCAGCGTGACGGCGCTGCGATTGGTGGAAAAGGGATACAGCGTCGCCGTCGTGGAGGCGGGCCGGCGTTTCGACGATGCGGATTTCGCGGCGACCAACTGGGATCTGCGCCGCTACCTGTGGGCACCGCGGCTGGGCTGCTACGGGATTCAGCGCATTCACCGGCTGCGGGACTGTTTCATACTCGCCGGGGCGGGTGTCGGTGGCGGTTCGCTCAACTACGCCAACACGCTGTACAAGCCGGGTCCGGCGTTCTTCGGGGACCCGCAGTGGGCCGACATCACCGACTGGGACGCCGAACTGAGCCCGCACTACGAGCAGGCGCGGGCGATGCTCGGCGTGGTCGAGAACCCGCGCCCGACGCCCGCCGACGAGATCATGCGTTCGGTGGCCGACGACATGGGCGTCGGCGACACCTTCGTGCCCACCCCCGTCGGCGTGTACTTCGGGGAGCCCGGAAAGACCGTGCCGGACCCGTATTTCGGCGGTGTCGGCCCGGATCGCACCGGCTGTATCGAATGCGGCGAATGCATGTCCGGCTGCCGCCACGGCGCGAAGAACACCCTCGTCAAGAACTATCTCGGGCTCGCCGAGCGGGCCGGTGCCCGGGTGCATCCGATGACCACCGTGACCGCGATACGGCCGCAGTCCGACGGCAGCTGGCTGGTCGACACCCGGCGGACGGGCGCCTGGCTGCGGCGGCGCCGCGGCACCGTCTCGGCCCGGCACGTGGTGCTCGCCGCGGGCACCTGGGGAACCCAGCAGCTGCTGTTCCGGATGCGCGATACCGGTGTGCTGCCGGATCTTTCGGCGCGCCTGGGCGTGCTGACCCGCACCAATTCCGAGGCCATCCTCGGCTCCGGCCGCACCGAGGTCGATCCGGAGCTCGATCTCACCGCGGGCGTGGCGATCACCTCGTCGTTCCATCCCACCGACGACACGCATATCGAACCGGTCCGCTACGGCAAGGGCTCGAACGCGATGGCGCTGCTGCAGACCTACCTCGTGGACGGCGGTCACCGGACCCCGCGCTGGGCGCGGGTATTCGCGACGGCGGCGGCGCATCCGGTGCGCACGGTGCGGCTGTTGCGCACGCACCGGTGGAGTGAGCGGACGCTGATCCTGCTCGTCATGCAGAGCCTGGACAATTCGATCACCACCTACACCAAGCGTGGGCCGTTCGGTCGGCGGCTGGCCAGCAAACAGGGCTACGGCGAACCGAATCCGGCGTGGATCCCGGCCGGGCACGAGGTGACCCGCAGGGTGTCGGAGAAGCTCGACGCCACCCCGGGCAGCACCTGGCCGGACATCTTCGGGGTGCCGATGACGGCGCATTTCATCGGCGGCTGCACGGTCGGCGCCGATGTCGAGCACGGCGTCATCGACCCGTACCACCGCGTGTGGGGGTATCCGACGCTCAGCGTGGTGGACGGCTCGGCTATCTCGGCCAATCTCGGCGTGAACCCGTCGCTGACCATCGCGGCGCAGGCCGAGCGGGCGGCCTCGCTGTGGCCGAACAAGGGTGAGGTGGACACCCGCCCGGGTCCGGGGGAGCTCTACCGACGGTTGCGGGCGGTGGCGCCGCGGCGCCCGGTCGTGCCGTCCGGCGTTCCGGCCGCACTGCGGCTGCCGCTGTTCGTGGTGCGCGATTCCGCGGCCGGTGATCATTCGGCCTGATCGGCCCGGCGATTTGCTCGATGTCCGATATGCCGGTGCGGCAAGGTGTTTCGGGGGCTTGCTGAAGGGGAAACCTGACTCCGCGGATCGAACGCCCGGCGACGGCGCGAGCACGAGGGGGAGATGGCTATCAACCAACCGCAGCTGGCAGGCCTGCGTTCGGTCACCGGATGGCTGCTCGAATACATGCTCGACCGGCCCGAAGGGCGATCTCGCCGACTACCGATCGCGATCGCGCTGGGCCCGCGCGGCAGCGGTAAGACGGCACTGCTGCGGACGATCGAGCGCCGGGCCGCGATGGTGCCGCACGTGTACCTGGACTTCCACCGGTACATCGATATCGACGGGCAGGATCATCTGCCGCCGCGCGAGGTGCTCGGCAAGCTGGCCTTCGGACTGAGCAAACACACCAAACAGTTCGGGCGGCTGGCCTTCCCGCGCCTGTGGCTGTGCCTGATGGTGGTGGGCAGCTCCGTGCACATCAACGCCGGGGATCGCCGCCAGGCACTGGCCGATCTGCGCGGGGTGCTGCAGGACAATCAGCCGATCGAGCAGAACCGTGACGATGTCATGCGGCTGGTGGAGTTCGCGGGGGAGGTCGCGACCGGCCAGCAGCTACCCGGGTGGGCGGCGCCGGTCACCGACCTGCTGCTGGGCGGGCTGGGCCGCGTCGAACGCTGGCGCATGCTACGCCGGATCCAGAAGCTGTCCAGCGCGCAGGGCAATGCCGAGGACGTGCTGATCGATATCGCCGGATGGGCGGGCGACGGCGACGGGGAGGACGAGCGCGCCGAGGCGGACGCCATCTTCTACGAGGCGTTCCTCACCGATCTGCAGCGCGCCTACAGCGGTGTCAACCGCATGCGCCGGACCATGAATTGCGTTGTGCTGCTGGATAATGTGCACACCGACAGCGGGCGGCAGTTCCTGTTCGATCTGCAGCGGGCGCGGCAGCGGTCCGACGACGACGGCGATCCGCTGGCGGTCTTCGCCACCAGCCGCACCTGGATTCCGTACTGGGACGAGGGCTGGCACCACCCCGGCGGGCATCACGTCGGCCTGGGCGAGGCGCCACTGCCGCCGACCTACCGCACCGGCGGGCACACCCGGCCGACCCCGCGCCGCTCGTCCGATATCGATGACGACTGGCGGCGCGCCGAACCCGGCGAGCTGCCCTGGAATCCCTGGTACCTGCTCGACATCAGTCAGCTCGCCGCGACGGATGTCGTCTCCGTGGCGGCCGAGTTCGGGCATCATCCGCGGTCGCGGGTGACCGAGTTCGTCCAGCATCTCACCGCCGGGCATCCCGGCGGTGTGGTCGACATCCTGACGGCGACCGCCGGGGTGATCCCGGGCGCCGCCACCGCCGATCTGCGGGGGACGCTCGATCTGCCCGCCCGCCCGGGCATTCCGGACGGCGAGGACGAGGCCGACATCCCGGCGACGCTGGGTGCGGCGATCCTGCGGGAGCTTCTGCAGGACTTCGACTCCGGCGCGCAGCGCGATCTGATCACCGCCTCGGCGGCGCGCAATGTGGACCTGCTCTACCACCCGGAGATGCTCGATTCTCCTGCGCCGCACGGCGAAGAGCTGCTCGAGCACCTGCGCAACAACCTGTGGGTGCGCGAAAGGGGCGGCGCCGAACCGGATTTCGAGATCGACCCCTGGCTGCGGCGAGTGCTGCTGCATGCCCTGGCGGCGCGCGACGCGTCGGATCCGCTGAATTGGATACGCACCCATGCGATGTGCCGCGACATCTATGAGCGCAGCGGACGTCCCGGCGCGGCGCGCTATCACGATCTGGCACTGGGGAACCTGGACGCGGTGATCACGTACCTGCGGGCCCCGCTCGCGTCGCACGATATCGAATTCGACGTGCCCACCGCCGAATCCTGGCTGACGGACCTGGATCTCATCACATCGGCGCCGAACGCCCTCGGCCGGGAGCTGGCGCCGGGTGACCTGGTGGCCGAACTGGTCGGGCGTGACCGTGACGAACTCGGCGAATCGCTCGGGTGGCTGATCGCGGCGCTGTGGATCGCGCACGATCCGCTGGGAGACCCGCAGCGGCAGCTGGGCACGACGATCAGGAACCAGTTCCGGCACCTGGCCATCGGCCGCGGTCGCGGGGCCATGCTGCTGTACGAGCGCGGGGAGAGGTACTGATGACCCTTCGAGACGACGAGCCGATCATCCCGCCGCAGCCCACCTGGCGCCGCTGGTTCTGGGTGGGCGGTGGTGTCGTCGCGGTGGTGGTCGTCCTGGTGGTGGCGCTGGTCGTGGTGCCGCTGCTGGCCGAGCGGGCCAACCGTTGCGGGCCGGGCGTGCAGCACACCGGCGAACGCGGCGAATGCATCGGAATCACAGATGGCGCATACGTTTTCGATGACGAACTCGCACCCGTCGAGAACCTGATCCGCGCGGAGAACGACGCCATCGGGCAGCAGCCGTCCGTGTCGGTGGTGCTGATGCTGCCGATGACCCTGCAGAACCCGGATGTCGTCACGATCGAATGGGTGCGCCACCAGCTGGAGGGCGCGCACCTGGCACAGCGGGAGGCCAACCGGGACGACATGTGGTTCGGCAGATCGCCGAGAATCCGTCTGCTGCTGGCCAATCCGGGGAGCGGAGTGGAGCATTGGCGGCCGGTCGTGGACGAGCTGCAGCGTCGGCGCACAGACGAGCACATCGTGGCGGTCACCGGGATCGGGCTGAGCTACGGCACCGCGGTGGACGCGATGCGCGCGCTCTCCGAGGCGCAGATGCCGGTGATCGGGTCCACGCTCACCGCGGACAATCTGTCCGAGATCCGCGGGTTCGCACGGGTTTCGCCCACCAACGCGGCCCAGGCGCGGGCGGCGGCCACCTACCTGAAGCAGCGGGCGCATACCGCGCTGCTGGTGCAGGACACCAACCCGAACGATCTGTACCCGCGCACTCTGGCGGACGAATTCCGGCGGAGCTTCGAGGACGACGACCATCGGTTCGTGGGGCGTACCGAGCCGTACATGTCGGACGCCGGCGGCGTCGAGGCAACGATCCACCAGATGATGCCGAACGTCTGCCAGACCAAACCGGAGGTGGTGTACTTCGCGGGGCGGTCGCGGTACATCACGACGCTGATCACAGCGCTGGCCGAGCGGCCCTGTCCGCGCGACCCGATCAAGGTGGTCACCGGGGACGATCTGGCGATGTACGGGACGCCGAGCAATGCCGTGCAGGTGGCGCTGGAGAACAACGTGTCGGTGTTCTACACCGGCCTGGCGCATCCGCAGGCGTGGCAGCGCCATCCGGAATCGTTCAACGGCCAGTCGATTTCGCATTTCACCCGCCGGACCGCCGACCGGAACTGCGAATTGTGTTTCGCGGACCTGTTTCCCGGCGAGACGCTCGACGACGGCTTCGCGCTGATCGCCTACGACGCGGTGGCGACGGTCGTGTGGGCGGCGCACAAGATGGAGGTCGAGGGGCGGCCCGTGGTGTCGGAGGGGCGGCAGGTGGAGGCGACCGACATCCTGCAGCTGATGAACCGGATGCACGGCGCCGTCTACGTGCGGGGCGCCAGCGGAACGATCTCGTTCGATGAGCGGGGCAATCCGGTGAACAAGCCGGTGCCGATCCTGCAGCTGCGCCCGGAGCAGTCGCCGGAGTTCGTGGACCTGGCCTGGCCGGACTCCTGAGGTGGTACTCGATCCGCCGGAGACCGTGCGCTGTGCGGGGTTGCCGCCGGGCGGCCGCGGCGTTGTGAACCTCCACAGCGGCGGCCTCGGGGGTGCGCTGTCTCAGTATGTTCGAGGCGACATCCAGGGTTGCCGGCACTTCAGGGGTGAATCATGCGGGAGTACCGGACGGGTGGTCGGGGCTGGCGCGCGGCCCTGGTCCGCGGGCTGTGCCGGGTATTCGTGCGCCCGACGCTGAGCTGGTGGCCGCTGCAGGGTGTGCTGGCGCCGTGCATGGCGCTGGTCGACGTGGTGCACCGGCCGGTGCCGCGGCTGCGCGGGACCGTGCTGCAGCGGGTGGACGGCGGCAGCTGGTGCGGCGAATTGGTGCGGCCGCGCGGCGGGGTGACCGGGGACGGGGCGATCGTGTACTTCCACGGCGGTGCGTTCGTGTTCTGCGGCCTGGCCACGCACCGCCGGATCGTGGAGCGGCTGGCACTGCGCACCGGGCTGCCGGTGCTGTCGGTCGGCTACCGGCAGCATCCGGTCGGCAGGCTGGACGCGTCGATGGACGACGCCGCCGCGGCCGTGCGCTGGTTGCACGACGCGGGCATCGGCACGGGATCGACTGTGTTCGTGGGCGATTCGGCCGGTGGCTACCTGACCTTCCAGCTGGCGCTGGAGGCCGAACGGCGGGGTGTCGAGCGTCCCGCCGGGGTGGTGGGGCTGGCGCCGCTGCTGAACCTGGATCCGGCGGCGAAGCTGCGGCACGCCAACGCCAAGTCCGATGTCTTCCTGCCCGCCCGCCGATTCGCCGAGGTCGCCGCCGTGATGGCCGGTGACGACTCGGGCGCCGTCGATCCGACATGGTCGCCGGTGAACGGCGCGGTCGCCACGCTCCCGCCGGTCCTGCTGATCTGCGCCGAGGACGAGGTGCTGCGCGCCGACGCCGAACTCATGGCCGATCGCCTCGACGGCACCGCCGTGCCCTACACGCTGCAGATCTGGCAGGGACAGGTGCACGCCTTCCCCGTCCTCGGCCATCTGCTGCCGGAAAGCCGTGCGGCCCTGGACGAAATCGCGGATTTCATCGCCGGGGTCCAGGGGCGCCGCTCGTCCGCGGCCGGGTGAACCGCTAGAACCGGAGCACCGCGCTGGCACCCTCACGCTCACAGCTGTTGCCGAAGGTGCGCGTGTAGTCGACCGGGCGGCCGTTCCACTGCCCCGTCGCCGTCACCGTGACCGGGTCCCAGATCTTGGTGCACATCCGAGGCGACTCCTGCGCCCTCAGCGCATCGAAATCCCCGTCGACCGCGGCCAGCGCCTCACACGCGGCATCGACATCCGGATGCGTCCCACCCCGAGGCTGGCAGCTCAACGCCACCTCCCGCTCCACCGGCGCCCCCGCCTCCCCACGCGCCACGGTCAGCGTCACCTGCGACTCCGCTGCCGGGTCCGCCCCGGCGGGCGCGACGATCGCGGCGCCGGTCAGCAGCACGCCGGACGCGATGAGCAGGGGTCGGAAGAGTTTCGGCATACGTAAGCCTCCGGTGGTTTGTGATCAAGGTTCACCTAGTCCGTCGTCAGTCACGCCGCCGCGTTACGCACCGCAGACCACGAGCACCCCGCCACCAGCGTTTCGCGACCACATCTCGCGCCCGCTCCGGCACCTCACCATTCGCCCCCCAACCGGTCGGCAGACAACCATTTCCCGCACCCCATACATGCTCCCGCACCCCGCACAAACAGCTGCAGGTAGTGCGTGAACCGACACGGAGTGCGGGAACCCCGGCTCTGCCGACCGGTAGGGGTGTGTCGAACCACAACCGCGCGGACGAGTGCCAATCTCTGCTGCTGCAATCAATAGTCCGTGGCATGCTGCCCGCGACGCTCCAGCTCGGCCGAGATCAGGTCGCGGGCGGCGATGCCGTGTGTCGCCTGTTCGGCCAGTGCCGCAAAGACCTTCTCGTACAGTGCGATCTCTCGGGGCTGCGTGATGGTGGACTCGGCGGTGATCGTTTCCACCAAGACTCGGCGCCGGTCGTACAGCACGAAATCTGTTGTGCGCCGGAAGAACCGGCTGTCCGCCGGGACGATCCCGAACACCAATCGGGGCAGTTCCATCAGGGTGAGCACATGGCGCAGCTGTCCCGCCATCACCTCGTCGTCGCCCACCGTCGTCCGGAGTGCTTGCTCACCGACGAGGAGGTACAGACGGTGCCGGCCGTGGTGGAGAACTCGTTGCCGTTCCGTCCGTGCGGCTACGGCGGCGTCCAGATCCCGGCTGGTGTTCAGGAACTCCATGCCCGCGGTCATCAGTGCCCGCGCGTAGTCCGCTGTCTGCAACAACCCGTGGAATACCTGTGGGTCGTACCCGCGCAGGAGTTCGGTTCGTTCCTCGATGCCGCTGATCTGGCGTTGATGGCCGGCGTATCCGTGGCCGACGATGCGCCGCCATTCCATCCAGGCGGCAGAGATGTTGCGAACGGTGGCCAGCAAGTCGGGGTGTTCGTTCTCGGCCCCGGTGATCCGGCACCAGGCGGCCAAGTCGTCCTCGCTCAGCGCCTGTGCCCCGTTCTCGATGCGCGAGACCTTGGCTGGGTGCCAGCCCGCTTGCTCGGCCAACTGATAACCACGCAGGTGCGCCGCTACCCGTAGCTCCCGCAATCGGGCTCCCAGGTCGCGGCGCGCCTCGCCAACGTTGGTCACTTGGCGTATTCGTCGTGCGGAATTGCTTTCGCCCACAGTTCGTCTCGGCGTTGGGCGTAATGCGCTACGACTGCCGGATCAGTGATCGTCACCCAGCCGGGCAGTGCAGCCCCGTCGCTGGTGAATACCGTGTACGCGGCCATATCGTCATCGAACAGCCACCAATCGTCATCCGGCAGATCCGGCGGCGCGTCATGGCGGGGCAACCACCGGATGTCTTCTCCCGCCTCGATATTCGCCGCCGTCGTCCCCACCGAGAACCGCGTGTAGTCCCCATGAGGCTCGGTGATCACCCGAACCCGCTGCACCGCGCAGCCCGACCCGGTGACTTCCCGGATCAGCGCATGCCATCTCGCACTGGCCGCAGGGTCTTGCGGTTCACCGTCCAGGAACCGGCGGACTCGATCCGCTTCCCCGGCGACTCCGCTGTAGTCGTCGCGGACCTCCAAGTGGAAGGCGCGGCGGTGGGTGCGGAAGGCGTGCGCCAGATCATCGAATCCCAGGTGTTGCATCCCGCCTCCGTGCCGTCCCGATGGCCAGTTCGATTGCCGATTCGTGGCCGGGCAACCTGATGTGTCCCAGCGCTTCGGCATCGGTGACCGGTTCGCCGGTGAGCATGAACGTACCGTGCCCCGTGTCGTGCAGCAGCGCACCGAAGCACGTGCCCGGCCGGAGGTGCCGGATCAAGCGGTGCGGAATCTCGACGGTGTGGGGATCATCGGTGCTCCAGCCCTGCGTAATGTACGTTCCCCGGTCGCTGAGGAACAGTGTCGGGCTCTGACCATCTGTGCTGTCGCCGCCGAGTCTTTCGAGCTTCATGGTTCCTCCCATGGTGTGTGGACACACTCCATCATCGGTGGCCCGCCATTGCGCCGCAGGCGAATCCGGCGCAATATGCCGCAATTTTCTGTTGCTGCTGAACGTCTCCCTCATAGCGTGCCTTTCAGGTTCCCTGGTGTTGCCGTTCACCTTCCGGCTCCGGCACATCCGATGGCAGAACCCGGAACACGACGGAGGGCGCGCAATGCGACATCAGCCGACCGCACTCGGATGGGTTGATCCTGTGGTGAGTTCGTCGTTGGAATGGGATGCGGCGCAGGTTCGGCGGCTGGCCCGAAGACTCGGATACGTGCTGGTGTGGCCTCCGGACGTCAGCCTGATTCCACTGATCGATCGGGTGCGGGCGGCGGATGTCGATGCGGTGATCACTCCCGCGCTAAGCCATCTGGATGTGGTCGCGTTGCACGCCGTGATGGCCGTGGCAGATGTCGAAACCGTCTCTCCTCGAATGAGTTTCGCTCGCTGGGCGCTGATTCCGCTTACCGGGGTGCGAGCGTGCAAGGCGGTGGAGGCAGCAGGCCATGCTCGCGACACCCACGGGAAGGCGGCAAAGTGACCGGTGGCGGTTGGCTCACCTTCGGGTTCGTGATTGCGATCGGACTGCCGCTGACGGTTCTGGTCGCGGTGATCTGCTGGCCCGAGCGAACCCCGGAGGACCGCACGGTGGAGGCGATCCGGCGGCGGGTCGAGAACGAGGACGCGCCGTAGGTATCGAACTCTTGGCGCAATCGGGCAGGCTGGATCACTGGCGCGGCGACCATGAGCGTGCTGCCGCAACCGCCGCTGAGGGGCTCGGCGATGTACACACCGGCACCGCGGTGCTCGAGTTGGCAAGTGCGCGAGCAATCGACCCTCGCACACTCGGAAACCTGGCATCCCTCGAAGCCGACACCGACGGAGACTGACGTATATGGCTGATGCTGAGGGTTCGAGGGGGTACGGGTGGATCTGCGGCGGGCGATCGGGGACGTCTGGGGCGCTGACAACGTTCCTGAACGCGGCGATCGGTTCAGCCCCCACGTGAGCCTCGCATACTCGAATGGAGTGGCGTCGATCGGCGAACTCGACTTGTTGCTGACCCGGAACGATCTCGCCGAAATCGAGATTCCGGACGTGGTCTCGGCCATCTCGTTGATCGAGCTCGATCGGGACAACGCTCGATACGAGTGGCGTGAAATCGCGAAAGTGCCGTTGGGGCCGCACCGGATCTGACGGGTCGTTGATATCCACGTCTTGGCTCGTCGGTTGGCTCGGGTGCTGCGCTCGTGGTTGCCTGGGGGCGTGCGGTCGAAGGTGGTTCGGGTTGGTGTGGGGCTGGTTGCGGGGCTGGCGACGGTGGTGGGGGTCGCCGGGGTGGGTTTGCATTTCAGCCGGTCGGGGTCTCGGGTGTTGGTTTTGCTGGCCTCGGGGGCGCCGTATTTGATGGCTGTGGCGCTTGTCGGGGTGGTGGGGTTCGCGGTGTTGCGGCAGTGGGTCGGCGTGGGGGTTGCGGTTGTCGTGGTCGGTGTTGCGGTGTGGAGTCAGGCGCCGTTGTATGCCGGGCATTCGGGTGGGGACGGGCCCGCTTTGACGGTGATGCAGGCCAATCTGCTGTTCGATGGGGCCGATCCGCGGGCATTGGTCGATGAGGTGCGCGGGCGGGATGTCGCCGTGCTCACGGTCAATGAGCTGACTCCGGCGGCGGTGGAGGGGCTGGGCCGGGCGGGGCTGGATCAGGTGCTGCCGCACCGGTATATCTCGCCGGGGCGGACCGCGACGGGGACCGGAATCTGGAGCAGCTACCCGCTGTCGGACACCGTCGAGTACGACGGGTTCGTGCTGAACCAGTTGTCGGCGACGGCAACAGTTCCCGGGGCCGGGCCGGTCACGGTGTACGCGTTCCATCCGGTGCCGCCCGTATTCGGGACGCAGGTGTGGGCCGACGAATTGTCGCGCCTGCGTGCGATTCTCGACCGGGCGCCCTCGGATCGACCGGCGCTGGTCGGCGCCGACTTCAACGCCACCTACGATCACGCGCAGTACCGCGCCTTCCTGTCGGGCCGTTTCGAGGACGCGGTCGAACAGGCGGGCGCCGGGCACCTGGTCACCTATCCGGCCGACAAGAGCTGGCCGCCCCTGGTCGGCATCGACCACTTCCTCGTCGCGGGCGGCCGCGCGTCGGCGGTGGAAACCGTGCGCCTGCCGGGCGCCGACCACCGGGCCCTGGTGGCGCGGCTCCGCCTGAACGACGCCCGACCCTGACGACCGGTGCACGTCCAGTGCGCCGCGACCGCTGTCACGCCCCTCACCACCACCCGAGAATGGGCTGCAGTTGCCTGCCGAGTTCGGGCGCGAGAGAGCGGGAGTAGGTGGCGGTCAAGTGGTGTTCGTCGTGGTAGAGCAGGATGTTTCCGACCTCGACGGGGCAGATCTGCGGCTCGCAGACCGCATCGCTGAGGTCGATGGGGAACACGTTCGGATACGCGGCCGCCGACACCGCGGCCGGGTTGACCGGGTCGAGCGCCTCGGCGCGCGGCATGCCGCAGGTGATCCGGTCGCCGCCCTGGGCGAGGCAGTCGATGGCCCGGTAGCGAATCCCGTTGTGGCGCAGCCACGGTGTGTCCCGGACCGCGACGACATTGAGGCCGCGATCCGCCAGCTGGGTCCAGACGTCCACGTAATCGGCGGGCGTTTCGTCACCGGTGGTGTCGCGCGGGCGGCTGCCGGTGGTGAAGACCCAGTCCGGGCGTTCGGTGCCCAGCCGGTCGATGACGTCGCGGGACCAGTCGCGGCAGTCCGGAATGCGCTCGCCCTTGTAACTCGGCTCCTCGGCCACGGTCAGCGGGCAGCCCATCTTGAGATATACGACGATGCGGAACATGTACTGCTCGGCGAGATCCTGCAATGCCGGAATCCAGTGTTCGGCATGCGAACTGCCCACCACGGCCAGGGTGCGGCGCGCCGCGGGACTGCCGTAGGTGCAGGTGATCACCTCGCGGGTATCGAAGTCGGCGATGCAGCCGTCGCGCGCCGGATACGCCTGGTCGCCGGGCGCGTCCTTGATCGACGGCCGCATCGGGGCCGCGGGCGCGCCCGCACCCGCGGCGAGCATCTCCGCACCCGGATACGTGTCGGGGTCGAGAATGCCGACCGGGCGGGGCGGATGGGAGCCGACGACCAGGAGCCACACCGCCGCCGAGGCCGCGACGGCCGAACCGGTCACCGACACCGCGACACCCGCCCGGCGGCGGTAGGTGTCCGAGACCCGGGGAGCGGTCTTGCCCGTGCGCAGCGGCTGCTCGATGAACCGGTGCGTCAGCCACGCCGCCGCCAGTGACAGCCCGATCACGACGAGACCGTCGCCGAGATCGGCCGCGGGCCTTTCGCGTTCGGTGAGATAGAAAATGAGAATCGGCCAGTGCCAGAGATACAGCGCGTAGGCGATATCGCCGAGGCGCAGCATCGGGCGCCAGGTGAGGATCCGGTTGGGCAGCGGACGTGCCTGCGGGTCGGCGGTATTGCCCGCGATGATCAGCGCCGCGGCCGCGCCCACCGGAAACAGCGCGGCGGGCCCGGGGAACGACGCGGCGCCGTCGAGGATCCAGCCGCACGCGACGACCGCGGTGATCCCGAAGGCCGCCAGCGCGAATCGCAGCCACCGCGGCGGCGCGAGGTACGGCGCCACCAGCACCAGCAGCGCCCCGGCCAGCAGCTCCCACAGCCGCGCGAAGGTGTCGTAGTAGTTCCAACCCGCATGGCCGGTGCTGCCGTGCGCGGCGTAGACGAACGACAGGAAGCCGAGCACGGCGAACACCGGCAGCGACACCCGCCGCAGCATCCCCGGTTCGGCGACGGTCGAGCACAACCACGCCAGCCCGGCGACCAGCAGCATCGCGGCCAGATAGAACTGGCCCTGCACCGACATGGACCACAGGTGCTGCAGCGGGCTCACCGACGGATCGGCCGCCGTGTAGTTCGACCACGACAGCGCGAGGTGCCAGTTCTCGTAATAGAACAGCGACGCCAGCGTCTGCCGCGCCAGATCCGGCCACTGCGTGTACGGGCGCAGCACCACGGCGGCGACCACCACCGCCGCCAGCACGGTGACCAGCGCGGGCAGCAGCCGCCGGGCGGTGCGGCGCAGCGGCGCGGCGATCCCCACCTGGCCGGACTCGGCCCGGCGCAGCAGCAAGCCCGTGAAGAAGTACCCCGACAGCACCAGGAATACGTCCACACCGCCGGAGACCCGCCCGAACCAGACGTGGAACACCACCACCAGGGCGATGGCGATGCCGCGCAACCCGTCCAGGTCGAGGCGATACGCCGCGGTGCCGGGCCGCTCCGCCGGAAGGCGAATCCGCCGGACGCGGGCGTCGATGGACGCTCCTGCCGGCCGCGCCGTCACCGTGCGGATCTCGGCCGGGCTCGGCACACGGATTTGCGGCGGCCCGATGAGAGTTGAACGGGAAGTGGATGCGGCACGTCAACTCTCTTACCACGGTGCTCGAATGGGCGTCCAACTCGGGTGGGCGCAGCCTTGCTGAGAGTTCGCTGTGAACGCGCCGACGGGTCGCCCGATGTGCCGGGTAGCCGTCGTCCGTGGCTCCTACGGCTGCGGACGGGCCGCGCTGGATCGCCACCGTGGCCAGGTGCGATAGGTAGCCGCGCGCAGTACCCACTCCACCGGGCCGTAGGCGTGGCCGCGCAGCCACCATGCGCTGAACCACAGTTGGGCCGCGAAGGTGATCAGTGCGATGCCGATCACCGCGGGCGGCGGCACGTCGTCGGCGAGCGCCAGCCCGTAGCCGGTGTAGACGAGCATGAACACCACCGACTGGCCGATGTAGTTGGTCGCGGCCATGCGCCCGGCCGGTGCCAGTCGCGTGACCGCGGGCGCCCACCGCGAGCGCGCGAGCCGCAGCACCAGCGCCATGTACGCGAAGGTCATCAGCGGATTCACCAGTTCCTGCACCCCGAACCAGAAGGCGGGCACCTGCAGCCAGCCCGCACCGTCGGCGCAGGTGATGGCCGAAATCGGCAGTCCCGCACCGAATCCCGCCCACAGCACCCGCGGGGTCCAGCGGCGGATCAGTGCGCCGTCCTCGAATATGCGGCGCTTACCCGCGGCCATGCCGATCAGGAACAGCGCCAGGCTCGGTATTCCCTGGCCGATCCAGGTGAACAGCAGGAACAGCGGCCCGAAGTACAGCTGCGTGTGCAGAGTGTCGGTGAAGCCACCGGTGAATCCGTCGGCGAGGCGCCGCAGATCGAAGATCTGGGCCAGGTCCGCGACCTGCCCGGCGCTGCTGTCGGATCCGGTCAGAAACGCCGGAATTATGAACAGGCCGTAGAGAACGGCTCCGGTGATGACGGCGGTGCGCGGGCGGAGCTTGCGCAGCAGGATGAGGATCAGGCACAGGACCGCGTACAGCGTGAGGATGTCGCCGATCCACAGCAGCATCACATGCGCCAACCCGATCGCGAACAGGGCGCCGCAGCGCCGCAGCAGCCGGGCCCGCGGTGACGTCCCGGCCCGTTCGGCGGCCGCGATCTGCAGCGTGAACGAGTAGCCGAACAGGAAGGCGAACAGCAGATAGAACCGTCCGAGGAAGAACCCGTCCACCAATCCGGTGGTGAAGGTGCCGAGTCCCCCGTCGAAGCGCGGGCTCGGATGATTGCGGGGCCCCGTGAGATTCAGCAGCGATGTCACCACGACGACATTGGTGACCAGGATCCCGAACAGCGCGAACCCGCGCAGGATGTCGACCTCGGCGATCCGCCGTCCCACCGCGGTGCGCGTCGACCCGATCGAACCGGACATGCGCTCACGCTATGCCGGGCGGCACGCATTCCGCGTCGGCCACCGAGCCGATTGCCGGGCTGAACAGGTACACCGATGGACGGACCGGAACGAGACCTGCGCGGTATTGACCTCTCCGACCCTTCCCGCACGCCCTGCATGTTCCCGCACGCCTTTCATAGCCCCGCAACGGGTGCGTGAACATGCAAGCCGTGCGGGAAGTTGTGCGCCTGGATCAGGGTGGGGTGGGATGAGTTGCCGGTTTCAAGGTGGGGGCTAG
>NZ_BDBV01000150.1 GCF_001613165.1 Nocardia mexicana NBRC 108244
ACTGGTGGGCGGGCAGCGGCAGCGGGCGTGGCTGGCCGAGCTGGCCACCGCGATGCCGCCGGCGCTGCGCGTGGCGGGGCGACCCGCCGCGGTGCTGGAGGACATGCTGGCCGAACTGACCGACCCGATCGCGCGCCGCCGCCTCGACCTGGCCGAACAGAGCCATCCGCTGCTGGCGGCCCTGGCCGCGAACACGCCCCTGGAGCCGGGCTCGCACCGGGTGTCGGCGGCGCTGGAGGAGTGGCGGACCAGCCTCACCGCCGGGGAACCGGAGCTGGTGCTGCGGCTGCTGGAACCCGACGAGGATCCGGAATCCGGTGCGGACGGGTTCGACGCGCTCTGGCGGCTGGAGGTGTGCCTGCGAGCCGAAGGCGAAGCGCCGCAACCGGTTCCGATCCACGGCGATCCGGCGCAGCTGAAGCTGGCGGCGGAGAAGGTGACGGGGGCGGTGCAGGCCTATCCGATGCTGCGCGAGCTGCCGCGGGACCCGGGCGGCATCGACTTCCTGCTGCCCACCGCGGTCGTGCAGGACCTGGTCGCACACGGCGTGCACGCGCTGCGCGCGGCGGGGGTGCAGGTGCTGCTGCCCCGGGCGTGGCGGGTGGTCGCGCCGAGCATGCGCCTGAGCGTGCAGAGCCCGGCGGCCACCGAGACCGCGGTCGGCCTGAGCGGTCTGGTGTCCTACCACTGGGAGCTGGCGCTCGGCGACACCGTGCTCACCCCGGCCGAGATGGCGCGGCTGGTGCAGGCCAAATCGGATCTGGTGCGACTGCGCGGGCAGTGGGTGCAGGCCGACCACAAGGTGCTGGCGGCCGCCGCGGCCTATCTGAACGGTCGCACCGAGAATGCGGTGGGATCGCTGACCGAGGTGCTCGGCCAGGTCGCGACCTCCGAGGTCAAGCAGGTGCCGATCGAGGAGGTGAGCGTATCCGGCTGGGCAGCGGAGCTGCTCGAATCCACCAGGGAGCCGCAGCCGGTCGATCCACCGGCGGGGTTGAAGGCCGAGTTGCGGCCGTACCAGCTGCGCGGCCTGTCCTGGCTGGCGACGATGAACCGGCACAACTGCGGCGGCATCCTGGCCGACGATATGGGCCTGGGCAAGACTATTCAGATCCTCGCTCTGCTCGTGCACGAAAGAGAAACCGCGGCAAGGGATTCCATACCGAAGCCGACCCTGCTGATCTGCCCGATGTCGGTGGTCGGCAACTGGCAGCGCGAGGCCGAGCGCTTCGCCCCCGAACTGCGGGTGCTGGTGCATCACGGGGCCGGCCGCCGGTCCGGCGCGGAATTCGATGCGGCCGTGGCGGATTCGGATATCGTGATCACCACCTACGCCCTGCTGGCCCGTGATGTCGAGCAGTTGAAGCGCCAGACGTGGGAGCGGGTGGTGCTGGACGAGGCGCAGCACATCAAGAACGCCAACACCCGGCAGGCCCGGGCCGCACGAAATGTCCCGGCGCGGCAGCGCCTGGCGCTCACCGGAACACCGGTCGAGAACCGGCTCGAGGAACTGCGCTCGATCCTGGACTTCGCGGCGCCCGACCTGCTGGGCAAGGCCTCGGAGTTCCACGCCCGCTTCGCGGTGCCGATCGAGCGCGAGCACGACGAGAACGCGATCACCCGGCTGCGCACCGTCACCGCCCCGTTCGTACTGCGCCGGGTCAAGACCGATCCGGCGGTGATCTCGGACCTGCCCGAGAAGATCGAGATGACGGTCCGCTCCAACCTGACCGTGGAGCAGGCGGCGCTGTATCAGGCCGTGGTCGACGATATGGTGGCAAACCTGAAGCAGTCCAAGGATATTCAGCGCAAGGGCGTGGTGCTCGGAGCGCTGACGCGACTCAAGCAGGTATGCAACCACCCCGCGCACTACCTGAGCGACGGATCCGCGCTGCTGCGCCGCGGGCAGCACCGCTCCGGCAAGCTGGCGCTGGTCGAGGACGTGCTGGAGTCGGTGCTGGCCGACGGCGAGAAGGCGCTGCTGTTCACCCAGTTCCGCGAGTTCGGGGAGCTGATCGAGCCGTATCTGACCGAGCGGTTCGGCACCCCCGTTCCGTTCCTGCACGGCGGCGTCTCGAAGAAGCGGCGCGACGCCATGGTCACCGGATTCCAGGAGGACGGCGGGCCGCCGCTGATGCTGTTGTCGCTCAAGGCCGGTGGCACCGGCCTGAATCTCACCGCCGCCAATCACGTTGTGCACCTGGACCGCTGGTGGAATCCGGCGGTGGAGAACCAGGCCACCGACCGCGCCTTCCGGATCGGCCAGCGTCGCGACGTGCAGGTGCGCAAGCTGGTGTGCGTCGACACCATCGAGGAGCGTATCGACGACATGATCAGCGGCAAACAGGAATTGGCGAACCTGACCGTCGGCACCGGCGAGAACTGGATCACCGAGCTGAGCAACGACGAGATCCAGCGGATGTTCGCGCTCGGGTCCGAGGCGGTGGGCGAATGAGCCCGTTCACCGATTACAGCCAGTTCGGTAAGCGCCGCCCGGTGCGCGGCGGCGTCGAACCTCGCAGTCGCCGTGGGTCGTTCGCGCGCACGTGGTGGGGCCGGTCGTTCATCGAGGCGGTGGAGCAGGTCGCCGACGCCGGTCGGCTGGCGCGTGGCCGCTCGTACGCGAGGTCCGGCCAGGTGGTCAACTATGCGATCGAGTCCGGCACGGTGACGGCCGAGGTGCAGGGCAGCCAGCCGCGCCCGTTCACTTCGGTGCTGACCTTGCGGAAGCTTCGCGACGAGCGCCTCGACGAGCTGGTCGACCTGGTTCGCGACACCCCGGGCATGCTCGCCCAATTGGCGTCCGGCGCCCTGTCGCAGGACCTGGGCCCGCTGCTGCTGCCGACCACCGCCTCGGAACTGGACTTCGGCTGCAGCTGCCCCGATTCCGGCTGGCCGTGCAAACACGTCGCCGCGGTCTGCTACATCATCGCCGACCGGCTCGACTCCGAGCCCTCGATCATGCTCACCCTGCGCGGGCTCGATCTGGACACCTTGATCAGCGGCGTTCAGAACGACAGCGGCACAACGGTTTCCGATGATCTTTACGGCGAGAATATCGCGCTGCCGAGGCTGCCCGAGCCCGAATTCCGGCCCGCCGTGGACGATCTGGACCCGATGCCGCTGCGGCGGGCGTTGCGCATGACCTCCGAGGATGAGCCGATCGCCGAGGCCGGGCTGCGGGAGTTGCGGGCCGTCTACCGCGCGTTCGACGAATAGTCCGCCGACCGGGTCCCGCCGAACAGCACCGCGGCGAAACACAGCGTGCCGACGACCGAGAAGGCGATCACGGGTTCGGGGAAGTAGAGCACGGCGATCCAGCACGTGAATACGGCCGTGGCCGTGCAGGCCCAGTTGAACGGGGACCAGCGGGCGATCAGGTGCGGGGCGTTGCGCGCGGCGACGAGGACGAGAATCGCGAACATCACGCCCAGCATGCCCATGCCGACGCTGTAGCCGGTGTTGAGGTCGAAAACCGTTATCTGACGGCCGTTTTCGAACATCGGGGAAGGCGTGCGCGCCGACAGGTCGTTGATGAGTTCCTCGTCCGGCCCGTCCTCGCCGCCGAATACGTGAATGAACAGCAGGTGTGCCAGGCCGATTGCGCCGATCAGCGCGGCACCGGTGGTGTGGGCGACCACCGGCCAGCGCGGGATGGTGATCGATGGGGATGACGCCGCAGTGGTCATCTCGGCCTCCGGAAAGCGAGGGGAGCGCCGTGCTCCGGAACATAACAAAAGTTATGTTATAGGCTGGTGGATGTGGCGGGCAAGACCTCGTGGCTGGAATCGGGCCTGGCGATCCTCGGGACGGCCGGGCCGACGGCCCTGACCATCGACCGGCTGGTGGCGGCCACCGGCCTGAGCACCGGCTCCTTCTACCACCATTTCCACGGCATGCAGGGCTACAAGACGGCGCTGCTCGACTACTTCGAGACGGTGCACACCACGCACTACATTCGGGCGGTGGACGCGGCGGGCCTCGACCCGCGCGCCCGGCTCGAGCGACTGGTGGACCTGGTGCTCGACAGCGACGAGCCCGCCAATATCGAACTCGCGATCAGCGCCTGGGCCCTGAACGAGCCGTTGGCCGCGGCGGCCAAGGAGCGGGTCGACAAGGCCCGCTTCGACTTCCTGCGCACGCTGCTGGCCGAGGGCGGCCGCGCCGAGGCCGATGCGCGGGCGACGGCGCGAATCCTGTATCTGCTCGTGCTCGGTTCGGCGAGTATGCGGCCGACGGTGCCGCCGGAGGAACTGCGGGACCTGTGCCGGAGGGTGCTGGCATGACACTGGACGATCTCGACGCCGAGGTTCCGGTGAAACACCCTGTGCACCGGGTGATTTCGCTGGTGCCCTCGTTGACCGAGGCGATCGCCGCGACCTGCCCCGAGGTGCTGATCGCCGCTACCGAATGGTGTACGCATCCGGGGGATCTGGACGTGGAACGGGTGCGCGGGACCAAGAATCCCGATGTGCGGCGCATTGCCGAGCTGGCACCGGATCTGGTGGTGTGCAATCAGGAGGAGAACCGGCGCATCGATGTCGACCGGCTCCGTGGGGCGGGAATTCCGGTGTGGGTCACCAGGATCCGAACGATCGACGAGGCCCTCGAATCCATGGCGCGATTGTTCGATATCGCACTCGATACCGGCAGGCCCGAGTGGCTGACCGCGGCCGCGGACGCCTGGGCCGAGCCCGCGCCGGGACGTGCGCGGAATGCCGTGATCCCGGTGTGGCGCAACCCGTGGATGGTGGTCGGCGGCGACACGTTCACCGGCGATGTCGCGCGTCGGCTCGGGCTACGCCTGGTGCACGCCGACCGCGCCGGGCGCTATCCGAAGGTCTCCGAGCAGGAGCTGCGCGACGGCATCGAACTGGCGGTGCTGCCGGACGAGCCGTATGTCTTCACCGAAACCGATGGGCCCGAGGCATTTCCGGGTGTTCCGGTGGCGCTGGTATCCGGCCGCAGCCTCACCTGGTACGGCCCGTCGCTGGTCACCGCGCGTGCCGAACTGTCCGATCAGCTGGCCCGTTCCTTCCTGGCCTGAACCGGCGTCCGCTCGAAGGAATAGTCGCCGAGATCGAAATGCCCGGCGCGCCATGCGGCCTCGGCGGTACTCATGGGTTTGAGCGGCACATCACCGTGCTGGTCGAAGTAGTAGCTGTTGGCCAGCGTGCAGCTGTCCTGCCAGAACACCTGTCCGTCACGGCGATTCAGCATCTCCCGGAAGAACCGGTCGTTGGCGGCGCGCGTCACCTCCACCCGCCCGGCCTCGGTGCGGCGGGCATGGCGCAGCAGCCGCAGGATGTGCCGGGTCTGCATCTCGATCAGCGTGAAGTACGACGCCCCGTTGTAGCCGTAGGGCCCGATGATGGAGAAGAAGTTCGGGAAGCCGGGCACGCTCACGCCCTCGTAGGCCTGCAGGCGGTTCTCGTCCCACCACTTCTCCAGGTCCAGGCCGTCGACGCCGTGCAGCCCGAAGGTCGGCATATTGCCCGCCTCCATCACCTTGAATCCGGTGGCCAGGATCAGGACGTCCACCGGGTGCTCGGTGCCGGCGTGGGTGCGGACCCCCGTCGGGGTGATCTCGGCGATGGGGTCGGTCTCGAGCACGACGTTGTCGCGATTGAACGTCGCCAGGTATTCGTTGGAGAAGCCGGGTCGCTTGCAGCCCAGCGCATATCGGGGCGTGAGCTTGTCGCGGATCGCCGGATCGTGCACCTGGTTGCGCAGGTGTGCCAGGCCGGTGCGTTCGCCCAGCTTGGCCAGCGGCAATTTCGAATAGTAGTGCGCGGACAGGGGGAAGGTCAGTTCCACGAAGGTCTGGCTGGCCAGGCGCGACAGGGTCTGGCCGCCGGGCAGATGCCGCATCGCCCACCGCACCGGCGCGGGCAGCGTCGTATCCGGCCGCGGCAGGCACCAGATCGGGGTGCGCTGGAACACCACCAATTGGCCGACGTCCGGCGCGATCGTCGGAATCACCTGCACGGCAGAGGCTCCGGTGCCGATGATCGCCACCCGCTTCCCGCGCAGATCCTGGGAGTGGTCCCAGCGCGAGGTGTGCATGGTGAGGCCGCCGAACGTCTCGACGCCCGGGATCTCGGGCAATTTCGGACGGGTGAGCACGCCCGTGGCGGCGATGACGTATCGGGCGGTGAGTTCGCCGCCGTCGGCCGTGCGCAGGCGCCACATGCTGCTGTCCGTGTCGAACTCCGCATCGGAGATGTTGGTGCCGAACCGGATTCGCGGCCGCAGGCCGTACTTGTCGGCGCAGTGCTCGGCGTAGGCCTTCAACTCCCCGCCCGGGGCGTACACCCGCGACCAGTCCGAGCTCTGCTCGAACGAGTACTGGTAGCTGAACGACGGAATATCCACCGCGATACCGGGATAGGTGTTCCAGTGCCACGTCCCGCCGACGCCGTCGGCCTCGTCGACGATCAGGAAGTCGTCGAAACCGTTCTCCCGCAGCTTGATCGCCACGCCGATACCGGAGAATCCGGCGCCGACGATGATCACCTCGTGATGGGTGGCGACGTCCTGATCGGTCATTGGTCCTCCTGGGCGAAGATGATGCAGTCGACCCGGTGCTCGATACCGTCCACGGTACGGATTCCCAGCGGCGCAAGTCGCGCGATCGGCCAGGTCACCAGCTTGCAGTTGGGTCGCTGCAGGGCCTCGTAGTAGTGATTGTGCAGTCGGATCCGCGCCGGGCCGTCGGGCGTCAGCTGGCGTCGCACCCAGGAATCGCGGACCTGCAGGCGCAGATTCGCCCGGGCCGCCCAGCGCGCGATGCGGCCGGGCAGCACTCCCAGCGCCTCCGAAAGCGGTGGTCTGGGCAGCACCCACACCGGATCCTGTTGGAAAACGGTCACTTTCCGGGCCTCGGCGGCCACCGCGGGCAGCACCCGCGCGACCGCGGCGCCGGTGCCGAGGACGGCCACCCGGCGCCCGCGCAGGTTCACCCGGCGATCCCAGCGCGCGCAGTGGATCCGCTGCCCGGCGTACTCGTCACGGGTATCGAATGTCCGGGCGGGCTCGGTCATTTCGCCACCGGGTCGTAGGTGAGCTCCTTCGACCAGGACGGCGGCCGCCCCAGCACCCGCACCGGGAACCGGTCGATACCGGCATTGAGCGCGTCGACGGCCAGCTGGACCGGCTGGATCCGGTTGATCGTCGCCATCGCGTGATAGCGGACCACGTGATACAGCGGCACCCGCCGGATGTTCGGGCTGCGCTCGCCCACGGTCTCGTAGCGCCGCACCGCATTCCACAACTTCTCTTCGTCCAGCCCGAGGGCCACGATATTGGCCGCCATTCGCGACAGCAGTGGCGCGTACAGCAGCGCACCCAGCACGAACGACGGGCGCGCCGCGAAACCGGCGGTCTCGATCACCAGCCGCCGCATCGGTCCCGCGCCGAGCTGTTCGAGCACCTGGAACCCGACCGCCAGATGCCGGGACTCGTCACTGTTGATGTGCCGGAACACCTCGTGGCACAGCGGATCCCGCACCTCGTCGAGCAGGAACTTCACCAGCGCGCCGTCCAGTGCGGTCTCCAGCGACGGGATCACGGTGCCGAGCACGGGTAGCGAGAGGTCGTCGGAGTAGCGCTCCAGCCACTCGATGACCAGTCGGATGTTGGTGTTGGGCACCGGCATCCGCTCGCCGTCCAGCATGCCCCAGCGGCGCATCAGCGCCAGTTCCGCATTGGCGTGCTTCTGTTCCTCGGCGTGGAAGTAGCGGTAGATCTCGCGCAGCGCGCCCTCGGGTGCCTTGCGCGTCAGCGCGGCGAAACCGCGTGCGCCGACGTGCTCGATCCACACCAGATCCGCCATGAACGCGGCCAGTCGCGGACGCTGCTCGTCGGTGATCAGCTCGGCTCCCGGTGCGTCCCAGTCGATATCGGCCAGGGCCCACTGCCGGTCCTTGATCGTCTCCAGCATGTCCGGATATGCGAACGCCATTGTTCGACCTCCTCGAAATGGTCCGGCGCACTCGAAATGTGCTAGCGCATCAGCCGTTCCAGCAGTCCGGCGGCGCGCGTGTAGGGGACGGGCAGCAGCCGCTTGGACTGCCAGATGAGCTTGGCCTCGACCTGCGGGACCACGTACAACTGCCCGCGGTCCACCGCGTCGAGGGTGGTGCGGGCGATCGACTCGGGGGAGCGGCCGGTCCAGCGCAGCATGGCATCGCCGAGCTGTGCGACGGTCGGATCCTCGAACGAAACATCCTGCAGGATATTGGTTTTCACCGCGGTCGGGCACAGGGCGGTAACGATGACGCCGCTGCCCGCCAGCTCCGCGGCGAGCGTCTCCGACAGCGCCAGCACACCGGCCTTGCTCACGTTGTAGGCGGCCATGCGGGGTGCGGCGCCGAATGCGGCGGCCGAGGCGGTGTTCACGATGGCGCCGTGCCCGGCGGCGCGCAGCCGCGGGGCGAAGACATGGCAGCCGTGGATGACGCCCCACAGGTTGACGTCGAGCACCTGATGCCACTCCGACAGCGGCGCCTGCCCGACAAGCGCTCCGCCGCGGCCGATTCCGGCGTTGTTGATCACGATATCGGGCGGCTTGCCGAACCACTGCTCGGCGGTGTCGGCGAGGGCGACGACCTGGTCGGACCGGCCCACATCGCAGGGCACGTCGAACGCCTTTCCGCCTGCGCCGCCGATGATCTCGACGGTCTCGCGGGCGCGGTCGGCATCGATGTCGGAGCAGACCACCCGCCCGCCGCGGCGGCTCAGCTCCACCGCGAAGGCCCGTCCGATGCCGCTGCCGGCGCCGGTGACCACCGCATCCGCCTGGTGCGTGCGGCGGGTGCCGCCGAAGGGATTCAGCCTCATGAGAACTCCCGTAGCCGTGTCGGCAGGCCCGGCCTCGGGAGGCAATTGGTGTCGCATGCCATCATTGGCCGCGCCTGCCACCAATTAGGCGCCCGGAGGGGCAGAATGTCAACCATGCGCGCACCAACGGGATCGAACCGATCCGCCCGAACCTGGGGCGGCCGCACGCGCGAACAGCGCCGTGCCGAGCGCCGCGCCCGGCTGATCGAGGCGGCGCTCGAGATCTGGGTCGACAACGGCTGGGCCGCGGTCACCATGCGCGGCGTCTGCGCCCGGGCCTCGCTCAACGACCGCTACTTCTACGAGCACTTCGCGGATCGGGACGAACTGCTGGCCGTGGTGTGGGACGAGGTGTGTCTGGAGGTGTTCGGGGAGCTGTCGGCGGTCGTCGTCGAGTACCTCGGCCGGACACCGCTCCAGATCCTGCGCGCGGCGATCACGCGCGCCGTGGAGTTGCAGTCGGGAGGTCACGCGCGCATCCTGCTGGCCGAGCACGCCGGGAGCGCGGTGCTCGAGCAGCGCCGGTCCAAGATGCTGACCGATGCCACCGACCTGCTCATCGCCGCGGCCCGGCCCTACCTGCGCCCCGGCGTGGACGAGACCTCCTTCCGCATGAGCACACTCATGGGCATCGGCGGCTTCGTCGAACTGCTCGCGGCCTGGCGCACAGGCGCCGTGGATGTCGACGCGGCCCGCATCATCGACCACACCAGCGCCCACGCCGCCCTGCTCTCGGCCCAGTACCTACCGCCCGAGGTGATCGATGCATGACGCCGGAATGACGGGGACTACCCGGCCTCGGCCAGGGTGTGGAATGCAGACTGGGTGAAATCGTCCAGGGGATAGAACAATTCGATGGCGAGTTCGGAGAGCGTGACGTCGGCCGGGGCGCCGAAGGTGGCCATGGTGCTGAACATGGACAGCTCGCCCATCGGGGTGCGGATGCGCAGCGAGACCTGGAACGGGCTCGGCTGGGGCACTTCGGATTCCGTGTCTTCCGAAGGTTCGGGGTAGTCGGCCACCTCGTCGTACAGCTGCTGCAGCTTCGGATCCCCGGTCGCATGAACCTGGCGAATCAGGCGCTCCAGGAACAACTTTCGCACCTGGCGCGTATTCACCAGGTTGGGCAGCAACCCTTCGGGATGCAGGACGAGCCGATAGACATTCGCCTCCGGCCGCAGCAGATGCTCCGGAATGCCGTGCATCAGCACGCCCATGGCGCGGTTGCCGGTCACCAGATTCCAGTATCGGTCCACGACCACCGCCGGATACGGTTCGTGCGCGGCGAGCATGGTGTCCAGGGCCGCCCGCACCGAGCTCAGCTGGGCATCGTCGAGGCTGCTCTCCCGGTACTCGGGCGCGTATCCACCGGCCAGCAGCAGCGTATTGCGTTCGCGCAGTGGCACATCCAGCGTTTCGGACAGGCGCAGCACCATTTCGCGGCTGGGCCGGGACCGTCCCGTCTCGACATACGACACGTGGCGGGCCGAGGTCTCCGCGGCCAGCGCCAGGTCCAGCTGGCTCAGCCGCCGCCGCTGCCGCCACTGCCGCAGCAGAGCGCCCACCTGGGCTGTCGGCGCGGTCATGGTCATTTGCGCAGCATATCCGGGGCCGCTGTCGCTATGACGTCGGAGGTTCGCCACATATCCGGGCCGACGTCGCCATGACGTCGGAAGACTGCCGCATATCCGAACGCCGTCGCCATGACGTCGGAGGTTATTGAGGATCGGCATCCGGCCCGGCAGCCTCGATATCGCGACCGATCGGGTCGCCCGGCTGACAGGAGAGGGATATGACCACAGCTACCGCGACCATCGCCCGCGTCGACCTGCGTAGCGTGCTGCGCATCGACGGCTGGAGCACGGGCCTATTCGGTGTCGTCATGCTCGCCGCGGCACCGGTGCTGCGCGATCCGCTCGGCCTGCCCACAGCCTGGTCGATCCCGTTCGGTGTGGCGATGCTGGGTGGGGCGGCGGCGCTGCTGCTGATCGCGGGCTACGCGGAGATCCCGCGGCGGCTCGCGGCGACCGTCGCGATCGCGAACGCGGCCTCGGCCGTAGCGATGACCGTGCTCGCCTTCATCGACGTGATCCCGCTGACCGGGTGGGGCGTGGCGTTCCTGCTCGTCGGTGCGGCCGTCGTCGCCGTTTTCGCGGAGCTGGAATTCTTCGGCCTGCGGCGGGCATGAAGCCAGGCGTACCTCCGGCCATGCGCGGGCTGATGACGGCTACGCCGACTACGCCAGCAACTCGGCGTCGATGCCGTACACCCGCTGGGCATTGTCGCGGAAGATCTGTTGCAGCTCCGCGGCACTGCCGTCGCGGTCGGCGAGCACATCGACGATCGCCCGCGCACTGTTGGAGATGCTCGTAATCGGTTTGTCCACAGGGAAATTCGATCCCCAGATCAACCGCTGTGCCCCGAACACATCGAAGGCGTGGTGCAGCAGCGGCCCGGTGCGGTCCAGCAGCGTCGGCACCGGGGTCGGGGTGCCCCGCACCGGGACCGGATGTCCGAGGACCGGCATGGCCAGCCCCGTCAGCTTCGCGACCACGTTGGGATGCGTTGCGAGCGTGGCGATATCGTCGCGCCACTGCACGAACAGCTCGCGCCGGCGGCCCGGCTGGGTGCCGGTGTGCTTGCCGACCGGGCCGAAGATCCCGGCGGGCGTGCCGAGGTGGTTCAGCACGATGGTGACCTCGGGATAGCGCTGCGCCAGCGCCGTGACCTGCGGCAGCTGCTGCGAGTACACCCACGCCTCGAACGACAGCCCGCGCTCGGCGAGCACCGCGAAACCGTCCAGGAACGCCTTCGTGGTCAGTGCGTCGGGGGTGGGACAGAAGGAGCGCACGCTCGGGTCCGGGTGGTGCGCCACCATGGTCCGGATGCCCCGGAACAGCGGCGACGCCGACTGATGCGCGTCGACGAGTTCGGCGAATCCGGGCGCCGCGGGGTCACCGCTGCCGACGATGGCGCCCAGCGCGGGCGTGTCCACGCCGAACGGCAGGCTCGCCACCCATCGCGTCTCGTCGGCCTTGGCCTCCGGCGCCTTCCCCGCCCATTCGACCTCCACGTGCACCAGCGCCTCGACCGGAACCTCGCCGAGGTCGGCCCGGTAGTCGGCGGGCAGGTACGGCCGGACGTAGATCTCGGGATCGCCGACGAATTCCCGGTCGCGCTGCGGCGCCAGTCGCGCCGCGAGGTCGATCGGCACCGGGAGATAGCGGAACAGCTTGGCGAGCCGACTGAAATCTCGCGGCGTCGTCAGCGGATCCCACTGATGGACGTGCGCATCCACGACGCTGATCCCCGCGAGGTCCATGACCGTCCTTTCGCCTCGGCTACCCGTGCGACCAGGCGATTGTCACACGGGCCGCGCCCCGATCGCGGGAGATCGGGATTTCACACGTTGCGGCGGTACTGGCCGCCGACGGTGAAGAAGGCGTCGGTGATCTGCTGCAGCGTGCAGACGCGGGCGGCGTCCATTAGCACCTCGAAGACGTTGTCGTCGCCGCGGGCGGCCACCTCCAGCCGGGCCAGGGCGGCGTGCGCGGCATCGCGATGGCGGTCCTGGAAGCCGCGGGTGCGCTCCAGTTGCGACCGCTTCTCCTGCTCGGTGCCGCGGGCCAATTCCAGCACCCGGTGCTCCTCCTCGTGCGGGTTGCGGAAGGTGTTGACGCCGATGAGCGGCAGGCTGCCGTCGTGTTTGCGCTGCTCGTACAGCATCGACTCGTCCTGGATGCGCCCGCGCTGGTAGCCGGTCTCCATGGCGCCGAGCACACCGCCGCGCTCGCTGATCCGCTCGAACTCGCTCAGCACGGCCTCCTCCACGAGGTCGGTGAGCTCGTCGATGATGAAGCTGCCCTGCAGCGGATTCTCGTTCATGGCCAGCCCCCACTCCTTGTTGATGATCAACTGGATGGCGAGGGCGCGGCGCACCGAATCCTCGGTGGGGGTGGTGACCGCCTCGTCGTAGGCGTTGGTGTGCAGGCTGTTGCAGTTGTCGTAGAGCGCGATCAGCGCCTGCAGCGTGGTGCGAATGTCGTTGAAGCTCATCTCCTGTGCGTGCAGCGAGCGTCCGGAGGTCTGGATGTGGTACTTCAGCTTCTGCGACCGTTCGCTCGCGCCGTACTTGTCGCGCATGGTGACCGCCCAGATGCGGCGGGCCACCCGGCCGATCACCGAATACTCCGGATCCATGCCGTTGGAGAAGAAGTACGACAGGTTGGGCGCGAACTCATCGATGTGCATGCCGCGCGCCAGATACGCCTCCACGTAGGTGAAGCCGTTGGCGAGCGTGAACGCCAGCTGGCTGATCGGATTCGCCCCGGCCTCGGCGATATGGTAGCCGGAGATCGATACCGAGTAGAAGTTGCGAACACCGTTGCGCACGAACCATTCCTGGATGTCCGACATCATGCGCAGGCTGAACTCGGTGGAGAAGATGCAGGTGTTCTGGCCCTGGTCCTCCTTGAGGATGTCGGCCTGTACGGTGCCGCGCACGGTGGACAGCGTTATCGCGCGGATCTCGGCGGCCTCGGCATCGCTCGGGTCGCGCCCCTCGGACTCGGAGAATCGTTGCAGCGCTTGATCTATCGCTGCATTGAGGAAGAAGGCGAGGATGGTCGGCGCGGGGCCGTTGATCGTCATCGACACCGATGTGGTGGGCGCGGCGAGGTCGAAACCGTCGTAGAGCGCCTTCATATCGTCGAGCGTGGCGATGGAGACGCCCGAGGTGCCGACCTTGCCGTAGATATCCGGCCGTTCGGCCGGATCGTGGCCGTAGAGAGTCACCGAATCGAACGCGGTGGACAGGCGTTTCGCGTCGGCGTGCTCCGACAGCACCTTGAACCGGCGATTGGTGCGGAACGGGTCGCCCTCCCCGGCGAACATTCGCGCCGGGTCCTCGTTGTCGCGCTTGAACGCGAATACGCCCGCGGTGAACGGAAATCGACCCGGCAGATTCTCCGAGCGCAGGAACCGCAGCAGCTCACCGTGATCGGTGAAACGGGGGAGCGCGACACGGGGGATCGAGCTGCCCGACAGCGAAGTTCGGCGCAGGGTGGTGTGGATCTCCCGGTCGCGCACCTTCACGACCTGCTCGTCGCCTCGATACGACTCGGCAACCTCCGGCCAGTCCTTCAGCAGCGCAGCACTTTCGGGTGTCAGGTCGGTGCGCGCCTGTTCCAGCAATCGGGCCACCGCGGCCGCTGCCTCCGACATTTCCGCATGCTGTCCGCGTGTACTCCGGGCGCGATGCGGTCCCCCACCATCTTCGGCGTAATGCGGTCCCTCCCTGTTTCCCGCGCGATGCGGTCCTTCCGTGTTTCCGGTGCGATGCGGTCCCTCCGTGTTTCCGGTGCGATGCGGTCCTTCCATTTTTCCGGCATGCTTTTGGCCGGAATCTTCGTCGCCCGTGAGTTCGTCCAGCACCTGCTGGAAGCGCTGAACACGTTGTGCGGCAACCATTTCCCGCGAAGTATCGGCGTGATAATCCCGCACCGTCTCCGCGATCTCGGCCAGGTACCGCACCCGGGCAGGCGGGATGATCTGCGCGAACCTGGTCGATACCTTGGTGTCCACTCGCGGCAAGGCCCCCGGCTCCAGCGTGAGCCCCTTTTCCGACAGCAATCCCGACAGCTGCTGATAAAGCGCCGTCACGCCGTCGTCGTTGAATGTCGCTGCGCTGGTGCCGAATACGGGCATATCGTCAGGGGAGGCGCCGAAGGCCTCGCGGTTGCGGACCAGCTGCCGCGATACGTCGCGCAGCGCGTCGGCGGCCCCGCGGCGCTCGAACTTGTTGATCGCCACCACATCCGCGTAATCGAGCATATCGATCTTCTCCAGCTGTGATGCCGCGCCGAACTCCGGCGTCATCACATACAGCGACACGTCGACATGGTCGATGATCGCCGCATCGCCCTGGCCGATGCCCGGGGTCTCCAGGATCACCAGGTCGTACCCGGCGGCCTTGCACGCCAGGATCATTGCGTCGATATTGGTCGGCAACTCGCGGCCGCCGCGGGTCGCCAGCGAGCGGAAGTAGGTGTGGCCGTCGTCGAGGGCGTTCATCCGGATCCGGTCGCCCAGCAGCGCACCGCCCCCGCGCCGGCGCGTCGGATCCACCGCCAGGATCGCCACCCGCAGCTTGTCCTGCTGATCCGAGCGCAGGCGGCGCACCAATTCGTCGGTGAGGGAGGACTTTCCGGAGCCGCCGGTGCCGGTGATGCCCAGTACGGGGACGGTCCGATCCGATGCCGCGGCCGTGATCGCATCCAGGTCGGCGGCGGGCAGCGCATCCTGCTGGAGACAGGTGAGCATGCGGGCCAGGGCTTTTCGCTCACCGGACAGCACGGCCTCCACCGGCGCCGGCGTCAGCGACAGATCCACGTCGCAGTCCCGGACCAGCTCGTTGATCATGCCCGGCAGCCCCAGCCGCTGCCCGTCCTCGGGGGAGAAGATGCGCACCCCGGCGTCGGCGAGCCGGGCGATCTCGTCGGCGACGATCACGCCGCCGCCACCGCCGAAGATCCGCACGTGTTCGGCACCGGCCTCGCGCAATGCCGCCGCCAGATATTCGAAATATTCGACGTGCCCGCCCTGATACGAGCTGACCGCCACGCCCTGCGCGTCCTCGGTGAGCACCGCGTCCACCACCTCGTGCACGGCCCGGTTGTGCCCTAGATGAATCACCTCCGCACCCTGCGACTGCAGTATCCGGCGCATGATGTTGATCGCCGCGTCGTGCCCGTCGAACAGCGCCGCCGAGGTCACGAAGCGCACGGGGTGGACGGGCGAATGCAGGGTGGAGCGATCGGCCATGGTGTCCTCCGGCAAGTCCATTTGGCGCCCGATACTAG
>NZ_BDBV01000151.1 GCF_001613165.1 Nocardia mexicana NBRC 108244
GGCCAGCGGCGCCACCACCCGCGCACTGCGCGGGCTCTCCATCGCCACCGCCGTGGCGAAGGCGACCGCCGAGGCGCTGTGCCCGGACGGGAAGGACGAGGAGGCCGGGCGGCGGATCAACCGGCGATCCAGCGGCAGCAGTTCGGCCGCCGGACGGCGACGGCCCACGACCGTCTTGAACGTATTGGCGGCGACGGTGGCGCCGCCCAGCGCGACCACCCCGCGCAGCCCCGCCCGGCGCGCGGCGCCCTTGCGGGTGGCGAGGACCGCCGCGATGGCCAGCCAGAGCACGCCGTTGTCGGCGGATCTGGTCAACCGCAGCATGCCGCGGTCGACCGTCGAGATGGGCAGCTCCGCGACCGCACCGCTGACGACCCGGTCGAAGCGGCCGACCCGGCGGGACTTTCGACGCAACCACTTCCTCACCGAACCGACAGTACCGCCGCCGCGCGAGCCATCCCCACCCAGCCGCGAGAGCCCCAGTGCCGCACCCCGTTCCGTCCTCGGCGAAGAGCGCGCCGGGGATATGAGATGGCAGGTGCGCCGGGGTGTGAGGTGGGCGGGTGCGCCGGGGTGTGAGGTGGGCAGGTGCGCCGGGGTGTGAGGTGGGCAGGTGCGCCGGGGTGTGAGGTGGGCAGGTGCGCCGGGATGTGAGGTTGGGGAGGCGCGGCGGGTCGTGAGGCGAACGGGGCGTTGGGTCCGCCGACGAATCGGAGAGGTACTCCAGTTGCGTTACCCTGGCTTATGGTTCTGTCGCGGCGGCAGTTGTTGAGATTCGGCACCGCCGGATCGGCCGCGCTGCTCGTCGGTACCTCGGCGGTCGGCAGCGCGCGGTTCGCGGCGCCGCGGTGGCGCGGCGACGACCCGTTCTCGCTGGGCGTGGCGTCCGGCGACCCGACGCCGGACGGCGTGGTGCTGTGGACGCGGCTGGCGCCCGACCCGTTCGCGCCGGACGGGCTCGGCGGTACCGCGCAGGCGCCGGTGACCGTCGACTACGAGGTCGCCGACGACGAACACTTCCGGCAGGTGGTGGCGCGCGGTTCCGCGGTGGCCACCCGCGACTTCGCGCACAGCGTGCATCCCGAGGTGCGCGGCCTGGCGCCGGACCGCTGGTACTTCTATCGGTTTCGCGCGGGCTCGGCGATCTCCCCGGTCGGCCGGACCCGCACGGCTCCCGCGCCCGGAAGCCCCACCGCGCGCATGCGTTTCGCGTTCGCCTCCTGCCAGGCCTGGCACTCCGGCTATTTCACCGCCTACGAGCACCTGAGCGCCGAGGACCTCGACCTGGTCGTCCATCTGGGCGACTACATCTACGAGCAGGTGTGGATGCTGGGCCGGATAGGCGCCACGATGGACCGGCAATTCTGGAACGAATCGGTGGATCTGCGCGGCTACCGCCTGCGCTACGCGCAGAACAAGGCCGAGGCCCCGCTGCGCGCCGCACACGCGGCATTCCCCTGGCTGGTCACCATGGACGACCACGAGGTCGACAACAACTGGGCCGGTGACACCCCGGGTCTGGGCATCGATATCCACCGGATCCCGGTGCTGTATCGGCGAAGACGGGCCGCGGCGTTCCGGGCGATGTACGAGCATCAGCCGCTGCGGATCGCCCAACTGCCGTCCGGGCCGGATATGCGGCTGCATCGGCGCTACCGCTTCGGCGATCTGGCCGAGATCACCATGCTCGACACCCGGCAGTACCGCACCGAGCAGGCGTGCGGTGACGGCAACCTGGTCGACGACTGCCCCGAGCGATTCGCGGCCGACCGCACCATACTCGGTGCCCGGCAGCGTGATTGGCTGCTCGACGGCTTCGCGGACTCGCCCGCCCGGTGGCAGATCCTCGGAAACCAGGTGGCGATGGCGCAGTCCGACTACGACCCCGGCCCCGGAATCTCGGTGGGCACCGATTCGTGGGACGGCTATGTGGCCGACCGCAATGCCGTCCTGGGCGCGGCCGCCGATCGCGGTGCGCGCAATCTCGTGGTGCTCACCGGCGACCGGCACGAGAACTACGCCGCCGACCTGCGCGCCGATTATGCCCGCCCCGAATCACCGGTGGTGGCTACCGAATTCACCGGAACCTCGATCACGACGGGCGGCGACGGCGCGGACCTGACCGCGCGCGGCCGCGCCCTGCTGGCCGCCAATCCCGACCTGAAGTTCTTCAACGGCCAGCGCGGCTACGTGCGGGTCGACCTCGATCACGGCCTGTGGCGCAGCGAGTTCCGCGTGGTTCCGTACGTGCGCCAGCCGGGCGCTCCCGTCACCACCCGGGCCGAATTCGTTGTGCGGGACGGGGTTCCGGGCGCCGTCGCGGCCTGGCAGCCCGAGCCCGGAGTCGACCCGACCTCCGGGCCCGAGGCCGCCGCGCAATCCGGCCCGGGGCCGCGGTAGCGACTGTGACATCCACTCATGGGAATCCGGACATAGAGCGCGGAGCGCACATTCGCTGTACGGTCTAGGCGCCCAGGCCACCCTCTCACGCCGGTATCGAGGAATGACTGAACTCACCACTGCCCAGGCCGATACTCTCGAAGTGTTGTCCGAAAGCCCCGCGGCCCGCACCGCGGACGAACTGGCGGACCTGCTGGATGCGCCCGCCTACGAGATCGAAGACGCCCTGGCGTGGCTGAAACGCCACCGCTACATCGTCGGCGTCACCGCCTGGCAGTTGACCGTCGGGGCGGCCTATGTGCTCGGCTCCCACCATCAGCTGACCGAATTCGAGCTGTACGTCCTGCACCAGATCAAGGAGGTCGGCGGGACCAGTACCGTCGATGAACTGGTGCAGGACACCGGAATTCCCGAAGACGACCTCACCGATACGGTGCAGTGGCTGAGCCGCAACGGCTACCTGCAGCCCGTGACGGCGTGGCGCCGGACTCCGATCTTCCGATGACCGTGTGAGCCTCACAAACCCTTGACGGTCGTGAACACCGCGGCCGTGCTGTCCTGGCGGTAGTAGATGTCCGCCGGGGGATCGGCGAGCCCGGAGTCGGGCAGCCAGGTGTAGTCGACCACGCGCAGGGGGAGGGGCCCGGCCGGGGCGGTCAGCTGCACATCGATGCCCTCGGCCGGGGGTGCCTCCAGCCGGAAACCCTTGTGCGGCACCGGGGACAACTCCCGGCCCGCCACCCGCAGCGTGTGGATCGGGGTGTCGTAGCGCAGCGCGAGGGCCATGGCCCCGCGCGTGGACCGCAGCCGCAGATGCACCGTGCGATGCCCCGAATTCGTGGTGTCCGACAGGATCTCGGCTACCGGAGCGGACAGCGTCGCCGTCGGCGCGGGCCCGCCTGCCACCGCGTCCGGGTACAGGTTCGCGAACGGGTCGGGCAGCGTGTTCGTGCGGACGAAGCCGCGCGTCCAGTGGTCCGGATCCTGCTGCGAAACCCACTGCGCCGCATTGCTGTCGGCGTCGAGGGCATAGGCCAGCTGGGACATCAGCGGGTGCCGGTCGTCGAACCGGTCGACGGCCAGGCCCGCGGCCGCCAGTGCGACGGTGAGCGTGACGGCGGCCGCGGGAATCAATGCCGTGCGCCGTCGCGGCCACGCATGCGTGAGGGTCAGCAGGAGCAGTCCGCCGAACAGCACCACGGCGGGCGCCACGAGGAACGGCGCCCCGGTGATTCCGGCCTGCAGCCCGGACCAGGCGAGGCCGCCCAGGAACACCGCCGCCGGAATCAGGAAGACGGTCAGCACCGGCAGCCGCCAGGCGTCGGGCACCGCGAACGTCAGCGAAATCCCCACGACCGCAGCGAATCCGGGGACCACCAGGATCTCGGCCGCGGCCGGTGCGATCGCGGTGACCGCGCCGCCGAGTACGGCCACACAGCACAGCAGTCCGGCCGCGGGGGCGGTGGGCCCGAACAGGCGCCGGGCGAGCGCGTACCACGCGGTGAGCACCGCCACGCACAGCACGAGTATTGCCGCGTAGTAGAACTCGGGCCGATACGGATCGACGAACAGCGGCCGATACTCCGGCCGGATCGCCCGCAGCGCCTCCCACAGCCCGTAGGTGGCGGCCATGGCCAGCGGCACCGCGACCAACGCCGTTGCGGCGGAACCGAGCACGCCGCGAATCGAGGCCTCGCCGTTGCGCCGCACCTGCCGCACCACCCAGCCCGCGCCGATCAGCGTCGCCACCGCGAGCACGATGATCACCCACAGCGGCAGCACGATCAGCACCCCGAAGGGCAGCGAGAAGTAGGCTCGGTTCCCGTCGTCGGCCGCTGTCAGATCCTGGTTGCCGAACGCGCGGGCCTGCGCGAGGGTGTTGTCGCCCATCTGCTGCAGCGTCGCGAGGCTCACGTGCGCGGGGTCGTCGAACGGGTTGTGGTAGTACGCGTTCCGGCCCGCGTAGGCCCAGTCCAGCGTCCGCAGCCCGGCCGGGTCGAAGGCGGTGAAATCGGTGTTGCTCGAGGTCTGCCCATCGGCCAGCGACGTCGACATCGAGTCGGTGTTCGGGAACGGTATATCCGCCACCTCGCGGACCAGGCCGCCGTCGGGACGGGTGATGCGCCACAGCGTGACCGGGCCTCCGGCGCCGCGGGCCTCGTGGTTCACGACGACCCCGCCGCGGGGATCGGCCCTGCCGCCGGAGACGAAGGCCTCGGCGCCCAGCAGGCCGACCTCCTCGGCGTCGGTCAGCAGCACCACCACGTCGTTGCGCAGCTCGGTGCGGGCCTCGCGCAGCGCGCGCACCGACTCCAGCACGGCCGCGACACCGACGCCGTCGTCGTTCGCACCGGGCGCGGGCGGCACCGAATCGTAGTGCGCCGTCAGGTAAACGGTCCCGGTCGGATCGGTGCCCGGCAGGCGGGCGACTATGTTGTCGACCCGCGCCATGCCGACCACATCGCGCACGAGGCCCGCGGGATACCGGCCGATACCGCTCTGAATCTCGGTATCCAGCCCCAGGTTCCGCAGCCGGTCGACGAGATGGTCACGGACCCGGTCGTGTTCGGCGGTGCCCACCGGATGCGGCCGCGCGGCGATCGCCTCGACCGTCCGGAACGCCCGCTCGGCGCTGAACACCTCGGCGGGCGCCGCCCCACCCCGGTACCCGTGCGGCTGCTGCTCCCAGGCCGTCCCGACAACCACGGCCAACAGCACCACAAAGGCCAGCACCCCGGAAACCCGTCGTCCCACCCGCATGAGCCGATCCTAATGCCGCGCCGCCCCCCACCAGCCCCACCACCCAGGTGCCGCAACACTCCGGACCGGCGCCGCCAACCCAGGTGCCGCAACGCCCCGCACCTGGCGCTGCCAGCCTGCGTCCCCGGGTGCTGCAACGCCCCGCACCTGGCGTAAAAGCCCCCAGTTCCCGGCGTGCGCTGCCAGCTCTCATGTTCCCGGCGTGCTTTTTGCCGGGAATCTGAGAAAACTCATAGGAAGACCTCAGACTCCGGTCAGCAGCGCTCCGCATCCTGGAACAGGAGGAACGAGCCCCCGGGTGAGAGGTAGGTGCGCGATGGTCGACATCGAGGTCACAGGAACGACGGTGACGGTACATGTGCTCGGCGCCCACCGCTTCCTGGGTCTGCGCGAGCAGTTCAGCTTCGACCTGTCCGACGTCACCGCCGTCGGCCCGGCGCCGGTGGACAGCCGGCCGCCGTGGGTGCGCGCGCCCGGGACCTTCTTCCCCGGCGTGATCGCCGCGGGCACGTTCCGGGGCAAGGGGCGTAAGGAATTCTGGGACACGCTGTTCGACGGTCGTGCGGTCCAGATCGACCTGTCCGGATCGGATTTCACCCGGCTGGTCGTGGACGTCGCGGACGTCGAGGACGTGCGCCGGATGCTGACCGCCGCCGCGGCGGCCTGAGGGCCCTGGCCGCCGTACCGTCCGTTCGGTATCGTCATCGCGGCGCAGACCTACATCATCGACACAAAACCGACGAATTGTCATGCTCGACAACGCGACTCCGGTAACCGGACTCGGCGTGTCGTGCGCGGCACGCCGTAGAAACTTGGATTTCGGCAAATCTACAGTTTCGCGGACGGCGGTCGATCGACTATTAATGTCGTGTGCCGTTCCCACTCGTGATCATCTGTCGGCCATCGCATCCCACCGGGCGGTGGTCCCGTTGACCCTCGAACGTCCCAACGGAGACGAGGTCGCGCAGCTGGCGAAGCGGGTCGAGAAGGCTCGCGGGCGCCTGGCGTACCAGTTCGATCCGGCGCTGACCGATGCGCTGTCGGAGGACGAACTACACGCCGAGCGCGACCTCGCCGAGAAAATCCGTGAGCAGGAACGCGACCAACGCTGGAAGAACGTTCAGGCCGCGGCCTCGGCATCGGACCGCGCAAGGCAGACCTCAGAGGCGATCGCGAAGGCCGACATGCGAGATCTGTTGATGGCCCGCAAGGCCGTTGCCGCCCAGCGCCGCGAGTCCAGCCCGCACGCCAAGCTGGCCTCGCTGTACCGTCACCGGGCCTGGTCGCAGCGCGGCCTGGCCGCGGTCGTGACGGCGGGCATGCTGTGGTCGGCCGTCAACGTGCAGCACAACATCGCCCCCGGCGGTGCGACCGATCCGCTGTTCTGGTTCAGCTACCTGCTCGAGGGCATGATCAGCGTCTGCCTGATCATCATCATGGTCGGGACCAACAAGGTCGCCGAATGGGGCATTCTCGACAGCCGCCGCCAGGTCGCCATGGCCGAACTGTCCCTGCTGGGGCTGACGGTGGTCCTCAATACCTACCCCTACCTGCGCTCCGCCGAGTGGTACGAGGTGGGCGTGCACGCGGTGGCGCCGGTGATGATCGGCGTCTCGCTGCTCATCCACAACGCCGCGAGCCACCGCTACGGCCAGGCCATCGCCCGCGCCACCGAGCAGGTGCGCGAACTGCCCGATCCGGCCGAGCAGATCCGGCGCACGCTGCCCACGTTCGTGAGCTTCATCCGGCAGTCCGCGCCCGACACCCGGCCGCCGGTGCCGCAGGCCGCGCTGCCCGGCGCCGCCGAGTCGAAGCCCGCCGAGGAACCGGCCGCCAAGACCACCGGCGACGTGCTGGACCCGGCCGAGGAACCCGATATCTGGACCCCGAAGACGCCGAGCACGACCCAGGCCAAGAGCTGGCGGGTCGACGACGCCAAGGACGAGGTGAACGGCTCGGGGACCAACGGTTCGAACGGTTCGAGCAAGAAGAAGTCCGAGGGTGCGTCCGCCGAGGACGATCCGCTCAGCGTCTACGACACCGGCCAGTTCCGGATCGCCGAGACGCTGGAGCAGGAGCTGGCCGAGTTGCGGGCCGAGCGTCGCCGCGCCCGGGCCGCCAAGCAGCGGATCAACGGATTCGACCCGGACGAGTAAGCAGGAGCCTCCGGCACCGCGCCTCCCAGCGCGGTGCCGTTCGGTGTCCGAGCGCGGCGCCGACCGTCGCGCTCAGCGCAGTGCCACCACCGCGCTGGCGCGGCTGAACAGTTTCTGCCCGTTGCCGATTGCGGTGACGGCGATCGTCGCGGTGCCCTGCTCGTGATCGACGGTCTTGACCGTGCCACCGAATTCGACGGTGCTGGGCCGGTCCGTCGCGACGGGCAGCGTGCCGGAGAATCGCACCCCGTACTTGGTCACCGCGGCCGGGTCGCCCAGCCACTCGGTCAGGTAACCGGCACCCAGGCCCATGGTGAGCATGCCGTGCGCGACGATCGACGGCAGTCCGGCGGCGCGGGCGACATCGTCGCTGAAATGGATCGGATTGGCGTCACCCGTCACGCCGGTGAAGTTGGCCAGATCGCCCCTGGTCAGGCGGACCGTGCGCGAGGGCAGCTGGTCGCCGGGCGCGAGATCGCCTGTGGTGCAGGCGGTATGCGGCCTTCGGCCGTTCGGCGTCACCGTGATCGCGTCGCCGGTGACGGGCAGCAGCGTGCCCAATCGCTCACGGGCGTGGTGCGTCTGGCGCTCACCGGCACCGAGGCCGGTCATGATGATCCCGTCCACCATATCGGCCAGATCGGAGCGGACGCTGCCCGTGCGGGCGACGAGGGTGGTCGTCCCGGCCTGCACCGGGACGCCGTGCCGGTCGGTGAGCACGTTCTTGGTGGTGAGCAGATCGAGGTCGCGGACCTGCCGGAAGGACTGGAAATACACGTCCGAGGTGAGGATGTCACCGGCCATCAGCGGCCGGGCGAACTCCAGCACCTGATCGGCCTGCAGTACCTGGCCGAGGTCGTATTCGTAGAGCTGCGTGCTGAACACCTCGTCCTGCGTCCGTATCCACGGCAGCGTCGCGAAGGTCGCCGGGGCGATCAGCGCCTCGAATCCCAGCTCCGCGGCGGCCAGCTCGCTGTGGTGCGCGGGATGCGAATCCTGCAGTGCGCGAGCGAATTCGCGGATCTTCTCGCGGCCCACCTCGTAGTGGTCGGCCTGGCGATAGCGCTGTCCGACCAAGCTGCGAGCCTGATCGGCCGGTGCGCGGGTGAGAGTGTCCATAGTCCTCCTAGGTCCGGGAATGTGCGGCGAAACTACTGCCGACGGATGGGCGCCGAGGGACGAGTCCGGGAATCCGGGACCGATCACGGAAGCGGCGCCGATGATGTTGGGACGCAGCACGAATCGATCGTCACCGGGGGACGACGCCGGTCCACAGGATCGGCGAGGGCGGCACGATCGTCGGCGCCGACGGGCTGTCCTCCGGGAGCGCCCCCGCGACCAGCGCGTAGCATCCGGCGGCCACCACCGCGAGGGCTCCGAGCGCCAGCAGGACCTGCACGACGATCATCCGATTGCGGTCGGTCGCCGTCCGCTGTTCGGGCGCGGCCTCCGGCCACGTCGACTGCTTGCTCACATCGGCTCCTTCTCGGGGTACGCGGGACCCGGGGCGCCGATGACCCGTCGAACGGAGAAGGTAATCCCTCTTGTATCCGAAAATCATTCCGCTGCAGCGGATTTGTTTCCGGTCACCACCGGTGATCGGGGTCTGCCGTGACCGTCCCCAATCGCCCGGTGGTTCCGCGGGGCTCAGGTGAGATGGTCGAAATCGCCTCGGACCCAGGCGATGTAGCGATCGGCCGAGCGGCGGACGGCCGCGCGGGCATCGGTATCGATGGTCTTGCCGAAATTGTCGTAGAGCCGGTCGAACTCGTATTCCTCGACCGTCTCGGCGACCCGGTCCACGACGGCGGGCGACAGCGGAATCCGGTTCGGATAGCTGCGCATGAAGGCGACCGTCCGGCGGTCCGGGTTGGCCTGGATGGTGTCGGCGCTGAACAGCACGCCGCGCCCACCGGCACCCGCCGCCCAGTGCGCCACCGCGCTGCCCGCGAAGTGACCGCCCAACTGGCGCAGCGTGATTCCGGGCAGCAGGTCCACCCGGCCCGACCACGGCCGGATCACCGGGTCGGGGCGCGCGACCCACTCCATATCGGCCTCCGCGACCAGTACCGGCACGCCGCCCAGCGCGCGGCTCCACTCGACCTGGACGCCGTAGTGATGCGGATGACTGGGCACGATGGCGACGACCTCGCCGAGCTCCCGCACCTGCCGTTCGACTGCCTCGTCGACGTAGCCGGTCACGTCCCACAGCACGGTGCCCGCGGGGGTGCGAATCAGGTGTGACTCCTGGCCGATGCCGACGCGCGGCTCGGTGGTCAGGCCGAACAGGTCCGGCTCCAGCTCGCGCACCTGGACGGTGGTGCCGGCGGCCGCGAGCTCGGCGATCGTGGTCCACTGCTGGCCCGCCGCGGGCACCCACTGCCGTTCGTCCGCGCAGATCCGGCAGATCGTGGCGCCCGCCTCGTGCTCCACCCCGCACGTACTACATATCTTCCACACAGCCGACTCCTCCTCTCCCGGTACACCCACCCCGTTTCTACTCCTCCCGAGCGGCTGCCAGGACGCGAATTCAGCCGGTCCGCCGCCCTTTCGGACCCGCCGACCGCGTATCTTTCCGGCACGTCAAGTCCTGGTCACCGGTGGACACGGCGAGGTGTCGGCGCGTCAGCTGAGCAGGCCGACGATGGTGGCGGACAGGAAGCTGACCAGGGTCGCGGCGTAGAGCAGGCGCAGGCCGTACTGGGCGGCGACCAGGCCCTGCTTCTCGTTGAGGCTGCGCACCGCGCCGATGATGATGGCGATGCTGGAGAAGTTGGCGAACGACACCAGATAGGTGGACACGATCGCCATCGAATGCTCCGACAACTCCCCGTGCTCCTCGCGCAACTGCTGCATGGCGACGATCTCGTTCGACACCAGCTTGGTGCCCATGAACCGCCCCACCTCCGCGGCCTCGTCCCACGGCACGCCGGTCAGCCACGCGAGCGGCGCGAACACATGCCCCATCACGTCCTGGAACGTGGTGCCGTTGAAGATCGCGGCGAAGATCCCGTTCACCATCGCCAGCAGCGCGATGAAGCCGATGAGCATGGCCGCCACCGTGAACGCGACCTTGAAGCCGACCAGGATGTAGTCGGTGAGCATCTCGAAGAACGACTGCTTCTTGGGTCGCCCGGGGGTCGTCGTGGTGACTTCGGGCGGCTGGGTGGCTTTGCCCTCGGTGCCGGTCCGTTCGCCCTCGGTGTCGGAGGTCTTGCCGCCGGAGGTGTCGGTCCCGTCCGATTCGGCCGCCGCGGCAGGCGTTTTCGCGGCCGGGACCTTGGCGGCCGGGCCGTCGAGCAGGTCGGCGTCGTCCTCGGCGGTCACGGTGTAGGGATTGATGAGCGCCGTCACCGCGAAGACGCCCACCAGGTTGAGCACGATGGCGGCGATGACGAACTTCGCGTCGATGAGCTGCATGTAGGCGCCGAGAATGGACGCCGATACCGTCGACATCGCCGAGGCGCACAGGGTGTACATGCGTTGCGGCGGAATACGTTCCAGCATCGTGCGCAACGAGATGAACACCTCGGACTGCCCGAGGATGGCGGCGGCCACCGCATTGAAGGACTCGACCTTGCCGAACCCACTCAACCACGACAACGCCGTGCCGAGGTATTTGATGATCAGCTGGAGCAGCCCGATGTGCTGCAGGATGCCGATCAGCAGCGAGACGAACACGATCGGCATCAGCACCGAGAACAGGAACGCCGGGCCGCTGTCGCCGCCGACCTTCACCAGATCACCGAAGATGAACTCGGTGCCCTGCGCGGCATAGTCCAGGATGTGCTGGAAGCCGTCGCGGATCACCCGCACCACCGCCGTGCCCGCCCCGGTCTTCAACAGCACGAAACCGAGCACGAACTGCACGACCAGCAGCAGCGCCACGCGCCCGAGCTTGCCCCCGGCCGCCCGGTGGTTCGAACTCGGTAGCCAGGCGAGCAACAGGAATATCAGCAGGCCTGCCACCCCGATCACATACTGCACAATTACCTCCGCCTGGTCGGCCGATAAAGCTGTCTACCAGCAACAATTTGGAGACACGCTACAGAGCGAACGGCAATTCTTCGCGTCGAATGCGATAGTTCCGACAGAAAGTGTCGCGTTTATCGCCCGGCGGACCGTATGACCGGGGTGGCGAACGAGATCAGCGTGCGTGGACTGCGTCGCGGACGAAACCGTGTGCGTTCGTGAGCATTCCGCGGGCCCGATCGGCGTCGACCCCGGCCAGCTGCATGACGATGGCCGTCTTGGCCTGGCCGTCCGCGGCGTCGAGAAGCGTTGCGGCCGTGTCGAAGTCCACACCGGTGGCCTCGGCGATGATGCGCCGCGCCCGGTCCACCAGCTTGGTGTTGGAGGGGTGCAGGTCGACCATGAGGTTGCCGTACACCTTTCCGGCGCGCACCATCACCGCGGTGGACAGCATGTTGCACACCAGCTTCTGTGCCGTCCCGGCCTTGAGCCGCGTGGACCCCGTGAGGATCTCGGGGCCGGTGTCGATCTCGATGGCGATATCGGCGTGCGCGCTGAGCTCGGCGTCGCGATTGCAGGACAGCGCCACGGCCGTGGCGCCGATCGCCCGCGCCCGGTCCAGTGCCCCGACCGCGTAGGGCGTCCGCCCGCTCGCCGACAGCGCCACCACGACGTCGTCCGGGGTCAGCCCGAGTGTCACCAGGTCGCGCGCGCCCGCCTCGGCATCGTCCTCGGCCCCCTCCACCGCCTCGGTCAGCGCCTGCGGCCCGCCCGCGATCAGCCCCAGCACCTCGCCGGGGTCGCTGCCGAAGGTGGGCGGGCACTCCGAGGCGTCGAGCACGCCCAGCCGTCCGCTGGTGCCCGCGCCGGCGTAGATCAGCCGCCCGCCGCGCCCACGGGCGGCGACGATCACCTCGACCGCCCGCGAGATGCTCGGAATCGCCTGCGCCACAGCCGAAGCCACCCGGGAGTCCTCGGCGTTCATGGTGTGCAGCAGGGTCTCGATCGACATCGAGTCGAGGCCTGCGGAGCGCGGATTGGCGGTCTCCGTGGCCAGTTCGCCGAGCTTGTCCACTTACACCTCCCGCGGCCGGCGCGGGATACGGCGATCGGCAACCGCGTCGTAGGTGCGGTGCAGCGCCTGGGCGGCCGCGGGAGTGCGTTGCAGGACACCGACATACAGCGCGTCGACGATCAGCAGCTGGCTCATCCGGCTCGCCATGGCCGCGGACCGGAAACCGTCCTCGCGCCCGGCGGCGAGCAGAGTGTGCGCGGCGGTGGACGCCAGGCTCGAACCGGCCCCGGCGGTCACCGCGACGGTCGTCGCCCCGCTGCGATCGGCACGCCGCACGGCGTCGACGACGCCCGCGGTCTCCCCGGAGTGCGAGAAGGCCATGGCGACGTCGCCCGTCGTGAGCAGGCTGCCCTGTACCAGCGCATCGTCCTCGGAGGTACAGGCGCCGCACCACAGCCCTATCCGGGTCAGCTTCTGCGCCATATCCATTGCCACCAGCCCGGAGGCTCCGATGCCGACCAACTGGATCCGGCGGGCCTGCGCCAGCGCCTCGGACACCGCCGACATGGTCACCGCGTCGGCGCGCTGGGCCGTGGCGAGCAGGCCCTCGGTCTCGAAGGCGGCCAACTTGTGCAGCACCTTCGAGGGCGCGTCCTCGGGGTCGATATCGGTGGCCAGCACCGGCGTCCGGTCCTCCGTGCCGGTCGCCGCCAGTGCTAGGCGCAGCTGTGGATATCCCTCGTAGCCAAGGGTTTTGGCGAGCCGGACCACCGCCGAGGTGCTGGTTTCGGCGCGCTCGGCGAGCTGGTTCACGGTCAGCTGAGCCGTCCCCGCCGGGTCGTCGCGGATCACCTGCGCCACCCGCCGGGCGGTCGGGGTGAGCCGTGGGAGCGCCGCCAGCAGCCGACTGCGGACATCGTCACCTTCGGTCATCGCTTCCTCCGTCCAGCCGGATGTCGGGGTGTTCGCATCATGCCACCGCCTCGACCGGCTCCGGCGGCGGCACTGGGTCGGGGGCCGGGTGGAAGCGGCTGGTGAGGCCGCCGACGACGAGGGTGACGGCGACACCGATCGGCACGAGCCACTGTGCGGCGATGCCCTTTTCGGTCACCTTCCCGGCCACCGTGACGTCGATCTTGACGACCCGGACCACGAACGTCATCACGATCACGGTGGCGACGAACGCAACTATCGCGTCGAACTCGTTGGCGCGCTTCACGATCCGGCCCAGCAGGAACGCGCCGAGCAGCGCGCCGTAGGTGTAGCCCGCGATGGCCAGCGCCGTGAGATACACGTTGCCGGTGGTCGTGCTGAAACCCATGGCGCACAGCGCCATCAGCGCGGCCCAGACCAGGGTCATGATCCGGCCCAGCCGCAGCATCGTCAGGTCGGAGATCTCCCGGCGGGAGAAGCTGTGGATGATGTCGGCCACGGTCGAATTCGACATCGAGTTGAGCGCGGCCGACAGCGAACCCATGGCGGCGCCGAGGATTCCGGCGACCAGCAGCCCCGAGATCACCACCGGCAGGCCGTGCAGGATGAAGTCCGGATACAGCCCGTCGGCACTCGACAGCCCCAGCTCCTTGGGGGTCTTGCCGTCGTTGTAGGCCCACAGCAGGGCGCCCACCAGTGAGAAGGCCGCGAACTGCACGGCGATGAACACGCCCGACGCGACCATGGCCTTCTGGCTGTCGCGCACCGACCGCGTCGCCAGAATGCGTTGCACGATCAGCTGATCCGAGCCGTGCGAGGCCATGGCGAAGATGGCCCCGCCGATGATCGCGGTCGGCAGCGCGAAGCTGCTGGTGAGGATGTGGGCCGGATCGAAGTCGGTATCGAAGAGCTGGAACTTGCCCGCATGCAGGGCATCCGACCAGCCGGAGGCGCCGACGTGGCCGGTGAGCACGGCGATCGCGATGAGCGCACCCAGCAGATACAGGCCCATCTGCAGCGCGTCGGTCCAGATCACCGCCTTGATGCCGCCGAGGTAGGTGTAGACGACCGTCAGCAGCGTCAGCGCCACGATGATGATGTCGTAGCCGAGGGTCACGCCGAATTCGCTGAGCAGCAGCTTGATCGGGATGGCCGAGGCGAACAGCCGCACGCCCTCGGCGAGCAGCCGCGTCACGACGAAGGTCACCGAGGCCACGCCCTGCAGATAGCGGCCGAACCGCAGCTGCAGATACTGGTAGGCGCTGACGAATCCGCCGCGCTTGTACAGCGGAATCAGGGCGAGCGCGACGGCGGTGCGGCCGATGATGTAGCCGAAGGCCAGCTCGACGTTCCCGAAGCCCTGATCGGTGTAGGCGCCGCCCGGGATCGAAATGACGGTGAGCACACTGGTTTCGGTGGCCACCACCGAGAAACACACTGTCCACCAAGGCATTCGGCCCTCGCCGACGAAATAGTCCGAGGCGGAGCGCTGCTTACCGGACAGCCGCAGCCCGATCCAGGCGACGCCGACGAGGTAGACGACGATGACGGCAACATTGAGTGCGTTCATCGTGGACTCCCGGTAATGCGAACAGAATGCAAATGAGTGTCAACTCTCACAATAATGCCTGTCAATAACTTTCAGGAAATTCGCGCGATCAGTGGTTCCAATGCGGTTTCGGTATCGACGGCGAGCAGCGCGGCGCCATCGATCGGGCCGCCGCGGGCCGCGCGGCGCTCGGCGGCGCCTCCGATCGTATTTTCGATCGGAATCAACAGTGCCGCACCCAGTTCGACGAGTCCACCGGTCAGCGCGTACGGCACCGGTTCGCGCAGGCCACTGCGGGTGATCGCGGCGAGGGCCGAGCGGCCCAGCGCGCGGCCCGCGGCGGCCATGATGTCTGCGGCGGTCGCGTCGGTGTCCGCGGCCGCCGCGACG
>NZ_BDBV01000152.1 GCF_001613165.1 Nocardia mexicana NBRC 108244
CGGCCGTGCCCACCGTCTGGGCGGCGATCCGATCGGCGCGGCTCGGTGCGAATCCGGCGCCGTCGAGCGTGCGTGCCAGTTCCGCCTCGGTGTGCGCGGACACGTCGTTGAGCTGACCGGCCTGCTCCGGCGGCAGCCATTCGGGGATATCGATCTGGGTGTCACCGAACCGCAGCTTGCCCTCGGGCGCCTCGATCGGCGCCACGGTGCCGAGCCGCGCCGGATCGGGCAGGTGCAGCCGCTCGATGTCGATCGCCGCCAGCGCGCCGGGCTCGGGTATCGCTCGCACCCCCGTGGCGGAGTCGCGGCCGACGTAAACGTGCGGCGCATCCTCCTCGGGGGTGACCGGCACGCCCGCGGTGGGCGCGGGGCTGTAGGCCGGGTGCGCCGCCGTGGCCGCGCCGGTGGCCAAGAACGCGGCCGTCAGCGGTAGCGCGCCCATCGCGACCGCGGAACCCAAGCGCCGACGGCGCGCAACCGGATCACCCTGCTGGCGTTTGCCCATGGATCACCTCTCTGTGCGAATGTCAACGAATGTCGAACATTCGGACCCATCGGGCAGTTCGGATGGGTCGGGTCATCCAGCGCTTGTTTCGTGGTCAGATGTACGAATGAGCCGAAAAGTCTAGTTCGCCACGGATTTGCCAGGGTCGCTCGGTGTTTCGCTCGCCGCACCGGCAGGGCCCTTGCCGCCGAGTTCGGCGCGCACCTCGCGCCCGTCGTCGTCGTTGCCGTTCATCGCCTCGAGGGCCAGGCGCGCGAACACCCACTGCTCGGTGGCGGCCATCTGCCCGCGGTTGCGGCCGATGAACGCCACGAACCACTGGAACACGGTGACCGTCCGGCTGCGGTAGCCGATGAGGTAGTAGAGGTGCAGCACCAGCCAGATGAGCCAGGCGAGGAACCCGCCGAACTCGAGCTTGCCGATCTGGCACACCGCGTTGTACCGCGACACGGTGGCCATGCTGCCCTTGTTGAAGTACTTGAACGGCTTGCGCTGCTCCGGCGTCTGCTTGCCGCCCTGCTCGGCCTTGATCTGCTTGGCCGCGTACGTCGCGCCCTGGATCGCGCCCTGCGCCTGGCCGGGCACATTCGGTACCGACATGAGGTCGCCGACGACGAAGACGTTCGGGTAGCCCTTGATGGTCAGGTCGGGCTCGACGACGACGCGCCCGGCGCGGTCCACCTCGGTCCCCTTCGACTGGTCGGCGAGCAGCTTGCCCAGCTCGCTGGCCGCCACGCCCGCCGACCACACCTTGCACGCGGCCTCGATGCGGCGTTCGCTGCCGTCCTTGTCCTTCACGGTGACGCCGCGCGCGTCGACGCCGGTGACCATGGCGTTGAGCTGAATCTCCACGCCCATCTTCTCCAGCCGGCGCTGCGCCTTGCCGCCGAGCTTCGGGCCCATCGGCGCGAGTACGGCACCGGCGCCCTCCAGCAGGATGACCCGGGCGTCGCGCGGATCGATGTTGCGGAAGGTGCCCTCGAGGGTGCGATCGGCGAGTTCGGCTATCTGCCCGGCCAATTCGACGCCGGTGGGGCCCGCGCCGACCACCACGAAGGTCATGAACCGGTCGCGCGCCTCCTGGGTCTTGGCCAGCTCGGCCTCCTCGAACGAGCCGAGAATCCGGGCGCGCAACTCCAGGGCGTCGTCGATCGTCTTCATGCCCGGCGCGTAGGTGGCGAACTTGTCATTGCCGAAATAGGACTGCTGCGCGCCGGTGGCCACGATCAGGCTGTCGAAGGACGTGACGGTGTCCTCGTTCAGCAGTTCCGAGGTGACGGTGCGGTTGATCAGGTCGATGGAGTGCACCTCGCCGAGGATCACCTGCACGTTCTTGTACTTGCGCAGGACGAGGCGGGTGGCGGGGGCGATCTCGCCGGTGGACAGGATGCCGGTGGCCACCTGGTAGAGCAGCGGCTGGAACAGGTGTGTGGACGTCTTCGAAATCAGTACGACATCGACGTCGGCGTGCTTGAGATGCTTGCACGCGAACAAGCCGCCGAAGCCGGATCCGATCACCACCACGCGGTGGCGACGGTGCTCGACAGTCTCGGTACTCATCTCGGGCTCCTCGCCGGACGTACGGTTTGCGTCAGGTTCACGGTAGTCGGCTACCCAGCGGCAGTCACGATGAACTCCCACTGTCGGCGAGTCTCGGCGCGGACGGCGTGGCGACCGAGTCCGCCGCCACCGTTATCGGCCCGACCAGCCGTTCGGCGCCGATGCTCTCGACGGTCGGCCACAGAAATGCCGCGAGACGCTCGACGTAGTCCTCGCGCGATCGCGTCGGATCCTGCGCCCAGGCTTCGGCCGACATCAGGATGGCGCCGACGGTCGCGGTCGCCCAGATCCGCGCGAGCGCCGGGTCGGCGTCCAGGCGGCGCAGGATGGTGTCGAAAACCGCGGTGGCCCAATCGGATACGCGGGTGAAGAACGGGCGGTGCTCGGTGTCGCCGCTCTCCAGCCGCTGCATCATCACGTGGTGCAGGTTCGGGTTGGACTCGACGAAGTCGCACATCAGGCGCACCACGGCGAAGAGCAGCCGCCGGGCCGGCAGCGGCTGGGCGAGGACGGCGTCCGCCGCGGCGATGATGTTCTCCATATGCCGCTGGGCGAGGGCGTCTATCAGTGCTGGGAGGTCCGGGAACACTGCGTACACCGCGGTGCGCGCGTAGCCTGCCTCCGCAGCGACCTGGGCGATCGTCATATGGGTGCCCGCCCGCTCGATCACGCGCTCGGCGGCGTCGAGGATTTCCGCGCGCCGCTGCCCGGGGGCGGGGGGTGGCCCCGGCGGGCGGCCCCGCGGCCGCGACGTGTCCCTTGTCACAGCGTCCACTCTACAGGTAATGTACAAGCTGTACTTTAAACGGGAGGCTTGCCATGGTCAGCGTCGACCCTCGAGCGCATCGTGCCGAACGAGAGAACCTCGGTTTCATCGAAATTCCGGACCGCCATCCGATCGACCGGATGCTGCGCCTGCTGCCCACCCGCGAGCAGACCCTCGCGACACCGCCGCGCGGCAGCGGGCGCCGGGCCGTGCACGGCGACGCCGGACTGCCGTACCTCGGACGCACCCTGCAGTACCTGCGCTGGGGCCCGGCGGAAATGCTGGACCGCTACCACCGCTACGGCCCGGTCGGCTACAACCGCTCGCTCGGCGTGGACCGGGTGCTGGTGGCGGGCCCGCAGGCGGTCGACGAGGTAGTGGGCAAGCGGCGCAACGATTTCGGGCAGGGCTGGGACTACCTGATCGGCCCGTTCTTCCGGCGCGGCCTGCTGCTGCTGGAATTCTCCGAGCACATGTTCCACCGGCGGATCATGCAGCAGGCATTCACGCGCGAGCGGCTCGAGGCGCATCTGGCCGAGCTGGCTCCCGTGGTGGACGCGTCCATCGATCGCTGGGCGCGCACGGGTTCGCGGCAGGTGCGGCTGTATCCGACGGTCAAGGATATGACCCTGGACATCGCCGCCGAGACGTTCATGGGCGTGCACACCGGTCCCGAGCGCGAGCGGCTCGGGCAGGCGTTCGTCGACAGCACGCACGCGCCGCTCGCGCTGGTGCGGCTGCCGCTGCCCGCCACCGCGTGGCGGGCCGGGCTGCGCGGGCGAAAGGTGCTGGAGGAGTACTTCACCCGGATGCTGCCGGAGAAGCGGCGCTCGCAGGGCGCGGACTTCTTCTCCGCGCTGTGCCACGCCCGGACCGAGGACGGGGAGACGTTCTCCGACGAGGACGTCGTCAACCACATGATCTTCCTGATCATGGCCGCGCACGACACCACGACCACCACGGCCACCGCCGTCGCCTACTACCTGGGGCGGCATCCGGAATGGCAGCGGCGGGTGCGCGCCGAGGCCCTCGCTCTGCGGGAGCGGACCGGTGGCGCGCCGCCGACCATCGCCGACCTGGACCAGCTGCGCGACCTGGACCTGGTGATCAAGGAGAGCCTGCGGCTGGTGCCGCCGGTGCCGGGCCTGGTGCGCCGCGCGGTGCGCGATACCGAGATCTGCGGACACTACATCCCCGCCGGGACGCAGGTCGACGTCGCCTACGGCGTCAATCACCTGCTGCCCGAACTGTGGTCGCACCCGGCGCGTTTCGATCCGGAGCGGTTCAGCCAGGACCGCCGCGAGGACAAGTCGCACCGGCTGGCCTGGATGCCGTTCGGCGCGGGCGCGCACAAGTGCATCGGCATGCATTTCGGCCTGCTCGAGGTGAAGGTGATCCTGGCCGCGATGGTCCGCGACTACGAATGGCGAATCCCCGACGACTATCTGATGCCGTGGGGATTCACCACCATCCCGTTCCCGCGCGACGGGGCGCCGATGGTGCTGCGGCGGCGGTAATCGGCCGTCCCTAGCGGAACAGCAGCTCCGCGACGTGCGTCGTGGTCTGCTCGCCGTCGGTGTAGCCGCCCTGGTTGCCGACGTCGTTCATGATCGCGACGGTGAAGCGCTCGTCGGGACCGGCGAAGCCGACCGAGTTGACCACCCAGCCGCCCTGCTCGTCGGACCAGCCGTTCTTGAGGCCGGGACGCATGCCGTCGCCCGCGCCCCAGACGCCCCAGTGCTGGTTGGTGTCCACGCTGCGCATGCGGTCGAGCAGGTACGCGCGGTCGTCGGGGTGCATCGTGTCGAGCACGTTGTTCATCAGCCGGTCCAGGTCCGCGGGCGAGGCCTGCAGGAAGCCCCAGTCCGGGAAGGGGTGGCGGGGGTCGGTGGTCGGATGCGGGGTCAGCCCGGTCATGCCGTTGGCGCGGAAGGCGTTGACGAACGCCATGCGGTCCGGCCCGGCGTACTTGTTCCAGAGGTAGTCGGCGGCGGCGTCGTTGGAGGTGGCCAGCATGGATTCCAGCTGGCGCCGGTCCTCCGGGGTGAACACGATGGCCCCGACGCGGGCGCGGTTGATGACGTCCTCCGCGATGGCGAGCTTGATCGTGGACGCGGTCCAGAACATGGACTCGGCATTGCCGTTGGAGTAGACGTTGCCGGTAACCCGGTCGCGCACAACGTAACCCGTGGTTCCGGGCCTGCCTGCGAGATAGGAGTCGACGGCGGCGATGCGGCTGCCGAGATTGCAGTCACCGGCGCAGCTCTGGTGGGTGGGCAGCGCCGAGGCGGGGGCGGACTGCAGGACGGGGGCACCCGCGATCAGGACGACGGCAACGGCGCAGGCGCCGGCGGCCAGGCGGGTGGGACGAGTGGCGCTCGAGGCGGCCCGGGGATAACGCACGGTGAGCCAGGATAGCCACCGTGGCGCTCGTCTCGCACGTCTTGAGCTCAGCCGCCCGGTGTGCTAGCGGTGGCGGAGGTTGGGGCGCATCGTTTTTCAATGCGGTGATCTTTCAATGCTGTGATTCTTCAACGAAATGCGGCGAGCAGATCTTCGACGCTGCGGCCGTTGAGCCGGTAGCAGTGGGCGAAGGCCTCGGCGTGGCCGTCGCGGGGCCAGGCGTGTAGGACGGCGGCCCGGCCGTAGTGGCGCGAATTGATCAGCTCCCAGCGATCACCGACCCGGCGGACCGTGAAGCCGGATCTCGGCAGCAGGGGAATCACCGTCGCAGACATGAACCGAACCAGCCTTTCGATACTGCTCTCCCGTTACCTCCCCGCCGAGCACTGTGGCACATCACACCGCGGCGTCAGGTGTGACACGCGGGGGCGAATTGCGGCCATCGGAGACCGCCGGGCATGATGGGCGATTCGGTTGTGTTGCTGGGAATTTGGTGTTCTCGGTCATTTCGGCCAAAGGGGTGGTCAGCGACCGAACGGGCAGATAACCGGAATGGGACCGACGGGTATGTCACCGGAAGTCCGAGTCGCGGCCCGGGATCGGGTGCCGAGGTTTGTAGGATCGGCCAGCGACAGGCAACCACCAGGCATCCGGGCGGATCAGGGACGGACCAGCGAGCGGAGAGGCGGCCGATGGCGCTGCACATCCACCGAGCCGAGCGTGCGGACACGCTCGCCGGTGCGCTGGCGACCCTGCTCTCGCGGCCACTGCCCGACCCCTTCGCCGCCGATGTGGTGGCGGTACCGGCGAAGGGCGTGGAGCGCTGGCTGAATCAGCGGCTGTCGGCCGTGCTGGGTGCGACGGAGGGCGACGGGGTTTCGGCGAATATCGACTTTCCGTCGCCGTCGTCGCTGGTGGCGGCCGTGCTCGCCGGGACGGGCGAGGTACGGGCGGAGGACGATCCGTGGGCGCCCGAACGCATGGTCTGGGCACTGCTGCGGGCGCTGGACGCCTCCGTATCCGAGCCGTGGTGCGCGGTCCCGGCCCGCCACCTCGGCGCCGGGGCGGACGGCGGAACCCATCGGTCGGGGCGCCGGTTCGCCACCGCGGCGCGGATCGCGGCGCTGTTCGACGGCTACGCGACCCAGCGCCCCACGCTGATCACCGACTGGACCGCGGGCGCCGACACCGACGGTTGCGGGGCGCCGCTGCCCGAGGACCTGCGCTGGCAGCCCGAGCTGTGGCGGCGCCTGCGCGCGGAACTCGGCAGCCCGAGCCCGGCCGAACGGCTCGAATCCGCCTGCGCGCGACTGCGATCCGAGCCGTCGATCATCGATCTGCCGCAACGCCTCTCGGTCTTCGGCGTGACGCGCCTCACCGCCGATCAGCTGGCGGTGCTGTCGGCGCTGGGGGAGGGGCGCGATGTGCACCTGTGGGTGGTGCATCCGAGTCCGGGGATGTGGGCGGCGCTGGAGACCCGCGGTGCCGGAGTAGGCGGTGAGTCGGCGGTATCGCGAGCGGCGGAGGGTGGGAAACCGGCGACCGGCGCGGGTGCCGTGGGGGTGCCCGAGGCCGGTGTGGGCTCGGTCGGGGTGCCCAGGGCCCTCGACGGCAGCAGTCTGGCGGTCGCGCATCCGCTGCTGGCGGCGCTCGGGAGGGATGCGCGGGAGCTGCAGCAGCGGCTTCGGGCCCTCGGGCCGGTGGTCGACACCTTCCACCCGACCGATGGTGGAACCGGTTCGCGCACTGTGCTTTCCGGGCTGCAGGCCGGGATCCGCGGGGATCTGTGGCCGCCCGCCGAGGCGATTGCGGCCGACGGGACCGTGCAGGTGCACTCCTGTCACGGCCCGGCGCGGCAGGTCGAGGTGCTGCGCGATGTGCTGCTCGGGGTGTTCGCGGCCGACCAGTCGCTGGAGCCGCGCGATGTCGTGGTGATGTGCCCGGACGTGGAGAGCTACGCGCCGCTGGTGCGGGCGGCGTTCGGGCAGTCGCAGAGCGAAACCGGCGGGCGGGCACCGCATCCGGCGCACGGGCTGCGGGTCCGGATGGCCGACCGGTCGCAGGGCTCCGCCAACCCGGTGCTGGCCGTGCTGGAGGGGCTGCTCGGACTGGCGGACGGGCGGGTGACCGTCACCCAGGTGCTGGATCTCGCTGCGGCCGAACCGGTCCGGCTGCGCTGCGGATTCGACGACGACGATATCGAGCGGCTGCGGGAGTGGGCTGCCGAGACCGGCGCGCGGTGGGGCATCGGGCAGCGGCAGCGCCAGGCGTTCGGGCTCGGCGACTTCGCCCAGAACACGCTGAACGCCGCCGTGGACCGCATCCTGCTCGGCGTCACGGCGGGCGAATCCTCCGAGGACTGGCTCGACCTGGCGCTGCCGCTCGAGGATGTCGACTCCGGCGATGTCGACCTGGCCGGGCGGTTCGCCGAATACACCGACCGGCTCGCGGTGTGCGTGCGCGACCTGCGCGGGCCGACCCCCGCCGAACCTGCCGGATCGCCGCGGCCCGCGCGCGAGTGGGCGCAGGTGCTGGCCCGCGCGCTGGATCTGCTCACCGACGTCGCCTACGCGCAGGCGTGGCAGGCCGTGCAGGCGCGCCGGGAGCTGGCCTCGGCGCTGGACCACGCGGGCGATATCCCGTTGCGGCTGACCGACATTGCCGCACTGCTGCAGTCCCGGCTCGCCGGGCGGGGCCTGCGGGCCAACTTCCGCACCGGCGAGCTGACCGTGTGCACGATGGCGCCGCTGCGCTCGGTGCCGCACCGGGTGGTCGTGCTGCTCGGGCTCGACGACGACGTGTTCCCGCGCCCCGGCGGGGCCGACGGCGACGACGTGCTCGCGCGCGAGCCGCGGGTGGGTGAGCGCGACGCGCGCAGCGAGGACCGGCAGCTGCTGCTGGATGCGATCATGGCGGCGGGGGAGCGCCTCGTACTGCTGCACACCGGCGCCGATCCGGTCACCGGCGCGTACCGGCCGCCCGCCATACCGGTCGCGGAGCTGCTCGACGTGCTGCAGGCACACACCGATGGGCTCGACGGGGTGGTGACGCGGCATCCGTTGCAGGCCTTCGACAGTCGCAACTTCGACCCGGTGCGGCCGTTCAGCTTCGATACCGCGGCGCTGGCGGGTGCGCGGGCCGCGGGCCGCCCGGCGCGCGAGCGGGTGGCCTTCCTGCCCGAACCGCTGCCCGCCACGGTGCGCGCGGATGTGGAACTGGCGGAACTGGTGTCCTTCGTCGAACATCCGGTGCGCGCGTTCCTGTGGCAGCGGCTCGGCATCCGGGTGCCGGAGGAAGAGGAGGAGATCGACGAGCGACTGCCGATCGAACTCGACGGGCTCACCAAGTGGAACATGGGCGAGCGCATGCTGGCCGCCCGGCTCACCGGGGCCGATCCGGCGGCGCTGCGCGCGGCCGAGTGGCGGCGCGGGACGCTGCCGCCCTTCGGGCTGGGCGCGGCGGTGCTGACCGAGGTGGAGGACACCGTGGACCGGCTCGTGCGCGTCGCCCAGCCGATCCACGAAATTCCTTCCCGCACCATCGATATCGCGGTCGACCTCGGCGACGGGAGGCTGCTCAGCGGGACCGTGCCGGAGGTGCACGACGACGCCGTCGTGCGGACCACCTTCTCCCGGCTGGCCCCGAAGCACCGGATCGCCGCCTGGGTGCGGGTGCTCGCGCTGGCCGCCACCGAGCGGAACCAGACCTGGCGGGCGGTCACCATCGGCCGCGGCCGATTCGGCCGTCCCGCTTGGCGTTCCACGCTGACCGCGCCCAATGCCGCTGCGGCGCAATCGATGCTGCGCGACCTCGTGGAGCTGCGCGACGAGGGTCTCATCGGGCCGCTGCCGATCGCACCGACGGCCTCGTCCGTGTACGCCGAACGGCGCTGCCAGGGCGCGAGCGCCGACGATGCGCTGCTGGCGGCGGAACAGGAATTCCTCGGCGGCCCCAACGGCCCCAAGGCATTCGGCGACCACACCGACCGCTACCTGCGCTACGTCTGGGGCCCGGCCCCTCGGCTGGACCACCTCGACACCCCCCTGCCCGAACCCGACCCCACCGGCGAGACCACCCGCTTCGGTGCCCTCTCCCGCCGCCTGTGGAACCCGTTGCTCGCCTGCGAATCCCAGGGGCAGCCATGACCGACGAACTCTTCTCCCTCACCGACCTCGACCCGGCCCCGCCGCCCCGCCGCCGTCCCCGCACGCCCCCGGTCGAACACCACGCCACACCCTCGGAGCCGACCGAAGACCTCTTCGCAGTCGACAACCCACCCCCGGAGCCTGACCAGCCGGCCGAAGAATCGCCGCCCGAGACGGCCGACACGCGCGCGCCGTCCACCCCGGGCCCAGTTTCCGCACCCCCTATTGGTTCCCGCACCCCTTCCAGCCCCCCGCAAGGGGTGCGTGAACACGCAAGTAGTGCGGGAAACGAGGACAACCCCGGGTTGCCCGCGCTGGACACGGTTCCCGCACGCGTTGCTGGTTCGCGCACCCTTTCCAAGGCGCCGCAGGGGGTGCGGGAACCGGCAGAGGGTGCGGGAAGTGTTGGGGGCGTGGGGGATCGGTTCGAGATGTGTGGGGAGTTGCCTGCGGGGACGACCGTGCTGGAGGCGAGTGCGGGGACCGGGAAGACGTATGCGATCGTCGGGCTGGCGGTGCGGTTCGTGGCCGAGGCGGGGGTGGATGTTTCGGAGCTGCTGCTGGTGACGTTCAGCCGGGCCGCCACGCAGGAGTTGCGGGAGCGGACGCGGGACAAGTTCGTGGCGGTGGCGGCGGCGCTGGCCGACGCGGAGACCGCCCGCGACAGCGACGACGAGCTGATCCGGCACCTGGCGCGGGCCGAGGCGGCCGAGGTCGGGCGGCGGCGGGCGCGCCTGCTGTCGGCGCTGTCGGACTTCGACTCCGGCACCATCGCCACCACGCACAGCTTCTGCCAGCGCATGCTCGACGAACTCGGGCTGGCCGGGGAGCACGATCCGCGGGTGCGTCTGGTCGAGAACGTCGACGACCTGGTCGCCACCGTGGCCGACGACCTGTTCCTGGCCCGGTACGCCCGCGGCGGCCCGCCGTTCTCGGTGAAAGAGGCGCATCAGCTCGCCGCCGCGGCCGTGCAGGACCGGCACGCCCGGCTGGTACCCGACGAGGAGATCGGCGACCACCCGGCCGCCGAACGCGTCGCCTTCGCGGCGGCGGTGCGGGCGGAAACCGAACGGCGCAAACGGCTTTCGGGCCTGCGCGACTTCGATGACCTGCTGGTGCTGCTGCACGAGGTGCTCGCCGACCCGGTGCACGGCGAGCGCGCCTGCCGCCGCATCCGCGAGCGCTACCGGGTCGCCCTGGTGGACGAGTTCCAGGACACCGACCCCCTGCAGTGGGACATCCTGCGGCGCGCCTTCCACGGCCACGCCACCCTCGTCCTGGTCGGCGACCCGAAACAGGCCATCTACGCGTTCCGCGGCGCCGAGGTGCTCAGCTACCTGGATGCGGTGGCACACGCGGACACCCGCCGCGAGCTCACCACCAACCGGCGCAGCGACGCCGGACTGCTCGGCGCGCTGGAGCACCTGATGACGGGTGCGGCCCTGGGGCACAAGGAGATCACGGTCTCGTCGGTCGCGGCGGTCCGCCCGCACACCCGGCTCAACGGGACCGTCGAACCGCCGATCCCGCTGCGGCTGCGGTTGCTGCCGCGGGCGGGCGCCGGTCCCCGCAACGCCGCCGGATTCCCGGCGGTCGGCAGGCAGCGCGCCCGCGTGGCCGACGATCTGGCCGCCGATATCGTTCGGCTGCTCGATTCGGGCACGCATCTGGACGAAAATCCCCTGGGCCCCGGCGATATCGCGGTCCTGGTGCGCACCCGCGCGCAGATCGATCTCGTGCGCGCCGCGCTGGACAGGGTGGGCGTGGCCTCGGTGCTGGCGGGAGGTGCCAGCGTTTTCGGCACCCAGAGCGCCGTCGACTGGCTGTGGCTGCTGCGGTCGCTGGAACAGCCGCATCGCGCCGACCGGGTCCGCCTGGCCGCCGGAACGCCGCTGCTGGGCCTGTCGGCCCTGGAGATCGACTCGGGCGGTGCGGATCTGGTGGGCAGGCTGAGCCAGCAGCTGCGGGAATCGGCCCGGTTGTTCGCCCGATCCGGATTCGCGGCCGTGTTCGAAAAGCTCTCGGCCGAAACGGAACTCGCGCCGCGGCTGCTCGCGGTGGCGGGTGGCGAACGACAGCTCACCGACCTGCGTCACATCGCGCAGCTGCTGGACCGGGTGGCGCTGCGGGAGTCGCTGGGCCTGACGGCGCTGACCCGCTGGCTGGCCGACCGGGTGCGCGACCCGGCGTCGGGTGCGGTGTCCGACCGCAGCCGCCGTCTCGACCGCGACGCCGCCGCCGTGCAGATCGCCACCGTGCACGCGAGCAAGGGTCTCGAATTTCCGGTCGTGTACGTGCCTTTCGCGTGGGACAGCGCCAAGAACCCGAACCCGGTGACGCTGCTGTTCCACGACGGTCCGGACCGCGTGCTGGACGTCGGCGGCCCGGAGGCCCCCGGCTACGGCGAGCGCAAGCGGCGCAGCGAGGCGGAGGAGGCGGGAGAGGAGCTGCGGCTGCTCTACGTGGCGCTGACCCGGGCGCAGAGCCAGGTGGTGGCCTGGTGGGCGCCCGCCTACGGCACCGCGTTCGCGCCGCTGCACCGCATGATCCTGGGCCGGATGCCGGGCAGCGCCGAGGTACCCGGCAAGTGCGAGGTCGCACCGGATCCGGCGGTGCTGGAACAGCTTTCGGCCTGGGCCGCGACGGCGGGGCCCGGCCTGGTCGCCATCGAACCCGTGACGAAGGTGCCCGCCGTGCGGCCGCGGTGGGATCGCGCGGAATCCGAGGCGGGAGAGCTGGCGGCGGCGACCTTCGACCGCGTCGTCGACACCGACTGGCGCCGCACCTCGTATTCCGCGCTGACGGCGGGCGCGCACGATGGTCATGCCGTCGCCGAGGAGACCCCGGGCTCCGACGAACCGGCCGCGCCCGCGGAACTCGATGCGGACGCGGAAATCGCCGGTGCCGCACCGTCGTTGATGAACGACCTGCCCTACGGCGCCGAGTTCGGCACGCTGGTGCACGGCGTCCTGGAACTGGTGGACACCGACGCGCCCGACCTGGCGACGGAGGTGCGGGCCCGCTGCGCTCACGCCATCGAGGAACTGATGGCCGACATCGATCCGGACGCCCTCGCCTCGGCGCTCCTGGCGGTCCTGCACACACCGCTCGGAAACGGCAGTCTCGCGGCGATATCCAGCCGCGATCGGCTCAACGAAATGGACTTCGAGCTGCCCCTGGCCGGAGGTGACACCCCACGGGCCGAACGGGTCACACTGCGGTCCATCGCGGCACTGCTGCGCAGGCACCTGCCCGAGGACGACCCGTTCGCCTCCTACGCCGACCAGCTCGACACCATCGACGACAGCGTGCTGCGCGGCTATCTCACCGGCAGCATCGACGCCGTGCTGCGGGTGCCGGGCCCGCGGTTCGTCGTCGTCGACTACAAGACCAATCGCCTCGGCACCGACGATCTCACCGTCGCCCATTACACCCGCGAACGCATGGCCGCCGAGATGATGCGCTCGCACTACCCCCTGCAGGCCATCCTGTATTCGGCTGCCCTGCACCGGTACCTGCGTTGGCGCCTGCCCGACTATTCGCCCGGCCGCCACCTGGGCGGCATCAGCTACCTGTTCGTGCGCGGCATGATCGGTCCCGAAACCCCGCCCGGCTGCGGTGTATTCGACTGGGACCCGCCGGTCGCGCTGGTGGAGGAGCTGTCGGACCTGCTCGCGGGTCGGTTGTCCGGAGATACGGAGAACGGCCGATGACCGCGATTCAGTTGGCGCAGCGGGCAACCGGGCTGCTGCGCACCTTCAATGCGGCAGGCGTGTTGTCCGCCGCCGACGTGCACGTCGCGCTGCGCCTGGGCAGGCTGGGGCGCGAGGAGTCCGAGGCGGTGCTGCTGGCGGCCGCGCTGGCGGTGCGGGCGGTGCGGTCCGGATCGGTCTGCCTCGAACTGCGGCGCATGCACGAAATCGGCGTGGACGGAGAGGGTTTCGACACCGACGGCGATCCCGACGCGATCGATCCGGCGACGCTGCCGTGGCCGGATGTGGACGCGGTCCTCGCGGAACTCCGGGCCAGCCCGCTGATGACGGGCAGTGCGGCCGGTCCGCTGCGGCCGCTGCGCCTGATCGAACCGGAGGGCGCCGGACCGCTGCTGTACCTGGACCGGTACTACCGGCAGGAGCAGACCATCCGCCACGCGCTCACCGAGCGCGCGGCCTCCCACCCGCTCATCGACCCGGAAACCGTTCGGCAGCAACTGGACCGGCTGTTCCCGGAGACGGCGGGTCCGGGCGATCCGCTGGACCGCCAGCGGGTGGCGGCGGCGCTGGCGGCCACGCACTGGACCACCGTGGTGGCCGGTGGCCCGGGCACCGGCAAGACGCACACCATCGCCCGCATCCTGGCGCTGCTGGTGGCGCATCAGCAGGTGGTGCCGAACGCTCCCGCGCTGCGGATCGCGATGGCGGCGCCCACCGGGAAGGCGGCCGCGCGCCTGCAGGAATCGGTGCGCGAGCAGGCGGGTGAGCTGGCCCTGCCGGAGCTGACGGCCGCCACCCTGCACCGCCTGCTGGGCTGGCAGCGCGGCGGTGTCACCCGCTTCCGCCACCACGAATTCAACCGGCTCCCGTACGACATCATCGTCGTCGACGAGACCTCCATGGTGTCGCTGACGATGATGAGCCGCCTGCTGCCCGCGGTCCGTCCCGACGCGCGGCTGGTGCTGGTCGGCGATCCGGATCAGCTCGCCTCGGTGGACGCGGGCGCCGTGCTCGCGGACCTGGTCGCGGGACCCGTTGCGGCACAGCCCAATCCGGTGCTCGACGAGGTGCTCGGCACCGGTGCGCCCCATGCCGACGCACTCACCGCCCGCGAGCAGGACCGGTTGCGCGGCGGCATCATCCGCCTCACCCGGGGCCGTCGCTTCGGCGGCCGGATCGCCGAACTGGCGGTCGCGGTGCGCGCGGGTGACGCCGACACCGCCCTCGCGCTGCTGGCCGACGGCGGCGACGAGCTGTCGCTGCAGGCGCCCGAGGAGACGGCCGCGGTTCGGAGCGACGTCGTGCGCACGGCGCGGGAGTCGACGGCGGCCGCCGAGCGCGGCGCG
>NZ_BDBV01000153.1 GCF_001613165.1 Nocardia mexicana NBRC 108244
CGCAGTGAGGACGGCACAGGCAGTCCGGAATTCGAACTGTTTCATGATCGATCCTGAACGCAGTCCCGGCGGCGGTGCCGGTGGCGGTCGTCCCGGTGGCGGCGGCGGTGGCGGTAACTACCGCGGTGGCGGCGGTGGCGCCGGTGCCGGTGCCCCCGCGGCCGGTGGTTTCCGCGGTCGTCCCGGCGGCGGTGGCCGTCCGGGTGGTCCCGGCGGTCGCGGTGGTGCGGCCGGTGCGTTCGGTCGTCCCGGTGGCGCGCCCCGCAAGGGCCGCAAGTCGAAGCGGGCGAAACGCGCCGAGTACGAGAACATGCAGGCCCCGTCGGTCGGTGGCGTGCGGCTGCCCCGCGGCAACGGCGAGATCATTCGCCTGGCCCGCGGCGCCTCGCTGTCGGACTTCGCCGAGAAGATCAACGCCAACCCGGCCTCGCTGGTGCAGGTGCTGTTCAACCTCGGCGAGATGGTGACCGCGACCCAGTCGGTGAACGACGAGATCTTCGAGCTGCTCGGCGGCGAGATGAACTACGTCGTGCACGTGGTCTCGCCCGAGGACGAGGATCGCGAGCTGCTGGAGAGCTTCGACCTCACCTACGGCGAGGACGAGGGCAACGACGAGGACCTGCAGGTCCGTCCGCCGGTGGTGACCGTCATGGGTCACGTCGACCACGGTAAGACCCGACTGCTGGACACCATCCGCAAGACCAACGTCCGCGAGGGCGAGGCCGGCGGCATCACCCAGCACATCGGTGCCTACCAGGTGCTCACGAACGTGAACGACGAGGACCGCCTCATCACCTTCATCGACACCCCGGGTCACGAGGCGTTCACCGCCATGCGTGCCCGCGGTGCGAAGTCGACCGATATCGCGATCCTGGTGGTCGCCGCCGACGACGGCGTCATGCCGCAGACGGTGGAGGCCATCAACCACGCGCAGGCCGCGGACGTGCCGATCGTGGTGGCGGTCAACAAGATCGATAAGGAAGGCGCGAACCCGGAGAAGGTGCGCCAGCAGCTGACCGAGTACAACCTGGTCGCCGAGGAGTACGGCGGCGAGACCATGTTCGTCAACATCTCGGCGCGGCAGGGCACCAACATCGAGAACCTGCTCGAGGCCGTGGTCCTGACCGCGGACGCGGCGCTGGACCTGCGGGCCAACCCGGACATGGACGCGCAGGGTGTCGCCATCGAGGCGCACCTGGACCGCGGCCGCGGCCCGGTGGCCACGGTGCTGGTGCAGCGCGGCACGCTGCGGGTCGGCGACTCGATCGTGGCGGGCGACGCCTACGGCCGCGTGCGCCGCATGGTCGACGAGCACGGCGAGGACGTCACCGAGGCGACGCCGTCGCGTCCGGTGCAGGTCATCGGCTTCACGTCGGTGCCCGGCGCGGGTGACAACCTGCTCGTCGTCGACGAGGACCGGATCGCGCGGCAGATCGCCGACCGGCGCAGCGCGCGCAAGCGCAACGCGCTGGCCGCCCGCAGCCGCAAGCGGATCAGCCTGGAAGATCTGGATGCCGCTCTGAAGGAGACCTCGGAGCTCAACCTGATCATCAAGGGCGACAACTCCGGTACGGTCGAGGCCCTCGAGGAGGCGTTGCTCGGCATCGAGATCAGCGACGAGGTGCGGCTGCGCGTCATCGACCGCGGTGTCGGTGGTGTCACCGAGACCAACGTCAACCTGGCGTCGGCGTCCAACGCGATCATCATCGGGTTCAACGTGCGCGCGGAGGGCAAGGCCAACGAGCTGGCCAACCGCGAGGGCGTGGACATCCGGTACTACTCGGTGATCTACCAGGCCATCGACGAGATCGAGAAGGCCCTCAAGGGCATGCTCAAGCCGATCTACGAGGAGGTCGAGCTGGGTCGCGCCGAGATCCGCGCGATCTTCCGTTCCTCGAAGTTCGGCAACATCGCCGGTTGCATGGTCACCTCGGGGCTGGTCAAGCGCAACGCCAAGGCCCGCCTGCTCCGCGACAACGTGGTGATCGCCGATACGACGATCGAGTCGCTGCGCCGCGAGAAGGACGACGTCATGGAGGCTCGCGAGGGCTTCGAATGCGGTATGACGCTGCGGTACAACGACATCAAGGAAGGCGACATCATCGAGGCCTACGAGCTTCGCGAGAAGCCGCGGGACTAGAGATAGACAGACGCTGCCCCCGGGGATCTCTCCGGGGGCAGCGCTTCGCCGAAAATCAAGAGGTGAGCTTTGTTCGTCGGGGCGCTGGAGTTCGACATTCTGCTCGGCGATGTCCATTCGCTGAAACAGAAGCGTTCCGTCATTCGCCCGGTCCTCGCCGAGCTGCAGCGCTTCGGCGTGTCGGCGGTCGAGGGCGGGGACCACGATCAACACCGCCGCACACAGCTGGGCGTCGCCATGGCCAGCTCCGGGATGGGCCATCTCACAGAGGTGCTGGACCGGTGTGAGCGCCACGTGGCGGCCCGTCCGGAGTTACAGTTGCTGGCAGTGCGCCGCCGGATCTTCGGACCCGAAGACTAGTCACTTACACAAGGAGGGTCGGCCATGGTGGATCAGGCCAGGGCACGCCGGCTCGCGAAGCGGATCGTCAACATCGTCGGCACCGCGATCGAGTACGAAATCAAGGACCCGAGGCTGCGTTTCGTCACCGTCACCGATGCGAAGGTGACCGGCGACCTGCGAGAGGCCACGGTCTACTACACGGTGATGGGCGAGACCATCGACGCCGAACCGGATTTCCCGGGCGTCGCGGCCGGGCTGGAGAAGGCCAAGGGCGTGTTGCGTTCGAAGGTGGGCGCCGCCACCGGCATCAAGTTCACCCCCACGCTGAGTTTCGTCCTGGACACCGTCCCGGACGCGGCGCGGCAGATGGAGGAGTTGCTGGCGCGGGCCCGCGCCTCGGACGAGCAGGTGGCGCAGGTGGCGGCCAACGCGACCCACGCCGGCGACGCCGATCCGTACAAGAGCGACGAGGAAGACTGACCGCTACCGGGCGGTCACGCCGGCGGCCTGTGTAACCCCGCAGGGCCCGATCCCGACGCCAGAGAAGTGAGCTTTGCGATGACAGCTGTAGCGCCGGCGGCAGATCTCGCCGCGGCCGTCGAGATATTGGACGCCGCGCGGTCGGTCACGGTGCTGTGCCATGTGCAGCCCGACGCCGACACCGTCGGCAGCGGCCTGGCACTGGCCCAGGTATTGAATCGGCGCGGGGTCCCGGTGCGGGTGTCGTTCGCCGAACCCGCCGAGTTGCCCGCCTCGATGCGGTCGCTGCCCGGCATCGAGTTCCTGGTGCCGCCGGCGCAGGTGCCGCGCGAGGTGGATCTGCTGGTGGCCGTGGATTGCGGCAGCGCCGGGCGGCTGGGCGCGCTGGCGGACCGGATCGACGGTGCCGCAACGACTCTGGTGCTCGACCATCACCGCTCCAACACTCGGTTCGGCACGGTCAACGTGATCGACGCGACCGCCGAGTCGACCACCAGCCTGCTGGCCCGGGTGTTCGACGCGTGGGGCGAACCGATCGATCGGCCCATCGCCTACTGCCTGTTCGCGGGCCTGGTCACCGACACCGGATGTTTCCGCTGGGCAGGGCCCGGCACACATAAGCTTGCCGAACGGTTGCTGGCAACCGGGATAGACGGCGCCGGGATCACTCGCACGCTGATGGACACCCATCCGTTCGGCTGGCTGCCGATGTTGTCGCGGGTGCTGGGCTCGGCCTGCCTGGAGCCCGCCGCCGCGGGCGGTGTCGGACTGGTCTACGCGTTCGTGCGCCGCGACGATATCGCGGGCCTGCGCTCGGAGGAGGTGGAGAGCGTCATCGACGTCGTCCGCACCACCTCCGAGGCCGCCATCGCCGCGGTCTTCAAGGAATCGCGCAGCACCCCCGGCCTGTGGACGGTCTCGCTCCGCTCACGCGATACGGGGGTGGGGCTGGACGACGGCGTCGACGTCGCGCAGGTCGCCACCCGCCTGGGCGGCGGCGGCCACCGCTACGCGGCGGGGTACACCGCCACCGGCACGCCGGACGACCTGGTCGTGACGCTGCTGGCGGCACTGCGCGCCTGAACGACCGGAGTCGCGCCGGACGACCGCGGAGATCCTCCCGTCCCGCGGTGCGGGCGATTCATCCCATGTTGTCGGTGGGCTGTGCGATGGTGAGGGCGCGACGAGACGATCGGGAGGTGGCGTGGGCGGCAGCGGGGTGGGAGACCATGAGGGTGGTCGGCGATGACGGCGCAGGGCGGCGATAACACGGGCGGTGTGGCCGCCGCGGCGGAGGAGTCGGACGACCCGTCGGATGCGGGGCCGCGGCGGATACTCGGGATCGCGGTGCCGACGCTGGGAGTGCTTGTCGCCGAGCCGATCTACCTGTTGTGGGATATGGCCGTGGTGGGGCGGCTGGGGGCCTTGGCGCTGGCCGGGCTCGCCGTGGGCGGGCTGATACTCGGCCAGGTCAGTACGCAGTTGACGTTCCTCACCTACGGCACCACGGCGCGGTCGGCGCGGCGGTTCGGGGCGGGAGATCGGCGGGGCGCGGTCGAGGAGGGGGTGCAGGCGAGCTGGGCCGCGATCGGGATCGGATTGCTGATCGTCGTCGTGCTGCAGGCGGTTGCGGGCCCGGTCACCGATCTCATCGCGGGCGGGAGCGATATCGCCGAGGCGGCACTGGGGTGGCTGCGGATCGCGCTGTTCGGGGTGCCGCTGATCCTGCTCACGATGGCGGGGAACGGCTGGCTGCGCGGGGTGCAGCAGACTCGGCGGCCGCTGGCGTACGTGGTTGCGGGGCTGGTGATTTCGGCGCTGCTGTGCCCGGTGCTGGTGCACGGCCTGCTCGGCGCGCCGCGGTGGGAGCTGGAGGGTTCGGCCATCGCCAACCTGGTGGGGCAGACGGTGGCGGCCGGGCTGTTCCTGGCGGCACTGGTGCGCCGGTGCCTGCTCCCGCCCGGCGATCCCGACCGGGTCTCGCTGCGGCCGCATCCGGCGATCATGCGGGCACAGCTGGTGCTGGGGCGCGACCTGATCGTGCGCAGCCTCGCCTTCCAGGCGTGCTTCGTCTCGGCGGGTGCGGTGGCGTCGCGGTTCGGCGCGGCCTCGGTGGCGGCGCATCAACTGGTGCTGCAGCTGTGGAACTTCATCGCCCTGACATTGGACTCCCTGGCGATCGCGGCCCAGACGCTCACGGGTGCGGCGCTGGGCGCGGGCAATGTGCCCGGGGCCGAGCGGCTGGCGCGGCGGGTCACCGCGTGGTCGACGCTGTTCGCGGTCGCGCTGGCAGCGTTCTTCGCCGCCGGATACGCCGCCGTCCCGGCGCTGTTCACCACCGACCCGATGGTGATCGACCGGACACACGTCATCTGGTGGTTCTTCGTCGCCCTGATTCCGGCCGCAGGCGTGGTGTTCGCCCTCGACGGTGTGCTCCTCGGCGCCGGTGACGCCGCCTACCTGCGCAATACGACCATGGGCGCGGCCCTGATCGGCTTCCTGCCGGTGATCTGGATGTCGCTGGCGTTCGACTGGGGGATCGCGGGCATCTGGGCGGGTCTGTCCGCCTTCATCGTGCTCCGCCTGGTTGCCGTCAGCGCACGGGCGCTGTCGGGGCGGTGGGCTCGCGTCGGGGCGGAGATCCCGCAGGGGGCCGGGTAGAAAGGGACGGCCGGTCGATCATGGCGGCCGGAGCCGTGGGAATGTGGAGTGGACCGTCGCGGTTGCCGCATGCAGGCGTGACAGGCGAGTAGAGAGGGTTGTGCCTGGTGGTTCCGAAGTTGATGGCCGTGAGTGATATCCATGTCGGGCACCAGGGCAACAAGCCGGTCGTCGAGGAGATTCGGGCGGATTCCCCCGAGGATTGGCTGATCGTCGCGGGTGACGTGGCCGAGAAGTCCGACGACATCCGGTGGGCGCTCGAGATCCTGCGCAAGCGGTTCGCGAAGGTGATCTGGGTGCCGGGCAATCACGAATTGTGGACCACCGCAAAGGATCCCGTGCAGATGCACGGCGCGGCGCGCTACGACTACCTGGTCTCGCTGTGCCGGGACCTGGACGTGCTGACGCCGGAGGATCCGTTCCCGGTGTGGGAGGGCGCCGGGGCCGAGGCGCACGGCGGATCGGTCACGCTCGCACCGCTGTTCGTGCTCTACGACTACTCGTGGCGGCCCGCCGGCGCGACCACGAAGGCCGAGGCGATGACGATCGCCCGCGACCGCAACGTGGTCGCCACGGACGAATTCCTGCTGTCACCGGAGCCGTACGTGACCCGCGACGCGTGGTGTCACGCCCGCGTGCAGTACACCAGGCGCCGTCTCGACGAGCTCGCCCCCGGCACCGCGACGGTGCTGATCAACCACTTCCCGCTGAACCGCGAGCCCACCCGGATGCTGTTCTATCCGGAGTTCTCACTGTGGTGCGGCACGGAGCTGACCGCCGACTGGCACACCCGCTACAACGCCATCTGCTCCGTCTACGGTCACCTGCACATCCCGCGCACCACCTTCTACGACGGCGTCCGCCACGAGGAGGTGTCGCTCGGCTACCCGCGCGAATGGCAGCGCCGCGGCCTGCCCGACAAACTGCTGCGCCAGATCCTGCCCGCCCCCGAATACGGCCCGGACGACCTGAACGAATGGGGCGGCCACTTCAAGATCACCCCCGCCATGCGCGCCGCCGCCGCGGAAATGCGCCGCCAGGCCGACAAGCGCCGCGGCCTGGCCTGATCGACACCAGCGCGGGGCTCGCCTCTCGGCACCCCGACGCGTGGTTCGTCCTCTGTTATCCCGGCGTGTTTTCGGCTGGGAATCGGTGGAGCATGGTGATGCTGGTGGTGCCGACGCGGTTGGTCTTCTCGGAGCCCGGGACAAACTCGAAGCCGAGGCGTTCGTAGAGGCGGCGGGCCGGGTTGGTCTCGCGGACACTCAGGCAGACGCCGTCGTAGCGGGTGCGGGCGTCGTCGAGCAGACGGGTCAGTAGCGCGGTGCCCAGCCCGGTGCCGCGGGCCGACGGCGCGACGCCGATGGCCAGTTCGGGTGTGTGCTCGTCGACGAAGCCGTAGGCGGCGTTATCGCTGGTGAACAGGCGGATCCACGCCGCACCCAGCGGTTCGTCCCGCTCGGAACCGCCGATGACACCCAGATCGTCCGGCCCGCCCCACTTCTCGACGTAGCGCGCGAGCTCCGGCAGCGACCGGAGATCGTCGACGACCATGCCTTGCTCTTCCGCATGCGAAGCCTCGAACAGCATCGACCACAGGAAGGGCTCGTCCGCCGCGGCGGCGGGGCGTAGAAAAGCAGACTCCATGATCACCGACTGTAGGCGGACGCCGCGCCGAGCCGCACCCTGATTCTCCGGTGTGAGCCGGGCACGCTGCGCCCCGCACCCCTTGCACGTCCCCGCACCCCTTGCATGCCGCTGAAAGGGGTGCGGGGTCGAACAGGGTGTGCGGGAAGGAGTGGAGGTCGGCTGGCTGTGGGTGGGTGACGGGGGGCGTGTTCGCTGTGGGGTTGCGGGTTGGGTGGTGTGGGGTGCGGTATTCCGTGGGAGAGGGGATTATGGGGGAATGCGCGAGTTGCTGGGAGGGGTGGTAGACCGGCTCCGGGCGGGGCCCATGGCGCTGGCGCGCGTTGTCGACGTGACCGGTGCCGGGCCTCGGGAGGTCGGGGCGGCGATGGCGGTCACCGGCGAGGGGGAGGTGATCGGGTCGATCTCCGGCGGGTGCGTGGAGGCGGCGGTGGTCGACGCCGCCGCTGGGGTGCTGAGGGATGGGCGAGCGGTGCTGGAACGGTACGGCGTGGCGGATCCGGACGGGATCGCGGTCGGTCTCACCTGCGGCGGGGAAATGGAGGTGTTCATCGAGCGGGCGGGCAGCGAGCGGTCGGCGGATCTGACTGCGCTGCAGCGGGATATACGCCACGAGCGCCCGGTCGCCCTGGTCACTACTCTCGACGAGGCGCCGCGGTGGCACGTGCTGCGGCCCGGCACGGAGGGCGGGCCTCACGGTGTCAGTCGGGACGCCTGGCATGCGGCCCGCGCGGGGCGCACCGGCACGGTCGGCGCCGATGACTGCCAAACCGCGTTCCCGGCACGGGCATTCGTGCACAGCTTCGTTCCGCCCGCCCGGATGATTCTGGCCGGCGCCAACGATTTCGTGCGGGCGCTGAGCCGGCTGGGAGCGCAACTCGGGTACCGGGTGACGGTGGTGGATGCCCGCGAAACCTTCACCACCTCCGCGCGTTTCCCCGCCGCGCACGAGGTGGTGGTGGACTGGCCGCACCGATATCTGCGCCGCGAACACGACTCAGGCCGCCTCGACGCCCGCACGGTCGTCGTGGTCCTCACGCACGACTCCAAGTTCGATGTCCCCACTCTCGCAACAGCTCTCGGGATCGAAGACCTCGCCTTCGTCGGCGCACTCGGCTCCCGCCGCACTCACGCCGACCGCACGGCCCGCCTGGTCGAGGCGGGAGTTCCCCCGGAACGCCTGCGCCACTTGCGAAGTCCGGTGGGCCTGGACCTGAACGCCCGTACTCCCGAGGAAACGGCGGTATCGATCGCCGCCCAGGTACTCGCCGATACCGGCGGCGGATCGGCTCGCCCCCTGATCGAATCAACCGGCGCGATCCACCACTGACCCCGCAATCCGACTTTCCCTGCACCGCGTTCACGGGGTCGCCTCTCGGGCGTTGTTCGGCAACGCACTGGTCGACAGCGGCGATCATCGCCGACCGCTTCGCCGCAACCTCGGTGCGTGTACCTCTCAGAGCAAATGCTCTATGCGGAGGGGGATTTCGCGGATCTGCTGGCCGGTGGCGCGGCGGACGGCGTTGAGGATGGCGGCGGCGGCACCCACCATGCCGAGTTCGCCGAGGCCCTTCACGCCGAGCGGGTTCACGACCGGGTCGTCTACCTCGACGAAGGAGATGTCGACCTCGGGGGCGTCGGCCTGGACGGGCAGCAGGTATTCCAGCAGTGAGGAATTCGCCCATCGCCCGTCCCTCGGGTCGCACAGGGTGCCCTCCATCAGCGCCTGGGACAGGCCCCAGTTCATGCCGCCGAGCACCTGGCTGCGGGCGAGCTTCGCATTGAGCACCCGTCCGGGCGCGAACGCGCCGACCATCCGGCGCACCCGGACCATGCCGAGTTCGGGATCGACCGCCACCTCGGCGAACTGGGCGCCGAAGCTGATCTTGCCGTACGGAATGTCCTGCGCGGGCGGCCGCCAGCTGCCGATCGCCTCCAGGTCGGCGAGATGGTTGCGGCCGAGTACCGCGGCGTATTCGTCGGCGACCGCCGGGTCTGTGCGCACCCGCAGCACGCCCTCGATGCCTTCGATCTCGTCCGGCGAGCGCCCGCGCAGCGGTGATTCCGGATCGCCGACGGCCAGCGAAATCAGCTGTGCGAGGAGGTCGGTGCAGGCGGTGTGCACGGCGGCGCTGATGATTCCGGCGCCCATGGAGCCGACCGCGGCGGCGATATTGGGATACCTGGTGTCGCCGATGTCGACGTGAACCCGATGGAACGGCAGGCCCATGGCGTCACCGGCGACCTGCGCCATGGTGGTCGCGACACCGGTGCCGAAATCCTGCGTACCGGCCTGCACGACCAGCATGCCGTCGGCCAGCAGCCGGGCGTGCGCGCGCTGCGGCTGGCCGGGCAGATACACCGGATATCCGGCGGTGCCCATGCCCCAGCCGATCAGCCAGTGCCCGTCGCGCCGCGCCCCGACCCGCCGGTCCCGTTCGGACCAGCCGAACCTTTCGGTAGCCGCGCGTAGGCATTCGGCGTAACCGTCGGAGCTCCACGGGTTTCCGCTGTCCGGATCGATCGCAGCGTGGTTGCGCAGGCGCAATTCCACAGGGTCCGCGCCGATGTCGTCGGCCAGCTCGTCGACGGCGCACTCCAGGGCCACCATGCCGGACGTCTCGCCCGGGCCGCGCATGAACGTCGGGGTCATGGTGTTGCCGCGCACCAGCCGATATTGCCCGTCCCAGTTGGGTATTCCGTAGGCCTTGCCCGCGACCTCGAGCGACAGCTCCGCCCAGTCGTCGAACTGCGAGGTCACCGAGAGCTTGTGATGCCGCAACCCGGTGAGGATGCCATCCTCGTTGCATACCAGGGTGATTCGCTGCTCCTGCTCCTCGCGCAGACCGGTGCCGTAGAACATCTGCTCGCGATTCAGCACGACCTTCACCGGACGGCCGAGTTCGCGGGCGATGATCGGCGCCAGCGTGACGTGCGGCCACATCATCGCCTTCCCGCCGAAGCCGCCGCCGACATAGTTCGCCACCACGTGCACGTTGGCGGGGGAGATGCCCAGATAGGCGGCGACGGTCTGCTGCGTGGCCGTGATGCCCTGGGTGGCGTCGTAGACGGTGACGGTATCGCCGTCCCAGGCCGCCGCCGTGGCCGAGCATTCGATCGGATTGTGGTGGTTGGCGGCGAAATGGTATGTGGCGTCGAGGGTATGGACCGCGGCGGCCGCTGCGGCGTCGAAGTCGCCGCGGGACTGCCGGGCGGGGACCATATCGCAGAACACCCGGTCCGGCTGGTAGGCCGCGTCGCGGCCGTCGTCGAGCCGCACCACCGCGTCGTTCCGGTCGTAGTCGGCCTCGACGAGTTCGGCCGCGTGCTGCGCCGTCTCGAAGGTATCGGCCACCACCACGGCAATCGGCTGCCCGAAGTAGTGAATCGTATTGTCCTGCATGGGAAAGAACGTCTGCCCCGGTGCCGGGCCGCCGAAGGCGGAGGGGAACACCGGCGGCACCGTGGTCACCGCGGGCAGGTTCTCGTGGGTGAAGACCGCGACGGCACCCGCGGCCAGCGCGGCGGAGGTGTCGATCGACCGCACCGCACCGCTGCCGACGCGGGCGCCGACCAGCACCGCGTGCGCCAGCCCGTGCAGCGGCACCTCGGCGGTGTACTGGGCGCCGCCCGTGACCTTCGCGCGGCCGTCGATTCGATCGAACTCCCGGCCGACCAGGGGCCCGGATACGGTGGCAGTCACGGCACACCTCCCTCGTTGTCGGGCCGGACGGTCTGCAGCGCCCGCACCAGGGTGCGTTGGGCAAGGGTGATCTTGAATCGGTTCATCGGATGCGAATCGTCGGCCGCCTCCAGTTCGGCGGCCGCGGCCGCGGCGAAATTGGTTGTGGTGGCGGGCTTTCCGATGAGCATCGATTCGGCCGTCCGGGCCCGCCAGGGCTTGGTCGCGATCCCGCCCAGGCCGATGCGGACGTCGATGACCGTATCGTCGGCCACGTTCAGCGCCACGGCCGCGGAGGCGAGCGCGAACTCGTAGGACTCCCGATCGCGCACCTTCAGATAGTGCGAGTTGGTGGCGAAGGGCAACGGCGGCACGTCGATTCGGGTGATCAGCTCGTCGGTGCCGATCGGATGCTCCAGATGCGGGGTGTCGCCGGGCGGCAGGAAGAAGTCGTCGAAGGCGACAGTGCGCTCCCCGCGCGGACCCCAGACGGTGACGGTGGCATCCAGGGCCGTCAGCGGAATCGCCACGTCCGACGGGTGGGTCGCGAAGCACTGCGGGCTGGTGCCCAATACCGCGTGGCCGCGGTGGATTCCGTCCAGGGCGGCGCAGCCGGAACCGGGTTCGCGCTTGTTGCAGGCGAATTCGGGTTCCCGGAAGTAGCCGCAGCGCACCTTCTGCATCAGGTTGCCGCCCATGGTGGCCATATTGCGGAGCTGTGCCGAGGCGCCCTTCCACAGCGCCACCGACAGGAACGGATACCGTTCCACCACACCGGGTTCGGCCGCCACCTCGCTCATCTTCGCCAGCGCGCCGATGCGCAGCCCGCCGTCGCCGGTGTGTTCGATCTCGCCCAGTGGTAGCCAGGTGATGTCGACGACGTTGTCCGGGGTCATCGCGCCGATGCGCAACATGTCCACCAGGGTGGTGCCGCCCGCCAGGAACACCGTGTTCGGCCGGGATGCGACGGTGGCGACGGCCTGTTCGGGGCTGTGCGGGCGGGCGTAGGCGATCGGCTTCACGGCAGCTCACCCGCCTGCTCGCGCATGCCGTCGCGGCCGCGGTGCACCGCCTCGCGGATGTTCTGATACGCCGCGCAGCGGCAGATGTTGCCGCTCATCCACTCGGCGATGTCCTCGTCGCGCTCGGCGTGCCCCTCCTCGATACATTTGATCGCCGACATGATCTGCCCGGGCGTACAGTATCCGCACTGGAAGCCGTCGGCCTCGAGAAATGCCTGCTGTACCGGATGCAGCTCGTCATTGTGCGCGACGCCCTCGATGGTGGTGATGTCGCGGCCCTCGGCGGCCAGTGCCAGGGTCAGGCAGGCCAGCACCCGCCGGTTGTCGACCCACACCGTGCACGCACCGCAGCCGCCCTGGTCACACCCTTTCTTGGTGCCGGTGAGATGCAGATGCTCGCGCAGCGCGTCGAGCAGGCTGGTGCGCGGTTCCAGCACCGAGTAGTACTCGTGGCCGTTGATCCGCAGGGTGGTCATGGTGCGCGACGGGCCCAGGAATTCGGCCGGCCGGGTGCCGGTGCGCTGGGCGGACTGATCGATGGTCATACTTCGCCCTCCTGCCTCACCGGCGGCGCGCGCGACGCACGGTGGCGTTTGGTCCGGGACCGCGTGTAGACAAGATCAGCAACATCCTAGCAACGGCCGCGGGATCCTGCCCGCCGAACGTCGAACGCGGATCCGGTCCCCGACCCCGCCCTCCGCTAGTCTCGTGAGGCAGATCGGAAGTTCGAACCAGGAGGCGGTCATCGAGGAGCGGGCGGGACTGGGCGAGGGGCCCGGCGGCGTGGGGCACCAGGACGAGGCCGGACCGGACCGCGGCGGGGCACGGCCACGACTGCTCGGCAGGATTCTGCCCGCCGGGGTGGCCGCCGCCGAGTTGGTGCGATACCCGGAGGACCTGCAGCCGCATCCCGGCGAGGAGCACCTGATCGCGAAGTCGGTGGAGAAGCGCCGCCGCGATTTCATCGGTGCGCGCCACTGCGCTCGGCAGGCACTGGCGGAACTGGGCGAGCCCGCCGTGGCCATCGGCAAGGGCGAGCGCGGGATGCCGCTGTTCCCGCGTGGCGTGGTCGGCAGCCTCACGCACTGCGACGGCTATCGGGCCGCGGCGCTGGCGCACCGGCTGCGCTGGCGTTCGGTGGGCATCGATGCCGAACCGCACGACACCCTGCCCGACGGGGTGCTCGACTCGGTGAGCCTGCCGCCGGAACGCGAGTGGCTGAAGGGCGCGATCCCGGCCACCGGCATGCACCTGGACCGGCTGCTGTTCTGTGCCAAGGAGGCGACCTACAAGGCGTGGTTCCCGCTGACGCTGCGCTGGCTGGGCTTCGAGGACGCACACATCACCTTCACCATCGACGATGACGGCACCGCCGGGACCTTCCACAGCAAACTGCTGGTTCCCGGGCAGACGAACGACGGCGGTGTGCCGCTGACGGCCTTCGACGGACGCTGGCTGATCGACGACGGCCTGATCCTGACCGCGATCGTGGCGGGCTGATGGGCGAGAAGCCTACTCCGCTGGTGAATGCGCTCGGCGGCCTGCTGGTCATCGACAAGGACGGCGGCATGACCAGCCACGACGTCGTGTCCCGATGCCGGAAGCTGTTGCGTACCCGCAAGATCGGGCATGCGGGGACGCTCGATCCGATGGCGACCGGGGTGCTGGTGCTGGGCGTGGAGCGGGCCACCAAGATGCTGGGTCTGCTCAGCCTCACCACCAAGGCGTACGCGGCGACGATCCGGCTCGGGCAGTCGACGGTGACCGACGATGCCGAGGGCGAGGTCGTCGCGACCACTCCGGCCGGGCATATCACCGATGCCGAGATCGCCTCCGGCACTGCGGAACTGACCGGCGACATCGATCAGGTCCCGGCCACGGTCAGCGCGATCAAGGTCGACGGCCGGCGGGCCTACGCCCGCGCCCGCGCGGGAGAGGATGTGCAGCTCGCCGCGCGCCCGGTCACCGTGAGCCGCTTCGATATCCTGGAGCGCCGCGACATCGATACGGGCGCAGCGCCGTTCGTGGATCTCGATGTCGTCGTCGAATGCTCGTCGGGAACCTACATCCGGGCCCTGGCGCGCGATCTGGGCGAAAAGCTCGGCGTCGGAGGACATCTCACCGCCCTGCGCCGCACCCGCGTCGGCCCGTTCACCCTCGAATACGCCCGCACCCTCGACCAGCTGGCCGACAACCCCGCCCTGAACCTCGACATCGATTCCGCCGTGCGCCTGGCCTTCCCGCACCGCACGATCACCGCGGCCGAGGAACAATCCCTGCGCGACGGCCGCTGGCTCGACCCCATCGGCATAACGGGCGTCCACGCGGCCCTCACCCCCGACAACCGCGCCATCGCCCTCCTCGAGGAGAAGGGCAAACGCTCCTCCCCAGCCTTCGTAATCCGCCCCCGCGGCCTCCTCGACTGACCCACCTGCCCGAGCTCGCC
>NZ_BDBV01000154.1 GCF_001613165.1 Nocardia mexicana NBRC 108244
CCGGACGAGCCCGCGCCGCCGTGGCTCGGCCCGGCACGGTCGGCCGAGGGCACGCAATCGGCCACGGCGCCAGGCGAATCCGCCGACGCGAGCCGCGGTTCCGGCCCGCAGGAGGCACCGCCGCGGCTGAGCCCCACGGTCCCGGATCCGGTAGCGCCCCGGCGCGACGACACCGACGCGGCAAGCCGTGGCACCGATGCCGCATCGACCGGCGATGCCGCGGAGCGCTCGCAGGGCGCTACCGGCTGGGCGGGAAGCGAAGGCGCCGCGGTCGGCGATATCGTCCCGCCGCCGTCACCGTTCGCAGACGCCGAAGGCACACGTGGCTCCGATACCGCATCGGACGCCGCGCAAACCCCGCACTCGACTGCCGATGGACGCCGCGGCCCGCAGGATCACGCGCCGCAGCAACCGGAATCCGGTGCGCCGCAAGCGCCCGAGCCGCAGTCGTACGGACCGGGCGACGGCGCACCGGGACCGGCGAACGGTGCGGCACCGCAGGCTCCGCAGCACGAGATGGGCTCGACGGCACAGTCGCCGCACGGCCCGAACGGAACCGGCACCGCGGCCCAGGATCAGGACAGCTGGTCGACCACCACCGGAACAGACACGGCCGCAACGGGTTTCGATAGCTACACCGGATCACGAGGCACCTCGTCGGCGCCACAGGACCCGACGATGCTCGGCCAGGTCCCGCCCAACACCGGCGGGCAGGCACCGTACGGCGACTCGCAGGTGGCGAGCGGCGGACCGGCCTACAACCCGTCCACCGGTGGTCAAGCCCCGGTAGGGGATTCGCCGGTGCAGAGCGGGTCGGCCTGGAGCTCGCAGGGCACATCCGGTGCGCCGCAGGACCCGACGGTTCGCGGACCGGTGCCGCCGAGCACCGGCGGGCAGGCGCCCGTCGGGGAGCCGCCCGCCGATCCTCGGTACGCTGCGCCGCCGCAGGGCGGGCAGTGGCAGTCGCCGCCGCAGGAGCAGCAGTGGGGTGGTGGCCAGCCGTATCCCCCGCAGCAGCAACCACATCCGCAGCAGTACCAGCAGCAGCCACCCGGAATGCCGCCGTCGCTGGACGACGTGCCGGTGCGACGGGCGAAGAAGGCGCCGGGATCGGGCTGGCGGCGCGCGGTGCACCACATGTCCGGCGGTGCGATCAACCCCGGCATGTCCGCCGAGGAGCTGCGCCTGCAGGAGCTCGTCGCGCGGATCCGCCAGCCGGTGCGCGGCGACTACCGGATCGCGGTGCTGTCGCTGAAGGGCGGTGTCGGGAAGACCACCACCACCATGGGTATCGGCTCCATCTTCGCCTCCATCCGCGGCGACCGCGTCATCGCGGTGGACGCCAACCCGGACTTCGGCACGCTGTCGCAGCGGGTCCCGCTGCAGACCCGCTCCACGGTGCGCGACCTGCTGCTGGACCGGTCGATCAACAGCTACGGCGACGTGCGCAGGCACACCTCGCAGGCCACCAGCCGACTGGAAGTGCTGGGCAGCGAACGGGATCCGGCGGCGTCCGAGTCGTTCAACGAGGACGAGTACCGACAGGTCGCGCGCGTCCTGCAGCGGTACTACAACATCATCCTCACCGACTGCGGCACCGGGCTCATGCATTCGGCGATGGCGGGCGTACTGGACCTGGCGCATTCGCTGGTGCTGATCTCGTCGTCCGCGATCGACGGCGCCCGCAGCGCCGCGGCCACCCTGGACTGGCTGTCGCTGCACGGCCACGACCACCTGGTCCGCAATGCCGTCGTGGTGATCAACCTGCCCCGGCCGGGGTCGCCGAATGTGGGCATTCAGCAGCTGCGCGAGTACTTCCTGTCGCGCTGCCGCGCGGTGCACATCATCCCGTACGACCCGCACCTGTCCGAGGGCGCCGAGATCGACCTGGCGCAGCTGCACAAGAACACCAAGCGGTCACTGGTCGAACTCGCGGCCACCGTCGCCGACGACTTCGCCACCGACCACCGCCGTTTCCAGCGGTATTGATCCCGGCCAAAAGCATGCCGGGATGACGGAGCCCCGCATGCAGGGATGACGGAGGCCCGCATGCCGGGATGACGGAGCCCGCATGCCGGGATGACGGAGGTCGGTGGATGGTTACCGTGCTCCGCGTGCCTCGTCCCAGGACAGTGGGGACGCTCGTACCTCCGCCAGGCTGCGGTGGCGGCGTCGGCGGAACAGCGAGCGCAGCGTGCCCGCGTTGAGATAGCCGACGCGGGTCGCCACCGCGTCGACGGTGAGCGAGGTGGTACGCAGCAGGTGGGTGGCGCGTTCGAGCCGGATGTCGTTGGCGAAATCCCTTGGCGACACGCCTATCTCGGCCCGCGTCGCGCGCTGCAGGCTGCGCACCGTAACACCGAGCGCGCGGGCCGCGTCGGTGATCTGGAACTGCTCGGCGAGATGATCGCGCACCCAGCGCTCGAAGGCGGCGACCAGCGAATCACCGCGTGCCACCACCTCGGGGATCGCGACCTGCGCGCGCCGGTCCCCGATCAGAAAAAACCGCGAAACCAGTTCCGCCAGTGCGGGACTCTGCGCGGCGACCACCGACAGCGCGAGATCCAGATGTGACAGCACGGCGCCCGCGGTGGTGATCTGCCCGGCTCGGCACAGCACACGACCCTCGTCGAGCTCGACGCTGGGATAGCGGTGGCGAAACGCCGGGCCGAGCCACCAGCTGGTGGTGGCCGCGATGCCGTCCAGCACCCCGGACTCGGCCAGGAAGAACGTGCCGGTACAAGCGGCGGCCACCTGCGCGCCGTCGCGCCGAACCGCCGAAATCCGTTCCAGCACCGCACTACTCGCAGGGGACGACACCAGGTCGATCAGCCCGTCGGCATCGGTGACCAGCACGGCGGGCACGATCAGGAGTCCGACGCCGCCCGGAATCTCGTCGAGGGGCGTGGTCGGGACGAGGTGGCCGTGTCCGGTGCGGACGCTGGTACCGAGCGAAACGGTCCGCACCCGCCACGGGTCCGGGGCGGTCTCGAGCTCGCCGAGCAGGGCATTGGCCGTGTTGAACACCTCGAGCACGGCCGCCAGACCGAAGTCGGCGACACCGTCCACGACGAACACTGCGACGTCCATGTCGCAAACAGTACTGAATGTGTCGGTTGCGACACTCAATAACCGGCAATCGGCTCTATACCGTTCGTGATGATGTTCACGCGACGGCCCGAAGCCGATCGCCCCGAAAAGACTGCGGAGTACTCATGACGCTCGTCGCCACCACCGGCATCCACCATGTTCGGCTGACGGTGACCGATATCGACCGGTCCCGGGCCTTCTACCGCGATGTCCTGGGGTTCGAGATCGCCGCCGAATCCCCCGGCCGCCCGGAGGATCCGCAGGTGCGCAGCGATCCGGCGCAGCTATACGGTGGCGTCGTCTTCCAGACCAACGGCATGCTGTTCGGGTTGCGGCCCGTCGCCGCCAGCACCGACCGGTTCGACTCCGAGCGGGTCGGGCTGGACCATCTCAGCTTCACGGTGGCGTCGGTGGGCGAATTGACCGCCATGGCAACCCGATTGGACGAAGCGGGCATCGAGCACGGCGAGGTCGCCGAGCTGGAGGCATTCGGCATTGCGATCCTGTCGTTCAGCGATCCGGACGGCATCCATCTGGAGTTGACCGCCCCACTGGGGTGACTCCGCGCTCGATCGAGGGTATTACCGATGAGGATCTTCAGTAGCCGCTGTCACCGGTTCGAGTACCGGGTCACCGCGGCGAGCCCGTGCGCGGTCGGACTCGAGCCGTCCGACATCGGGGTCACCAAGCCGTTCTTCGACTGCCTGCTACTGCTGGTCGGGGTCGAGCGCGGCGATCTCGCGCTCACCGGCTCGGCCGTCGATATCGTCAAACGCATTGCGGCGCAAACCAGTTCGTCGTACATCGTCATCGACGGCTTCGCGCAGTGGGCCGAAGACGACGAACTACTCGGCCCGACAACCGAATTCGACGTGCTGGCGAGCCTCGCCGACGCCCTGGACGTGCTGGCCGATCTCGCCGAGCGACTCGAGGAGCGCGGCGAACTGGTGCATCTGATGCCGTTCGGCTGGAGCAAGATCCGGCGGGCGGACGTCATGGACGGGCAGTGGACCCAGCACGTGACCGATGTCCGGCGGGACGCCCCGGCCTGGGCACGACGGGGCCGGTCGGGGTGGAGCCTCGCACCGCGGATGCGGGTGCCCTGCGCCGGGAGCCGCCACTGACGACCGCGCCGGTCACCAGGCGGGCAACCGCCGCCTTCCGGCGAGCACGTCGCAGACGAGATCATCGTAGGCATCGGCCAATTCGGCCAGGTGATGCCAGGCGCCGTGCAGAATCTCGTCGTTCGCGTGCAGGGTCATCAGGGCGTGGTGGGCGCGGACCGACGCCTCGGCGAGACGGTCGATGACCGAGCCGATGGTCTCCGTGTGCAGGGTGGCGCCGAGGCGGTGTTGCGGCACGGTGCGGGCGACCCAGTCGTCGATCGCCATCACCAATTCGGTTCGGCGGCGCTCGATCTCGACGATCGCGGTCGCGTCCAGGTCGGGTACGGAGCCGCCGCGGCCGATCAGCCGGCGCTCGTGCAGCACCGCGAGATCACGGGCGAACCACAGTAGTGGTCCGCCGATGACCCGGTGCCCGCGACAGGCGCGCAGCATCAGATCCGAACTCGGCAGTAATCCAGCCGTCAGGGATTGGACCGCCGGGGACGCGTGCTGCGCGTCCGGCAGTGCCACTACCACCGTCTGGGATGTCTCCGAACCAGCCACGTTGCCTCGCCGTCATCGCCGTTACAACACATTTGTTCAGGACGTTCCTTACAATAAACCTCTGAACGCACGTGTCAAGGGTCACACGCCTGAGGGACCCACGGAGTAGACTTCTTTTCCTTGAAGCAACAACCGAGGAGCGAGATGGCGGACGGTCCGAGGTACCAGCGGATCGCAGACCTCCTCCGCGAGGAGATCCGCAACGGGACATGGAAACCGGGCGATCGACTACCCAGCCACAACGAGCTGGCCGACCAGATGCAGGTCTCAATCACCACCGCTCGCAACGCAATCCAGGTACTCGTCGCCGAAAACCTGCTCTACACAGCCACTTCCCGGGGCACCATCGTGCGCAGCCAGGAAGTGCTGGAATCGGTTGTCACCAACCACATCCGCCCCGACCGGCCCAAGTCGGCGCACGACATCTTCTCCGAGACGGCCCGCGCCGCCGGTCGGGAGCCCTCCAAACAGTTCAGCGCCCGGATGGAACCGGCCGGCGCCGACGTGGCGCACTGGCTGGGAATTCCGCGAGACTCCTGGGTGGTGGCCCGCACCGTGCTGCAGTACCTGGACAACGAGCCGTGGTCGTGGGAGGTCAGTTTCTATCCACGGGACTTGGCGGAGGCCACCGGCATCGACTTCCCGCACGATATCCCGGAGGGCACCACGCGCAGGCTGGCCGACCGCGGCCATCCCGAGACCGCGCACCGCGACACCGTCGTCGCCCGCCCCGCGACCGCCGAGGAGGCGGCCGTGCTCGGCGTCGGCACCGGCACCATGCTGCTGGATCACCTGCGCATCGGCGCCAACGAGGAACGCATCACCCGGGTCACCCGGCACCGGTCCATCGCCGCACGCAACCGGCTCGCCTACGAGCTCGGTGACGACGACGGCACCGACGTGATCCGCAGGACCCTCGGGACACCGCATCCCCCGGGCAACTCCCATTCCTTCGGTAACTCCCTGGTGCCCGGTTCGCCATGACGTCCCCTTCGCGAAGTAGCCCCCCGGCGGTGGAGATGCTATGACGATCCGCATCCGCCAGGCTCAAATGGCCGACCTCGGCACCATCTGCCGACTACGGCTTCAGCGCACGGCCTGGCTTGCGGCTCGAGGCTCGGATCAGTGGACGCGGCAGGGACGGGGACTGCCCATCGAGATATTTGCCCGCGCGGTCGGACGGGCGGTGCGCTCGGGCGAGACCTGGATCGCCGAGATCGACGGCGAACGAGCAGGCACCATCACCGTGAACGACCGTGCGGACGAAGGGCTCTGGTCGCCGGGCGAGCTCGCCGACGCGGTCATCGTGCACTACATGATCGTGGATCTGCGCTTCGCCGGGCTGCGCGTGGGGTCGACCCTGCTCGCCCACGCCGCGGCGCTGGCCCGCGCCCGCAACCGCACCTGGGTGCGGCTGGACGCCTGGACCAGCAACCCGGGCCTGCACACCTACTACCACCGCGCCGGATTCCGGTTGGCGCGGGTCGCCGGGCCGTCGGCGCCCGGACCGTCGGGGGCGCTGTTCGAGCGGCGCGCCGACAGCTGGCTGCCGACGCCCGTCCTCACGGTCGCGGGGCCGGAACTGCAGGCCCACCGCAGCATCGCCCACTGAACCGCCGCCGCGCGGAAGCGCGGGAATTTACAGCGGAGGCAGGTGCGCGATCTGGATCATTTCCTGACCCCGGCTGCGGGAGACCAGGGTGCCGCGCCCGGGTGGCAGCTTGGACGGACGGACGTCGCCGATCAGCTTGCCCTCGTCGCGGGGGCCGCTCATGATCAGCGTGTCCACCGACAGGTTCTTCATACCGCCCAGGATCGGGTCGTACAGCGCGCGGGATACGCCGCCGATGCGCCGCGTCACGACCATGTGCATGCCGATATCGCGGGCCTGCGGGAGGAATTCCATCAGCGGCGCAAAGGGATTGCCGCCGCCGGCCACCACCATGTCGTAATCGTCGACCATGATGTAGATCTCCGGCCCCTCCCACCAGCTGCGCTCGCGCAGCTGCTGCGGCGTGATGCTCGAATCGGGGATGCGCTTCTGCAGGTACTGCGCCACCTCCGCCAGCATGTTCGCACAGGTCTGCGACGAGGTCGAATATCCGGCCAGGGCATCGCCCTCGATCACGCCGAGCATGGTGCGGCGGAAGTCGATCAGAACGATGCGCGCCTCGTCGGGCGTCGAGTGTTCCACGATGCCCATGGCGATATTCCGCAGCAGGGTGGTCTTGCCGCACTCCACGTCGGCGAAGGCCATGAAATGCGGATCCGCCCCGAAATCCAGGACCAGGGGCTGCAATTCGGATTCGCCGAGGCCGACCACGACCCGGGTCTTGTCGAGCTTGATGCCCTGGTTCCGCGCGCTCGCCAGCAGTTCCTCCCGATCGATCTGCTGCGGCAGCATCCGGACCTCGGGCGCCCGGCGCTGCGGGTAGAGCTGTTCGAGACCCTGCCGGGACAGCGCCACACCGTCGGCCATGGTGTCCGGGCTGGTATCGGAGTCCAGGCGCGGCAGGGCGACCAGCATGTGCAGTTCCTGCGGCGTGAGACCACGGCCGGGGCGGCCCATCGGAACCTGGTGGGCGGTGCGGCGGCCCATCTCCGAATCGGACGGGTCACCCAGGCGCAGCTCCAGCTTGGTGCCGATCTGGTCCTTGACCACCGGCCGGATCTCGGCCCAGCGCGACGCACCGATCATCAGGTGCACGCCGTACGAGAGGCCCTGCGTCGCAATGGCATTGATCTGCGGCTCCAGGCTGTCGAATTCCTCGCGGATGGCCGCCCAGCCATCGATCACCAGGAAGACGTCGCCGAAACGGTCGGCCGCCAGCGGATCGGCGGCGCCCGGCTGCGGCGGGGACGCGAACTTGCGCCGCCGGAATTCGGCCATCGATTCTATGCCGAGTTCGGCGAACCGTTCCTCGCGCGACCGCATCAGCGTCGTGAGTTCCGCGATCGTCCGCCGCACGCGGTCGACGTCGAGACGGCCCGCGACCGAGCCGACATGCGGCACCCCGACCAGCCCGGCCATGCTGCCGCCGCCGAAGTCCAGGCAGTAGAACTGCACCTGCTCGGGAGTGTGTGTCGCCGCCGCACCCACGATGATGGTGCGCAGCGTGGTCGACTTGCCCGACTGCGGGCCGCCGACGACGGCCACATTGCCCTGTGCGCCCGCCAGGTTGATGGTGAGCACGTCGCGGCGCTGCTCGTACGGCTTGTCGATCACGCCGATCGGCATCCACAACTGGCCGTGGCGGTTCACCGGGGAGCGCCAATCCGGGTCGGGCAGCAGCATATCCACGCTCGGCGACTCCTCGAGCGGCGGCAGCCACACCTCGTGCGCGGGCCGCCCGTGCCCGGTCAGGCGCTGCACCACCACGTCGAGCAGGGAGTCCGGGATCCCCTCCTCCTGCGTCGGCGACGCCCCTGCCGCCGACGGCGGGGGCGGCAGCTCGAGCAGCGGATTCGACAGTGCCGCAGGCGAAGCCACCTCCAGCTCGGTCGGCTCCTCCTCGATCTCGGGCAGCTCCACCGGCCCCGCGGTGAACACCGCGGGGCGCTGCCGTGAGACCGCGCCGCCGCCGTCGGTGACGATGCCGGTGCGCGGCGCCACATACGGCCCCGAGACGTAGCTCGCGTTGAACCGCAACGGATCCGAGGCGTCGCTCTTCAGGTAGCCGGAGCCGGGCACGCTCGGCAGATGGTAGGCATCGGTGATACCGAGCACCGCGCGCGACTCGTTGGCGGAGAAGGTGCGCAGGCCGATCCGGTAGGACAGATGCGATTCCAGGCCGCGCAGCTTGTTCTCCTCCAGACGCTGCGAGGCCAGCAGCAGGTGCACGTGCAGCGAGCGGCCCAGTCGGCCGATCATCACGAACAGCTCGGCGAAATCCGGCTTCTGGGACAGCAATTCGGAGAACTCGTCGACGACGATGAACAGCGCGGGCAGCGGGTCCAGCGGCACGCCCGCGGCGCGGGCCTTCTCGTAGTCGGTGACATTGGCGTAGTTGCCCGCCGAGCGCAGCAGTTCCTGGCGGCGGTTCATCTCACCGGCGAGCGCATCCTTCATGCGGTCGACCAGCGAGAGCTCCTCCTCCAGGTTGGTGATCACCGCGGACACGTGCGGCAGCGTGTCCAGACCCAGGAAGGTCGCACCGCCCTTGAAGTCGACCAGCACCAGGTTCAGCGCATCCGGCGAATGCGAGGTGACCAGCGAAAGCACCAGGGTGCGAAGGAATTCCGACTTGCCCGAACCGGTCGCGCCGATGCACAGGCCGTGCGGGCCCATGCCGTTCTCGGCCGACTCCTTGATGTCGATCTCGACCGGCGTGCCGTCCGGTGTGATACCGATCGGGACGCGCAGCCGTTCCCGCGCGGTGCGCGGACGCCACACCTTGGCCGGATCGATCTGCGCCGCATCCGGGATCTTCAGCAGCGCCATCAGCCCGGGATCGCTCGCGGTGCCGTCGCCGAGGCTCACGATCTGCGCGGCCGTCGCCAGCCGATACCGGGCCAGCGCCCGGCCGAACGATTCGGCCTCGGCCACGCTCACCTGATCGGCAGTGGCGAACTTCTCCACGCCCGCAGCGCTTTTCGCGGAGATGTCACCGCCCGCGGCGACCAGCTGCAGCCCGCGGCGGGCGGCCAGGCCGGTCTCCGGCGCGGTGAGGTCCAGCACGGTCACCGAGTCCAGTCCGGACTCGCTGACCAGCCGCTCGTTGCCGTTGACGTACCCGTCGTCGATGATCACGACCAGGTGCAGCCGGCCCTGCGTCGGCTGCGGGTTGCGCATGAAGCGCCCGCGCTCGAGCAGCTCCGCCGACAGTGCCGTCTCCAGCTCACCCAGCGACGTGTACATCATGCGCGCCGAACCCATGCCATCGCGCTGGGTCGGATGCTGCAGGTGCGGAATCCATTTCGCCCACGCCCAGTTCGGGCTGTCCGGATCGGCGCAGACGATGGCCACCGCCAGATGGTCGGGACCGTGGAAGGCGACCAGCTCCATCAGCATGGCCCGCGCCACCATGCGCGAATCCTCGCTGGGCCCACCGATATTGATTGCCGGGAAGGCGCGCAGCGAGACGGCCGTCGGCAACTGGTGCACCACCGAGTGGGTGCGCACGAACCGCCGCAGCGCCACCGTCGACACCGGCTCCAGATCCTCCAGCGGTCCGGTCTCCGGCCGGGCCAGCTTGGTCGCCAGGCGATGGCTGCCGACGCCCACCCGCACATGTCCGAAATCCGGGTCGTTGGGGCGGCGTTCCCACATCCGCCGGGTCCCGATCATCGACGGCAGGTCGGCGGGCTCCGGATGGCTCCAGCCCAGCGTCTCCAGCTGCTTGCCGCCGGTGCGGCGGACGTCCTTGCGGACCTGGTCCAGGTAGCGGAAGTAGTCCTTGCGCTCCTCGTTGAGTTCGACCGCCCGCTTGCCCGATCCGCCGCGGAAGCCCGCCATCATGCCGACCATCGACATCAGCATCATCATCGGGAACATCAGCATGAACGGGTTCTGCAACATGTTGCGACCCATCATCGCCATCATGGCGATCATGCCGACGACGGCGACCACCATGACGACCGGCATCAGCTTCATCATCAGCGGCGCCGGAACGTTGCGCGGGACCTCCGGCGGGGAGGTCAGCGCCACCTCGCCGCCGGGCGCACGCGGCGGCGCGATGCGCGGGCGACGGACGAAACCTTCGGTAACCATGACTCCCTCTACTGCTCCAGATCAGGGTCGAGTTCGGCACGTGAGCGCCGGTACGGAATCGCCACGGCGACACCGATTCCCAGGCCGACCAGGCAGGTGATGGACCCGATGATCGCGATCCGGCGCGGGCGCGGGTCCGGGCCGGGCGGCGGCACCGGCGCCGCGATCTCCCGCGGCACATCGGCTCCCTTGGACACCGGGTGATCGGGCAGCGGATCGGTGAGCGCGGCCAGCGGATCGATCAGGCCGTGCCCGACCCGCTCGTCGCGACCGGCCCCCGGCGCGTGCGCGGTCCGGGTGATGCGGTCGATCACCTGTCCGGCGCTCAACTGCGGGAACTTGGCCCGCACCAGCGCGGCCAGCCCCGAGACGTACGGTGCGGCGAAGCTGGTGCCCTCGACCGGGCGCACGCCCTCGGAGGTCTGCACGCCGTCGACCAGTCCGGCACCGCCCGGCTTGCTGTCCAGCGATACGATCTTGCGCCCGATGGCCGCCGCCCCGATCCACGGCCCGTGCAGCGACAGTTCCGAGGGGCCCCCTTCGGGATCGACCGATGCCACCGACAGCACATAGGGCGAGAACCAGGCCGGGGTGGCGACGGTGGAGACCGAACTCCAGCCGCCGCCCTCGTTCTGACTCTCGCAGGGCCCGCCCTGCTGGACGTTGCCCGCCGCCGCGACCACCACGACATTGCGGTCGTAGGCGTACTTCACCGCGGCACCCAGCGGGGCGTCGGCTCCCTGGCCCCCGGCCGGGGTGCACGCGACCTCGGAGATGTTGATGACCCCGGCCCCGAGATCGACCGCGCGCACCACGGCCGCGGCGAGCGTGAGCACGCTGCCGTAGCCGGAGCTGGCGATCTTGTCGGGCCGCTCGGCCGCGCCGCGGTCCTTCGCCTCGTACGCCAGGCTCAGCTGCCGGATGGTGAGCAGTTCGGCCTCGGGGGCGACGCCGGAGAAGCCGTCGGCCGGACTCGGTTGCGCCGCAATGATTCCGGCGACCAGGGTGCCGTGCCCGTCGCAGTCGTCGGTGCCGTCGGTATCGGAGACGTAGTCGCCGCCGGGCTGCAGCGCCGGCAGCCGCGGATGCCGTTGCACGCCGGTGTCGATGACCGCCACCTTCTGCCCGGCGCCGCGGCTGAACTCCCAGGCGGCAGGCAGATCGAGCACCTGCTGCGCGACCGGCGGCTCGGTGGGCGGGCCGCCGACGAGCATGGGCTGCGCGCACTCCGACTTCCGCTCGGTCGGCTCCAGCGGCGCCGGGCGGTGGCTCAGGTCCAGGGCCGGGCCGAGCGCTCCCATATCGATCACCGGCGGCGAGACCGCCGACGCCGACGGCATGCCCACTCCCGGCAGACAGACGGCCGCGCCGGTCAGGGCGGCGGCGCAGATCAGCCGCGGGGCAATGCGAAAGGGCCTGCCACTCATATGTTCCGGGCCATCGAGTACACGCCCATGATCCATAGCACCAGCGGCATCACGGCGATGATCAGCAGGTACTCGAAGATCTCGATCGCGCGCCGGGTCACCGGTGTCACCTCTATATGGGGACCGATCACGCCGAACCCGACGGTGCCGAGGGCGAAGATCACCAGCAGCCCCGCCGCCAGCAGTTCGACGTCGGCGTCGCCGAACGCCAGGCCGACCAGCAGCAGGACGAAGGTCACGCAGCCGCCGACGATCAGGGTCGCCGCCTGGGCGAGATCGGCGAAGGACCGGCCGCGCAGACACAGGATGATGGCGGTGATCACGGCCAGCGCGATGCCCTGCCACTTGGCCGCTCCCAGCGGATCGGCGGCACCGAACGCGCCGACCACGGCCGAGGCTGTGAAGGCGCCGACCAATCCGGTCTGGAACTGGTTGGCCGTGCGGGCCCGCTGCCCGAGCCCGGCCGCCGACGGCAGCGCGGTCGCGCCGATGGCGCCGATGCCCTCGATGGTCGGGCGCTGCTCGTGATCGGCCGGATCGATCGCGCCGCCTGCGGTCGGCACCGGCGGAATCGGCAAGCGCGCCAGCAACGCCGCCAGTCGCGGCACCGCCGACAGCAGCAGGATGCCGCCGACCAGCAGCCCGGCACACAGCTTGGGCAGCGCCGGATGCCACACCATGTAGACCGCCGCGCCGACCAGGCCGATCACGCCACCGGCGCCGACGGCGGAGAACAGCGTCGCCCCGCTGCCGATGATGCGGTAGCCGACGACGGAGGCCACGATCGCGACGGACACACCCAGCAGCACGTGCGGGCCGCCGAGCTGCCCCGGCACCAACAGCGCGGCGCCGCCGAAGAACAGCAGCAAACCGTCCAGCGACACCCAGTTCGCGGTCGTCTGATCGAAGTACTTGCGGGCCGCGATTCCGGCGGCCGCGAAGGCCAGCGCACCCATTCCCAGCAGCGCGAACCCGGGCCACAGCGGATCACCGTGTCGCCGCGACACCGCCAGCAGCATCAGCGCGGTCAGCACCGTCAACACCGACGCCACCAGGCCGGTCCAGCGCGCGGACGTGCCGGACCAACCGCGGAAATCCTCGGCGACCAGGCGCGACACCGCATCGATGACGTCGTCGAACAGCGCCGGCGCCTCCTTCGCGGACACGCTGCGCAGCACCAGCAGTTCGCCGTCGTACACCTCGGCGTCGGTCAGCGAGCGGCTCGGGGCGATCGGATCACGACCGAGCCGGGCCAGCGTCCAATGCTGCGCCCGCATCGGCAGCGAATCCTCGTCGCTCTCGGCGATATCCGGGGTACGCGATTCGATCAGGGTGACCAGGTCACCGATGAAGCTCGCGATCGGCACCGTCGCGGGCAAACCCACATCGACTTGTGTGTTGCCGCCGATGACCGAGACCCGGCACAGCTCGGGCTCGCTCGCTTTGGTACTCGTTGTCGATGGATCCGTCACCGGAGTCGATCTCCCACCCTCGTCTTTCCGAATGCCCGATCTTCTGAAATGCCCATCGCGACCGGGACGTCAATGCTCCGTGAGACAGCGTGAGGACGAACATCTTTCGCACATCGAGAACCCTCATATCCCGACAACGCTCACGTTGCGACCCAACGGCGGCTAACCCTAATCTAACTGACGGATCTCCGCCGTGCGGTCGGTACTCTGGTCGCACGATGAACGTATACACAACCACAATCGAAGGCTTCGGGGTTCGACAGCAATGAGCGGCAACCGTCAGGCACAACGCGCATTCGATGCCGGAGTCTTATCCCTGGGCCTGCCCATCGAGGGGCAGGAGTCGGCACGCGATCTGGAATACGCGAAGCTGGCCTTCCAGCGCGCCACCGAATGGGATCCGACGATGTGCGATGCCTGGCTCGGCCGGGCCGCCGCCGGCGAGGTCACCAAGGAGGTGCTGTTCAATCTCCACAAGACCAGCACGAGCACGCTGTACCGGGAACAGCGCCGGGTGGGCCTGTCCACGCGGGCACTGGCCGGGCGGTTCCTCCCGGGGCTCTACATCGACTACCCGCTGGCCTCCTACACCGAGGTCTGGCTGGCGTGGGCCGCGCATCTGATCGCCGACAAGGAGTACGACGAGGCCGAGCGCACGCTCGACGAGCTCGAGTCCTACCGCAAGACCCTGCTCAGCGATGCGGACCGCGAGGCCGACAACCGCATCAGCGCCTACGTGCGCGCCGTGCTGCACTACAACACGCAGCGCTGGCCGGATGTGATGACGGTGCTGGCCGGGTCCGCGGAGTGGGATGATCCGTACCTCGCCGCCGGTGCCCATGTGATGGTCGGCACCGCGTGTGCGCAGCTGGGATTGTTCGGCGAGGCCATCCGGCGGATGGAACAGGCCGAGGCCGGGCCCATTCCCGCCGCCCGCACCACCGCCATGTTCTGCCGCGGCCTGTGCCTGCGCGAGACCGGCGGCGAGGACGAGGCGCAGGCGCTGTTCGAGAAGGTGT
>NZ_BDBV01000155.1 GCF_001613165.1 Nocardia mexicana NBRC 108244
CGCGCGGTCGCCCGGCGCCGGTGCGGGACGTGCGGCGGTGTCCGGCACGGGTTTTCATGCGGCGCCTCCCAGCTGGAACCCGATTGCGGCAGACGCTAGGACGCGGCCGTCAGGGTCGGCAAGGAATGGGCCGACATTTGGGGTTTGTGCTCAGCGGACCCAGGTTTCGGCTGGTAAAGGCCACAAGGTGGCGAGCCGGGGGAGTTGCCGAGCCCGCGCCCGGTCAGGCGTTGAGCCAGAATCCCGCGCGGGTACGCCAGAGTTCGAGCAACTCTATATCTCCGGTGAGGCGCAACGCACCGTGTGGACGGCGATAGACATACAGCAGCAGATCGGCGACCGCACCGCCCACCCACACCGACCCCGGCCCTGTACCGCGCCGCCAGGTGGCCGCTTGCCCGCCGAGATCGACAACCCACGATCCGATATCGCCGGTGACGCCGACGGGCTCGGCAGTGTTGGAGGGTGCGGTGCCCGTGGGGTCGGAATCCGGCGATGTGGCACTCGAAGTCGCAGCAGTGCTCGCGGGGTCGGCGACGTTCGGAGACGTAGGGACGACCGTAGGCCCGGCGGTGCCGAAGGTCTCGGTGGCGTCGAAGACCAACCCGCGTCCGGGGCCGAGCAGATCGGGGAGGTCGGGTCGGGATTCGTAGGCTTCGGGTACCGAGGCGTTGTCGAGCCATTCTTCGAAGCCGTCCGCGGCGAGTTCGGGCGGCAGCTGCATGTCGGCGCCCACCGCCTCGGCGGCATCGCAGCCGTGGAGCGCGGTCTCGAGCATGGCCCGCCGCGCCCAGAACCGCGGTGTCCCAGCGGGTCCCGGTGACCAGACCGCTATATCGGGATCGGCCGCACGCAGGGTCGCGGTGAGTTTGGCGGCTCCGTCGTGCAGCCACGGCACCAGCTCGCCGGGGTCGATCCGGGACGCGGTCGGATCATCGACGAATTCGCCGTCGATCGGCGCGGTCGCGCGGGTGCCGACAATCTCCGCCATCCACCGGTGCACCCCACCGATGTGCTGCAGCAGATGCCCGAGATCCCAGCCGGGGCACGACGGTACCGAGGCCGTCAGGTCGGCGTGCTCGACGACGGCGATGACGGCGCGGGTGCGAGTCTCGATCTCGGCGCAGAGCCGGTCGTAGGTCAGCGGAACCATATCCCGATCCTAGGAAAATCGGCGGTCCGCGTCGTTGTGATCGGGATCCGGCTCGGGCGGGGCACCGCGGAATCGTCCATACTTCCCACAGCGCTGGCATGCTGGCCGTGTGAGCGCAGCGGAGATCACGGTGGGGTTCGCGGCGGAGCTAGCGGTCTTCGTGTCCGCCGGTCGTCGCAACGGGCCCGCGGCCGTGCAGACCGACGGCACATCGTCGCTGGGTCACGTGGTGGAATCGCTCGGTGTTCCGCTGACCGAGGTGGGTGAGTTGCGAGTCAACGACCGGCGCCGCGAGCCCTCGTATATTCCCGCGCCGGGGGACGCGGTCACCGTCGCCGCCGTCGTGCGACCGCAGCACACCCCGCAGCCGCCGCGGTTCCTGCTCGACATCCACCTGGGCACGCTGGCCCGGCGGCTGCGGCTGCTGGGCATCGACGCCGCCTACGAGAACCCGGACATCGGCGACGCCGCGCTGGCCGCGCGCTCGGCCCGCGAGCATCGGCTGCTGCTGTCGCGTGACCGCGGCCTGCTGCGTCGCCGCGAAATATTCGGCGGCGCATACATTTACAGCCATCGTCCGGTCGAACAACTCGACGACGTGCTGTCGCGCTTCGCCCCACCGCTGGCCCCCTGGACCCGCTGCACGGCCTGCAACGGCACCCTGCAGCCCGCGGACAAGGCCCTCGTGCACGACCTGCCCGCAGGCACGGAACAAACCTACGACACCTTCGCCCGCTGCACCGACTGCGGCCGAACCTACTGGAAGGGCGCCCACCACACCCGCCTGGACGCCATCGTCACCCACGCCCAACGCAATTTCGGCACCTGATCACGGGATACCCGCCCACGACAGGCCCGAGCGGGCACAGGCGTCCGAACTGGACGATGCAACGTTCGTTTCAGCCTTCACCGAATTCCGCGAGGGCCACTCATCTTCGACGCACCGAATCGAGCCCGATCAGGACGGGATTATGAACGGAGCCATCGTGATCGAAGCCGAGTACAAGGTGCGTTTGGCCGATCCGGCCGCTGTTCGCAAGCAGTTGGCGGTCCGCTCCGAGCCGGACTATGTGGTCTACAGCGATACCTATGTCGATACTGCGGATCGGGCGCTCGCAGCGGCGGATCAAGAGTTCCGGCTGCGTACGATCGACGGGGCAAGTGGCACAACGCATCTTCTGACGTTCAAGGACGCTGCTGTCGACGACGCGACCGGCTCGAAGCCGGAATACGAGACTGTGGTCGGCGATCGCGAGGCTATGAACCGGATCGTTTCGATGCTCGGATACCGTCCGGTGATCTCATTCACGAAACGGTGTGAGAACTACCGCTTCCAAGCCGCTAGGCGGCAGATGCTCGCGACGATCGTGACCGTCCCTGAGATCGACGGAACCTTCCTCGAGCTCGAGACCTCGGCCGCGGACACCGAATCGCTGCCGGACGCGTTGCAGGATTTGCGGCTCGTGCTCGACGAGCTCGGGATCACTGCCGATCAGTACACCACCGAGTTGTACACCGATGCGGTTGCGCGCAGTCGGCAGGTGTGAGGAGCGGTGCGGTCGAGGACGCCTGGCGTCGAAACCGTTGGGCTGCAGGCGTCCTCGTTCACCGGGTCAGGAGACGAGGCCCTCGAAGATTCGGACGAAGGCCTCCTTGCCGTGGCCGTCGGCTACCTGGCGGTCGATCAGGGACTTGACCGGGCCGATGACGTCGAGGCCGACTCCCGCTTCGCGGCTCGCGCGGACGATGGCGTCCAGTGCCGCCTTGTTGAAGTCCAGGCTCTGCACGTCGGTGGTGTAGTCGCCGCTGTCGATGATGCGGCCCGCGTCGGACAGCGACCCCGTGATCGCGGTGAGCCACGAAACTGCCCGTGTGGCAAAAGATTCCGCCGAGACACCGGCCGAACGCAGCATCGCCGCGCCGTGGTAGAACCCGGCGAACGTCACGTACATGCCCGAGAGCAAAGCGAAGTCGTACAGCGAGGCCGTCCCCGCATCGTCACCGAAATACTCGGCGGTACCGAACAATTCGAGGACCGCGCGATGGTCGTCGAACACTTCCCGCGTCCCGCTGTAGAGCAGCGACGACACGGGCAGCCCGATCATCTCGGGGCTGGCGATGATGGCCCCGTCGAGGTACACGATGCCGTGCCCGGCCGCCCACCGCGCCAGCTCACGCGCCTCTTCGGGGGTGGTGGTCGTCAGGTTCACCACCGTCTTGCCCGACAGCTCGCCGACGATCGGATCGAGTGCGGCGTGCACCGAGGCGTGGTCGAGCAGGACGGCGATCACGAGGTCGCCGTCGCGCACCGCCCCGGTGAGGGAGGCGGCCCCGCGCGCCCCGGCGGCGACCAGCTCGGTGTCGCGGCCGGGAGTGCGGTTCCAGACGGTGGTCGGGTGCCCGCCCTGCAGCAGCGCCGTGGCCAGCGCGCGGCCCATGGCGCCGAGTCCGAGCACGGTGACGGGCGTCTTGATGTCAGCCATTGCGGTTGAGCTCCTTGCGTTCTCGAATATCGGTTCGTCGGCGCCGAGACCTACAATGCGCTTAGCCGGTTATCGCGGCAAGTACCTACTATTTTGTGGGGTACTTACCAATAGGTATGTGAACAGGTAGTGAGGTCAGGCGATGGGTGAGAAGCGATCCGGGCCATATTTCTGCGGTATCGATGCGGCGATGGACGTGATCGGCGGGAAGTGGAAATCGCTGATCCTGTGGGAACTCGAGGCGGGCGGCGTGCGCCGCTTCGGCGAACTGCGCCGCAACCTGCCCGGGATCTCGGAGAAGATGCTGATCCAGCAGCTACGCGAGCTCGAGGAGGACGGCATCGTGCACCGCGAGGTCTATCGCGAGGTGCCGCCGCGAGTGGAGTACTCCCTCACCGAGCTGGGCACCCGCCTCAATCGCGCACTCGAGCCGCTGGGCGCGTGGGGCAAGGAGCGCATCACCCGCATCGGCGCGGACAAGGTCGTGGTGGCGAGCTGATCACCGAATCGGCATGCGATCACATCACCCGTATTTGCGTGCACGCTGCGGGCAACCCGGGGCAGGACCGGTCCACAGTGGTAGGAAGGGGTACGTGTCTGCACCCGGTGAGAAGTCCCTATCCGAACCCGCCTCCCGCGCCGTATCGGAGGTGGTGGACCTGGTCAGCACGCTGATCCGGTTCGACACCTCCAATACCGGCGAACTGGAGACCACCAAGGGCGAGCGGGAATGCGCCGAATGGGTGGCCGATCAGCTGCAGCAGGCCGGGTACGTCACCGAGTACGTGGAATCGGGTGCCCCCGGCCGCGGCAATGTCTTCGCCCGCCTGAAGGGCGCCGACCCCAGCCGGGGCGCGCTGATGATGCACGGGCACCTGGACGTGGTCCCCGCCGAGGCCGCCGACTGGAGTGTGCACCCGTTCTCCGGCGCGGTGCGCGACGGTTACGTGTGGGGCCGCGGCGCGATCGATATGAAGGATATGGTCGGCATGATGCTGGCCGTGGCCCGCCAGTTCAAGCTCGAGGGCACGGTGCCGCCGCGCGATATCGTCTTCGCGTTCCTGGCCGACGAGGAGAACGGCGGCCGCTGGGGTTCGCAGTGGCTGGTGCAGAACCGCCCCGACCTGTTCGACGGCATCACCGAGGCGGTCGGCGAGGTCGGCGGCTTCTCCCTGACGGTGCCGCGACGCGACGGCACCGAGCGGCGGCTGTACCTGGTGGAGACCGCGGAGAAGGGCCTGGGCTGGATGCGGTTGCGCGCCAAGGCCCGTGCCGGTCACGGCTCGTTCCTGCACGAGGACAACGCGGTGACGATCCTGGCCGATGCGGTGGCGCGGCTCGGCAAGCACACCTTCCCGCTGGTGCTGTCGGATTCGGTGGCCGAATTCCTGGCCGCGGTCAGCGAGGAGACCGGTATCGAATTCGATCCGGACAGCCCGGATATCGAGGGCCAGCTCGCCAAGCTGGGCACCATCTCCCGCATCATCGGCGCCACGCTGCGCGATACCGCGAACCCGACGATGCTGCGCGCCGGCTACAAGGCCAATGTCATCCCGCAGACCGCGGAGGCGGTGGTGGACTGCCGCGTGGTGCCCGGCCGGCGCGAGGCCTTCGAGCGCGAGGTGGACGAGCTGATCGGGCCCGATGTGGAGCGCGAGTGGATCACCGCGCTGAACTCCTACGAGACGACCTTCGACGGCGATCTGGTCGACGCGATGAACAATGCCATCCTCGCGCACGATCCCGACGGCCGCACCGTGCCCTATATGCTCTCCGGCGGCACCGATGCCAAAGCGTTCGCGTCCTTGGGGATTCGCTGTTTCGGTTTCGCGCCGCTGCGGCTGCCCCCGGAGCTGGACTTCTCGGCCCTGTTCCACGGCGTCGACGAGCGGGTCCCGGTGGACGCGCTGGAATTCGGCACCCAGGTACTGGAGCATTTCCTCCTGCACAGCTGACGATTTCGAAAGGACGGCCCTGATGCCCGACTACTCCTACGACCCCTACGCCGCGCTGCCGCAGCTGCCGACGTTCACCGTCACCTCGCAGGACGTCACCGACGGTCAGCCCTTCGGCAACGATCAGGTCAGCGGCGTGTTCGGCGCGGGCGGCAAGGATGTCTCACCGCAGCTGTCGTGGTCCGGATTCCCCGCCGAGACAAAGAGTTTCGCGGTCACTGTCTACGATCCGGACGCCCCGACCGCCTCGGGTTTCTGGCACTGGGCGGTCGCCGACATTCCGGCGGCCACCACGTCGCTGCCGAGCGGTGCGGGCAGTGAGGGCGGCACGCTGCCGGCGGGCGCGATCCAGTTGCGCAACGACGGCGGATTCGCGGGCTTCGTCGGCGCCGCGCCGCCCGCCGGGCACGGCTACCACCGCTACTTCATCACCGTGCACGCGGTCGACGTCGAATCGCTGGGATTCGACGCGAGCGCCAGCCCGGCCTTCCTGGGCTTCAACCTGTTCTCCCACGCGATCGGCCGCGCCACCCTCGTCGCCACCTACGAGGTGAAGTAACGCCATACACAGTTGTGGCCCGGGCGAATGTGCCCGGGCCACAACTGTTTCTGCATCGAGTGCATATCGGCGTGGCGTGCACGGCCGCACCGACTGCCGTCGCTAGCGCAGGTCGATGACGCCCTCGGGGACCGGATCTCCGTACAGCTCACCGATTTCCGCACCGTATTTGGCGGCGATCGGGTTGCGCTTGAGTTTGAGGGTGGGGGTGATCTCCTCGCCGCCGGGCTCCCAGGCGTCCGGCAGGATCCGGAACCGCTTGATCTGCTCGACCCGGGAAATCCGGGTGTTGCCGGACACCACTGCCGCGCGCACCTCGTCGACGATCTCGGGTCGGGTGGCCAGGGCGGCGATGTCGGCGTCGGGGGCGCCCAGCGCCTTGGCGCGCACCGCTGCGGTGTCGGGGTCCAGCACGATCAGGGCCGTGATGTAGGGGCGGGCGTCGCCGATCGCCACCACCTGGCCGACCAGCGACGAGGCCGCCTTCACGGCATTCTCGATATTGGTCGGCGAGATGTTCTTGCCGGCCTCGTTGATGATCAGTTCCTTCTTGCGATCCACGATCGTGACGTAGCCGTCGCCGTCGATGGTGGCGACGTCGCCGGTGTGCAGCCAGCCGTCGCCGTCGATGGTCTCGGCGGTCTTGTCGGGCATGCCGCGGTAGCCGGGGGTGACGATCGCACCGCGCACCAGCAGTTCGCCGTCGCTGTCGAGACGCAGTTCGACCCCGTCGAGGGCGCGGCCGACCGAGCCCGGGCGCGGCGACGCCAGTTCGGTGAAGGTGCCGACGCCGGAGGTCTCCGACATGCCCCACACCTCGGTCACGGTGAACCCCAGGCCCAGCATGTACTCGAGGGTTTCCGGCGGGATGGCGGCCGCACCGGAGGCCGCGACCTTCAACTCGTCGAGCCCGAGCGCCGTGCGCAGCTTCGACAGCACCAGCGCATCGGCCAGTTTGTGCTGTGCGGTCAGCATCGGGCTCGCCCCGCCGCCCGCCAGTTGCGCCCGGGCGGCATTGACGCCGACACCGATGGCCCAGTTGGCGAGCGCCTTCTTCACCGGGCTGGCCTCGGTGGCGAGCTTCGCCTCGATTCCGGCCTTGATCTTCTGCCATACCCGCGGCACGCCGAAGAACGCCGTGGGGCGCGCGTCGGGCAGGGCGGCGGCGATCTCCCGCGGGTCCGGCACGCAGGTCATGGCGACGCCGGTGAACAGGTTTGCGCAATGCCCGGAGATGCGGTCGGCGACGTGCGCGGCGGGCAGATACGACACCGAGCGGTCGTCGATGCCGACGACCAGCGGGCCGTTCTGGGTCAGGCCCGCGATCTGGGCCACGATATTGGCGTGGGTGATCTCCACGCCCTTGGAGGGACCGGTGGTGCCGGAGGTGTAGATCAGTGTGGCGAGGTCGCCGGGCCGCACCGCCTGCCAGGCGGCGTCGAAGTCGAAATCCTCGGCCGGGTCGGCCTCGACGTCGGCCAGCGACATCGTGCCTTCGGGGGCGCTGCCGCCGGCCGCGTCCACCACCACGATCTGCTCGAACGCGGCGCCGGAGCGCTGCACCACGTCGAGGAAGCCGCGCTCGGTGATCACGAGCTTGTTCCCCGCGTTGCCGAACACGTGCGCGATCTGTTCGGGCGAACTGGTGTTGTACACCGAGAACGGGGCCGCGCCCAGATGCAGCGCGGCGGTGTCGACCAGGTTGAACTCGGGCCGGTTGGTCAGCATGATGCCGACCGTGTCACCGTGGCGAACCCCCAATTTCGCCAGGCCCGCCGCCAGGGCGCGCACGCGGCGGTCGTAGTCGGCCCAGGTGATCTGCTGGGTGCCGCCGACCGTGCGCAGGGCCACCTGGTGCGGGCGCAATGTGATCGTCTGCTGGAATGCCTCGGGCACGGTGCGGACCGTGGCGCCGGACTGATGCGTGTAGCCGATATCTGTCGTCATTTCCTTGTTCCCGATCGGTGTGCGAACCGTAGCCTCGGGGACGCTCCGCCAGATGACTGCACGAACTCGCCGTGGCAGAGATCGGATAATGCGGCTGGCGTCGCGTCACCGAGTGACGCGGCTCACCCATCCTATCCGCGCGTTCGACAAAATGTGATGCGTCTTACGCGCGCTCGGCGGAGCCGCACAGCGTCTCGGCGGATCTCTCGGGTAGCCCGGTCGGCATCAGGTCGGGGGCGCCGTCGGTCAGCAGGTCGACCGGCCGCGGCGGTTCGGGCCGCTCGGCGTCGTCCGATCCGGCGGGGACGGTGGGGAAGTCGGGCAGCAGGTGGCCGCGGTAGGCCCGCTTGGACTCCATGTAGAGCCGGGCCCGTTCGCTGCGTGGCGCGGTGATCAGCGGGATCCGTTCGACGGCGATCCCCGTGGCGGCCACGGCGGCGACCTTCTCCGGATTGTTGGTCAGCAGCCGCACCCGCTGCAGCCCTCGCCCATCGGATTGCGGGCCGGGCCGCCCCGCGGTCGGTACGAGCCGGCGCAGCGCCTGCGCGGCGCGCTCGTAGGACCGGCAGTCGGGCGAGTAGTGCAGGCTGCGGTAGCTGGTGAAGGTGTCCACGCCGTGGAGTTCGCTGAAGCGCAGCCCGCGAGCCTTGGCGATGAGCCCGTGGCCGCGGCCTTCCTGTTCGAGGTAGATGAGCACGCCGGCGCCCTCGGCCTGGATCATGTCCATCGCCTTGTCGAGCTCGGGGCCGCAGTCGCAGTCCTCGCTGTGCAGCACGTCGCCGTAGAGGCAGCGGGAGTGGATGCGCACCAGACAACCGTCGGCAACCTCGCCGAACATCAGCATCGTGCCGCCGTCGTGCACGTCGTGCAGTTCCCGCACGCGCACCCACATCTGCTCGCCCTTGCGGCAGATGCGGTGCGCGGTGTCGTCCGCGGCGTCGCCCTCCGTGTCAGTGGCGTCGCCGATGCCGTGTGCGGCGTCGTGCACGTCGTGTCCGGTCTCGTCCAGGGCTGTCAAATGCTCCTCCGAAGGATCGCAGGTAGTACCTCGGGCAGCCGGTGGCATGGAGCAGCTCGCCCCGGCGATCAACTGGGTCTGGCGCGATGGCACGAGACGATAGCGCTAGACGGCGCGGCGGCACGAAGGTGGCCCCGGCGCCGCGCCCGGTTTCCGGCAAAACGATCGGTATCACTGCGGCTCCGTGTCGACCACGTCCGCGGGGCCCGCGAGCTCGACCAGGCGGTCGACATCGGCGACGGTCGGCATCGCGCCGGAGACCGCTCCGGTGGACTGGGTCGCCGCCATTGCCGCTGTGGCCCAGACGAAGTCGTCGGCGTCGGCACGGTGGCCGCGGGTCACGACGCGGTGCGCGAGGGCGGCGACGAAGGCGGCCGGGGCGCCGGGGGAGTCCTTCAACGTGGCCGGGAAACGGCCGATATCGATCTCCAGATCGTCGGAGCGCACACTCGTGGCGAACTCCTCCACCATGCACACCGTCCGGGCGCCCAGGATGCGTAGCCGGCGGGCCAGTTCGGCGTCGCCGTCGCTCGAGGGTTCCGACGGCGGCACCATCGGCGCGAGGGCGTCGAGTTCGCCGCGGGTCCCGATCAGGTAGTCGATGGCGTCGAAGCGGCGGTAGAACCGCTGCGGGCGGGCGATCGCGGGCACCGGCTGCACCAGCAGCCGCGGCCGCGATTCCCGCGCGACGAGGTCGAGGGCGTCCTCGACGACCGCCGAGGGCGGTTCGAAGGTGAGCAGCACGGCATCCGATCCGGCCAGCGCGTGCCGGGCGTCGGGGGTGTGCAGGTCGTCGGGGGTCAGCCGGACGCGTTCGTTGGGGCAGGCGATATCGCGTCGCTCGCCGCTGCTGGTGACCAGGACGACCGCGACCGGGGTGGTGGCGCCGGGCACGACGCGCACCAGGTCGGTCTCGACGCCTTCGGCGCGCAGGTGGTCGAGGATGCGGCGGCCGCGGTCGTCGTCGCCGACCGCGGCGATCAGGCGTACGCGCAGCCCGAGCCGGGCCGCGGCCACCGCGCGATTGAGCCCCTTCCCGCCGGGCCGGTCCAGGAAGGTGCCGGTGGCCGGGTCGTTCGCCTCCGGGAAGTGGTCGACGCTGCAGATATTGTCGAGTACCGCGTCTCCGACCACGGTAATCGTGCCCGTGTGCCGGTCGGGCACCGCGCCGGTCAGCGGCGGCAGGGTCAGCACCGACGCGTAGCCGGAGGCGGTGGTGAGGCGTTGTGCCAGGACGGTGAAGGCGTCGAACTCCAGCCGGCTGCGCAACTGTCGCGTGGTCGGAGCGTCGGCCGCCCCCTTGGCCCCGGTGGCGCGCAGCAGCTGCGACCAGTGGTCGCTGAGGTACTGGCGGCGTTTGCCCAGGTCCGGAGCGTACAGCAGGTGCGGCTCGATATCGGGGGCCGCCGCGTCGCGCAGCAGCCCCAGCGACAGCCCGACATCGACGATGAGCCGATGCTCCGGGGGCAGTTGCCGGGACAGGTCGCGCACCACCGGCGGGACGGCGTCGGCGGGATCGGTGCCCGCCAGCTGGGCCTGGCGCCGGATGACGTAGAGCTCCAGCAGGGGAGAGACGTCGATCTCGGTGCTGCGCAAGCGTTCCGGGCTCAGGCCCGCGCGCTTGCACAGCCGGGTGAGCACCGCGCGCACCGCGGTGACCGTCGCGTCCTGTCCCGCCATCGGGGCAGCCACCTCCGTCTCGGGTGCGCAGTGATCGTCTGCAGACGATAAGCGAAGACGCCGGGGATTGCCGGTTTATCCGCCGGGAATTTCGGCTACCAATAACGTATCGCGGCATTTGCCCGAATGGAACGGCAAGTGACGCTCTGGAGTCGGCGTTCGGTCGCCGAGACGTCCAGGAGGTTCTGATGGTGGGAGCGATTCTCCTCGAGCGGCGAATCCGGCGGCGCCGCATGCCTCGATCCGCCGAGCGCGACGCCGACATCGTCGGGGTCCGGAACTAGACCGACGGCAGTGGCCGTCTCGGTGGGCGTGCCGGACCGGTACGCACAGCGGCGACAGGGGCCGGGCGCAGCACCGGCCGCGCGAGTTCGGCAGGGCCGCAGGACCCGCGCACCGACCCGGGAGCGGGCCGCGCCGATCCGGCCGTCCGTGTCCCGACCCTCACCGAGCCGGATGCTGCGGACGAATTCACCGCAATCCGCAACTCTTCGGCAACTCGAGCCGATGTATTGGGTACCCGCCCCGCCGACGCAGTGATCCTGGGCCACGGGCGGCGACGCGAGAGGAGACAGCCGTGACGATCGAAACGACCGACTGGGCGATGATCAGTGACCGGACCCCCGAGCATGCTTTCCGAATCGACGGTTTCGGAGCGGCGGTGTGGCGGCTGAGCTGGCTGCCCGAACACCGATTGACCCAGGTGCAGGCACTGGCCGGAATGGAACTCGACGAACTGCTCAGCGATCCCGACGCGGTGCACGACGAGTCGGTGCATCGGCGGGTCGCCGACCGTGCCGGGGCGCTGGGCGTGCGGTACGAGGAGGCCGTGATCCTGCTCTCGCGCCGGATGATCGAGCGGATGCGCCGCCACTCCGGCGGCCGCACCCGCCGCGAAGCGGAGCCGGTCCTGTCCGGCCCCACCCACCGGCCGCGGCCCGTGGGATTCACCGAGGAGCCGCCGCGCGTCTTCGGCTGAGCTCGCGTCTTAGCGGTGGATGCACGGTTGCACCCAGTGCAGATACCGGGTCAGGCGCGGGTCTTGTAGGAGGCGCCGACAGCGTCGGCGATGCTCGCGTAACCGCCCGCGCGCAGCCGCTGCGCCAAGCCGCGGTGGATGTGCCGGGTCCAGAACGGGCCGCCGTAGATGAATCCGGTGTAGCCCTGCAGCAGGGTGGCGCCCGCCAGGATGCGCTCGAAGGCCTGGTCGGCGTTCTCGATCCCGCCGACGGAGATCAGGACCAGTTTGTCGCCGACGCGGGCGTAGAGGCGGCGCAGCACCTCGAGCGACCGGTCGGCCACCGGCGGCCCGGACAGCCCGCCCGCGCCCATCGCGTCGACCTCGGCGGCCGGGGTGGCCAGCCCGTCGCGGCGGATGGTGGTGTTGGTCGCGACGATCCCGGCCAGGCCGAGCTCCACGGCCAGGTCCGCGGCGGCGTCGACGTCCTCGTCGGACAGGTCGGGGGCGATCTTCACCAGCACCGGCACATGGACGCAGTCGAGCACCGCGCGCAGCAGCGGCCGCAGCGATTCGACCGCCTGCAGGTCGCGCAGGCCGGGGGTGTTGGGGGAGCTGACGTTGACGACGACGAAGTCGGCCAGCGGGCCCAGCAGGGTGGCGCTGGTGGCGTAGTCGTCGGCGGCGTGCTCGGCGGGGGTGACCTTGGTCTTGCCGATATTGGCGCCGATGGGGACCCCGCCCGGCCGGCGGTCGCGCAGCCGTTCGGCCGCCGCGGCCGCGCCGTGGTTGTTGAATCCCATCCGGTTGATCAGGGCGTGGTCGGCGGGCAGCCGGAACAGCCGCGGCGCCGGATTGCCCGGTTGCGCCTGCGCGGTGACGGTGCCGATCTCGGCGTAACCGAAACCCAGTGGGCCCCAGGCGTTCACGCCGCCGGCGTCCTTGTCGAATCCGGCGGCCAGGCCCAGCGGTGCGGGGAATTCCACCCCGAAGGCGGTGGTGCGCAGGATAGGGTCGTCGACGACGGTCAGCTTGGCCACCAGCCGCCGCGCCGGCGCGAAGCGGGTCGCCAGCCGCATCGCCGCGAAGACCAGGTGGTGGATGCGTTCGGGGGGCAGCAGGAACATCAGCCGCAGCAGTACGGAGTACATGCCGGTCACATCCCGGTTTCCGCGATCGGGAAGGTGGTCTTGCGCCGCCGCAGCAGCACGCGCCGGCTGCCGTCGGTGTAGGCGCGGACCCGCGACAGTTCCCAGCCGCCGAATTCGGCCTGGATGGCCAGCCGCATCGAGGCGGTCACCCGGTTGACGTCGGGCGGTAGTCGGAGCGGCACGTATTCGTATTCCCCCTCCTCGCTGGTCTCCTCCCAATCCGCCGGGATCGACCGCCTGTGCTGCGGACGGTGCGCCGAGGCCCGAGTCATCGCTGCCCTCTCTTCCTCTCGTCCGCGCCGATCCGCTGTAACCCGTCGCCGGTCGCGGACCCCACGAACAGGTCGCCGGTGCGTTCGTCGATGGTCACCGAATTCGGCTGGCGCACCGTCGCGAAGCGTCCCACTTCCTCCGGTATACCCGTCGACAGGTCGAAACCGGCCACCTCGTTGCTCGCGGTCAGCGTCACCCACACGGTCTCGGACCGCTGATCGTAGGCGAGTGCGTAGGGCGACGAGCCTACCGGGAATCGCTGTCGCAATACGAGCGGATCGGCCGTGTACACCAGCAGCGCACCGCCGGCGGTGTCGGTGACCAGCAGCCGCCCGAAGTGGTCGGAGATCACAGTGGTGGCGCCGGTACCGGCGCGCAGGGCCAGCCCGGGCTTGTCGCGCCCCAGGTCGAGCTGGGTGAGGCTGGTCTGTGCCCGGTCGAGCACGGCGACCGCGTCACCGGCGGCGGCGACGGCATCGACGCCGGACAGGTCCGAGACCGTCTGCAGCACTCGGCCGTCGGCGGCCAGGATCTGCACGCGGCCCTCGCTCAGCCCGACGGCGAGGCTGCCGTCCCCG
>NZ_BDBV01000156.1 GCF_001613165.1 Nocardia mexicana NBRC 108244
GCCGCGCGCCATATCCACGAAGCGGCTGAGGTGCAGCTGGTGGGCGACGGTGATTGTTGCGGTGGGGCCGTTACGGTGCTTGCCGAGGATCAGGTCTGCCTCACCGCCGCGGGGGTCGTCCCGTTCGAACGCATCGGGACGGTGGAGCAGGATGACCATATCGGCGTCCTGTTCTAGTGAACCGGATTCGCGCAGGTCGGAGACCATGGGGCGCTTGTCTGTTCGTTGTTCGGGGCCGCGGTTCAGCTGACTGATCGCGACTACCGGGACCTCGAGTTCCTTCGCCAGCAGCTTGAGGCTTCGGGAGAATTCCGAGACTTCCTGCTGGCGGGACTCGACCTTCTTGCCGGACGTCATCAGCTGGAGATAGTCGACCACCACGAGTCTGAGATCGTGCCGCTGCTTGAGTCGCCGGGCCTTCGCGCGGATCTCCATCATCGTCATATTCGGCGAATCGTCCACGAACAGCGGCGCCTCGCTGATCTCACTCATCCTGCGCGCCAACCGAGTCCAGTCGTCGTCACTCATCCGCCCCGACCGCATATCCCCGAGCTTGATCTTCGCCTCCGCCGACAACAGACGCATCACAATCTCGGTCCGACTCATCTCCAGCGAGAAAATCACACTCGACAACCCGTGCTTCACCGAAGCACTCCGCATGAAATCCATTCCCAGGGTCGATTTCCCGACGCCCGGCCGCGCCGCGACGATGATCATCTGGCCTGGGTGGAGGCCGTTGGTTACCTCGTCGAGTTCGGTGAAGCCGGTGGGGACGCCGAGGGACATGCCGCCGCGGCTGGCGATGGAGTCGATCTCGTCCATCGTGGGCTGCAGCAGTTCCTCCAGGGGCATGTAGTCCTCGCTGGAGCGGCGCTCGGTGACCTCGTAGATCTCGGCCTGAGCGCGGTCGACGACCTCGGCGACGTCCTGGCCGTCGGAGCCGGCGTAGCCGTACTGCACGATGCGGGTACCGGCCTCCACGAGACGGCGCAGAATCGCCTTCTCCGCAACGATTTCGGCGTAGTAGGAGGCGTTGGCCGCGGTGGGGACGGTCTGGGTCAGGGTGACCAGGTAGGGGGCGCCGCCGATGCGCTTGAGTTCGCCGCGGCGATCGAGCGATGCGGCGACGGTCACCGGGTCGGCGGGCTCGCCACGGCCGTACAGGTCTAGGACGGCGTCGTAGACGGCCTGGTGGGCGGGGCGGTAGAAGTCGCCGGGCCGGACCACCTCGACGACGTCGGCGATGGCGTCCTTGCTGAGCAGCATGCCGCCCAGCACCGATTGCTCGGCCGCCATATCGTGCGGCGGCTGCCGACCGAAGTCCTCCCCCGGCGAGTCTGAGTATTCCGAGTGCCCGCGATCATCGACGACTGCCACCCGACTCGACCGTCCTCTCTCATCACGCCCGGGGTCCGAGAGTATCGATGACTTGTTCTACGCCCCGGTACCGACACGTTCGATCCATCTCACAGCGCCGGTCTCGGGTTTGCCGCAGCTCGGAGGAGCCGACTCAGCAAACCGATGATGCGTTCTGCAATACTCGCGAAATCGTGGCGTTCGGGGCGTCGGGTCACGACACCGGGACGAACCTAAGGGACCGGGCTGGGGACTACCAAACCGGACTGTGCACGCCGCTGTGGATAAGTTGGGGACAGTTAACCCGCCGTTGTGCAGGCCCTGTGTATTACCTGGGGAAAAGGCGGCCGAATGGGCAACAGTTCCCAGCTAGACATGGTTTTCCACAGCGATGTCGCTGTGGATTGGCACTGCATCGGCGTGTCGGCCAAGATGAACGGCCGGGCGTGTTGGGTTAACAGTGCTCTGCCACGTTATGGCGTGGATCACAATGCGAATGGTCGGTTTGCCGAGTTCTCCCCAAACCATCCCGAACTGGGACGAAGCGCACCGAGATCATTCGCCGACGGTATCCCCCGCGGTCACCTAAGGCAACAGCTAATGATCAGTTAATCGATAGGTTGCCCAGATGCGGGCAGCCGAAGACCACCTCCGTACCGAAGGGCACGGAGGTGGTCCATGACGAACATTCGCGCGACACCGCCCGATTGCCTCGCGGCCGCCGGGCGGCGGGCGTCACTCGCCGGCGACGACCTGCAGGTCGAACTTGGCCGCCACATCCGGGTGCAGATGCACCACGACACCGTGCTTGCCGGTGCTCTTGATGTGCGTCTTCGGCAGCTCGATGCTGCGCTTGTCGACGACCGGGCCACCGGCGGCCTTGAGGGCGCCCGCGACATCGGCCGAGGTGACCGAGCCGAACAGCTTGCCGGTGCCGGCGGTCTTCACCGACAGCGACACGCCCTCCAGGCCCTCGATGGCCTGCTTCAGCTCGTTGGCGTGGTCGAGGTCGCGCACGCGCCGGGCGTCCTGCGACCGGCGGATGCCCTCGACCTGCTTCTGCGCGCCCCGGGTGGCCGGAATGGCCAGGCCGCGCGGCAGCAGGAAGTTGCGGCCGTAGCCGTCCTTGACCTCCACGGTGTCGCCGGGCGCACCGAGGTTGTCCACATCAGCAGTCAGAATCAGCTTCATCGTCGTGTGCCTCCCTCTCAGCGAGCCGTGGACACGTACGGCAGCAGCGCCACCTCGCGGCTGTTCTTCACCGCGACGGCGACGTCACGCTGATGCTGCACGCAGTTGCCGGTGACGCGGCGGGCACGGATCTTGCCGCGGTCGCTCACGTACTTCCGCAGCAGCGTCGTGTCCTTGTAGTCGATGGCGGCCGCCTTCTTGCCGTCCTTGGCGGCAGCCTTGCTCTCCTTGCAGAAGGCACAAGCCTTCTTCTTCAGCACCTTTTCGCGCGCCGGTGCTTTGGCCATTGTCTTCTTCTCCGTTACGCCTGGGAGCCGTTGGGCCCCTTATGAAGCCGTCCTAGAACGGCGGTTCGTCGTCCATTGCGCCGCCCCCGAAGGAGCCGGCTGCGGGGGCGCTGCCCCAGGGGTCGTCGCCGCCGCCGGAATTCTGCTGTCCGCCGCGGTTACCACCACCGGAGCCGCCGAAGCCCCCACCACCACCGGAGCCGGTACCGCCACCGAAGCCGCCGCCTCCGCCGCCGCGCGAGGTCTTGTTGACCTTCGCGGTGGCGTAGCGCAGGGAGGGACCGATCTCGTCGACCTCGAGCTCGACGACCGTGCGCTTCTCGCCCTCGCGGGTCTCGAAGGAGCGCTGCTTCAGTCGTCCGCTCACGATCACGCGAGCGCCTCGGGTCAGGCTCTCGGCGACATTCTCCGCAGCTTCACGCCAGATGTTGCAGCGCAGGAACAGCGCCTCGCCGTCTTTCCATTCGTTGGTATTACGGTCGAACGTGCGGGGTGTCGATGCCACGGTGAAATTTGCCACCGCGGCGCCCGCCGGCGTGAATCGAAGTTCCGGATCGGCCGTCAAATTTCCGATGACGGTGATGACCGTGTCGCCTGCCATGATTCCTCCTGCTCTCCGGTGCAGTCCGATGCGCACTCGCTTGTTGCGCTAGAGCCTAGAGACAGGCACCGACGACTACGAGTGCGGTTCGCTCTCCGAGAGGGGATTACTTCTTGTCGTTGCGCAGCACCTTGGTGCGCAGCACCGACTCGTTCAGCCCCAGCTGACGGTCGAGCTCGCTCACGGTGTCGGGCTCGGCGGTCAGATCGACGACCGCGTAAATGCCTTCGCTCTGCTTGGCGATCTCGTAGGCCAGGCGGCGGCGACCCCACAGGTCGACCTTGTCGATCTTGCCACCCTGCTGGGAGACCACGCTGAGCATCTTGTCCAGGTTCGGACCGACGGTACGCTCATCCAGGTTCGGATCGAGAATGACCATCACTTCGTATTGACGCACGGGAACCCATCACCTCCTGTGGACTGAGAACGGCCCACGGACGGTCCGTGGGCAGGAGGGTCGTTGCGTCAGCAACCCGGTAAGGCTACATGAGCTGGGGTTGTGCGGCGAAATCGGCCCCGATCCGGGGAGGAGCCGGGCGGCTCCCGGGCCGGGCACATATCGTGGGGTCCATGTCGAACCGACTCGCCACGCGCGCCGCCGTGGTGGGTGCGTCGGATCCGGAGGAGGCGGCGTGCCGAACCGCGTAGCCCTCCCGCCGCGGCGCATGCCGAAAACGGTACGTCCGGCGGGCGTGACCGCAGCCGTCACGGCGACGTTGCTGTGCGGGGTCATGCTGGTGCTCGCCTACCTCAACAAGGCGCGCTGCACCGGTGGGCCGTTCACCGCTGAGGGCCGCAGCGAGATGTTCGACAGCATCAAGGATTCCGACGTCTGCTACTCCGATATCCAGTTCTTGTGGCTCGGGCGCAGCATCAACGAGCACGTCTTCCCCTACATCAGCGGCGGCATCACGCCCGACGGTGCGCTGACCGGCGGGGCCGTGGAGTATCCGGTGCTCAGCGGGCTGCTGATGTGGCTGGGCGCGGCGGGCGCGGAGGACGACGCCGTGTTCCTGCTGCACTCGGCGCTGCTGCTGGCGCCCTTCGCGCTGCTGACGGCGTGGATGCTGGGCCGGCTGTCCGGTCCGGCGGCGCTGCTGTGGGCGGTGGGGCCGCCGCTGCTGCTCTACGCCTTCCACAACTGGGAGCTGCCCGTCGTGTGGACGTCGGTGGCGGCGATGTATGTGGTCACCGCGCTGACTCGATATTCGTTGCGGGCGAGGGCGATCGCGGCCGCGGTGCTGCTGGGGATCGGCTTCTGCCTGAAACTGTATCCGGGGATATTCGTGCTGCCGCTGCTGGTCTACGTGCTGACCGGTGGTGTCGCTCACCGGGCGGGGTCGCCTCGGGACGGGGCCGCGGTGCCGCATGGCGACGACTTCGATTCGCGCGCGGGTGCTTACGACGTGCGCGGGGCGCTGGCGGTCGCGGGTGCGGCGATCGCGACCGTGGTGGCGGTGAATCTGCCGTTCGCCCTCGCCGGATACGAGGGGTGGCGCGCCTCGATCACCTTCCAGCAGTTGCGTCAGGCCGACATCACCACGAATTCCATCTGGTATTGGGGGCTGCGTCCGATGTTCGGGGACGCGCCCGGCAGCGAGCAGTCGTTCCAGGACGTGGTCTCGGCGGCGTCGCCCGTACTGGTGCTGGTGTCGTTCCTGGTGGCGATGCTGCTGGGGTGGCGGCGGTTTCAGGCGGGCGAGGCCTTTCCCTGGATCGGTGTGAGCGGTGCGATGCTGTGTGGATTCCTGCTGTTCCACAAGGTGCATTCGCCGCAGTACACGCTGTGGCTGATCCCGTTCCTGGTGCTGCTGGAGGTGCCGTGGTCGGCGATCGCCGGGTATCTGGTGGCCGACGCCGCGATCGGGATCGGGGTCTTCCGCTACTTCTACGCGCTGGGCGCGGGTGAGTCGGCCGACATCCAGCAGCACATCGTGCAGTTCGGTGTCTGGGGCAGGGCCTTGCTGCTGGTGTTCTTCTTCTTCGCCTTCCTGCGGGCGGACCTGCGCGGACGCAAGCCTGACCCCGCGCCGGTGCCCACGTATCCGCGCGGGGAACTGGTTCCGGTTCATCGCTGAAAGGCATGTTCCCGCAGGTATTTCCACACACGCGGTCGATATTTCATGCATGGCGGTGCGTTCCCCGAGAGTGCGGTCCGCGCCAGGGTCGTAGTGCGCCGTGCCGGAGGCTGCGGCTACCCGTGGCGCGCTAGGCCGGGGCCGCGGCGTGTTGGTGATTACGTCGTGCCGTGCCGGGCGCGGAAGGCGGCGCTCTTGGCGCGGTTGCCGCAGCGGGCCATATCGCACCAGCGGCGGGTTCCCGCGCGGGAGGTGTCGACGTAGAGCCGGGTGCAGCCGTCGCGGCCGCACTGCTTGACGCGTCCGCGATCGGATCCGCCGAGCAGTTCGACCGCCGAGCGGGCGATGGCCGCCAGGGCGGCGTCGACGGTGCCCGAGCGCCGCACCGTCGCATCCGATTGCAGGACGACATGCGGCGCCTCGCCGCGCGCTACCTCGTTGACCAGGGCGCGATCGGCCTCGCCGAACGGTTGGTCGCGCATGGCGGCCACGGCCAACCGGTAGGCGGCCTCGCGCAGGTCGACGGCGCGTCGCAGTGCGGTCTCGTCGCAGTCGGGTGCGGCGTCGAGGAGCTCGGCCTCGACCAGCCAGTGCGCCAGATCCGCGGGTGCGACAAGTCGCTCGAGGCGATCGGTGGTCCGGGAGTGGACCGTGCCGGCGAAGTCCAGCGCCAGATTTCCGCTGACGAAGGTGTACATGTCCCGATAGTAACCGGCTTGACAGGTTATCCGCACACCTGCCAACGTAGTAACCGGTCTAGATGGTTACTTGGGAGGTCCTGGTGAAGACTCGTCTGATGGACACGGCCGCGCCGGCGGCCTTCGTACTGATGTGGAGCAGCGCGTTCATCGTCGGCATCATCGGAGTCGGGGCCGCACCGCTGTTCCTGGTGCTGTTCGCCAGGTTCGGCCTGGCCGCGGTGGCCCTCACGCTGTACGCCCTGGCCGTGGGCGCGCGGTGGCCGCGCGGGGCGCAGCTGGGGCACGCCGTCGTCGCGGGCCTGTTGATGCAGGTGGTGCAGTTCGCCGCGTTCTACACCGCGATGGCCGAGCATGTGTCCGCCGCCGTGATCTCCCTGGTGCAGGGCCTGAATCCGGTGGTGATCGCGTTGTTCGCGGGGCGCGTGCTGGGCGAGACGGTCACGGTCCGGCAGTGGCTGGGATTCGGGATCGGCGGCATCGGCGTCGGGCTGGCGGTGATGGATCAGTCCGCGTTCTCGGTGGCGGGGCTGCTGCTGTGCATCGTCGGCCTACTGGGCCTGAGCCTGGGCACGGTGTACCAGAAGCGGTTCACGCCCACGATCGACTCCCGCAGTTCCACGGCGGTGCACGTCATAGTGAGCGCGCCGGTGGCGGGTTCGATGGCATTGGCGGGCAACGATTTTCACGTCGCCGACTGGGGTCGCTTCGGCGGCGCGCTGACCTGGATGGTGCTGATCAATTCGATGGGCGCGTTCCTGCTGCTCAATGCGATGCTGCGGCGCTGGGACACCACCCGGGTCGGCAAGCTGTTCTTCGTCACGCCCGCCGTCACCGCGATCATGGCGTGGCTGCTGATCGATCAGCCGTTGCGCCCGTTGACCATTGCCGGTCTCGCCGTGGGCGTCGTCGGCATGGTGCTGGCCTCACGCCGGGCGCGAGGCGTGGACGCCGGGGCGAACGCCGCCGCCGATCAATATCGACGCGCGGAACCGATCGCTGCCCGTTGATCGCTGCTGTCGTGCTTGGTTCGCATGAATCAAGCAGCTGGACAACACCTCTCGTCAACGTGGCTCGGCGTTGATCGTGCGAATCCGCAAGCGCTATATCCGCGTCGCGCTCTCGGTTGGCGGCCGCGGAGGCACCGTTCGAACCCGGACGCGGGTGAGAGGTCGCCCGCCCGTATCAGCTCTGGCTCGGCTCGCCCTCTGCCGCGCGGATGACGTCGTCGAGTACCTCGCGGGTGCGGTGCAGGTCCTTGATGCAGGCGTCGATGCGGGCGCGCTCGGCGGTGAGGGTTTCGGTGAGCCAGGGGGTAGCCTTGGCGCTCGGGGTGCCGTCGGAATCGTTGATGCACGGCAGCAGTCCGGCGAGGATGCGGCTGGGCAGGCCCGCGGCGAACATCTCCTGGATGCGGATCACCCGCTCCACCGCGGCCTCGGGATACTCGCGCTGCCCGCCCGGCGTGCGGGTGGCGGCGAGCAGACCCTGGCTCTCGTAGTAGCGCAGCGACCGGACGCTCACTCCGGTGCGTTGCGCCAGGTCACCGATTCGCACGGGCTCGCTCCTTGCACCTGACATTGATGTCAGGTTTTACCTTACGCCCATGAAGTTGCTGACCGAATTTCACGCCCCGCACCTCACCGTCCCCAACCGGGTGGTGATGTCCCCGATGACCCGCCTGCGCTCACATGCCGACGGCTCGCCCACCGCGGATGTCGCGGACTACTACACACAGCGATCGGCCGCGGGCCTGATTGTCACGGAGGGAATCTGGCCCCACAGCAGCGGCCAGAGCGAGGCGTGGGTGCCGGGCCTGCAGACGGCCGGGCACGTCGCGGCGTGGCGGCGGGTGACGGAATCGGTGCACGCGGCGGGCGGGCGGATCTTCGCCCAGCTCATGCACGGCGGGCGCAAGGGGCATCCGCTGGCCCGCATCGATGGGTCGCTGCCCGCCGGTCCGTCCGCGGTATCCGACGGTGACGTGCTGCACCTGATCGACGGTGGGAAGGCCGAATCGCTCACACCGCGCGAGATGACCCGGGCCGAGATCGCCGCCGCCGTCGAGCATTACGCCGCGGCCGCAGGCAACGCCGTGGACGCGGGTTTCGACGGTGTCGAGATCCACGCCGCCAACAGCTATCTGGTGCACCAGTTCCTCGCCGACAACACCAACCTGCGCGAGGACGAATACGGCGGCACGCCCGTCAACCGGATGCGTTTCGCCTTGGAGGTCACCGATGCCGTTGCGGCACAGGTGGGTTCGCGGCGCACCGCGATCCGCCTGTCGCCGGGCAATCCGCAATTCGGTATGCGCGAGGACGATCCGGCGCCGCTGTATCGCGCGCTGGTCGCCGAGCTCGACCGCCGCGACCTGGCCTACCTGCACCTGACCGACAACGACGACTATCCCGCCCTCGCCGACCTGCGCCCGCGCTGGCGCGGGACGCTGATCGCGAATGTCGGGGAGAACCACGAACCGACCTCCGCCGAGGCCGCCGAGCGCGTGCTGCGCGCGGGTCATGCCGACCTGGTGTCCTTCGGTCGCGCCTTCATCTCCAACCCCGATCTGGTGCAACGGATTACGCACGGCCACCCGCTCGCGCCGATCCGCGAGCAGGTGCTCTACGGGCAGACCGCCGAGGGCTACACCGACTATCCCGCCTGGGAGAACGCGGTCGTCGGCACCGAATCCGCCGCGTGAGCGAACCGCCGCTGATCCGCGAACCCTCGGGCCGGGTCGTGCCGCCTACCGTACGAGGTCACGACTCGGTCCGAGGCTCGGCGTACCTTGGTCCGATGCCTGTCGGAGCGCCGCACCGCTGCGTTTTCATTTCCAGCGCTGCAGCAGCCGCTGGACCTCCGTATTCAACGCGCGCTGCAGGAACGGGCCGAAACTGACTCGGGCGACGCCTAGTTCGGCGAAATAGCCCGGACCGCCGAGTTCCGGCATGCCGATCGCATTGACCGGCAACGGCAACTCGGCGCACAGGCGGCGCTGGGTGTCCGCATCGTGACGGCCGACCGGATACAGCACATCCGCTCCCGCCTCGGCGGCCAGAAGGAGCCGGGCGATGGCGCGGTCGACACGATCCTCGGCCGGTCCGATCTCGCGCAGCACCACATCGGTGCGGGCGTTGATGACCACGTGCACCCCGGTCGCATCCGCGGCCTGTCGCAGTGCCGCAACGAGATCGGCGTGCTCCTGCGCCTCCCGCAGCCGCCCGCCCTCGGCATGCACGGTGTCCTCGAGGTTGAATCCGACGGCCCCCGCCTCGAGCAGGCCCTCGACGAGTTTCTCGGGCGCCTGGGAGTAGCCGGATTCGAGATCCACCGATACGGGGATATCCACGGCAGAGGTGATCTCGCGGATTCGGACCAGCACGTCCGAGAAGGCCATACCCTCCGCATCGGGCTTGCCCACCGACTCGGCCAGCGGATGGCTTCCTACCGTGAGGCCCGAGAAGCCTGCCTCCTGCACCAGCACCGCCGACCAGGCGTCCCAGGCCGTAGGCAGGATCGCGGGATCGCCGGGCCGATGCAGGGCGAGGAAGGCCGACGCGCGGTCGCTCAGAGAGGTCATGATCGCGATCCTCCCGGAGACGGCTCGGCCGCGCCAGCGCCAGTCGGGCCTCCGATTCGTGGACCACTTCCGCGCCCGACCGCATACCGGTTCGCGGCGCCGCCCGCAGGGAACTCCGGGTTCAGCGGGCCGCCGGGACGGGAGCCGGGGGTGTCGCGGACGACGTCGGCCGCGGACGCAGCGCACCCGGCAGCCACGGCAGCAGCGGATCGGACGCCCGGTCCAGCACGCCGCCGACCGGATCGTCCACGCCGTCGCCGCGCACCAGATCCTCCGACGGCCGGTAGATCTGCCGAATGATCAACGCGCACAATCCGATCACCGCCAGGTCGCGCAGCACCACGGCGCCGGTGAACCACTGCTCGGGCACGCCTTTCTTGTCGGTGCCGAGGTAGTAGTACATGCGCGGGAACCACACCAGTGCGTCGATCGTCATCCACGCCAACAGGATTCGCCGATGCGGCAGCGCCAGCACCGCCAGCGGCACCAGCCACAGCGAGTACTGCGGGCTCCACACCTTGTTGGTCAGCAGGAACGCCGCCACCACCAGGAACATCAGCTGCGCCAGCCGGGGCCGCCGCGCCGCCGTCAATCCGATGTACGCGATCGCGGCGCAGGCGCAGGCGAACAGCAGCAGCGACACCAGGTTCAGCACGCTCGGTGGCTCCGTCGCCGTCAGCGGCCCGTCGAAGCCCTCCCATCCGGTGAAGGAGGTGACCACGTTGTACAGCGAGTCCGGGTCGGCGTGGCGTTCGGTGTTGAGCCGGAAGAACTCTCGCCAGCCCGCGGCGAAGGGCAGGGCGATGGGCAGATTCACCAGCAGCCAGGCGCCCGCCGCCGCGAGGGTCGCCACCCCGGCGGAGCGCAGCGGGCTCAGCCGCGCGTCGGCAAGGTACTCGCGCAGCCCGTGCAGGACCCCGCCGCGGTCGCGCAGGCGCTCCCGCAGCCCGGTCAGCCGGTGGCGATTGTCGGCGCGCAGGCAGAGCACCAGGATCGGGCCCAGCAGCAGCAGCGGATACAGCTTCACCGCACCGCCCAGGCCGAGCAGCACACCGGCCAGTACCGGCCGGCGCCGCGACCACGCCAGCAGGCCGGTAGCGGCGCACGCCGTCGCCAGGGCGTCGAAATTGGTGAACGCGTGCACCAGCACCAGCGGCGACGCCGCCACCAGCGCGGCATCCCACACTCGCCGCCCGGACAGCCGGGCCGAGGCCCACAGCGTCACCAGCCAGGCCAGCGCCAGACCGACGACCGCGACGTTGAAATACACCACCACGGGCAGCGCGCCGGGCAGCCGCAGCTGCTCCCAGGCGTTGGAGACCTGCATGGCCGCGTACTGATACAGCCCCGCCAGCACCGGATACTCCATGTACCGGGCCTGCGGCTTACCGTCGGCGCCGAATTCGGTCCACTGCTTCTTGTACGGGAACGCGCCCTCGTCGAGGTGCTCGGCGCCGTAGAGCGGAACGGTGTCGGAGTAGCACATCGCCACGTATTGGCGGCCGTTGTTCCAGTCCAGGGTGAGGCCGCCCGCGCCGTCGGAGGTCTGCTGGATGCAGCCCGCCTTACCGGCCCAGCTCAGCGCCAGGAAGACCACGGCGATCGCCAGCATCACCCGCAGCGGCGTCCAGAACCGGGTGCGGCCGATCAGCGCGTGGTCGCCGACCGGGCCGCCGATGGCGGTGGACAGCTGCGCGGTCAGCGAATCGGTACGGCTGGGTTTGTCACGCCAGTCGGCCGACCGCAGATCCGGTGCCGGCGCCGCCGGGGACGTGTAGCCGCGCGTGTCGTCGGCGTCCGCGCTCCCGGCGGCGGGTCGGTTCACCAGTTGCTGCTCGATCACGGATCTCGAGGCTACCGTTGCCGCGGCGAGGCACCGTTCCCTGTCCCCGGCGAATTACCGTCGCCGGCACCGGGTTCCCCTGTCGGGGCGACGGGCTGACCGGGCAGCGGGCCCTGGCCCGAATCCTGCTGCTGGCCCTGTCCCTGCTGGCCCTGCGGCTGCTGCCGCTGCTGTGACTGCGGATTGGGCACCAGGCCCGGCACCGGAATGGTGACACCCGGCAGGATCTCCACCTGCGACGGCTGCACCACCACCGGCGGGACGAAGTCCTGAGTGGTCGACGGCGCGGTGTAGGCCGCGGTCCACGACGGCACGCCCGCCTGGCCCGCGATCGGGGCGGGCTTCGGGAAGTTCTCGTTGGGCGTGCCCTTCAGGGCCCCGTCCATGGTGTCCTTCCAGATGTCCGACGGCAGGCCCGAACCGTAGATCATCCCGCCGCTGGCGTTGCGCAGCTTCTCGCCCTGTTCGGTGCCGATCCACACGGCCGTCGACAGCGACGGGGTGTAGCCGACCATCCAGGCGTCGCGGTTCTCGCCCGTCTCACCGAGCTGGGCGGTACCGGTCTTGGCCGCCGAGGCGCGGCCGCCCGCCAGATCGTGGTGCCGCGACCAGCCCGCGATCGGCTGCATCGCCGAGGTCACGTTGTCGGCGATCGGGGCCGGGACCCGCTGCTCGCCGGCGACATCGCCGCGGTCCAGCAGCACCTCGCCGTCGGCGGTCACGACCTTCGAGACGAAGTGTGGCTTGTGGTACATGCCCGAGGCCGCCAGCGTGGCGTAGGCCGAGGCCATGTCGAGCGGCCGGGCCTGGTACTGACCCAGCACGATGCCGTTGTTCGGCGGACCGCCGTCGGGATCGACCAGCGTCTTGCCCACGCCCGGGATGGTGTCCGGGATGCCGAGCTTGTGCGCCATGTCGGCGATCTTCTGCGGGCCGCCCTTCATATCCAGCTGCATCCGATAGAAGCTGGTGTTCAGCGATCGCTTCAGCGCCTCGGCGATGGTGCAGGTGCCGCAGGATTCGCCCTCGACGTTGGTGATCTTGATGCCGTTCACCGTGAGCGGCCCGCTGTCGTACATCGTCGACAGCGGCTTGCCCTGCTCCAGGTTCGCCGCCAGGCCGAACGCCTTGAACGACGAGCCCGGCATCAGGCCCGCGTTGGCGAAGTCGTAACCCTGGCCGTCCTGCCCGCCGTAGTAGGCCTTCACCGCGCCCGTCTTCGGGTCGACCGACACCACCGCGGTGCGCAACTGGTCAGGCTCGCCCTGCATGTTCTTCTGGGCTGCGTTGACCGCCGCCTGCTGCATCTTCGAATCGATCGTCGTGGTGATCTGCAGGCCCTCGGTGTTCAGCTGGGTATCGCTGATGCCCGCGTCGGAGAGCTCGCGCATCACCTGCCGCTTGATCAGCCCCTCCGGGCCGGAGCCCGCCGGGTCCTCGCTGGCCTCGCTCTGCGAGCGCACGTGCGGGTAGGTCATCTTCTGCCGGTCGGCCGCCTGCAGGGTGCCACCCCCGACCATGCCGTCGAGGACGTAGTTCCAGCGCGACTCGGCGCCCTTGGGGTTGACGTCCGGATCCAGGCCGTAGGGCTGCTGGATGGTCGCGGCCAGCACGGCACCCTCCTCGACGGACAGTGCCTGCACCGGCTTGTCGAAGTAGGCGTGGGCCGCCGCGTCGATGCCGAAGGTGCCGCGGCCGAACGGGATGGTGTTCAGGTAGGCGGCGAGGATGTCGTCCTTGCTCCACTGGCGGGCCATCTTCGCCGAGATCACCAGCTCGCGCATCTTGCGGGTGACCGAGCGCTGATTGCCGACCAGGGAGTTCTTGACGTACTGCTGAGTGATCGTCGAGCCACCGCCGGCGCTGTCCTTACCCATCGCGTTATCGCGCGCGGCGCGGACGAAACCGGAGATCGAGAAGCCCGGGTTGGTGTAGAAGTCCCGGTCCTCCGCCGCCAGCACGGCATTGCGCACGTGCGGCGGGATCTGATCGATGGCGACGTCGGTGCGGTTGCCCTCCGGCGGCACGATCTTGCTGATCTCCGAGGTGCCGTCGGCGGCGAGGATCGTGGCGACCTGATTGGTTTTGAGGTCACCGGGCTGGGGCACCTTGGCCGTGGTGTAGGCGACCAGGAAGACGGCGCTGGGCACCACGATGGCCAGGGCCACCATCACGTACAGCACGCGCCGCACGATGCGCCACGGCGACTTCTTCTTCGCCTGCGGGCGGCGGCTCCCGCCGGAGCCGCCGGAACCGCCGCCG
>NZ_BDBV01000157.1 GCF_001613165.1 Nocardia mexicana NBRC 108244
TTCCCCTCTGCGTCCCGGCGCTTCGGGGTGGGCCGCCCTTTACCGGCGGTGGCGGCCACCCGGTCGGAGGTGTCGGCCGAGCCGCCCGACTCACCGGCGGGGGCGCCCGAGGTCTGGTCGGCGAGGTCGTCGGTCTTGCTGGCATCGCCGCGGCGGAGGAACTTCACGCCGACCAGGCTATTCGATGGCACACCGCCCTGGAAATCCGGTTCGCCGAGTTGTTGTGTCTTGTGCCATACTCCGGCGTTCACCCGCCGCTAACCGGCCGTTTCCGCTCGGCATCCGAGTACGGTCGATAGGGAGCAGAACAAGCACGACTGGTATTCAGCCCGGGTGCGAATGGGTATACGGACTGGGGCGCGACCGCGCGAGAGTGGCAAGATTGGAATAGCCACCCGCGAAGTGGCGTTGACAGCTTCGAGCCGTGCGCTGTTCACGGGATGACCACGGGTCCTGAGGAGACTTCATGACTGCACCGAACGAGACCACCACCCACGGTGTGACGCTGACCGATGCGGCCGCCGGCAAGGCGAAGGCGCTGCTCGATCAGGAGGGCCGCGACGATCTGGCGCTGCGGATCGCCGTGCAGCCCGGTGGTTGCGCCGGTCTGCGCTACCAGCTGTTCTTCGACGACCGCAGCCTCGACGGCGATCTCGTCGCCGAGTTCGGCGGCGTCAAGCTGACCGTCGACCGGATGAGCGCCCCCTACGTGCAGGGTGCCGCCATCGACTTCGTCGACACCATCGAGAAGCAGGGTTTCACCATCGACAACCCGAACGCCACCGGCTCCTGCGCCTGCGGCGACAGCTTCAACTGACCCTCCCCATCAGCGCGGAATCCCCGACCGGGGGTTCCGCGCTGACTGCTGCCCAGGTGAGTCAAACCGGTTGTCGCACAACATAAGTGTTACCGACTGAGACACCCGTGCCGCTCGGGTGGTGAGGTCCCGGTTCGACGGTGTACGTTACGAACGACCGATTTCGCGCGTTCACGGGTCATTCACCCGTGCGTCCGAGATCCGGTCGCCTCCCCGCCGGCCCGCTACGCGTCTGTCGAGCAGCGACGAGGCGTGCGCAGCGCACGACACCGAAGGACCTCCCGTGACCATCGCCGTGTCCGCATCCATTGCGACCGACAACCTCATGCACTTCCCCGGAAAATTCTCCGAGGCGCTGCTGGCGGATCAGCTCGAGCATGTCTCCGTGAGCTTCCTCGTCGACGATCTGAACATCCGCCGCGGCGGCGTCGGCGGAAATATCGCCTACGCGATGGGTCTGCTCGACCGCAATCCCCTGCTGCTCGGCGCGGTCGGCTCCGACTTCGGCGAGTACCGCGAATGGCTGGAGCGCCACGGCGTGGACTGTTCGGCCGTGCTGGTCTCCGAGAAGGCGCACACTGCCCGGTTCATCTGCACCACCGACGACGAGATGGCCCAGATCGCGGCCTTCTACCCGGGCGCGATGAGCGAGGCCCGCGACATCTCGATCACCGAACTCGCCCGCACCCGCGAACTGGAACTGGTGCTGGTCGGCGCGAACGATCCCGACGCCATGCTGCGCCACACCCGCGAATGCCAGGAGCTGAGCATCCCCTTCGCCGCCGACCCGTCGCAGCAGCTCGCGCTGCTGAACGCCGAACAGGCCCGCGAGCTGATCGACGGCGCCGCCTACCTGTTCACCAACGAGTACGAGCTGGGACTGCTGCGGCAGAAGACCGGACTGACCCTCGACGAGATCGGGCAGCGGGTCGGCATCCGGGTCACCACGCTGGGAGCGAAGGGCGTGCAGATCGTCGACCGCGACGGCACCGAGGTCAATGTCGAGGTGGTCCCGGAGCGGTCGAAGGTGGACCCGACCGGCATCGGCGACGCCTTCCGCGCCGGATTCCTGACCGGCCACACCGCCGGGCTCAGCCTCGAGCGCTCCGCCCAGCTGGGCTCGCTCATCGCCGTGCTCGTGCTCGAGACCGACGGCCCGCAGGAATGGGGTCTGCAGCGCGACGAGGCCCTCGATCGGCTCGGCGCGGCGTACGGTCCGGACGCCGCCGCGGAAATCGCGCCGCTGCTGCACTGATCGCCAACGAAAACGTCTGCGCCGCAACGCCGTGCGCTGCGGTGCAATTTCCGCAATCCGCAATTAGGTGATCCGCCGATTCGTCCGCGAGTGTTTCGTTTCCTGCGCACCCCGCACGTGACGATTCACAGTGCGACCGAATGCGCGCCGATCGCCGCCGAGCCATAGGGTGTGCGTATGGGATCCGACCGTGTGTATTTTCGTCAGCTGCTGGCCGGGCGCGATTGGGCCGTGGGTGATCCGATCGCCACGCAGATGCGCAATTTCGCGTATTTGATCGGCGATAGAGACAGCGGCGAGTGCGTGGTTGTGGATCCCGCCTATGCGGCCGGCGATCTCGTGGATATCGCGGAGGCCGACGGGCTGCGCCTGACCGGCGTGCTGGCCACCCACCACCACCCCGACCACGTCGGCGGCACCATGCTCGGCTTCACCCTGCGCGGCGTGCGCGAACTGCTGGAGCGGGTGCAGGTCCCGGTGCACGTCAACGCCGAGGAACTGCCGTGGGTGGCCAATGTCACCGATATCGCGCCGAGCGAGCTGACGGGTCACGATCACGGCGACAAGGTGAGCGTCGGCGGATTCGAGATCGAATTGCTGCACACCCCCGGGCATACGCCGGGCAGCCAGTGCTTCCTGTTCGAGGATCGGCTCGTCGCCGGTGACACGCTGTTCGTCGACGGCTGCGGCCGCACCGATTTCCCGGGCGGCGATTCCGATGCGATGTTCCGCAGCCTGCGGTACCTAGCCGGGTTAGCGGGAGATCCGGTCGTTTATCCGGGCCACTGGTATTCACAGGACCCGAACGCCGCGTTGTCGAACGTGCGCGACAACAACTATGTGATGCGCCCGCAGACATTGGAGCAGTGGCACATGCTGATGCCGGGCTGATAGGTCAGAGCGTGCGCATCCAGCCGTGAATATCGGCGAACGTACCGCGCTGAATTCCGGTCAGCGTCTCCCGCAGCGCCATGGTCACCTCGCCCGGTTCCCCGTCGCCGATTGTGAATTCGCCGTCCTCCGAGCGCACCGAGGCGACCGGGATGACCACGGCCGCCGTGCCGCAGCCGAAAACCTCGGTGATCTCCCCGGATTCGACGCCCGTGCGCCACTCCTCCACCGATATCTTGCGCTCCTCGACCTGGTAGCCGGAGTCGGCGGCGAGGGTCAGCAGGGAGTCGCGGGTGATGCCGGGGAGCAGCGATCCGGACAGTTCCGGGGTCACCAGCCGGGCCTGTGAGCCCGCGCCGAATACGAAGAACAGGTTGTTGGTGCCCATCTCCTCGACGTAGCGGTGGTCGCAGGCGTCCAGCCACACCACCTGGTCGCAGCCCTTGTCGGCGGCCTGCTTCTGCGCCAGCAGCGAGGCGGCGTAGTTCCCGGCCACCTTCGCCTCGCCGGTGCCGCCGGGGGCGGCGCGCACGTATTCGGTGGACAGCCACACCCGCACCGGCTTCAGGCCGCGCGGAAAGTACGCTCCCGCAGGCGATCCCAGGAGCAGGTACTTGTACGCCTCGGCCGGTTTCACCCCGAGGCCGGACTCGGTGGCGAACATGAACGGGCGCAGGTAGAGCGAGTCCTCGCCGCCGCCCTCGGGGACCCAGTCGGCGTCCACCTCCAGCAGCTGCCGCACCGACTCGACGAACAGGTCCTCCGGCAGTTCGGCCATCGCCATCCGGCGCGCGGACCGCTGGAACCGCCGGGCGTTCGCGTCGATGCGGAAGGTCGCGATGCCGCCGTCGGGCTGCCGGTAGGCCTTGAGGCCCTCGAAGATGGCCTGACCGTAGTGGAACACCATGGTCGCCGGGTCCATCTGCATCGAGCCGTAGGGCTCGACCCGCGGATTGGCCCATTCACCGCCGATGTAGTCGATCGAGACCATGTGGTCGGTGAAGTAGCGCCCGAACCCCGGATCCGCCAGCATCTCCTGTCGCCGCGCCGCCGGCGTGGGCGACGGATGCGGAACGCGGGTGAACTGTGCGGCAACGGTCATAGATCCGATCCTAGAACCCGGCGTCCCGCCCGTGATGCGAGGTCCGCCATCTCGAACACATGTGACCTCGAGTGCTGCGCAGACTGCTCAGCTGGGCGGGAGCCTCGCCCGGGACCGGTGGGCAGGTCGCGCGGTGGCCGGTCCGGACACCGATTCCGTCCAGGGCGCTAACGGTCGGCGGCCGTACGCGATGGATCGGTGGGGTCCGAGCAGGAGGGAGCGGGACCGTGCGCTTTCCGGCACAGTGGCGGCACCGCCGATGGGCATACGTCCGCACCGGTGCCGGAGTTCTGGCGGCGATCGCCCTGATGTGCGCGGCGCTGCTGCTCCTGCCGGAGCGAACTGCGCCCGGGCACGACGGTCAGCCCGTGGTCCTGCTGCCGGTCATCTCGACCGTGCCGCCGCCCGCCCCCATCCCGGCCTCCCCGACCGGCTGACCGTAGACGGGCACCCGCGGACCGTGGCGCCGAGCCCGGCCCCTCCGCACCGTGCCGTTTCCCGCGCAAGGCTTCCCGGGATGCATGTGCGACGCGACGAAGCCCAGCCCTGTCCATTACGCGGGCAACGGGCGATCTAGCCGCCAACCCACAGCCGAGGCACCGACCCGCGCGGATCACATGAGACGCCTGGCACAGCTCCTTCGAACACGCCGGACTCACGCTCACCACCGACACCAGCATCGAACGCCTCGACGCCGCAGGCCGACGGACGAGTCCAGCGGCGGCTCGCGCGTGACCACGACAGCACACGCCGATCGAAGCGGCCGCAGGCGACACCGGGACCTCCGTCGGTACCGACCGAGGTCGATCGTCAGGAGGTGTGCGGGGTGACGAACGGTGGCTTCACGACCTCGGCGCGCAGGCGGCGGCCGCGGACGTCGACCTCGACCTCGTCGCCCGGCTCGAGACCGGCGGACTTGTCCAGCAGGGCGAGGGCGATGCCGATCTTGAGGGTGGGCGAGAAGGTGCCCGAGGTGGTCTCGCCGACGGTCTCGTCGCCGCGCAGTACGGTCTGGCCCTGCCGCAGAACACCGCGATCAAGTGCCTTGAGCCCCAGCAGGGTTCGGCGCGCGCCCGCCGACTTCTCCTGCTCCAGCGCGGATTTACCCCAGAACTCCGGTTTCTTCCAGCCGACCGCCCAGCCGCAGCGGGCCTGCACCGGCGAAATGTCCAGGGACAGTTCATGTCCGTGCAGCGGGTAGCCCATCTCGGTGCGCAGGGTGTCGCGGGCGCCCAGACCGGCCGCCTCGCCGCCATTGGCGCGCACCTCCGTGAGCAGGGCGCGGAAGAGCGGTTCGGCATCGGCCCACAAGGGCAGCAGTTCGTACCCGTGCTCGCCGGTGTAGCCGGAGCGGCAGACCCGGACCGGGCGGCCCTCCCACTCGGCATCGGCGTAGGCCATGTACTCCATATCGGTGGGCAGGCCCAGCGCGGTGAGCACCTCCGCCGACTTCGGGCCCTGCACCGCGAACACCGCGTACTCGCGATGCTCGTCGGTGACGGTGATGCCGTCCGGGGCGGTCTTCCGCAACGCCCCGACCACTCCCGCGGTATTGGCGGCGTTCGGGACCAGGAACAACTCGTCGTCGCCGACGTAGTAGACGATCAGGTCGTCGATCACGCCGCCGTCCTCGGCGCAGCACAGCGTGTACTGCGCCTTCCCCGGACGGATCTTCCCGAGATCGTTGGTCAGCGCGGAATTCACGAACGCCGCCGCCCCCGCCCCGCGCACGGTCGCCTTCCCGAGATGGCTCACGTCGAACAGGCCGACGCTCGTCCGCACCGCGGTGTGCTCGGCCACCGTCCCCCCGTACTGAACCGGCATCTCCCACCCCCCGAACGGCGCGAAGGTCGCCCCCAGCTCCACATGCACGTCATGGATAGGTCCCTGCAGCAGCGTCGAGTCGGTCACCAGCCGAGCTTAACCGCACCCCCGCCGCCCGCCGGGCCCACTGCCCGCCCGCGGGTTCAGCCCTGGAACCACATGGGGCGGAGGGTGGGGCCGCCGTCGGGGAGCTGGATGGGCTCGCCCCGCAGCACGAATCCGCAGCGCTCGTACAGGCGGGAGGAGCGCTCCGTGCTGGCTTCCAGATACGCCGGAAGGCCCTCCGCCGCAGCGGCTTTCAGGCGATCGGTGAGGATCGCCGCACCGGCGCCCGAGCCGCGCCGGTGCGGCACGGTGGCGATGGACTGCAGGTAGCGGTGCGGGAACTCCGTCGGGTGGCGCTCGTTGACCGCCGTCAGCACCGCTTCCAGCCGCCGGAACGGGCGCAGGCCCGTGGTCCGGGCCAGCTCCTGGATCTCGGCGTGCTGCGCGTGGTAGCGGTCCAGCGAGGTGACCGTGTGCCACAGCGAGATCGCCCAGATCTCCTCGCCGACACCGGCGACCCAGACCTCGTCGTCGCGCAGGTTCTGCGCGATCATGTCGGGGACGTGGTGTGCCGCGAAGTCCGCGGTGACCTGGGGATTGTCCGCCAGCACCCAGGTCGTCACCGCCTCGTCGGCATTCGCCTCGGCATACGCCGCCGCCACCGCGTCGAGTTCGTCCGCGCCCGCGCGCCGGACCACGATCCGCTCGTCCATCCGCCAACCTCCCGTCGAGAATTCGTCTCCGCCGCGTGGTTGCGGCGGCACGCCCGGCCGCGGCCGGGTACACGTTGTCCCTGGCTAACCGGAACACCGTGTTCGACTGCCAACCTATGGTCTCCCCAGCAGAGTTACGACTATTTCGTCACACTGAATGGTGTGATGAAATCACAGCAGCCGTGCTCGGTCTGCGGCGAGCCGTTCGCTCAGCGACCACGCGGCCGACGCCGCCGCTACTGCTCGCGCTCCTGCCAGGCCCGCGCCTATCGCGCCCGCCGCACCACGCCTGCGCCACCCCGCCGCCCCGCGCAGGCGCACCAGCTCACGACCGTCGGGATTGTCAGGGCCGCAGTCGAATTGGCCGACCGAGAGGACCTCGACGCGCTGTCGATGCGCCGCCTGGCCACGGAACTGGGAGTGGCCACCTCCAGCCTCTACCGGTATTTCACCGACCGCGACGCCCTGCTCGCCGAGATGGCCGAACTGGTCATCGGCGATGCCCCGCCCCCGCCCGCCGAGCCCGCGGACTGGCGGTCGCGGCTCGCGCACGAGGCGCGCGCCGAATGGCGGATGTACCGGCGGCACCCATGGATGCTGCCGCTCCTCGCCCAGACCCGGCCGCCGGTGGGCCCGGCCCTGCTCGACAGCCTGGAGCGATCGTTCGCGGCGCTCGACCACCGTGCGCTGACCCGGGATCAGATGCTGACGATCTACCTGACGGTCTCGGGGCTGGTGCAAGGCCTGGCCCTCCTGCCGGGATCGGAGCGCACCCCGGAGGGGATGGGCTCGCCGTCGGTCGCGGACTTCCGCGCCGCGGCAGCCGATCTGGTCGCGGACGAGACCCATCCCACCCTCGCCCGCTACTTCGATCCCGACCTGGACGGCGAGGGCCTCGATCTGGACTTCGACCAGCTACTCGAGGACGGCATGGCGTTGCTGCTCGACGGGATAGCGTCTCGGCACTTCCCCACCACCCGGCTCGGCGACCCGTATCCGCCCGACCAGTAGCCTTGTCCGCATGACAGCTGTTGCAGATCGTTCGCTCGGACCGGAACTGGCACTCACCGCAACCATCGGCACCGAAACCGATGTGCTCGTCGTCGGACTCGTCACGACCGACGACGGCCCGGCGATCGTTCCCGGCCCGGCGCTCGAGGGCGAGACGGCGTTCGACGACGTCCTGGACGCCGACACGCGGGCCGCGCTGCTGGCGCAGCTGCGGGCGGTCGGCGCGAAGGGCAAGGGCGAGGAGCTGACCCGGATCCCGGCGCCGGAGGGGCTCGGGGTCGCCAGCGTGCTCGCGGTGGGCCTCGGCGCCGCGGAGAAGGCCGACGCCGAGCAGATCCGCAAGTCCGCCGGTGTTGCCGGGCGCGCGCTGTCGGGCTCCGGCACCGCCGTCACCACCCTGTCGGGCCTGGATCTCGGCGCCGCGGCCGAGGGCTTCTACCTGGGCGCCTACACCTTCACCCCGTTCAAGTCCGACAAGTCCGCGCCCAAGCCGGACGAGCTGCCGCTGCAGCGCGTCGAATTCCTCGTTCCCGAACCGGGTTTCGGCGAGGAGGCGCTGTTCCGCGCGCAGGCGACCGCGGAGGCCGTCGCCACCGCCCGCGACTTCGTGAACACCCCGCCCAGCCACCTCTATCCAGCCGAATTCGCCGCGCGGGCACAGGAACTGGCCGAGGCGGCCGGGCTCGAGGTCGAGGTGCTCGATGAGAAGGCCCTCGCGGCACAGGGTTTCGGCGGCATCGTGGGTGTGGGCAAGGGGTCCTCACGCCCGCCGCGGCTGATCCGGATCGCCTATCGCGGCGGCGCCAAGAAGGTCGCGCTGATCGGCAAGGGCATCACCTTCGACACCGGCGGCATCTCCATCAAACCGGCCGCCAACATGGAGAACATGACCTCGGACATGGGCGGTGCCGCGGCGGTCATCGCCACCGTCCTGCTGGCGGCGCGGCTGAGCCTGCCGATCACGGTCACCGCCACCGTGCCGATGGCCGAGAACATGCCGTCGGCCACCGCGCAGCGCCCCGGCGACGTGCTCACCCAGTACGGCGGCACCACCGTCGAGGTGATCAACACCGACGCCGAGGGCCGGTTGATCCTGGCCGACGCCATCGTGCGGGCGGGCGAGGACGAGCCCGACTACCTCATCGATGTCGCGACGCTGACCGGCGCGCAGCTGGTGGCGCTGGGCACCCGCACCCCGGGCGTGATGGGCACCGACGAGTTCCGCGACCGGGTCGCCCGGCTGTCGCAGGAGGTCGGCGAGAACGGCTGGGCCATGCCACTTCCCGCCGAACTGCGCGCCGACCTCAACTCCAAGGTCGCCGACCTGGCCAACGTGACCCCGCACCGCAACGGCGGCATGCTCGCGGCCGGTCTGTACCTGAAGGAGTTCCTCCCCGAGGGCGTGCAGTGGGCCCACCTGGACGTCGCCGGCCCCGCCTTCAACACCGGCGGCCCCTTCGGCTACGTCCCCAAGGGCGGCACCGGCGTCCCCGTCCGCACCCTCATCGCCGTCCTCGACGACATCGCCGCCGAATAGCAGGTTCCCGCACTCCCTGCGTGTTCCCGCACCCTCTACAGGCCCCTGCAAGGGGTGCGGGAACATGCACGGCGTGCGCGGACCTACTTCCATCACCGCGCCGGGCCCAGCGCAGCCGATGCGCGACGACCCCTACGACGCTTCACGCACGGCTTATCCGACCCCGCACCCACTACACGGCCCTGGAGCTGGTGCGGGAACGCGTAAGGCGTGCGGGAACAGAGGGCGTTCAGGGGCGGCGGGTGGTGCGGTAGGTGGCGGGGGGTTGGCCGTGGACTCGTTTGAAGGCTCGGGAGAAGGCGAATTCCGAGGCGTAGCCGACGCTGCGGCCTACCGACGCAACGGAATCCGCGCTGTCGCGCAGGCGGCGGGCGGCCAGTTCCATGCGCCAGCGGGCCAGGTAGGTCAGGGGCGGCTCACCGACGAGGGTGGTGAATCGACGGGCCAGGGTCGCGCGGGAGACGCCGACCCGGTCGGCAAGGTCGGCCAATGTCCATGGGCGCGAGGGGTTTTCGTGCAGCAGCGCCATGACCCTGGCGATCTCGGGGTCGTGCAGCGCCGCCAGCCAGGAGGCCGCGGCCTCGGTGCGCGATTCGGTCCAGGCGCGCAGCGCGTGGATGAACAGGACGTCGACGAGCCGGTCCACCACCGTCTGCGCACCCGGCCGCTCGGCCTCCACCTCGGCGGCCAGCAGAGTGAGGGTGGCGGCCAGCTCGGGGCGGTGCGCGGACTGCGCCGCCGACAGGTGCACCACCGGCGGCAGCAGCGTGAACAGCGGATGCGAGCCGTAGTCGTCGTAAAGATAAGCGCCACATACGGTTCGAGTGTGTGATCCGGGTCCGTCCAACGCGATCGCGCGGCGGCCGGGCGGCGGCGCGATCTGCGCGTACGGCGTCAGCGGCGCGTCGGGAACGCTCGCCAGCCCGTGCCCGCCGCCGGTCGGTAGCAGCACGAAATCACCGGCGGCCAGGTGCAGTGGATCGGCGGCCGCGCGCACGAGCCAGCAATCACCGTCGAGAACCGCGTGGAACGCCGCCATCGGCACGTCGTCCAGCCGCACACCCCATTCCCCCGCGGCCGTCAACTGCGCCAGCACCACGCCGCGGACTCCGGTCGCCGCGAGGACATCGGTCAGCACATCCATGGCCGCCCCAGTACCCGAGGTCGCCGCCCCCGCGCATCCGCGGCACACCGCGCGGCCAGAATCCGAGCCCCCCGCTCCGGATCGAGGGTTGCGACGCGCGGTGCAGCCCCCTCGGTACGTAGGACAACGGCCGGAAGTTCGCCCATACACGCGGGTTCCGGGGCGCCGCCGAGATCGTCGCTCAGGTCGGCCGACCCGGTGAGGCGGAGTCGGCGGTCGACACGTCCGAACCCCGCTTCGGTGGCCTCGCCCAGCGACATGAGACGTGCTGCTATGGATATGCGATCCTCGATCATGGTCGTTCCGAGCGTCGGTACATAGCCTCGATCCTATGGCAGAAAGCTACGCGGACAACCTGATTCGGTTCCAGAAACAATATGAAGGGGTACTTCCGGAGGAGCTGGTGCAGCGGGCGCAAGCCCATGCCGAAAGTCTCAGCGATCTGGGTACCGGCGCGCTCGCCATCGGCGACCTCGCCCCGGACTTCACCCTCACCGACCATCGGGGCGAACGGTTCGCCCTCACCGATGCCCTGCGCGACGGCCCGGTCGTGCTGTCGTTCTACCGCGGCGGCTGGTGCCCGTACTGCAACGTGCAGCTGCACACCCTGCAGACGGCGCTGCCCCAGTTGCGCACCCACGGAGCGCGACTGGTGGCGGTCTCGCCGGACTCCCCCGACGATTCGCTGACCACCGCCGAGCGCAACGGCCTGGAGTTCGAGGTGCTCTCCGACCCCGGCAACCACGTCGCGCGCGCCTACGGGCTGCTGTTCACGGTGCCCGCCGATGTCCGCGACATCTACCGCACGGCCGGAGCCGATCTCGACGCCGCGAACCCGGAGTTGCCGATCCCGGCCACCTACGTCGTGGGCACCGACGGGCGCATCCTGTACGCGCACGTCGACGGGGACTATCGGAATCGAGCGGAAGCGGACGACATCCTGAAGGCGCTCGCCGACCAGGGGATCGTCGGCGACTCCGCCTGACCCATCGGCCGATCGTCCGGACCAGGCGCGGGATTCCTCACCTCCCCTCTTATTTCCGGAGGCATGCCGGACGGCGCCCAGGGCACGACACGACGACCAGGAGGCACGACGGGACGGAGACCCGGCACCCCTCACGGGCCGGTATCGCCGCCCAAGTCCCGCTCCAGCGCCCGCTTCCGCTCTATGCGGCGGCGGGCGTCGTAGTCGCGCATGCGTTGCGGGTAGCCGGTGCGGCCGACGTCGTAGACGGGAATGCCCAAGCGACCCGACAAGCGCCGCGCGCCCTGCTCCCCCACGACGCGCCTGGTCCATTCACCATCCGTGGCAACAAGAACCACCGTGACATCGGTCACGGTGGTTTTCGGTTCCACGAAGGCCTCCACCCCGATGTGGGTACGCACCCAGTTGTCCAGATAGCGGAAATCACCGGCATCGGCGCCGCCCGGCCCGCTGCGGCGGAAACGATCCAGCAAACCCATCCCCGCCCCACCTCCTCGTTTCACAAACCGGACACGCTCGGACCCGGTCCATCGATACTGCCAGCAGGACGGCGTCCGCGTCGGGACCTGCGTACGCTCGCGGCGAACACGGGCGCGGGCGCGGGGTACCGCCCGGGACACGGCCCGCCCTGTGCTACGCGCCGCGGCGGCGAGTGCAAGGATGGAGAGTCGGAACAAGAACCACGGTTCTCCGGTGCCACAGAATGATCGGTGGCAGTTCGGACCTCCGCCGCGACCAACGGCGGACGCCCGCCGAGAGACGAACTGTTGTAGACCCGTCGAGCAGTTAGAGGAGTCAACGGACATGGCCTTCTCCGTCCAGATGCCAGCGCTTGGTGAGAGCGTCACCGAGGGCACCGTGACCAGGTGGCTGAAGCAGGAAGGAGACACGGTCGAGGTCGACGAGCCCCTGCTCGAGGTCTCCACCGACAAGGTCGACACGGAGATTCCGTCGCCCGCCGCCGGTGTGCTGACCAAGATCGTGGCCCAGGAGGACGACGTCGTCGAGGTCGGCGGCGAGCTCGGCGTGATCGGCGAGGCCGGTGAGGCCGCCGCGTCCGCCCCCGCCCCGGCTCCCGAG
>NZ_BDBV01000158.1 GCF_001613165.1 Nocardia mexicana NBRC 108244
GGCGCCGACGCAGCCCGCCGAACCCGCGGCGCCCGCCACACCCGCCGCACCGGCCGCGAGCGCGCCGGCGGAGCGGTCGACGCAGTCCGCGCAGTCCGGTAAGGCGGCCAACACGAAGCCGGCCGGGCAGAAGTCCCGTTCCAAGCGCAACGGCAAGGCGCCCATGCCGTCCTGGGAAGACGTGCTGCTAGGGGTGCGCAGCTCCGGTCACTAGTCCCGGCCAAAAGCATGCCGGGAATGACTGGGCTGTGCATGCTGGGTATGGCTGGGCTGTGCATGCCGGGGTTTTCAGGGAAGGCATCTTGACACGCGCGCCCGGAATGCGAAGCGCAGCGTTTTCGGGCGTTGGGGGAGTAGATTTTTCGTATGCCCCCAGTACGTTCCGGGCGGGCATCGGGCAGGTCGGGGAGTCGGGGCGGCGTCCGATTCCCGAGGTTTGCTCGAGAGTAGCTATGCTTACTCGTACGAGGATCGGGAGGTGTCGGAAGTGCCATCTACAGCTTCGTCCCTCTGGTACGTCGACGACCCCGATCCGGTGGCGGTGCTCCGCGAACACCCCGATCCGGATCCCGAGGCGGCGTTGGCACTGGCCAAACAGCTCAATCCCGAGCGTGACGTGGTACCGGCGGCCTCGGGCACGCTGAAGGTGTGGGCCGGGCCGGATCCCGGATCGATCTACATCGGCTGCTATCCCGGGGTGACGGTGGTGTGCACCACCCAGGCCGCGCTCGGCCGCCCGACGCAGCTGCCCGACCTGCTGGTGCGTCCGCTGGCCTCCGAGCACACCTATCTCGTCTCCTATGACATCCCGCACGGCTGGGGCGCGTTCGCGCATTGGGAGCGTGGCGAATTCCGCCGTGCGTTCAGCGCCACCCGGGTTTCCATTCTCGAGGACGAGGGCCTGCCGCTGGTGTGGGAGCGGCCCTACTGGGCCGGTGAGCATCCGGTGCAGCTGCAGCCCGGCGAGCTGCCCGACCCCCAGATCCTGCCGTTCGACCCGCCCGCCTTCGCCGACGAGGCGAACCTCGAATGGCTCGGATTCCGTTATCGCGGAGCGACTTGCGAGGATGCGCTCAAACCGACCGACGTCGCCGTGTGCGGGTTCAGCCTCTATCCGAAGGGCGAGGCGCCGCCGCCGGTCGTCCCGGAGGAGCCGAAGGCCCCGGAGCACAACGGAAAACGCTGGTTCGGCTGGCTGCGCGGCCGGGATCGGGTGTCGTAGGGCCGCGCTAGGAGGAGACCGCGGCGATCAGCAGGGTGATCCAGCCGAGTAGTACCCCCGCTCCGATTCCGCCCAGTACCCATCGCGTCACGGGGGTGTAGCGCCAACGCCACAGGGTGGGCGTCGCACCGCCCACGGCTATCACGTTGACCGCCACCGCCAGTACCCAGTGCACGTGGGCCAGCGCGCTGCCGAACGAGAACACTCCGGCGGCGGTGAGCACCGCGACGAGGCTCGCGACGGCCAGCCCGGCCGCCCACGGCGTCGGTTCGGGTCCGTGCGGGTTGCTCACGAGATGCGGACCCTTTCGTAGAAGGCCAGCGCCGCAGCGGTGGCCACGTTCAGTGAGTCGGTGCCGGGTGTCATCGGAATGCGCGCACGCACGTCGGTGGCGCGCATCGCCGCCTCGGTCAGGCCCGGGCCCTCGGCGCCGAGCAGCAGCGCCACCCGGTCGCCGGTAGCCGCGGTCGCCAGGTTCGCCGCGGCCGGGTCCGGAGTCAGCGCGATGATCTGGAAACCCTTGGCCCGCAACGACTCCAGCCCCTCGGGCCAGTGTGGCAGGTGTGCGAACGGCACCCGCAGCACATGCCCCATCGATACGCGCACCGCGCGCCGGTACAGCGGATCGGCACAGCGATCGCCGAACAGTACCGCGCCGGCGCCCAGCCCGGCCGCGTTCCGGAAGATCGAGCCGATGTTCTCGTGATCGTTGACGCCCTCCAGCACGGCCACCGTGCGGGCCTCGACCAGCGCCTCGTCCACCGACAGCTCCGGTGGCCGCCGGGCCGCGGCCAGCACACCGCGATTGAGATGGAAGCCGACGACCTCGGCCATCACCTCCGCGGTGGCGCGGTAGTAGGGCACGTCCACCCCCGCGAGGTCCGCCGCCAGCGACTCGTACCGGCGGCCCACCCCCAGCAGCGCGAACGGCGGGAACCGCGAGGCCAGCATGCGCTGCACCACCACCACGCCCTCGGCGATCACCAGGCCCTTGCGTCCCGGCAGATCGGGCCGACGATCCGCGGAGTTGAGATCCCGGAAATCGGCGACCCGGGGATCGGCGGGGTCGTCGATGTCGATCACTTCGGCCACGGGCATCCATCATGCCCTGCACGCGACGCGCCGAGTCCGCGGCTGCCCACCGACGGCAGTTCCCGCTGCGCACAGCGGTGCGGACCGCCGCGCACCTGCGATTCGAGCGGCCGGGTGGTTTCGCCGGGGCCGCTATGGTGAAAACTGTGTGTCGGCAAATCCATCCAACGGAAGAGGACGCATGACCAAGCCCGAAGTCGAGTTCCAGGAGGGTCCCGCGCCCACTGAGCTGGTGGTGAAGGACATCGTCGTGGGCGAGGGTCCCGAGGCGGTGGCCGGTGGCACGGTCGAGGTGCACTACGTGGGCGTCGAGTACGACTCGGGCGAGGAATTCGACTCCTCGTGGAACCGCGGCGAATCGCTCACCTTCCCGCTGCGGGGCCTGATCCAGGGCTGGCAGGACGGCATTCCGGGGATGAAGGTCGGCGGCCGTCGCCAGCTCACCATCCCGCCGGAGCTCGCCTACGGCGCCGAGGGCGCGGGTCACCAGCTGTCGGGCAAGACGCTCGTCTTCATCATCGACCTGCTGAACGCCGGCTGATTTCTCCCCGTCGAGCTAATCACGCACCCGCACTATCTCCACGGGGTCGCTGAGGTTCGTCGCGATCGCCGACTGTTGATTGCTGCTGCGCACGGGCAACGCATTGAGCGCGTTGCCCGTCTGCGTGTTCAGGTTCGACACGATCTGCTGCAGCTGCTGCACGCCGCCGGTCAGCGCCTGGATCGCGCCGGTCAGCTGGGCGGCGCCCTGATCGGCCAGCTGCGGCACCTGCTGGGCCAGCTGGGCCCCCTGGTTCAGCTGCGCCCCGGCCTCCGACAGCCGGGTCGCGGCATCGCGTAGCAGCGCGCTCACCGGGGTGTTCGGGTCGGTGCTCGATCCGGTGAGCTGGGCGAAGCCCTCGAGCTGGGTACCCGCCTGGCTGGAGATGCCCTGTAGCGCTTCGAGTTTGCCGGTGATGTCGGCCAGCCGCGGGTCGTCCGCGAACGGCAGCGCGCGGATCAGCGGCAGCACCTGGTCCAGGCCGGTGCTGAGCGCGGTGGCGGTGCCGGAGACCTGGCCGATCGTGACGCCGGTCGCGTCCAGCGCGCCCGCGAGGCTGTTCGCCTGCGTGGTCGCGGCTCCGAGGGCGCTGTTGAGCTGGTCGATTCCGGAGGTCAACTGACCGGCGCCGTCCTTGGCGGTGTTCAGGAAGCCGAGCATCTCGTCGGCGCCGCCGGTGAACTGCCCGGAGGCGTCCGCCGCCATCTGCACCCCGGCGCCGAGCAGCTGCGTGGTGAAGGCCACCTGCTGCACCGAACCGCGCGCCGTGGTGACGGCCGCGAGCGCCTGGTCCACGCCCGCCGCGGAGATCCGGCGGGTCACCTCGTTCACGGCGTCGTTGACCAGGTTCGCGTCGGCGTGCGCGTTGGTGTCGACGGTGACCTGCGCGCGCTGCGGCTTGGCGGAGGCCAGGGTGCCCAGCGAGGACGACAGGTCCGCGGGGAGCGTGACCACCGCCGCGTAGTCGTCGGTGCTCAGCTGGTCGGGCTCGGCGACGGTCCAGTCGTGGATGCCGCCGTCCTGCAGCCCCTTCACGATCTTGGCACCGGTCGGGCCGGTGTCGGTGTTCACGATGGCGACCGCGGAGGGGGCGGTGGTGGACTGGCGTAGCAGGAGTGCGCCGCCGGTCGCCGCACCGGCGATGAGCAGCACCGCGACGACCAGGATCCAGCGAGTTCGTTTTCCGGCCACACAACAGACCGTAGAGGTTCGAGATGGTCCGGTGCTGGCGCTTCTCTGAGGATTCGGTAAGGGTTGCGGATCAGCGAAAGATCATGGCGTTCAAGACGTCTCGGCTTCCGCCGCCGCGTCACGGTCCGGCAACATCAGCACCAGGCGGACCCCGCCGAGCGTGCCGTCGTCGAAAAACGCTCGCCCGCCGTGCAATTGGGCCTGCTGGGCGACCAGCGCCAGGCCCAGGCCGGAGCCGCCCTTGCTGGCCCGGCTACCGCGGAAGAACCGCTCGAACACCGCGGCGCGCTCGTCGGCCGGAATGCCGTGGCCGTTGTCGTCGACGGAGATCACGATGAATCCGTCGGGCGTGCGGTGCGCCGACACCAGCGCCTCGGTGGCGCCGCCGTGCCGTGCCGAGTTCGTCAGCGCGTTGTCCACCGCCAGGCGCAGTCCCGTGGGCAGGCCGCGGGTGATCAGCTCCGGGTCGGTGTCTATGCGGACCGTCAGCCGCGGGAAGTGCCGCATGGCGTCGTGTGCGGACTGGTCGACCAGGTCGCCCACATCGGTCTCGACGTGGTCCTGGTCGCCCGTGAGCTCCCCGGCGGCCAGCCGCTCCAGCGCGGCCAGCGTCGCCTCCACCCGGCCCTCGCTGCGCTGCAGGTCGGTGAGGATCTCCGTGCGCTGCGCCTCGTCCAGATCGAGGGTGCGCAGCACCTCCAGGTCGGTGCGCATCGCGGTCAGCGGGGTGCGCAGTTCGTGTGCGGAGACCGCCGCGAAGTCGCGTGCGGTATCGAGCGCGGCGGCGGTCTCGGCCTGCGCCCGGTGTACCCGCTCCAGCAGCGAGTTCACCGCGTCGGCAAGCTTTTCGGCCTCGCGGACGCCGGAGCTGTCGACCGGGGCCTCGGGCTCCCCGGTGCCGCTGCGCGCGCCCACCTGCCGGGTGAGGTCCACGATCGGGCGCACCGCGCGCCCGCCGAACACCCAGCCCAGACCGGCCGCGGCAGCCACCGCGAGCCCGGCCGCGACCAGCACCCAGCGCCGCTGCTCGGAGGTGGCGTGGTAGGCATCGGTCAGCGGGATCGCCATCGACACCGTGCGGCCCGGCGGCTGGTTCTCGGTGGTGGTCAGCACCCGGAACGGGGTGTCGTCGATGGTCAGCGTCCGCGAGCCCGGCTCCGAATCCGGCAGCCGGACGCTGGTGGAGGACACCACGTCACCGTGCTGGCGCACCGTCACCGCGATGTCGTCGTTCGGCCCGACCAGCGACAGCACCCCGACCGCGATCACCGGCTGCATCAGCACGATGCGCGAGGCGATGGTCAGCTCCTGGTCGGCCTGGGCCAGGTTGTTGCGTTCCAGCGCGCGCACCGAAACCCAGCTCAGTACCGCGGTGATGATGATGGCGCCCAGCGCCGCCGCACCGGCGACACGGGTGCGCAGGGAGTACGACCGCCGTCGGCGGAACCTGCCGGAAACCGCAGGGGCGCCGGTCATTTCGGCGCCCGCAGCACGAACCCGACGCCGCGGATGGTGTGCAGCAGGCGCGGGGTGCCGTCGATTTCCAGCTTGCGGCGCAGATAGCCGACGAAGACGTCGACCACGTTGGTGTCGGCCGCGAAGTCGTAGCCCCACACCAGTTCCAGCAGCCGCTCCCGGCTCAGCACCACGCCCGCATTGCGCGCCAGCGTCGACAGCAGCTCGAATTCCCGCTTGGTGAGCTCGATTTCGCTGCCGTGCAGCAGCGCGCGGTAACCGGCCACGTCGATCTCCAACGGGCCCACGGTGATCGCGCCGGGCGTGACCGGGGCGGCCGCGGTATCGGTGCGGCGCCGCAGCAGCGCCCGGATCCGCGCCACCAACTCGGCCAGCACGAACGGCTTCACCAGGTAGTCGTCGGCGCCGGACTCCAGCCCGGCGATCCGGTCACCGACGGAATTGCGCGCCGACAGCACGCAGATCGGCACCTCGTTACCCATCGCCCGCAGCGCCGTGACCACCCCGGCCCCGTCGAGCACCGGCATGTTCATATCGAGCACGATCGCATCCGGGGAATCGTCGCTCACGCAGCGCAGCGCCTCCGCCCCGTCGCGCGCGATCAACACCGCGAACCCCGACAGCCGCAACCCCCGCTCGACCGACGCCAGCAGGTCCTCGTCGTCATCGACCAGCAGCACCTTGGGAGTATCACGCTCGCTCGTCACAACAACCCATTCTGCCTGGACGGAAGGGTCCGGCCCGCCCGCGCAACGCGCAGGGCGGGCCGGGGCCTCCCGGCCGAGAGCATGCCGGGATGACGAGGCGGCGTCAGTAGTTGTGGCAAGAGTCGGCCACGGCCTGGATGGTCTGGCTGGCGCCGGCGGCGCGCGGATCGTTCTCCGCCTGCTGGGCCGCCTCCGGATGCTCGTTCATGTACTGCTGCACCTCGGCGCGGCGCTGCTCGACCGGCTTGTCGAACGTCTGCTGCAGCACCGCCTTCTGCTGCGGGTTGGCATCGAGTTGCTGGGCAAGCTGCGGGTTCTTGTCGTGCAGCGCGGCGTCGACCTGCGCGAAGGTGCAGTCCGAGTTCAGCAGCGGGGCGAGCATCTGGGTCGGGTCCGCGGAGGCGGTGCCGGGGATGAGCAGGGCGGCGCCCGTAGCGAGGCCGCCGACGGTCAGGACGGCACCGGTGAGGCGGGCACGTAACGAGGTCATGGTGTTGGCCTTTCGGGTCGGAGCTCGGCCGCCGAGTACGACGGACGGTTCGACGCTAGGGCCAGGTTCTGATCGTCGGATAAGCCGACACTGAGAAATCTGTGAGGGCCGTCACCGAACAGCGGTGTGACCGTCGGCGGGAGTGTCCGTCGAATCGTTGGCGTCCGGCTCGGGGACGGTCTCGCCGCCCCGCTGCTCGGCGGCCCGGCTGGCGAGGATCTGGTCCTCGAGCGCGATCAGCACCGACGGATCCTCGATGGTGGCGGGCATCTCCGGGCTCTCGCCCGACGCGATCTGGCGGATACTGCGCCGCAGGATCTTCCCGGACCGCGTCTTCGGTAGCGCGGCGACCACGATCACGTCGTGCAGGGTGGCGATGGCGCCGATCTGCTCGCGCACCCGCTCGATCACCTCGGCGCGCAACCGCGCCTGATCGATCGCCGACCTGTCCTCGCCCGGCCCGCCGCCGCGACCCGTCTTCAGCACCACGTAGGCGATCGGCCGCTGGCCCTTCAGCTCGTCGGGGACGCCGATCACCGCGCATTCGGCTACCGCGGGATGCCCGGCGACCGCGGCCTCGATCCCGCCCGCCGACAGCCGGTGCCCGGCCATATTGATCACGTCGTCGCTGCGGCCGAGGACGAACAGGTAGCCGTCCTCGTCGAAGAATCCGGAATCGCCGGTCAGGTAGTGGCCCGGGAACGCGGACAGGTAGGAGCGGACGAATCTGTCGTCGTCGCCCCAGAGGGTGGTCAGGGTGCCGGGCGGCAGCGGCAGGCCGATCACGATGTTGCCCTCGGTGCCCGCCGCGACCGCGTCGCCCTCGTAGTCGAGCACCCGGATCCGGTAGCCCGGCACCGGCACCGAGGCGGAACCCGGCTTGACGGGAAGTTCCTGCAGCCCCAGCGGATCGGCGCAGATGGGCCAGCCGGTCTCGGTCTGCCACCAGTGATCCACCACCGGGCAGTCGGGCTTATCGGCGAGCAGCGTGTCGCGGGTCCACTCGAAGGTGGCGGGGTCCAGCCGCTCACCGGCGCAGAACAGTGCCTGCAGCGTCGACAGGTCGTGGCGTCTGGCCGCCGCGGCCTCGGGATCGGCGCGGCGGATGGCCCGCAGCGCGGTCGGCGCGGTGAACATGACATCGACATGGTGCTGGTCGATCAGGCGCCAGAAGGTGCCGGCGTCGGGGGTGCCGATCGGCTTGCCCTCGTACAGCACCGTGGTGGCGCCGACCAGCAGCGGCGCGTACACGATGTAGGAATGCCCGACGACCCAGCCGATATCGGAGGTCGTCAGCATCACCTGGCCGGGACGCACGGAGTAGATGTTGCGCATCGACCACGACAGCGCGACCGCGTGGCCGCCGTTGTCGCGCACCACGCCCTTGGGCTTTCCGGTGGTCCCGGAGGTGTAGAGGATGTAGAGCGGGTCGGTGGCCGCGACCGCGACCGGCTCGGCCGGTTCGGCGTCGCGCACCATGTCTTCCCAGTCCAGCCATTGTGCCGCAACCGTTTCCGAGGAGCCGGGCAGATGCTCGGTGGCGGGCTGCGGTGCGGCGAACCGGATGGTCGGAAATCCGTTGCGCTGCTTGACCACCACGTGCCGGGGGGCGGCCTGCTCGACCTGGTCCAGCGCCTGCAGCACGATCGGCGGGTATTCGATGCGCTTACCGGGCTCCAGGCCGCCCGACGCGGTGATGATCAGCACAGGCTCGGCGTCATCGATGCGAGCGGCCAGCTCATGCGCGGCAAATCCACCGAATACGACCGAGTGCACCGCGCCGATCCGGGCGCAGGCCAGCATCGCGATCACGGCTTCCGGGATCATCGGCATGTAGATGACGACGCGATCGCCGGTGCGCACGCCCAGCCGCAGCATCGCGCCGGCGAAGTGGGCGACCTCGTCCAGCAACTCGGCGTAGGTGTAAACGACTGTGGCGCCCGTCATAGCGGAGTCGTATATTAGGGCGGGTTGGTCGGCGCGACCGCCGGTCGGCGGGAGTTCGGGATCCGTCGATTCCGGGTCCGTCGAGCCCGCTTCCGGTGTGAGTTCGCGCACATGCCGGTCCAGCGCGTTGTAGGAGGTGTTGAGGCGAGCATCGGGAAACCAGCGAGCCGTCGGACGGGCGGTGCTGTCGAGGATCTGAGTGGGTGCAACTTCCCAGCTGATGGCCTCTGCGGCGGTACGCCAGAAGTCGGCGGGATCGACCAGGCTCGTCTGGTAGGTGGGCCGGTACTCCTGCTTCGCGTTCAACCGTGTGACTCCCTGCCTCGCCTCGATGCCCGCCTCGATAGATCAGCCTGATTGTGGCAGACTTCACGCGACGTCCGGGCGGGCGCCGCGACCTTTGATTTTGTCTGGAATAGGCAGGTCAACGGCTGGACGTTGCCAACAGGTCACACAAGAAGTTATTGATCCGTTAGAATCGCATGCCACATATGTCGGCCGTCATGGACGCAATTTCTCGGCCAGCCGCAGCTCTCGGCCAGCTCCGTCTGTCGAGCCCAGCGCGAGAACGTGGGAGGCTCGCTGATGGCGCATGGCCGGGGCCAGTTTGGAAAGTGAGTGGAGATGCGTGACGCCGCTAGGTCCGGTAGGAAGCGTTGGGCGCTTGGTAACTGGGACCTGCGTTGGAAGGTCACGGCGGTCCTCGCCGTCCCCCTCCTCGTCGCGGTGGTGCTCGGTGCCTCCAGGATTGCGGCCCAGTTCGGCGACTCCAGCGAACTGGACACCGCGGTCAAGCACGTGCAGACCATCCCGGCGGTCACCGGCCTGAGTGCCGCCGCGGCCGTCGTCTCCGGTGAGCAGATGGTCATGATCGGACCCGGCCAGTCCCTGGTGCAGGATGCCGACCTGACCCAGCTCGACAACGCCATCACCTCCGCCGAGAAGGCGGCGCCGCGTCTGGACGGTGTGCCCGGCGGCCGTGCCGCCATCGACGGGATGATCAACGGGGCGAAGGCGGTTCGCCAGGGCGGTAAGGAGCCGACGGCCACCGTCGAGGAGGCCCTGAACCAGGAAGAGACGATTCGGCAGAACAGCGTCCGGACCGTGGAGGCGATCGTGCAGACGATCTCCGACCCCGGTGTCGAGGCGGCGAAGCTGCGCCTGGTCGACTCGCTGAACACTCGCGCCGTGATGGTCTCCGAGGCCGCCGGTATGGCCGAGGCGCTGCGTGGCAACCCCAAGGACGGGTTGCGCGACATGCAGATCGCCGCCAACACCGAGCGGCAGATGCTGAGCATCCTCACCAATCGCTTCCCGGACGGCGATCCGACCATCGCCAACCTGAATCAATTGGTCAACACGCGGATTCAGCTGGTCACCGGTCCGCAGGCGGCGGCGGGTCAGATCCCGATCCAGGATCTGCGGCAGTCGGTGCTGGACAGCCTGTCCGAGTACACCAAGATCGTGGGCCAGTCCACGGCCGAGATCGACCGCCAGGTCAAGGATCTGGCCGACGGCGCCCGCACCGGCGCCATCCGGTACGCGGTGATCGTGATCGCCACCATCCTGGCGGCCCTCGTGCTCGCGGTGCTCATCGCGCGCTCGATGATCGTCCCGCTGCGCAAGCTGCGCCTGGCCGCGCTGCGCGTCGCCGAGCACGACCTCGGTCACGAGGTGTCCCGGCTGCGCGACGGCGCCAGCCCGGAGGATGTGCCGCTGGAGCCGATGCCGGTGCACACCGAGGAGGAGGTCGGCCAGCTCGCCCGCGCCGTCGACGACATCCACGGGCAGGCGCTGCGCCTGGCCGCCGATCAGGCCGCCATGCGTACCCAGGTCAACGACATGTTCGAGACCCTGGCGCGGCGCTCGAAGTCGCTGGTCGACCATCAGCTCACGCTGATCGAGGCGATGGAGTACGACGAGAAGGATCCGCGCCTGCTGGAGAATCTGTTCCGGCTGGACCATCTCGCCGCCCGCATGCGCCGAAACGGCGACAACCTGCTGATTCTGGCCGGTACCCCGAAGCAGCGCCGCGGTAAGACGGCGCCGGTCGAGGTCGCCGACGTGCTGCGTGCGGCCATCTCCGAGGTCGAGGACTACGAGCGGGTGAAGCTCGGCGCCACCCCGCGCGGCGCCATCACCGAACCGGCCGCCTCCGACCTGGCGCACCTTTTCGCCGAGCTGCTCGACAACGCGCTGCGCGCCTCGCCGCCGGAGACCGACGTCAAGTTCACCTTCGCCCAGGCGCACGATCAGGGCCTGCTGATCGAGGTCGCCGACCGCGGTATCGGTATGCCGCCGGCGGAGATGGCGGAGATCAACCGCCGCTTGGAGAACGTCGCCGAGGTCGGTCCCGACACCGCGCGCCACATGGGTCTGTTCGTGGTCGGCCGGCTGGCCGAGCGGCACGGGCTGACCGTGCGGCTGCGGCCCACGTTCGATACCGCTCGCGATCCGGGCGTGACGGTCACGGTGCACGTGCCCAAGCCGCTCATCGTGACGCCGGGCGGCGTCGGGGTGCAGATCCCGGCGCAGCAGCAGCCGACGCAGCAGCAGGCGCCCGCGCCGCAGCGGCAGGCGCCGTCGTCGATGCAGACGCGCGGGGTCACCCGCACACCGAGCGGCAACATGATGGTCACCGTGGATCCCGGTGGGAGCGGGCCGATCCGGGCCGGTTCCGACCGCGGGTCCGACCGTTCCGGGGCCGATCGCGGGGAGCACCCCGCGGCCGCCAACGGTGCCCCGGTGAACGGCACCGCCACGCCGAACGGCGCCCTACCGCAGCGCCAGCCCGGCACCGCGGCACCCGGGCTGCCCAAGCGCCAGCCCGGCGCGAACGGCCCCACGGTCCGGCAGAATGTGGCCGGGCCCGACGGCCGTCCCGCCGACGCCGCGAAAACCGGTCTCCCGCAGCGGGAACCCGGTGCGAACGGCCCGCAGGCACCGGCGGCACAACCCGGTGCGAACCTGCCGCAGCGCGGCGGTACCGCGCAGCCGCAGGCCGGACTGGCCGCGAACATGCTCAAGCGCGCGCCCGGTGCCGGTGGGCAGGCGCCCGGTGCCGGTGGGCAGCAGCCCGCCCGGCCGTCCGGGCTGACGGGGCTGCCGCAGCGCCAGGCCGGTGGTGGTCTGCCGCAGCGCGAAGGCGCCGCGCCGCGCGAGGGTGGCGGCCCGCCGCCGCGCGAG
>NZ_BDBV01000159.1 GCF_001613165.1 Nocardia mexicana NBRC 108244
GCCGGCGGCGGCGTCCGCGTCCGCGCTCGTTGTCGACGCGCTGCACGAGATCGTGCACGGTGATCGGGCCGCCCGTTGAGCTGGACGAGTCGTCGGCGTGGCGGCTGCGGCGTGTGGAGGGGTCCTCGTCGCCGTCCGGGGCAGGGTAGCGCTCCCACGGTGCGCGACCACCGGGCCCGGGCCCCTGCCCGCGCCGTTCGTCGTCACCCACCAAGGAACCTCACTTTGCTCGTCGTCGACCACCCGGATCCGATGTGTACCCAAGCGTGGGTGAAGCGCTCGAAGGCGCACAGCATCACCGGTTCCCGTCATGATAACGATTCAGCCACAACGGGGCAGGTCGGGATTGCACAGTCAAGGGTGCTGTGTGTTTGCTGGGATGTTCGAGAGTTTGCCGCCCCCTCCGGCGCACACCGAGCCGTTTGCCAGCTCGTACGGACGCGAACTCCACCCTCGAATCGATCGCCGCAGATTCGCCCCACCAACATTACGATGCTGTGTTGACCGGCCCAGGAGCGTCTCGGAGCCTCTTCGGCACTCCCTGCCCGACCTCCCTCGCGGAGACGGCCATCTCATCCGCCAGCAGAGGACCGCGCGGCGCGTCCGCGCGATCATCCAGCGAGCCGCCCGACAGTCTCGCCCAGCCCGGAGAGCCGTCGCAGCAACCCGCACGAGTGCTGTAGTCGGCGGGGTGTCGGACGGATTGCGGGGCAGGTCCACCTTGTCAGGGGAACGGTTGCTCGCGTACATGACGTCAGCGGTTGCCTGTGGGGACCGCCGCAGCCTCGAGGCCGTCGCGGGGTCCGCCCGGCAGGCTCGGACTCGGTGGAGGGCTTGCTTCAGCCGCCCGAGTGCATGACGTCGGCGGCGGTGGGGACGGCGGCGTCTTCGGGATCGTCGAGCCAGCCGTGGGGGAGGCTGACCTTGCCGGGGGAGCCCTGGCGGCCGCGCGGGCCCTCCGCGTCCTTGGGGAAGGGGGCGGTGGGGTCGAGCTTGCCGATCAGGTCCTGGAGTTCGGTCAGGGTGGAGACCGTGGCGAAGGCGCGGCGCAGTTCGGCGCCCACCGGGAAGCCCATCAGGTACCAGGCCATGTGTTTGCGCAGGTCACGAAGGCCCTTGTCTTCGCCGTCGTGATCGGCCAGCAGGGCCGCGTGCCGATACAGGATCTCGCCGACCCGGCCCAGATTCGGGCCCGCGGGGACCGGCTCGCCGCGCAGGGCCGCCTGTAGTTCGGCGAACAGCCAGGGGCGGCCGAGGCAGCCGCGTCCGACCACGACGCCGTCGCATCCGGTCTCGGCCATCATGCGCAGCGCATCGTCGGCGCTGAAGATATCGCCGTTGCCGAGCACCGGGACGGTGGTGACGGCCTCCTTCAGCCGCGCGATCGCCGACCAGTCGGCCGCGCCGGAATAGCGCTGGGCCGCCGTGCGGGCGTGCAGCGCGACCGCCACCGCGCCCTCGGCCTCGGCGATGCGCCCGGCGTCGAGGTAGGTGAGGTGGTCGTCATCGATGCCGATGCGGAACTTCACCGTGACCGGCACGCCGGCGGGTTCGGCGGCGGCGACCATGCTGCGCACGATCGACTCGAACAGCCGCCGCTTGTACGGCAGCGCGGCACCGCCGCCGAGGCGGGTCACCTTCGGCACCGGGCAGCCGTAGTTCGTATCGATGTGGTCGGCCAGGTTCTCCCCGACGATGATCTTGACAGCCTCGGCCATGGTCTTCGGATCCACGCCGTAGAGCTGCATGGAACGCGGACGTTCGTCGGCTCCGAAGCTCATCATGTGCATGGTCTTCGGATCGCGTTCGACCACAGCCCGGGCGGTGATCATCTCGCAGACGTAGACAGATGTGGCGCTGCCGAATTCGCGGCACAGTGTGCGAAAGGCGACGTTGGTGATCCCGGCCATCGGGGCCAGCACCACCGGCGGATCGACCGGATAGGGGCCGATCCGCAGCTGGGGCGTGGCCTCGACAACGGCAGTCATGATCTCCAGTGTCTCAAATACCCGCTCGTGGCCGGGGTCACCGGGTCACTTCGGGCCAGGCAGCCACGCGCCCGCGCCCGTGCGCGCCCCGTACTCCGCGCCCCAGCACGCCGCCTCCTTGAGCAGCACCGCCGGGCCCGCGGCGAGATAGGCCCGGCGGGGTGTGTCGTCGCGCCGGGTGATCTGGACGACCGCATCCTTGCGCCCGAGGCTGACGCCGACCCCGACGTATCCCATGGAGTACGGCTCGGGCTCGAGGCCCCGGACGATCCGGGCCAAGGTGTCGGCCGCATGCGCGCCCTGCGGCCCGGCCGTCTGGCAGGCGAAGCGAGAGCCGGGCACCGCCGCGCAGTCGCCCACGGCGAAGATGCGCTCATCGGTGACGCTGCGCAGGAACTCGTCGACGAGGGCGCGGCCCTCCTGATTCACCGCGAGGCCGCTGCGCGCCGCGAGATCGGGGACGCCCGAGACCATCGCCCACAGGCTCAGGTCGGAGGTGAATGCCCGCCCCGACCGAAGGTGCACGAGGCCGTCGGACTCTCCTTCGCCCGCAACCACCTTCGTCACACCGTCGTCGACGATGTCGACCCGCAGCCGCTCCAGCCCCGCGCGTATCCGGCGGCGCGCTCCGGGCGAGAAGCCCCCGGCGACCGACGAACCGACGATGCGCACCCGGAGATCCGTGCGGGCGGCGGCGATCTCGGCCGCCGTCTCGATGCCCGTCGGCCCACCCCCGACCACCGTGACGAGGCTCCCCGCGGGCAGCGCGGCACATGCCGCGCGGGCCCGCTCCGCGCTCTCCCACACGCCCACCGGGATGGTGCCCGACAGCGGCCGCACCGTGCTGCCCACGGCGAGGAATGCGTAGTCGTAGGCGAACTGCTCGCCGTCGTCGAGGGCGACGGCGCCGTCGGCGATCTTGTCGACGTTGCCCACCCGTGCCGTAATCCCTTCTCGCAGAAGCGATGTGATCGGTGCGGCGATATCGCCGGTGCCCGCGATGTGCTGGTGCAACCGCACGCGCGGGACGAATTCCGGCCGCGGGTTGATGACGGTGATCTCGGCCTCGCTCACCTTCTTGGCCAGCCGGTTCGTCGCGATCATGCCCGCGTAGCCGGCGCCCACAACTACGACCTTCATATCGGCCTCCTCTTCGGCGTCACTGAACGGGCATACGTCGCCGGAACCTCGATCGCTGTGACAGCCCGGGGTGTGTGATGCGTGCCACCGGGCGCACCGGGTGTCCCGGTGTCACATATCCGCGATCGGCGGTGTCTCGGAGAGGACAGGGTTCGGGTACGAAGGGAGTCGGCCATGGCCGGTACATCGGCCGCGGAAGGTCGCGATGCGGGCGAGGATCCCGCCACGGCGGCCTTCGTGACCCATCGCAACCTGCTGTTCACGGTCGCCTACGAGATGCTCGGCTCGGCCGCCGACGCCGAGGACGTCGTGCAGGAGACCTGGTTGCAGTGGGCGGGCGTCGATCTCGACGCGGTGCGGGACGAGCGCGCGTTCCTGGTACGGATCACCACGCGCCAGGCGCTCACCCGGCTGCGCGTGCTCGGCCGGCGCAAGGAGTCCTATGTCGGATCCTGGCTGCCCGAACCGCTGCTCACCGCGCCGGATGTGGCCGAGGACGTCGAGCTGGCCGAGAGCGTGTCCACGGCGATGCTGCTGGTTCTGGAGACTCTGACGCCGGTCGAGCGGGCGGTGTTCGTGCTGCGGGAGGTGTTCGATCTGGAGTATGCGGAGGTCGCGGACGCCGTCGGCAAGAGTTCGGCCGCGGTCCGTCAGATCGCGCATCGGGCGCGGGCCCACGTGGATGCGCGGCGGCCGCGCGGGGTTGTCTCCCCGGCCGAGACCCGGGTCGCGCTCGCCGCGTTCCAGCGGGCGGTCGAGACGGGTGACCTGCAGGGACTGCTGGACATTCTCGCGCCGGATGTGGTCCTGCTTGGCGACGGCGGCGGGGTCGCGCACGCCGTGCGCAGGCCGGTCGTGGGAGCCCGCCGGGTCGCTCGCCTGGCGGCCCTGCTCGCGCAGCGGTTCGGCGATTCGGTATCGGCCGAGCCGGTGCAGGTCAACGGGTGCCCGGCCCTGATCGTCCGGCTGGACGGACACATCGACAACGTGGTGACGATGCGGATCGATGACGGCCTGGTCACCGGCGTCTACATCGTGCGCAATCCGGCGAAGCTGTCGCGGGTGGCCACGGAGACCGCCGTGAGCAGATGAATCGGTGCCCGCCGCTCCGGAACGGCAGCCGGTCCGGAGCGGCGGGGTAGTCGATCAGCCCGCCGAGCTGGAGGCCAGCTGCCGCTCGCGCTTGGCGGCCTCGCGGGCGAGCATGCGGTCGCGCTGCTCCTCGAACTTCAGCACGTCCTGGCCCAGCTTCTCCAGGAACAGGCCGAGGCGCTCGCGGGTCTGCTCGCCGCGGGCGCTGAAGTCGTCGCGCTCGAAGATCTTCCACTTCTTCAGCACCGGCTGGACGACCTCCTCCAGGTGCTGACGCAGGTCGTAGATGCCGTGCTTGGCCATCAGCACGCCGTTGCGGCGGAAGTTGGGCATGCCCGCGCCGGGCATCTGGAAGTTCTCCAGGATCAGCGTGATCGCCTCGAGTGCCTGGTCGGGGGACAGGTCCAGGGCCGCACCGCACATGTTGCGGTAGAAGATCATGTGCAGGTTCTCGTCGGCGGCGACGCGCTGCAGCATGCGGTCGGCGATGGGGTCGTCGCAGACCTTGCCGGTGTTGCGGTGCGAGACGCGGGTGGCCAGCTCCTGGAACGTCACGTAGGCGACCGAGTGCAGGAACCCGGCGTCGGCCTCGGCGGGCGAGGCGAAGCCGTTGGTCATGTGAACCATCCGGGCCTCTTCGAGGGCGACCGGGTCGACACCGCGGGTGACCACCAGGTAGTCGCGCATGACGATGCCGTGGCGGTTCTCCTCGGCGGTCCAGCGTCCGACCCAGGTGCCCCAGGCGCCGTCCTGGGAGAAGTTCTCGGCGATCTCGCGGTGGTAGGAGGGCAGGTTGTCCTCGGTCAGCAGGTTCGTGATCATCGCCGCCTTGGCGACCTCACCGAGCTTCGACTGCGACGGATCCCAATCCACGCCCCCCAGCGCGGCGAAGTTGTGCCCGTCGTCCCACGGCACGTAGTCGTGCGGGTGCCATTCCTTGGCCATCGACAGGTGGCGGTTGACGTTCTGCGCGGCAACCGGCTCCAACTCTGTCAGCAGTTCGAGTTGAGTCAGATCCCTTGCCATATACATTGCCCTTCGGTGTGTCGTGCACTCTTGCTCGTCAGTCCCCCTTGGCCGTGCCGCCGCGGCCCATACCTTACGGCACCGTAGGTGTGATGCGAAACGCATCTGGGTGACTTCACAGTGTCCGTGATGGAACTCATATGGCGACGTCGGGACGGGTACAACGGTTCCGAGTCTATGCGTCCGGGCCGCGCCGTGCTGACTATCGTTCCCACGCGCGAAGTGTTAGCCCGGTCGCGAGAAACCGCCCGCCGCACGTGGCGCCGGGCGGTCCGGGCGGGGTGTCAGCGCTTGCCGCCGAGCAGTCCGCCGAGGATGTTCCCGAGGGTTCCGCCGGCGTTCTTGCCCAGCGCATCCGAGATCGCCCCGCCGATGCCGCCGCTCTTGCCACCGCCGCCGAGCAGTCCGCCCAGAATGTCGCCGAGGCCGCCGCCCCCGGTGCTCGGGGCCGGTGCCGGCGTCGTGCCCGCCCCCGCGGACCCGCCCGCCATCTGCTTGCTCAGATACGCGAGCACGATCGGGGCCAGCAGCGGCAGCACCTTGGCGACGAGTTCGTTGCCGCCGGAGCCCTCGGTCGCGCCCAGCGCGTTGATGACGGTGTTCTTCTCCTGGCCGAAGACGTTGTCCACGATCTGTTCGCCGGAGTTCGCGTCGACCTGCTCGATATCGACGCCACCCGCCAGCAACCCGTCGTCCTGATGCTGGTCGACCAGGCCCTGGACGGTCTGTTCCCGCTGCGGATTGCCGGTCTGTGCCTGCAGACCGCCGAGCAGGGCGGGCAGGGCGGTCTGCACCGCATTGGTCGCGGTCGCCTCGTCCACGCCGAGCTTGTCTGCGATCTGTCCGATCGGAACTTGGGAGAGCAGGTCATCGAACGAATTCATGGCTGAAGCCCCTCTCGTGGGATGGACCGGTGGCCACCGGATGTGCCAACAGTAGGCGAGGGGTCCGGCCGAACGCGGAAGATTTGCCAGGTCGTGATCGGCGAGCGACGAAGGGCCGGAGCGCTGCGGCTCCGGCCCCTCGGAAAGGTGCCCCCACCAGGGCTCGAACCTGGGACCTGCGGATTAAAAGTCCGTAGCTCTACCAACTGAGCTATAGGGGCGCGGATGGCAAGTCTAATGCGCCGGGTACGCGAGCGGTAACCGGTATCCGGGTGCCGGGGTTTGTGCTGGCTACCCACTCCGCGTCCGTGTTCGGCGGTCTCGCCACCGGTGGTCGGGCGGTGCGGGATCGGTTGTGCTGTCGGCGTGGGCATTCGGCCGCCGCGCCGGACTGTGACCCCGGACAGCGGCTGGTGCGGCGGAGCAGTGGCAGCGGTTCGACGCCGTCGGGGCAGTGGACGGGCACCGCGGCGCATGGGCGGGCCGAGCACCGGGCAGCGAAGCGGGACATGCTGTGCGCGCGATTGATACGCGGCGGGGCCGTCGGACGATACGCCCCGAGGTGCGGATTCGGGGTCCAATTGCCCCCGAAGTTGGGGGCAAACACCTTGGTTCCCAATTTGTTTGAGAGCAGAAGTGTGGAAATATCAACCAAACGTGGTGCGTGGCAACGTAATTGGTAGTGGAGGTGAGTGTGTCGGCGGATCGTCCGGGGGGACGACGGGAACGGAGGCGGATGTGTTGGGCGGGCGGCGGGTCGCCGGGGCCGGGTCGGCCCGGGGATGAACGGTGCTGGGGCGCGGCGGAATTCGCGAAAGGAACCAATCACCCACACGGTAGCCGTGTATTTGCCGGTGTTCGAGAAACGCAATCGGGCGAACTGACTCGCCGGTACGCCCTACGGTGGGTACTGATTCGGGGTACGGTGACCGCTTGGTGAATTCCGGAAGAACCGGGAGTACCCCGGCGGGATGGGATTCGGCCTATGGTTGATGTGCCCGACGATGTCGCGACCGGTCAGACCCGATCGCGACGCCCTGGAGATTGCGTCGCAGGAGGCAGATCCGAGACGAAGAAAACGCCCGGGTGCGCACCCCCTGCGGCGCACCCGGGCGCCGAGAACTATACCAGCCAGCGTGTTTCAGGTTTTCTCGCGAGTTTTCGTACCAAAAGTTTGAAAAACCGGGCGGTAGCCCGAGTTGAAGTATTTGAAAATCTTATAACTTCGCGTCGAGGACTGCTCCCCACGGGGGTCCTTCCGACGGCAAGTAGCTTCGGAGGCGTTTCGAGCATGGCACGGCAGCAAGAGCGGGCCCGCCGGACACGTGCGGCGATCATCAGGTCCGCCGCCGTTGAATTCGGGAAGAGCGGCTATGCCGCGGCATCGCTCAACCGCATATTGGAGGGATCGCGCGCCACCAAAGGCGCCATGTACTTCCACTTCGACTCCAAGGAGGATCTGGCGCGCGCGGTGTTGGACGCCGCGGTCGAACGCTACCGCGCGACCACGGAAAGATGGCTCACCAGAACGGATCTCGGATCCCTGGATGTGCTGCACGGCATGATCGACGAGATCGCGCTGCGGCTCGAGAACGACATCATCATCTAGGCCGAGTTCCGGCTCATCATCGAACCGGAGTTCTATCGCGACGTCCAGGCCGGCGGCGGGCGCATCCTCGGGCGGGCCACCCGGCTGCTCGCGGTGCGTGCCGTCGACCAGAAGCAGCTGCGGCCCGACGCCGACCCCGACCGGTTCACCCGCACCCTCGCCGCCGCCCTGGCTGGTCAGCGCTACATCATCGACCTGCTCGGCGGTGGAATCGACCTGCGGTCGCGGTTCACCGAGGCGCTGGAAGTGATCGTCGAATCCATGGCCACCCCCGAGTGGCTCGACGAGTTCCGGCGCATCGGCTGGCGCGCGTCCGCGCGAATGGAGGATCTCGGAGTCTGAGGCGCAGCTGCGCGGGTCCCGCCGGTCGGCGCCCTGACCAGCCGATTTGGGTTTCACGATCGAGCTGTCATAAGCTATGCGGGCTCCCAACGGAAGCCGTTGAGAAACGGTCCGGAGAGATCCGGCGGGCCCCCTTCGTCTAGCGGCCTAGGACGCCGCCCTTTCAAGGCGGTAGCGCGGGTTCGAATCCCGTAGGGGGTACGGTGGCGACACCGTTGAGAGCAGAGCAAGGCCCTGTGGCGCAGTTGGTTAGCGCGCCGCCCTGTCACGGCGGAGGTCGCGGGTTCGAGTCCCGTCAGGGTCGCAAGACATAGCTAGGCATTCGGTACGGGTGCCTCCGGCCAGGTAGCTCAGTTGGTACGAGCGTCCGCCTGAAAAGCGGAAGGTCGCCGGTTCGATCCCGGCCTTGGCCACCTTCTCAGGGGTCCCCTGTTCGTGGGACTTCGTCCACTCCCTTGTTCGAAGGTGATTTGTGGGGGCGCGGCCCCCACACCCCAGCCCGGGAGGGCTTCGCCCCCCGGACCCCCCCTTCCTCAGGTGTAGTTCTTGGCCAAAGGCGGTTTACCGGTTGTCAGGTTGGGGGCTTCGCCCCCGAGCCCCCCTTGCCGAGGTGAAGTCCCTGGCCAAAGGCGGGTACTGCTGGCAGGTTGGGGGCTTCGCCCCCGAGCCCCCTTTCCGAGGGGTAGTCCTTTGCCGAAGGCGGGGTACTGCTGGCAGGTTGGGGGCTTCGCCCCCGGGCCCCCTTTCCGAGGGGTAGTCCTTTGCCGAAGGTGGGGTACTTGCTGGCATGTGGGCTTTGCCCCGAGCCCCTTCTGGGGTGTAGTCGCTGGGCCGAAGGTGGGGTGCTGCCTGGCAGGTTGGGGGCTTGCCTGCGAGCTTCCTTCCGGGGTTGTAGTCCCTTGGTCAGGGTGGGCTGTTTGTTGTGGGGCCTTCGCTCCCGCGTTCCCGCTCTGGGGTGCGGGGCTTGTGCTGGGGGCGTGGCATTTAGTTGATGTGTCTTTCTAAGTTTCGGGGTGAGTGCTTCACTTCAATACGTTCACTGCGCGGGCTATCACCAACGACATGGTGATCAGGGATATGGCCGATTGGAACATCATTGTGGTCTTGGCCCAGCGGGTCATGGGCATGACGTCTGTGGGGCTGAAGGCCGTTGCATTGGTGAACGACATATAGAGGTAGTCGGTGAATTGGGGTTCCCAGTCGGGGTCGGTCAAGTTGGGGTTCTGCATCTGGACGAACAGGAAGTCGGGATAGGGGTTGCGGGCGTGGGCTCGGGCGGCGGGGCCGCCTCGATCGAATTCCCAATACCAGAGCGCGAATACGACGACATTGGTCAGCCAGATCGCGGCGCCGGAACCTAGCAGGGCGCCCGGATTGTTGCTGACTTGACCATCGATCAAGCCCATCACCAAACGGTCGACCGACCACGCCGTAATGAGGCCGAGCACGGTCGCCAGAACGAGGCTGCAGGTGCGCAGCCAGTTCTCCTCCCGATTGATCCGGGTCGGGTTTGCCACGATCAGCACGGCGAGCAACAGCAACTCCAGACCGGGGCCCAGCCATTGCGGATTCGGGGTGAACTGATTCGGGAGCAGGATTTGCAGCACGATGGTGACCAGCACGGCCGCCGTGGCCATCATCCGGGACTCGCCTGCCGTGCGGCGAGCCCAGGCGGGCACTTGGTCGTCGGACTCGTGGGCGGATCCGCTCATCCGAGCAGTATCGCCGGACGGGCGGGGCGGCCGGTGGGTACGCCACGCGTGTTGGGGGCGAGTGCTCCGGCGCGAGTGGGATGCTGGTGGCATGGGTGAATCCGATGACGCCTGGTACTACTGCCTGAAGCACCACCGCCCCGAGCAGGGAAAACGGTGCTGGTTCGCGGACCGCATGGGGCCCTATCCGGACCGGGCGACTGCGGAACGCGCCCTCGAGATCGTCCGCGAACGCAACGAGCGCGCGGACCGGGGCGACGACCACTGAGCTAACTCGTCCGCGTTCGGGGCGGTGGGCTACGGTTCCATGAGCAGAATCGTGCCCGCACGCGCGCGGGTGAGCAGAATCGGGTCGAATCGAGCGGAGGGCGACTTGTGAAGGTGACCGTGGTGGTGCCGACCTACAACGAGCGGGAGAACCTGCCGGTGGCGGTGGAGCGGCTGACCGCACTACCGGTCTCCGATCTGCACGTCCTGGTCGTCGACGACAGCTCACCGGACGGCACCGGCGACGTCGCCGACAAGCTCTCCGCCGAACTGCCCAGCGTCGTGAGCGTGCTGCACCGGACCGAGAAGGACGGGCTCGGCCGCGCCTACATCGCCGGCATCACCAAGGCGCTCGACGAGGGAGCCGACGTCGTCATCCAGATGGACGCCGACCTCTCGCATCCGGCCGAGGTGATCCCGGCCATGCTCGACAAGCTGGAGACCTCCGACGCGGGTGTGGTCCTGGGCTCCCGCTACGTCCCGGGCGGCTCGACCGCCTCGGAGTGGAAGTGGTACCGCAAGGCGCTGTCGGCCTGGGCCAACTTCTACGTCAACCTGATTCTGCGGCTGGGCGTCAAGGACGCGACCGCCGGGTTCAAGGCGTGGAAGGCCGACACGCTGCGCGCCATCGACGTCGCCTCGATCCACAGCAACGGCTACTCCTTCCAGGTCGAGATGAACTACCGGACGATCAAGCAGGGCATCGCGATCGCCGAGGTGCCGATCCGGTTCGAGGAGCGCACCAAGGGCGCCTCCAAGATGAGCCTCAGGGTGCAGCTGGAGTCGGCGCTGATGCCGTGGAAGCTGCTCTTCGGGCGCTCGGTCTAGCGCTGCGGCATCGGCTCGGGCGCGGGCCAATCGAGCAGGGTGTCCACGAAAAGCTGTCGGACCCGCTCGATTTCGGCGTCCATATCGCCGGGGTCCCAGCCGCCGACATCGATCGGCGGCAGCACCGCCACGTCGACGGTGCCCTTGCGCACGACCGCCGAATTGCGCCAGGCGATTTCGCCCGCGTTCCGGATCACCATCGGGACGATCGGCACACCGGCCTGAACCGCGATATGGAACGCCCCCTTCTTGAACGGGCCCACCCGCGGCGTCAGCGATCGAGTGCCCTCCGGTGCGACGACGATCGATAGCCCGCCGCGCAGGGTCTCCACCACCGGCGCCAGCGCGGCCCGCGCGCCCGCGGTATCCGTCCGATCGATGAATGTCGCACCCGCGAACCGCATCAGCGGCCCGAAGACCGGATTGCGGGTGACTTCCTTCTTCACGATTCCGGTGAACCCCGACCCCAGCACCTCGGCAAGCACCACCATGTCGAACTGGCTCTGGTGATTGAACAGGAACACCGCGGGCCGCGCGTCGCGGGCGTGCTCCGCGCCGGTGACCCGCACCCGCACCCCCGTGGCGCGCAGCGTGGCACCGGCG
>NZ_BDBV01000160.1 GCF_001613165.1 Nocardia mexicana NBRC 108244
GCGGTGAGCGCGCCGCTGCCGCCGACCGCCCGCCCCGGCGGCAGCGTGTGCAGGAGTGCGGCGAACCCGACCATCGGAGCCGTACCGGGTTCCGACATCGGCGGTCCCGACTGTGCGCCGAACCAGGCCAGCGCGGCCTTCAGCCGTTCGTCGTCGAAGTAGCTGTCCAGCAGGGCATCTCCGGACTGCAGAAATTCGCGGGACAGCGCGGCGCCGCCCGCCCGGCTGTCCAGCCCCCAGAACGACCGCAGCAACCGGCCGGGCCCCGGTGGTCCGGCGAAGGCCCGCATCACCCGCTGCGCGCGCGGGCCCCACACCCGGGCGAAGCGCCGGTACGCGTCGGCGTCGCGGGTGCCGCACGCGGCCTCGATCGACGCGCAGGTGGCGTCGAGGTCGCGCTGGAACACGATCGGCGGCCGGTCGGTTCCCGCCGGTGCGGGCGCGAATCCCCAAGGGTCGCAATCGATATAGCGCAGCCCGAACCGCTCCAGCTCCAGTTCCTCGATGATCCCGGTGTGCCGGATCATGATGTGCGCCGAGGAGCCGCGATCGACCAGATGGCCCGGAAACCGCTCCACCGTCGACACCGCTCCGCCGAGCACCTCGTCGCGTTCGAGCACCTCCACCGCATGCCCCGCGCGGGCGAGGTAGCAGGCGGCGACCAGCGCATTATGGCCCGAGCCGACAACCACGACACGCCGCGGCGGCTCGCTCACGGCTGCACCTCGCCGGCGCTCGGTTCCGCCGTGCGCGATGCGCGCTGTGTCGATGGTTCGCTCGCAAGCTCGCTCACGGCCGCACCTCGCCGCCCAGTGCGAAAGGCCCCTTCACGGTGTTTCCATCGGCAGTCGGCGGCCCAGCACCGCGAACCGCCTGGTATCGCCGGAGAAGACGAAATGCCTGATCACATCGGTGAATCCCTGGCGCCGATATAGCCGCCACGCGCGATTGTCCTCGCGGTCGACCTCCGGCGTGGACAGCAGCGCCGCGGACTCCGGCCGGTCCCGCAGCAGCCGGACCAGCAGCGTCTCGCCGATTCCGCGGCCCTGCGCGGCAGGGTGCACGTGCAGCTCGGTGAGTTCGAAGTAGTTCGACAGCAGTTCCTGCGCGGCGTGTTCGGGCCAGCCGGAGCGGCGCATCCCGTTGTGGACCTGCTGATGCCACCACTGATGCGGCGCGCCGCGGTAGCCGTAGGCGATCGCGACGATCGGCGCGGTGCGCAGGTCGAATTCCCCGGTGTCGTCGGGGATCACGGCCGCCACCGCCTGCCAGCCGGGCCGCGTGGTGTGCTCGGTCCACATCGGCGCGCGGTGGTGTTCGGTGCCGCGCGGATAGTCCATGGCCGCGACGTACACCGCCAGCGCGTCGTGCAGCCGGGCGCGTAGTGCGGCGACCGACAGGTCGACGACGACGGGGGCGGGGGTGTGGTGCGGTCTGAGGGCGGTCATGTCAGGACAGCGTGGCTCTCGTTCGACGCGGTGGCCGCGCTCGGACGCGGGGACGAGCGCGGGGCGGAAGTTTGTCGGTGGTCGTCTCTATATTCACACTCAATTGAAACGTTCGAATACCTGTTCGGTCCGTCCGGTCGGCGATGTACTCGACGGGCCCGGGTGTGCGAAGGGTGTGGAGGTGCCGCAATGGCTGGTCGGATCGGGAATCCGGGACGTTCCGGGCGGGCGGGTGGTCTGCTGGACCGCGCCGACGGGCTGCTGCTGCAGTCGGCCGGCGAGGTCGATCCGCGCGAGCGGTTCCGGACCGCATATCTGGCGGCGCTGCGCGGCGCGGGAGCGGTGCTCGCGCTCACCGGCGCCGACCGTGCGCCCCGGGCGCGTTCGCGCAACGCCTGGGTGCTGATGCAGCAGGCCGCGCCCGAGTTCGTGATGTGGGCCGACTACTTCAGTTCCTTCTCCGAGACCCGCGCGGCGATCGAGGCCGGGCTCGATCGGCCGGTCGATGCGCGGCGCGCCGATGAGTTCGCTTCTCGGGTAGGAGCATTCCTGCACGATGTGGAAGACTTGATCAGTACGACGGCTCGATTGCGGCCGATGGAGGGCGGGCTTGCCGACGGCACGGCCTGAACATCGGCGAGTAGGTGGTAGCGCACTGATCGAACTCGTATCATTGGTGGCAGGTAGCCGCCAAGGTCGGCTACTTGTCGTCTACCCGGAGGCGACCACCACGACAAGTGCCGGGGGAGGTACCGTGCCACTCTCCGAGCACGAGCAGCGCATGCTCGAACAAATCGAGAGCGCGCTCTATGCTGAGGACCCCAAGTTCGCCTCGACCGTCCGTGGCGGACGCCTACGTTCGATCACCGGTAGACGCAGACTTCAGGCGGCGGCCTTGTTCGTCCTCGGCCTGGTTCTACTCGTCGCGGGCATCGCCCTGCCCGTGAAGCCGGGCGGTTTTCCCATCATCAGCCTGTTCGGGTTCATCGTGATGTTCGGCGCGGGCGTACTCCTTCTGATGGGTGGCTCGGGTCTGCCGGGCACCGGTCGCAAGGGCGAGGACGCGCAACCGGGCACCGGCGGTGCCCCGGGCGGCGGCGGTCCGAAGAGCAAACCGCGCAAGTCCGGCGGCGGCTTCGCCGCCCGTATGGAGGACCGGTTCAGGCGCCGGTTCGAAGAAGGCAACTAGACCCCGTCGACCTACCGCGACACGCCGTGCGAAGCGCGGCGTGTCGTTTTGTTGTGCGGATCTCTTCCCAGGGCCGGTGGGTATCAGTCACCACGGCCTTCCAGGACACCCCACATCTCCCCACGGGTGCTCCCCACTCCCGCCCACCCCGGCCGTCGAGCCGGTCCGATCTGCGAGTTTGCTGACGGTTGTCGGGTCGTCGGACGAATTTGCGGGATGCGTCGGGGGAACTCGGTGAAATCTCCCCACCTGGGCGATAGCTGACGCGACCTGGGAAATCCGCCACGCGTGGACCGGGATCACCGCGGCTTTCGATTGAAAGTGGGGGAAAGTGGGGTAATGTGGGACGCGCACTGATGGAGGCCGATCAGACGAGGTGATCCAGCAGGAGGTGTCGAGACGGTGTTTCTCGGTACCTACACGCCTCGGCTGGACGACAAGGGGCGACTGACGTTGCCGGCGAAGTTTCGGGACGAACTGGCGGGAGGGTTGATGGTCACGAAGGGTCAGGACCACAGCCTTGCCGTGTATCCCAAGGAGGAGTTCACCGCGCTAGCGCGGCGGGCCTCCGCGGCATCCCGAAGCAACCCGCAGGCAAGGGCTTTCGTCCGGGCCTTGGCGGCCTCCACCGATGAGCAACGTCCGGACGGACAGGGCCGGATCACGCTGTCGGTCGAGCACCGCCGCTACGCGAGCCTGACGAAGGACTGCGTGGTGATCGGCTCGGTCGATTTCCTCGAAATATGGGACAAGCAGGCGTGGGAGTCCTACCTCGCCGAAAACGAGGAGGATTACTCGCTGGCCAGAGACGAGTCGCTGGGCGGGATCTTCTAGCCCCGAGCGAGGCGAATGCCCCGCGGCCTCTGACCGACTGGACCCTGACGTACTTCCCCAACGCCAGGTGCCGATCGTCGGTCAGAGACCACGGGGCATTCACCACCACCGACGTGTCAGTCCAATCGCAGGCGGATCCGGGAGGTCGAGGTGAATCATGCGAACCCGCCTCCCCGTCATGTTCCGGTCCTGCTGCGGCGAGCCGACGAAATCCTCGGTCCCGCACTGGCTTCCGGTGGCGTCCTGGTCGATGCGACGCTCGGGCTGGGCGGCCACGCCGAGCACTTCCTGCGCACCTATCCGTCGATTCGCCTGATCGGACTGGACCGCGACACCGCCGCGCTCGAGCTGGCGGGCGAGCGGCTGCGGCCGTTCGAGGACCGGATCACGCTGGTGCACACCCGCTACGACGGCATCGCCGACGCGCTGGCGACGGCCGGGCTGTCGCCGACCGATTCGGTGCGGGCGATCCTCATGGACCTGGGCGTGTCGTCGATGCAGCTGGACGAGGCCGAGCGCGGCTTCGCGTACTCCGTCGACGCGCCGCTGGACATGCGGATGGATCCCACCGCCGAGCTGACGGCCGCCGACGTGCTGAACACCTACAGCCACGGCGAACTGGCCCGGGTGCTGAAAACCTATGGCGAGGAGCGCTTCGCGGGCCGGATCGCGAGCAAGGTTCTCGAGCGGCGGCAGCAGCGCCCGTTCAGCACGAGCGCGGAGCTGGTGGAGCTGCTCTACGACGCGATCCCGGCCGCCACCCGGCGCACCGGCGGGCACCCCGCCAAGCGCACCTTCCAGGCGCTGCGCGTGGAGGTCAACCGGGAGCTGGAGTCGCTGGAGGCCGCGCTGCCGGCGGCGCTGGACGCGCTGGAGGTGGGCGGCCGCATTGTCGTCATGTCCTATCAGTCACTGGAGGACAAGGTCGTCAAACAGATGTTCGCGCAGCGGTCGGCGTCGCGCACGCCGATGGACCTACCGGTCGAGTTGCCCGGTATGGGGCCGGAATTCACGGTGCTGACCCGGGGGGCGGAGAAGGCATCGGCGCAGGAGATAGAGGACAACCCGCGTGCCGCCCCGGTGCGGATGCGGGCCGTGGAACGGATTCAGGAGGCCGGATGAGTGCGGTGCGGACGGTAGTCCCGGGGCAGCTGACCTGCGGAACAACGCAGGGCCCCGGGAACGCCGCCGCACCTCTCCGGTTCATCGCAGTAGGGGAGGCAGAAAGATGAGCGTGCGCACACGGGTGGACGCACCGCGGCGGGCCGAACGGGAATCGGCACGGCGGGCCGGGCGGGAGGCGACGCGATCGGCGACGATTACGCCCCGCCGGGATGAAAAGGCCGCGCCGCGGCGCGTGAAACAGGCCGAGCGGGTGAAATCCGGTGCGGCGCAGCGGGCTTACGAACGCCGCCGCAACCGGGTCGAGGGCAACGGCGCACTGCCGCCGCTGCCGGGCCGGGCCGCCTCGGCGATGGCGGGGCGGATTCCGTTCGTGGCGGGCATCATCGCGCTGCTGGCGTGCGGGCTGATCTTCACCCTGCTGCTCACCACCCGGGCCGCCGAGGACAGCTACCAGCTCGGCGACGCGCGGCGGATCAACCGCCAGCTCGGCGACGAGCGGGCGGCGCTGCAGCGCGAGGTGGAGGCCGCCGATTCGGCCCCCGACCTGGCCAACCGCGCCCGCGAACTGGGCATGATCCCGGCCAAGGATCCCTCCCGGCTGCTGATCGCCCCCGACGGAACGGTGACCGTGATCGGCAAGGAGACGCCCGAGCACGGCGCTCCGGCGCCGCCGTTGAACACCACCCCGGCGGCGCCGACCGCTGTGCCCCCGAGGCCCGGTCAGGCGAGCGGCGAGCGACTCCTGCCGGTCACGAGCACTCCGGCGGCGGGCGCGAACCAGGCGGTGAGCAACCAGGCCGGGGGCACGAATCAGCTTCCGCCGGTGCAGCTTCCGTCCGGAACGCCGAACCAGGCCGCCCGTCCCGGCGCGAACCAGCCGGTCCCGGTCAATCAGGTGCCGGGCGCGAATCCGGCTGCGGGAGCCCAGGTTCCGTCCGGAACGCCGGATCGGGCCGCCCAATCCGGTACGGATCAGCCGGTTCCGGTCAATCAGGTGCCGGGCGCGAACCCCGCTCCGGCAGGGCAGGCCCCTGCCGCAGCGCAGGACCAGGCCGGAGTTCCCGCCCCGGGTGAGGTGGTTCGATGAGTTCGGCGCGCGGACGCTCGACCTCCTCGCGGCGCGCCCCGGCGCGCCCGCGCAAACGAGCCAGACCCGGGACGGCGGCCGACGCCACGTTCCGGCTCCGGTTCGGCGTCGGCCGGATCCTGATGCTGGTGGCACTGCTCCTGGTCGCGGCCCAATTGCTCTGGGTGCAGACGATCGCCGCCCCGAAGCTGTCGGCGGAGGCGGCGAACCAGCGCACCGTGCACATCGCCGACGACGCGATGCGCGGTCCGATCACCGACCGGAACGGCAAGTCGCTGGCCTTCACCGTGGCCACCAAGGCGCTCACCTTTCAACCCGTCGAGGTCCGCAAACAGCTGGCCGAGGCGCGGGCCAAGTCCGCGAAGGCCCCCGATCCCGATCAGCGGTTGCAGGCGATCGCGAAGATGATCCACGAGAAGCTCGGCAAGGACGGCCCGAAGGAATCGGACCTGCTGGGCATGATGCGCAGCGAGGACAAGTTCACCTACCTCGCCCGCAACGTCGACGCCCGCATCGCCTCCGAGATCAAGGAGAAGTTCCCCGAGGTCGGCACCGACCGCCAGCCCAGCCGCATCTACCCGGGCGGCTCGCTCGCCGCCAATGTGATCGGCGCGACGGGCTGGGACGGCCACGGCGCGATCGGCCTGGAGTCCTCGATGGATTCGGAGCTGGCGGGCACCGACGGCTCGCACACCTACGATCAGGGCTCCGACGGCGCGGTGATCCCGGGCAGCGAGCGCGACCGCCAACCGGCGGTGAACGGCTCCGCGGTGGAGCTGACCCTGGATTCGGATCTGCAGTACTACGTGCAGCAGCAGGTCCAGCAGGCCAAGCAGATGTCGCAAGCGCAGGACGCCTCGGCGGTGGTGCTGGACGCGCACACCGGCCAGGTGCTGGCGATGGCGAACGACAACACCTTCAACCCGCAGCTGGGGCCGAAGAACTGGGGCGCCCCCAATATGGGCAATCCGTCCGTCACCGACGCCTTCGAGCCGGGATCGGTGAACAAGGTCGTCACCGCGGCCTCGGCCATCGAGTACGGCCTGACCACCCCGGACGAGGTGCACCAGGTGCCCGGCGCCATCAGCATGGGCGGCGTCACCGTGAACGACGCCTGGCCGCACGGCGTCACCCCGTTCACCACCACCGGGATCTTCGGCAAATCGTCGAATGTCGGCACCCTGATGCTGTCCCAGCGCGTCGGCGAGGACCGGTACGCCGAGATGCTGAAGCGGTTCGGGCTCGGCCAGCGCACCGGCGTCGGCCTGCCGGGCGAGAGCGGCGGCGTGGTGCCCTCGCGCGATCAGTGGTCGGGCTCGACGTTCGCGAATCTTCCCATCGGCCAGGGCCTTTCGATGACGCTGCTGCAGATGACCGGGATGTACCAGGCCATCGCCAACGACGGCGTGCGGATCCCGCCGCGCATCGTGAAGTCCGAGATCGGGCCGGACGGCAGCCGCACGGACGAGGAGCAGCCCGAGGGGGTGCGGGTGGTGAGCCCGCAGACCGCGCGGACCCTGCGCACTATGTTCCAGTCGGTGGTGCAGCACGATCCGACGGGCGTGCAGCAGGGGACCGGGCCGTCGGGCGGCATCGAGGGCTATCAGATCGCGGGCAAGACCGGCACCGCGCAGCAGATCGACCAGGCCTGCCGCTGCTATTCCGCGGACCGCTACTGGATCACCTTCGCCGGGATCGCCCCCGCCGACAATCCGCGCTACGTCGTCGGCATCATGCTGAACGCGCCGACCCGCAGCGCGGACGGCAGCGGCGGTCAGTCGGCGGCGCCGCTGTTCCACAGCATCGCCTCGTGGGCCCTGCAGCGGGATCGGATCCCGCCCTCTCCTCCGGCGAAACCGCTTGTCCTGCAGGAGATGTAACTGCTCCGACCCGTGGTTTTCGTGAAGGAGCCCGAGCCGGGCGGCTCCCAACCTGTATGCCAGGAACGCGGGGAGGCGGGCTGACGGTAACCTGACACGTCGATCCCCAGTCCGTCACCGTGCGACGGCATAACAGAACCGCATATACCGAGAGGAGCTTCGTGCCCGTGCAGCCCAGCCCGCAGGCGCTGCGCCCGTCGGCGCCGCCGTCGACCGCGCTGCGAAGGGTCGTCGAGCTCGCGGGCGCGCGCCCGAGCCGCGACGACCTCGACGATGTCGTGGTCACCGGCATCGAACAGCGGTCCCACGCCGTGCAACCCGGCGATCTGTTCGCCGGGCTCCCGGGCTCCCAGGCGCATGGCGCCCGGTTCGCCGCCGATGCCATCGAGCGGGGCGCGGTCGCGGTGCTCACCGACCCGGCCGGCGCGGAGCTGATCGGTTCGGTGGCCGTGCCCGTGCTGGTCCGCGACGATCCGCGCGCGGTGCTGGGGGAGCTGTCGGCCGTCATCTACGGCGATCCGTCGCAGCGGCTGCAGGTCATCGGGATCACCGGTACGTCCGGCAAGACCACCACGTCGTATCTGATCGAGGCCGGGCTGGTCGCGGCCGGACGGCAGACCGCGCTGATCGGCACCATCGAGACGCGGATCGGCGGACAGCGCGTGCCCAGCGCGCTCACCACCCCCGAGGCCCCGCAGCTGCACGCCATGTTCGCGCTGATGGTCGAGCAGGGCGTGCAGGACGTGGTGATGGAGGTGTCCAGCCACGCGCTGGCGCTGGGCCGCGTCGACGGCGTGCGATTCGCGGTGGGCGCGTTCACCAATCTGTCGCAGGACCATCTGGACTTCCACGCCGACTTCGAGGACTACTTCGCCGCCAAGCGCCGCCTGTTCGAGCCGGATTCGCCCGTCGCCGCGCAGAACTGCGTGATCTGTGTCGACGATGCGTGGGGCCGCCGCCTGGCGCGCGAGATCGGCGGCCGCACCTCCGTGGTGACGGTGGCGACCACCTCCAGCCCGACGGGCGAGGACGAGCCGGACTGGACCGCGCTCGGTCCCTCCGCCGACGGCGGCGAGCAGACCTTCACCGCGGCCGGACCGGAGACGAAAGTCCAGGTGCAGCTGCGTCTTCCGGGCCACTACAACATCGCCAACGGGCTGCTGGCGGTCGCGGTGTGCGCGGCGGCCGGTGTCGACGCGGCCACCGCCGCCGCGGCCCTGGCGCAGGTGGACGTGCCGGGCCGGATGCAGCGCGTGGACCGGGGGCAGGATTTCCTGGCGGTGGTGGACTACGCGCACAAACCGGCCGCGGTCGAATCGGTGATCGCGACCCTGCGCGAGTACGTGCGCGGCTCGGGCGGCCGGCTGGCCGTGGTGGTCGGCGCGGGCGGGGACCGCGACGCCGGTAAGCGGCCGCTGATGGGTGCGACGGCGGCCCGCGGCGCCGATCTGCTGATCATCACCGACGACAATCCGCGCAGCGAGGAGCCCGCGGCCATCCGCGAGGCGATCCGCGGCGGCGCGCTGGGAATCGCGGAGGCCGAGCGCGGCGAGGTCACCGAGATCGGTGATCGGGCGGCGGCCGTCGCGGCGGCCGTGGACTGGGCGCGACCGGGTGATGTCGTGCTGGTGGCGGGGAAGGGGCACGAGACTGGGCAGGAGATTGCGGGTGTGAAGTATCCGTTCGATGACCGCGAGGTGCTGGCGGAGGCCCTCTCTCGGAAAACGAAGGACCTGACGGTTTCATGATCGAGCTGACCCTGCGGGAGATCGCGGATATCGTGGGCGGCACGCTGCACGATGTTCCGGACCCCGCGGTGACCGTGACCGGCGCGGTCGAATTCGATTCGCGCCGTGTCGATCCCGGTGACCTGTTCTTGGCACTGCCCGGCGAGCGCGCCGACGGGCACGATTTCGCGGCGGGCGCGATCGAGTCCGGCGCGGTGGCCGTGCTGGCCGCGCGGCCGGTGGGTGTGCCCGCGATCGTGGTGG
>NZ_BDBV01000161.1 GCF_001613165.1 Nocardia mexicana NBRC 108244
CCGCGGCGCTGGCGATCCGGGCGCTCGGACCGGCCGGATCCGCCCGAACCACCCTGCGGCGCAGGCTTTTCCGCCTCCCGCAGATCCTGCTCGGCCGCCTTGGCCAGCTGCTGCTCCTCCCGCGCGGCGGCCTTGGCCTCCTGCGCGACCGCGTCGGGCGGCGCCTGCTGCGCGGATGTTTCGCCCTGCGGCCGCTGCGCGGGCGGTGCGGCCTGGGCCTGCTGGGTGGACCGTTCGCCCTGCGGCTGCTGCGTGGACTGTTCGGACTGCGCGACCGGTTCGGGCCGCTGCCGCGGTTCCGGTGCGGGCGCCGGGGCCCCGGCGGGACGTGCGGCGGCTCTGCGGCGCGGACGGTGCTGTTCCGAATCACTCATGCGTACACCCCCGCCGCCTCCAGATCCGCCGCGATCAGGTGCAGCAACTCCCCGTCGGGCATCAGCTGCGGCAACCGCGGCTCGCCCACCTCGACGCCGATCAGGCGCAGCCCGCACTTGGTCATGGCCACGCCGCCCACCCGGGCCATAGCCCGCATCAGCGGCAGCATGCTCACGTGGATCTCGCGGGCGCCCGCGACATCACCCGCGAGGTAGGCCTCGCGCAGCGCCACCAGCCGCTCCGGGACGAGATGCCCGATGACGCTGATGAATCCGGCCGCGCCGACCGACAGCCACGGCAGGTTCAGCACATCGTCGCCGGAGTACCACTCCAGTCCGGTCTCGGCGATCAGTTCGGCCCCGACGCCGAGGTCGCCCTTGGCGTCCTTGACCGCGACGATGCGCGGATGTTCGGCGAGGCGGCGGATCGTCTCGGGCAGAATCGGCACCACCGAGCGCGGCGGAATGTCGTAGAGGGTCACCGGCAGGTCGGTGGCGTCGGCGACCGCGATGAAGTGGGCCAGCAGCCCCTCCTGCGCCGGACGCGAGTAGTAGGGGGTGACCAGCAGCAGGCCGTGTGCGCCCGCGCGCTGCGCATTGCGCGCCAGCTCGATACTGTGTGCGGTGTCATAGGTGCCCGCGCCGGCAATCACCGTCGCGCGGTCGCCGACGGTATCGACGACGGCGTGCAGCAGATCGAACTTCTCCGACTCGGTGGTGGTCGGCGATTCACCGGTGGTCCCGGAGATCGCGAGCAGGTCGACACCGCGATCGACCAGGCGGTTGGCCAGGGCGACACCGGCATCGACATCGAGCTTGCCCTCGGCGGTAAAGGGGGTCACCATCGCGACACCGACCGTGCCGGACGCGCGCAGCTCACTTCGCGTCGGTTCACCGTTCGTCATGGTCAGCAAGGCTACCCGGTCGGCTCCGCATGTTTGCGCCGCCTCCGCCACCGATGCCGCCGATGTGACCGGTTCGAGAGCCGGTGGGAGCAACCCACCGGCACACCGACGCCACGGGTGACGTCAAATTGGCGGTGGCGTGACGCCACCCGCGCTGTCATGCTGGTGTCATGGATTTGAACAAGTACACCGCGCAGCTGCGTGAGGACCTGGTCGCGGCCGCCGCCCTCGGCGACGAGAAGACCCAGGCCACCGCCGCCGCCCTGGCCGCGGCCACCGAGAACTCCGCGCGGCTGGCACTGCTGGCGGCGCTGTCCGACCTGGCCGCCGAGATCAGCGAGACGCTCGGCGACCGCACCGTGCACGTCTCGGTGGACGGCACCGACGCCCACGTCGACGTCCGGCCGACCGAGCGGAGCAACGACCAGCCGAGCTTCGAGGACCTGACCGGCGATATCAGCCGCGTGACCCTGCGCATGGTCGATCAGATCAAATCGCGCGCCGAGCAGGCCGCCGCACAGAGCGGGATGTCGTTGAACTCCTGGCTGTCCAGCACGGTCCAGGACGCACTGCGCGACCAGATGCGCAAGGGCGGCCCCGGCCGCTGCGACGACTGAGGGTCAGGTCGATACGGACACGTTCCCGTCGGTGTCGATCTCCGTGCGGCGGTCGTGATCCGGCGCGTTCGCCAGCACCGTCGCCAGCACCCGACGGCCCAGCGGCAGCACCCGCACGGTCACGGAGCCCGCGTTGGCGGCATCCAATTCCCTTGTGGCCGCGTCTATCACGCGCTGGCGCACCCAGTGCGGCGCACCGGCGAAGCCACCGTCGTCGAGCAGCACCACCTCGACCCCGCGGGCGCGGGCACCCCGCGCGGCGCCGCTGAGCTCCTCGCTCACCAACTGCGGCGCGCGCAGGCCGTCGCGCAGCTCGGCCTCCAGCAGGCGGCATTCCTCGCGTTCGGCCACCGTGAGTTCGGCGCCGTCGGCGATGCGCTCCAGGATCGGCCGCGCCACCCGGTCCAACCGCGCCAGCTGCCGGATCCGTTCGCCGTCGGCCGCGGCCATCGTCGCCTCGGCCGCGGCGCGAATCGTCGCTTCCTCCCGGAGGATTCGCAGCGAACGCTGGGTCGGGCGGATGATCACCGCGAATACCGAGATCGCGGTGACCGTGCCGACCGGGACGAGCGCGGCGGAGATCGCGCCGTCCGCGGTGCCGATCCGCAGGGCGGCTATCGCATCGACCGCCACCACCCCGGCCACCCCCAGCCAGGCCGCCCCCATCCGGCCGCGCAACACCAGCACCGCCATCACATAGGACGTGACGAAGGTCGTCCACACCATGTGACCCGCGTGCTCGGAATCCAAGTGCGACACCGTGAGTGCGGTGGCCACCGGCCCCGCGGCCACGATGAACCCGGTCACCGGCCACGGCAGCGGATCGGTGGCCACCACCAGCGCCAGCGCACCGGCGACCACCTGCACCACCAGCGCGGCCAACACCGCCCACGGCGGCGACGCGGACAGGTTGCGCAGCATGTACAGCACGATGGTCAGTTCCAGGATCAGCAGGAACAACCAGGCCGTGCTGCCGCGCAGGCCGAGCAGCTCGCGCAATCCGAATCCCGCGTCGATATCGTTGTCCCGCAGGTCAATTCGAACCATCGCCGCCCCACACGAGCGTCACGGTCGTTCCCTCCCCCGGTTGTGATTCCACGAATCCGGCGCCACCGGACAGCTGCCGCATCCGCCCGAGAATGCTCACCGAGATGCCCAGCCGGTCGGCCGACACCCGCCGCACGTCGAATCCCGCACCGTCGTCGGTGAACACCAGCCGGATACTGCCCGCGCTGATGGTGCAGGTGACGGCGCGGTGCACCGGCTGCCCGGCCACCGCGGCATGGCGCAGGCTGTTGCGGACCGCCTCCGCCAGCGCCGAGGCCACGGTGGTGGCGGCGTGCACGGGCATGCGCAGATCGTCGAAGCCGGGCCAGGTCCGGGTGGCGAACCGGATCGCGGGATTGATCTCGTGCACCGCCGAGCGGAGGAAGATCACCGCCGCGCGGGCGTCGAGCACATCGGGTTCGCGCGCGGCGACCCGGATCTCGTCGAGCTGTTCCAGGGTGTGCTCGGCCTGCCGGTGCAGCACCGCGGAGCGCTCGTTGCCGCGCGAGGCGTCGAGCAGGGTGGACAGCACGGCGTCGTGGATGAGCGCCGCGAACCGGGAGCGCTCGTGGTCGCGCGCGGACGCCGCGGCCGACGACGCCGCCTGGCGGCTGGCCCGCGCCGACTCCCGGTCGACCCGGGCGGCGGCCCCCAGGGCGCTGACCACGCACCACAGCAGCAGCGTCGACAGCCCGAACGCCCGCGCGAACGCGCTCAGCGCCGACATCGCCGTGAAATCCTCGACGAGATAGATATCGGTCAGCGCCACCGCCACCGAGCCCAGCAGCAGATATCCGGCCGCCACCAGCAGCGGCCACGCCAGCGCGGCGGTCAGCATGCCCAGCGGCAGCATCCGGTACAGCCACACCGAGGTCGCGTCCACGCTGTGGGCGTCCACGGCGAAGGGCAGCGTGGCGAGCGCCGCCAGATAGCCGAGCGCCGTGGCGCCGGCCACCGCGCGAATCGTCCGGGGCTCCCACCGGATCGACACCGCGGCCAGCACCGGGAACCCGGCGAAGACCAGCAACGCCGCCACCGGCGCCCACCACGCGGGCGCGACCCGGCTCTGGGCGACGATCTCGGGAAGATCGACCAGACCCATGATCATCCCGCCGATCCCCATGGACAGGCCGAGCCGCCGAATGATCCGATCGAACGCCACCGCGCCCGTTTCCTCGCTCACCGAATGTCCGCGCCACCACGCTCCGGTCCGCACCAGCGGTCCCGTTCGAACGATCGGTGCGTCCAACGTGCCGGCAGCGGTCATGCCCGGGGGTGGCGTTCGGGCACGGGCAGCCAGCCGTCCTCGACCGCTCGCTTGTACAAATCGGTCTTGGTCGGCGCGGGCCGCCCGGCGTCGGCGTACTTCTGGCGAATGCGGCCCAGGTAGTCGTTGACGGTCTGTTCGGACAGGCCGGTCATGCGCGCCACCCGCGACGCCTTCTCGCCCGACGCGTACAGCGTGAGCACCTCCTGCTGGCGCGGGCTCAGCCCGACGTCCGGCAGCTGCGGGTCACCGTCGATGGCCGCGGCCCAGTCGGTCGTCACCACCTGTTCGCCGGAGGCCGCCGCGCGCACCGCCGCCACCACGGTCTGCACGTCCTCGGACTTGCGCACCACGCCCAGCACCCCGGCCCGTGCCGCGGACCGCACCAGGAACGGATTGTCGGCGCCGGTGAACACCAGCACCTCCAGCCCGCGCCCGCGCAGGGCGCGCACATTGTCCTGCGGGGTGGAGCCGTCGGCCAGCCGCAGATCCAGCACCACCAGGTCCAATTGCGGTCCCGCGGAAAGCAATTCGGCCACGGTACCGGCCGCCAGCACGAGCTCGAGGTCGGGTTCGGAGGCCAGCATGGAGGCCAGGCCGAGCGCCACGGACTCGTGATCCTCGACGAGACCTATTCGGCGGCGCGGTTGCGATACTCCCGGCTGATCGGGTGTCCCCTGTGGTGGCGCTTCCACGGCCCTCTCACCTCTTCCCAGAATCCCGAACACCTCGCCCGGTGACCGACCCGCGCGCGCAAATCAAACAGGCACCGGAACGTACTTCGTGTCGAGTATGCCGGGGCGGGGCTGTTCGAGTCAGCCACCAGAAATCGGGGGGCCGCATATCAGGACATCAGTTGCGCCGCCAGCGTGGCACCCAGCTCCCAGCAGCGCTCACGATCTTCCTTGGTCGGCGGTCCCATGACGATCACCGGCGCCGCGGCCTTCTCCCAGCCGAGGCCGGTGGTGACGGTGTCGACACTCTCCTCCGCACCCTCGGTGCCCTGATTGCCATGGATGAACAGCCCGTAGGGACGGCCGCCGGTCGAATCCAGGCACGGGTAGTAGATGACATCGAACGCATGCTTCAGCGCCCCGCTCATATACCCGAGATTCGCCGGGGTGCCGAGCAGATATCCGTCCGCCTCCAGCACATCGACGGGGGAAAGGGTCAGCGCCGCCCGGCGCACCACCTCGACACCCTCGATCTCCGGATCCGTCGCACCGGACACCACCGCCTCGAACATGTCCTGCATATGCGGAGACGGCGTGTGATGCACGATCAGTAGTCGGGCCACGTTGCCGAGCGTAACCCGGCCGCGCGGCAGCGGGCCGGGTGTGACACTCGTGCGGCCGGGTTAGTAGTCGACACCTCCGGCGGCGGACCCGTCGCCCTGGCGGGACATTCTCGGCGCGAATACGCCGGGGGGCTTCTGACCAGGACTCGAGCAATCTTCTTCCTCGACGCGGTGGCGGATGCCGTCCACCGATCGTTCTGTCGGAATTCGCTCGGGCCACCAGATCGCTCCGACGACGACCGCCAGCGGCAGGCCGAGCACCACCACGAATCCGATGATCACCCATATGCCGCTGGTCACCGCGCCTCCATATCGGTGAAGGACGCCGAATCTGCATCAATGAGGGGCACCGTCGCCGCTGCAGGTCCACTCGTAGCCTCGGCAAGAAACTCCTCCGGGGTGACTGGCCATCCGTCGTCCCCGACGAACGACCAGGTGCCGTCGTCGTGGTGGAGATAGCCGCGAGGGCGGTGTTCTGGCGGGTATTCGAACGTCCACGGGACATCGCCTTCCCCCAGCGATGGTGTGCTCACAGCCCGCCCCTTCCGTCATTCCGGTTGGCTTGCACCCGCCGTCGAGGGACCGAAGCCGAGGCCGGTTCGACCCGACGGCGGGGCGCAGTACGGACGCTAGGCGCGTGTCGCCTCAGTTCGATAGAACTTTGCAGCCCTTTGCGCACAGCCTTGCATGTAGTAGTTCTTCACTGGGAGGCTTTGCGATGAATGCTCTGCCAACTCGCAAAGGAAGGTCTCGTAATGGACTCTGAAATGCAGTTGCGACTTCTCGGTTCCGGCTCGGGCCACGGCGGCTGCCCAGCCGTGTACGTCTGCGATGACACCGGCGAACTCGTCGTACAAGGCGATATCACCGACCGCTCCGGGACTGTGCTGGTTCCTCATGTCCTGATCGACTGGCTCGAGCCCGCCATGAAGCTGCCGATCGAGGCGAGCGCGGCACCCGGCGCGTTTCTCGTGACCGGCGAACCTGTCACGCCGGGAATCCGAGCCAAGCTCACCCTCGCCGACAACGAAACCGCCGTGGTGGTGGCCTGATGCTTTACGTCGCCGGTGACGGAATCTTCGAGCCGCTGTTTCGCGCCACGCGCCGCCGTGCCTTCCACCTGGAGGTGAAGGACTCCTACGCTGTGGCCGATGAAATCGAAGCTCTGCGCCGCTGGGCGGCCGGGGAGTCCTACGAGATCGAGGAGCAGCCGGAGTCATGGAAAGCGTGGGATGACCTGATGGTCGAGTCGGCCGAGCGCGGCATCGCACTCGAACGACTGCGGGTGGTAACCGTTCCGCACTCGGACTACACGCGATGGCTGCTCAGCGAGACGCACACGCGAGTCGAGGTCGGGGAAGTGGTCCGGTGGCTGCCGCGACACTTGACCGAACCGACCGACGTACCCAGCGATGACTTCTGGCTGTTCGATGACGACAAAGTGGCCTTCACTACCTTTAACGAGGCAGGAGAGTTCACGGGCCTGTCGATCACGACAGATCCGGGCATCGTCGGCCTCTGCGCACAAGCACGAGCGACGTTGTGGCCGAACGGCATCGACCACGCCCGATACGCCGAAAGTGAGTATGCGAATACGCCGTGAATGCAGTGAATGATGCGCGGGCCGCGCTCGGCGCACGCCTTCGAGAGCTACGCCGAGCCGCCCACCTGTCCGGTGTCGATCTCGCTGTCCGGTGCGGCTGGCATTCCAGCAAGGTCAGCCGCATCGAACTCGGGAAGCAAGCACCGTCCGAAGCCGATCTCGCCGCCTGGTGCGAGGCGTGCGAAAACCTCGCCGTCCTCGATGACCTGGTAGCCAGCCTGCACAACCTGCGCTCGATGTACTTGGAATGGCAGCGCACCCTGGCAGCAGGCCACGCGCACCGACAGCGTCAATCCCTCGAACTCGAAGCGCAGGCGCGCCTAATCCGCTGGTTCGATCCCGACACCGTGCCCGGCCTGCTGCAGACCGAGGATTACGCGCGCGCCATCCTGCGCGCCTGCATCGCCATCACCGGAGGCCGTGACGATCTGGACGAGGCTGTTGCCACGCGGATGGCACGACGCAACGTCCTCCAGCGCGGCGGACACCGCTTCCACATCCTGCTCGGGGAGGCGACGCTACACCGCACCGTCGGCGACAACGCTGTGATGGCCGGACAGCTCGAATACCTACTGACAGAGCTGGAACGCCCCAACCTCCGACTCGGTGTGATCCCCCTCGACGCCGAATACCGCGCGCCCGCAACGAACTTCATCATGTACGACCGCGCGCAAGTACTCACCGAAGCAGTCAGCGCCGAACTGACCATCACCCGCCCATCCGAAATCGCCCTACACGAGAAGACCTTCTCCCTGCTCGCCGATCAGGCCGCCTACGGTGGCGCCGCCCAAGCACTCATAGGAGATGCACTGGAGCGTCATACGAGGGCCGAATGAGCACTCTTGCTAGTTTCGCCACGGTCCGTGGGTCGGCCGACGAAGCCCTGTTCAGAATGCACGAACAGTAGTCGGGTCAAGCCACAGAAGTAACCCGGCCGCGCAGTCGCGGCCGGGTGTGACACTCCTGCGTCAGTTGTCGATGTGGCCGGTGTCGGGGCCGTCGCCCTTGCCCTGGGACGACGGTGAGGGGACGACGCCGGGGCCGCCCGGGGTGGCGGCGGGCGGGAGGGGGACGGGGGCCGGCGTTGTGACGCCCGGGTACAGGCCGCCGGGGCCCATGCCGGAACCGACCGCGGGGGGCGGCGGGACTATCGGCGCGG
>NZ_BDBV01000162.1 GCF_001613165.1 Nocardia mexicana NBRC 108244
CCTCCGCGGCGGCGGGGCGGTCCGCGGGTGCGGCCTCGGAATAGGCCGTCGGCACGCCGGCCGAATAGGCCGTCGGAACATCCGCCGAATAGGCCGCGGGCATGGCCGCGGAATACGCCTGTGCGACCGATCCGTCCGCGGACAGTGCGGGTAGCACATCCGTGACGATCAGGGAATTCTCGGTGTGGGTCGGATCCGGCGGGGTGGTTCCGGCCGGGGTAGCCAGCACGGCCGCCAGGGCGGCACGCGCGGCGTCGCGGGCATATCCGCGGCCCGCCGTATCCGGCGCCCCCGGGGCGCTCCCGCTCTCGCCCGGGGGTTCGGGTAGGTCGCCCTCGCTCACCAGCACCACCGAGCGCAGGCCGAGATAGTCGAGGGCGTCGCGTAGCGAAGTCACCTGCTGGGCGGGCCAGTCCGCCGGATGGGTGGCGTAGAACTCCGCGGGGCCGTTCAGGTGGTCGGCGGCCAGGTTGATCAGGCAGAACAGCGCGGTCGCGACCAGGTCCTCGGCGCGGTAGGCCTCCCCGTCGTCGACCGAGATACCGGCCGGGTCGCCGACGGCCGCGAAGAATTCGGTGATGGAGTGGGAGTGTCCCTCCGGCGGGTCGCCGCCCAGCGCGGCGTCGCCGTCGTCGGACATGTGCAACACCGACTCGCGGACGATGTAGTGGGGTTCGGTCGGGTCGTCGTCCGGTTCACCGGCACCGGCGACGATGGCCGCGATGCATTCGTCCTCCGCGATGCGCAGGCCCACCCCTGTGGCCATCCTCTTCTACCTCGCTTCGGTGCGTTCCGGTCGGCTCCGCACCGGATGTCACACGAGCAGTGAGCCGTGGCCCATGGCGCGGAGCATCGACAATAACTCCGAACGGGACCCGGCTCCGATCCGACGCCGGATCCGCGCGACATGATGCTCCACCGTCTTCGCCGAGATGTACAGTCGAGCGCCGATTTCCCGGTAGGTGAGTCCTAAAAGCACAAGTTCGGCGACCTCGCGTTCGCGCTCACTGAGCATGGCGTCGCGCGACACCGCTGCGGGCCCGGGGCCGTGGACGGGTGCGGGCGCGGGAATCGGCGGCTGCGGCGGGCGGGATTCGGTGCGGACGGTGCGGGCGAGCTTCAGCAGGGCCGTCGCCGTCGCCGAATCGTCGGCCGCTAGCGCGGCGTCGCCCGCCAGTCGCGCGGCATCCCACGCCATGCCGATGCCCGCCAGCCCGCGGACCGCGGTGGTCACCCGGTCGCCGACGACCTCGCCCCGCAGCACCAGCACCCAGGTGCGGCCCGCACCGGCCAGGGCTGCCGCGTGCGGATCCCCCGCCCGGGCCGCGGCCTGCAGGTGCCGTGCGGGCGCCATCAGCTCGTCGGGTCGGCCGTGCGCGATCGCCGCCTGTATCCCGTACCAGTGGAAGACGTTCGACCAGGCGGGTGGAATGCCCAAGCGGTGCAACAGCTTTCCCGCCGCGTCCACCAGCGGGTCGATCCGGCCCTCGTCGCGCAGCCGGATGCCCGCCAGCCACAGCTCGCCGATCGGCAGTAGCGCCAGCAGGTCGACGCCGACGTCGTCGAACAGCGGATGCGCGGCCTGCCAGGCCAGCGTCAGCGCGGCGTGGTCGCCGCTGCGCCGGGCCAACCCGACCAGGGCGCCGTGTGCCAGCAGCCGGTCGCGCGCCGGGAGCGTGTCCAGGGGCAGCGCCGCGAGGAGTGCGGCGGCGGCCTGCTCGTCACCGCCCAGCATCGACGCCCACGCCGAGAGCACCAGCAGGTGCGGATCCGGGGTGGGCCGCGGGTCCGGCGGTGGTTGCGTTTCGGGATACGTCAGCGCGTACGCGTCGGATGCCGGGGCCGCGGCGGGTCCCTGCGGGACGGTCGAACCCCCGCGCAGGGCATCGGCGGCGCGGCGCGGCTCCCCCATGCTCAGGCACAGCAGCGTCGCGATCGAGACCGCCGAATACGGCAGGAAACGATCGCCCGTCTCCGTCGCGGACAGATCGCTACGGGCGGCCTGGATCAACGTCGAGGCCGCCGCGAGCACCGAGGACCGATCCGAGACAGCACCCGAGTCGCGGCCGGCATCCGCCGACGGTGCGGTGGTCGCCGACGGGCGCGCTTCCATGGCGCGGTGCGGGATGCGCAGCGCAGCAGACGTTTCCGGATCGCCGGTGGTATCCCCGGGTGGAGTAGTGGACGCCCGCGGGTGTGCTTCAACGGTGTCGTGCGGGTCGGCCGGACCGCGGTCGGCATCCACGAGTGGCGTGGTGATCGTGTGCGGGTGGGTTTCCCTGGCGTGGTCCCGGACGTGGGGAGCGGACGTATTCGGGTCGGCCGGGTCGCGGAGGTCACGCCCTGGCGATGTGGCGACGGAGGTATCCGGACCAGCGGCGGCGCGGGGGGCGTCCGCGCGCGGTTGTGTGGCAGATGTGGGCTGCGGTGTTTCCGCGGCGTTCCGGCGGGTGGCCGGGCCGTTCGGATCCGGGGTATCTATCGGCTGTGTGGTGTTGGCCCGCAGCTGGGTCTCCGGGACTTCCGAGATTGCGAAACTGTGCGGATCGGCGTTGTGCGAGTTGGTGTTCGGGGGATCGGTGATTCCGGCGCGGCTCTCCTCGGCGGACGTGTGCGAGACGGCCTGGGGCGCGGGTAAAGGCGGCGTGCGATGCTCGACCGTGGTGGTGGTGTCCGGCGCCGCGGGGGCGGTGAGGGAACGGGCTACCGCGGTGGCGATGAGGTTTGCCCGGGCGGTCGCCTCGGTGGGCGGCCAGAGCGTCGCGGAGGCGGACATTGCTGCGGCTCTGTCGGTTTCGCCCGCGAGGTACAGGACAGTGGACCCGGCGGCCCAGTCGGCGCCGACGCGATGGGGACCGAGCCACGAATACAGCTCCGCCGCGCGTGCGGGGAGTCCGCGGCGGATCCACACGCCGGAGCAGATGCGCACGGCCGCCGCGAGTTCCGTGGCGGGGCTGTCCGGACCGGCGAGGATGGGTTCGGTCAGCCGCAGGGCGAGGTCGCCGTTGCCGAGCCGGGCCGCGGCCTCCGCCCAGCGCACCGTCTCCGCCGGTGTCGGCTTCCACCCGGCCCCGAGACCGCTCGCGGCCGCCGCCGCGTAATAGCGGCTCGCCTCGTTCCCCGCCGTTTCCGCTGCACCGCACAGGAATTCGGCCAGTCGAGAATCGCGGACGCCGCCCTCGGCCAGCAGCAGCGCCGTGTGGTTGCGCAGCAGTCCCGCCTCCAGGCGCGACCGCAGGAGCCGCCGCTGGACGGCGAGGAAGCGCCGATCGCCCACGAGGGTACGCAGCGGCGCCACCGCGAGCGCGAGCAGCAGGTCCGCATCGGTCACCAGAGCGCTCGCGCGGGCACGATCGATGAGGTCCGCCGCGGCGTCGGCGGGCATGTCCAGTACCTCGGCGAGTTCGACCGGATCCAGGCCGGTGCCGGTCGACGCGATGACGAACGCGTCCAGCAGCGCCTGATCGGTGTCGTCGAGCAGCGTTCGCGCCCATGCGATCACCGCCTCGTCGACGGCCTCGATCCCCGCTTCCAGCCGGGTCGCGCACGCCGCCGACAGCGCCGCCACCACGCCGCCGTGGATGCCGGCGGTTCGCCCGTGGATGTGCTGGGCGACCGGGCGCGGCACCATCATTCCCAATTCCCGTGCGAACGGGGCGATATCGGCCACGCCGAGGGTGCGCAGGTCGATCACCCGGCCGCGGCGCGACACCGCCGCGGTGAGGGCGCGGAGGGCCGGGTCGTGCGGTCGCGGACGCGCGGCCAGCACCATCGTGTACTGCCCCGATTCGACGGTCGCGCACAGCTTTTCCAGCTCGTCGGGGCCGAGGGTGTGGGCGTCGTCGACGATCAGGGCCGGGCGGGATCCGTTGCCCGCCGCGGCCTCGGCGGAGGTCCCGCAGGAGACGATCCCCCGGCCGCGCAGCCGGTGCCGGACCGCCGACAGCAGCGTCGACTTGCCGGTGCCGGAGCGGCCGCGGATCAGATAGACGAGCGGGTCCGAGCCCGCGGAATCCAATTCCCGGAAGAGTTCTCGCGCGCCCGGGAGCGAATCGTGCGCGATCGCGGTACTGGCTGTCACCGAACCTCGACCACCTGTTCGTCCGGTCGGCGCAAACAGCGAACCGTGGTCGCCGAGGCGGCCGCAATCGACGATCCGACGGTGCTGCCGGGCACCGGGCCGTGCGTCATTCGAGAGCCCCTGTCGTTCGAAACGCGAGGTGAAGCACATGTTGTTCGCAAGGCTTAATGGTCGTTTCGACCTATCGGTGCTTTCGGTTGCTGGGTGTTCGTTGTTACTCGAGTCGGGCGGGTTCGGGGAAATTCCCCCAAAGCTCGGCGCGCCGCCGCGGAAAGCAGGGGGGTTTGCCCCGATCCGGTGTGCGGCGGCGGCTCCTAGCGTGAGATCGACAAGTCGATGCCGCGGATCGCCCAGCGTCCGCCGATCCAGGAGACGACGCGCGATGAGTGCCAACGTGATACGCGAATTCCTCGCGGGCCTGATGCGTGATCAGGAGGCCGCGGCGAGCTACCACGCCGACCCGGAGCAGGCGCTGGCCGCGGCCGGACTGGCCGCGGTGACACCGGAGGACATCGCCGCCGTGACACCGCTGCTGGCCGAGTCGGCGCTGGTCGCCGAGCCCGCGACGGCGAGCGCCTGGGCGGCGGTCGACGTCGCGGAGGTATTCGGCGGCAGCGCTGTCGAGGCGCCCGATCACCCGCGGTGACGGTGCACGGATATTTGCGTAGCGAAAGTCGGCCGGATCAGGGCGCGGTGGCCGCGCTCGCGGGATCGACGAGGATCTTGGCGTGCTCCTCCGGGCTGGCGAGGGCGGCGAAGGCATTGTCCACGCCGTCGAGGCCCACGGTGCCGGTGATCAGCGGCGCCGGGTCGACCTTGCCGTCCGCGATCATGTGCAGGGTGTCGCGGAATTCGCCCGGGTCGTAGCCGAATGCGAACCGCAGCTCGATCTCCTTGTTGATCGCCATCGCCGGGCGGAAGCTGTCGGTCTCCATGCACACCCCGACCACCACGACCCGCGATCGCGGCGGGGCGGCGGTGATGATCTGATCGATGATGCCCGGGACGCCGACACATTCGAAGATCGCCGGACCGGCGGGCCCGGCGTTGAGCGTATGCGCCAGCCGGAAGGCGTACCACCACGGCAGTTTCGGGACTCGTCGCAGCCGGTCCATCGCGTCGAAGCCGAGATTGAGCACGTCCTCGACCCCGATGACCCGGCCCTTCCGCGGTGCGGCGGCCCAGGGTGACTCGGTGCCGGGATCGACCACCACGTCGGCGCCGCAGCGGGCGGCCAGCTCCCGGCGTCGCGGTGAGAAGTCGCTGGCGACAATGGTTTTCACACCCGCCGCCCGCAGCATGGTGATCACGGCGAGGCCGATCGGGCCGCAGCCGATCACGAACGCGGTCTGCCGCGAGTTCACCCGGCCCTTGCGCACGGCGTGCCACGCCACCGCCATGGGCTCGGTGAGCGCGGCATGCTCGGACGACAGCCCGTTCGGCACGGGGAAGGTCATCGCCTCCTGCACGACGACCTGTTCGGCATAGCCGCCGGGGGCGGCCACCGACAGGCCGGTCAGCTCGGGCTGTCGCTCGTGCCGGACGATCGGCAGCGCCACCACCGGTGTCCCCGGCCGCCATCGCTTGCGGCAGCGCGGCCCGTATTCGACGATCTCCCCGCAGAATTCGTGCCCCATCACCACCCGCTGATCCGACCGCATGAACCGGTCGTACCCGGTGGCCGCCGCCAGATCGGCGAGCTCGTCGCAGTGCACCCGGGCATGCAGGTCGGATCCGCAGATCCCGCACCGCAGCACATTGAGCAACACTTGGCCCGGACCCGGTTGCGGCGCACCGATTTCGGCGACCTCGAGCTTGCCTTCGGAACAGACGACCGCCTTCATACCCGCACGGTACCTCGGCCCTCGGCGCCCGACAGCCACTTCGGAACACTGCGGTTCCACATATCGAGCGGCGGCGCGCCGAAGCCGTGTAACCCGCGCGTCGCGGGGTACGCCGAGGCTGACGAAAGGTGGTGCGAGATGAGTCGAAAGAACACCGACGTCGTGCGCGTGCTGTTGGACCGCGCGGGCACCAGCTACGCCGCGGAGGCCGGGATCACGCTGGCCGACAAACCCGCTCCGCTGTTCCAGCTGCTCGTGCTCGCGAAACTGCTGAGCACCCGGATCTCGGCGGAGATCGCGGTGGCCGCCGCGCGGGAGTTGAACAGCTCCGGCTACCGCACCCCGCAGCGGGTCGCCGACGCCGACTGGCAGGAACTCGTCGACGCCCTGGGCCGCGCCCACTACAAGCGCTACGACGAATCCACCGCGACCCGGCTGGGCGAGAACGCCGCCCTGCTGCTCGACAAATACGACGGTGACCTGCGCAGGCTCGCCGACGAGGCCGATCGCGATCCGCGCCGCCTCGCCGAACTGCTGCAACAGTTCAAGGGCATCGGCCCGGTCGGCGCCGACATCTTCCTGCGCGAGGTCCAGGACGTGTGGACCTGGGTGCGCCCCCACTTCGACGAGCGCGCCCGCAAGGGCGCCGAACAACTGCACCTACCCACAGACCCGCACGCCCTCGACGACCTCGGCCCCCGCGGCCGCGACGCCGACTTCGCCGCCGCCCTGGTCCGCATCAGCCTCGACCGCGAACTGGCCGACGAGATCCTCACTGCAGCCCGCTGACGTGTCGCCTATCGGCCCTGCTCGTCGCGCCGCGGCGTTAAGATCCGGTGGTGGTGTCGAAAGCGTCCGGATCGCCGGGATACTCGGCGGCGGCAGGGCGAATTCGAGCCCGCGATGTCGACCGGGTGAACACGCGTGCCCGCTTGGACGTCGCCTACGAGGAGGGCCAGCTCGGCGCCGACGAATACCACGATCGCTCGGATCGCGCGGCGGCCGCGGAGACGCTGGGGCAACTACACCGCCTGGTGACCGATCTGCAGCCGTCGCCGGAGACCGCCGATCTCACACTGCCGCCGCCCGATTCGCTGCGGCTGCGGCATCGCGGCGGCGAGTATTCCGGCGGGGTCCGCGCGCGCGACGCCGATCGCGCGGCCACGTGCGCGATCCTGGATGCCGCGCGCGGCGACGGGCAGCTGTCCGAAGACGACCATCGCGCCCTGACCGAATTGGCCGGGGCGGCAAAGACTCTCGGTGATCTGACCGAGCTCACCGCCGATCTGCAACGCCC
>NZ_BDBV01000163.1 GCF_001613165.1 Nocardia mexicana NBRC 108244
CGCCGACGCGGCGGTCAAGGCCAATATGGTCACCGGCCAGCACGGCGACGAGGTGGTCGGCCGGATCGAGGGGGTCACGTTGCCGGTGGTCGGCGCGACCGATACGTCGCCGGAACCACCGCCGGACAAAGAACTCACGCTCTGACACGGGTGCCTAGCACAACAGGAGGATGCAATGGCTGGTCAGGTGAACGACGGGGTACAGTTCGACCCCGCCTCGGCAGGTAGGGCGGCAACGGGTCTGGATGCGCTGGCCGACCGGCTGGCCTCGGATCTGCAGGCCGCGGAGTCGGCGCTGACGGTCGAACCCGCCGGGGTGGACGAGGTGTCGGGCCGCGCCGCGCACACCTCGAACGAGGTGGCGACGTCGTATCTGTCGAGCGCGCAGGCCAGCGTGCACGAGATGCGCAAGCTGGCGGCGACGCTGCGGCTGAATACGGACCAGTTCGGCCGGATGGAGGCCGACAACGCCGCGAATCTGGGCTCGGTCGAGGGTTCGGCCTGAAAGGTATTGCGCAGCAGATGATCGAGATGCCACAGCCGGGGTTCACGGGCGTGGTGTGGGAAGCGCGCGAGCCGCAGAAGCTCGCGCAGGACCTCACCGCGGGCCCGGGCTCTGTGCCGATGGCCGAGGCCGCGGCCGCGTGGTCGCGGCTGGCTACCGGATTCGGCGCCGCGGTCGTCGAATACGAGCAGATCCTCGCTGCGCTGCGCGGCGCCTGGCAGTCCGGTCGCAGTGATGCTGTGATGCAACGGGTTTCGACGCTGCGGGACTGGCTGGCCGAGGCCGCGGGTGCGGCGGCGCAGAATGCCGCGCGCATGCAGGCCCAGGTGGCCGCCTACGAGGTGGCGCGGCTGGCGATGCCGAACACCGCCGATATCGAATCCATCCAGCAGGTGCAGCGCATGCTGGAATCGATCGGCGGCATGCTCGGCGCGCCGATCCGCGCGGTGGCGGCCGATACCGACGCGGAGGCCGATGTCGCCAAGGCGGTGGCCTCGCGGGTGATGCGCAGCTACGAATCCGCCACCGAACCGCTGGCGACGCCGTGGCAGCACGAGCAGCCGCCGTCGGTGGCGCCGGAGAAGCCGCTGGCGGCCGAGCAGGCGGCCCGGCAGACGCCGGTGCCGTCGGTGGCGGGCGCCATGCCCGGCATGATGCCGATGGGCCGGATGGCGATTCCCTCGATGCCGACCGCGGTGCCGCGGGTACGCACGGCCTATCAGGCGCCGGTGTTCTCGCAGTCGGGAGCCAGCAGCGAGGTCACCGCGCAACCGGTTCCGGTGAACGCCTCGAACGCGAGCACCGAGGCCGTCCCGATGAGTCCGGCCGCGGGCGGTCCGGGTGCCGCGGGCGGTGCGTCGCAAGACGTTCCGCGTTTCCCGCGCGCCAGCCTGGCCGGCGAGGAGGGTGATCATCTGGACGGCGAGATCCAGGCGGCACCGGCGGTCCTCGGCGGTGCCGAGCCCGCCCGCTCCGCGACCGCCGACGGGCAGACCGGGGGCGCCGCATGACGACCCTGACCAACGACGGACTGCTCGCGGTGGCCGATCGGCTCGGCGTGCAGACCCTGCCGCTGGCGTTGTCCGTAGGGCCGCAACAGGATTCGTTCGAGGACTTCCAGCGGGCCCACGAGGCGGCCGTCGCCGGACTGATCGCGGGCGGCGTGATCGACTCGCACGGCGAGGTCGACACGGAGCTGGCGCAGGCACTGTTCACGCTGGCGCAGCCCGAATACGAACTGTCCGTCCGCGTCTACTCCGAGGAGGGCACGCGTCGCGCCTGCCTGGTGCGCCGCGGCGACACCCACGCGGTGGCCGTCCGCCGGGGCGACAGCTTCGAGGTGCGGTCGGTGTGGGTCGACGGCTCCGGCCCGGCGCTGGCCGCCCCGCTGCTGGCGGCGCTCGGCCCGTGCCCCGCCGCCGACGTCGCGAGCCTCAGCGCACCGGCCGGTGATCTGGCCGACCGGCTGAACGCGGCCACCACCGCCAGCGAGTACACCGATGCGATGTACGCGCTCGGCGCCGCCGACCGCGACGCCACAGTCCTGGGCCTGGCGTTCGGGTCCTGCCATACCTTCGCCGAAATCGTCGCGTCGACACATCACGACGGACTGACCACCCGGATTCCGGGGGCCGTCGCGGTGTACGACACCGCCCGCGGGCGGATCGTTGTCGCGCCCATGGTCGCCCCGGATCAGCAGGTCTGGTCCACGGTCACTCCGGGCACCGAACATCGTGTCACGCAGGCGATTACGGCGTTGCTCGACGGGCTGCCCGGGGGGAGGTGGCTGCCGCCGTAGCGATTCTCGACCGCTATCCATTCACGGAGATCAAGTCGATCTCCGAATCAACTCATTCGTTACGAAAGGATCCGAGATATGTCAATGTTCGGTGGAGACAAGGTTGGTGTCCAGACCGCCGGAATCGACAAGGTCGTCCAGGATATGGAGACTGCGATTCAGAACCTCAAGGCGTCCGTGAACGCCGTGGACGGCGCGTGTGACGAGGTCCGCAGCGGCTGGAAGGGCAGCGCGCAGGACTCGTTCAAGAAGGTCATGGACGACTGGAGCGACGAGTCGGCTCAGCTCAACCAGCGGCTCGATGCGCTGTCGCAGGCCGTCACCGCGGGCAAGTCGACCCTGGTGAAGATGGACGAGAACCCCGTCTGAGTCTGGATGCCACCGATTTCGGTGGTGGTGGCGGCGTCGGCTTATCGGGGCGCCGTCGTATCAACCCCCCGTGTAATTCAGTCGACCACAGAGGAATGAGAACATGAGCGAAATCCTTTACGACCCGCAGGCAATGGACCGGCTCTTCGACGAGCTGAAGACCAACGGCAGCAAGATCAATGGCGAGATCGATGCCCTGCAGTCGGCCGCGAAGGCGTTCCACGACAACCTGGGCGGTCAGCAGGCTCAGCAGAGCTTCCAGCAGGCCAGCGACAAGATGAACGAGGCGCTGGAGGACACCCGCCAGAAGCTGGACGCTCTGGCCGGCAAGGTCGAGAACGCCAAGCACGCCGCGCTCGAGGCCGACGGCAAGGTCGGCGACGGTTTCGCCGACTTCTGAGCCGGTACGGACCGACAACGGCCGGCCGGGGAGAGCTCCCCGGCCGGCCGTAGTCTTTCGTGCTCGAACTACCGTGTGGCGACCAGTGATTCGCCGATGTACTGCATCTCGTCCGGCGTGGTGACCATGAACACCGTCGCCGAGGCGGCGGCGGTGCGGACGGTGATCCGGTTGGGCGCCTGGGGATCCTGCATCAGAGTGACGTCGGCCTCGAAATGGCTCTCCGGCTGATTCGGTTGCCGCACATGCACGATGGTGGCGCCACCGGTCAGCGCGGTGGGCTGGATGCCGTCGAAGACGACGACGGTGGTGCTCGGATAGGCCGCGGCCGGGAGCGGCGGCGGCGCCGGCGGGTGGTAGCTGGCCCCGGCGGATCGCGGTGCGATCGAAAGTACATGCGGCGCATTGAGATTGGCCACCATGGTGTGCCATGCCTCGGGCCGGTTGGTGTGCACGATCGCATGGGCGCCCAGTGCGGTGGCCCGCAGGATCACCTGCTGCGCCAGGTCGACGTTGCCGATGACCTCGAGGTGCCGGGTGCCCTCGCCGATCAGCGGTACGGCGATGCCCTGGCCGGTTTCGTCGGCGCCGATCAGCTGCCCGCAACCGGCCGTCGGCACGGTGATGTCGGTCAGCGCGGCGAGCGTGCCGCGGTAGGCGACATCCGCGCCCCACTGCCCACCGGCGCCGATCGGCAAGGTGTCCAACAGGATTCGCAGTTGGTTCCCGGTCAGCTCGCGCAGGCCCGGCAGCGGCGGCTTCTCCGGCGGGGCCCCGGTGTCGAAGCGGACGACGGCATTGAGCACCACCGTGCCGGCGTGGTCGCTGCGATCGCCGCGGTCCGCGCCCGGCCGCAGGCGCAGCACGGTCGTGGTCGACAGGCTGGGCACCGCCCAGATATCGGCGAGCCCGCGGCGGCCGATCATGTCGGCGCCGATCTGGTAGTGCGCCAGATGACGGCCTCGGTCCTCCAGGTAGTGCGGTGTCTCCCGCAACTGCGCTACCTCGAAGCCGTGGGTGAGTTCGCGCACCGCGGTATTCATCTCGGCCGCGGTGAGCACGGAGGCGGCGATGTCGAGGGCCGCCAGTCGATTGGCCACCCGGCGGGTGGCGATGATGGCGGTGCGCAGCGCGCCGGTGCCGCCGCCGCCGCGATTCTCCACGGCCTCGGCGCTGGCCAGCGGATTCAGCCGCAGCACCAGCCATACGGTGCGGTGGGCGATGGCGGGGAGCGGGCCGAGGATGCGGTCGTACAGATAGGCCACCACGCCGGTGCCCGCGGTGCGCGCCCCGGTGCTCACCACGTCGATACCCGCCAGCGTGATGTCGAACTGGTCCAGGCACTTGGCGACCTCGGTCAGCGGCAGCAGCTGGTCGGTGCTCAGCGAGCCGCGGCGCAGCAGCGTCAGGGTGTCCGGCGGCGGATCGATGCGCAGCATGGTGACCAGCAGGTCGCCGTCCCAGCGCACGCCGTAGCTGCCGCCCTCGTCGAGTGGCACGTCGATGGCGGGCTCCGCGACCCGGTCGATCGGGGGCCGGTTTCGGCGGGCGAGCCCGGAGGCGATGCGGCCCGCGAGCGAACGGCCCCGGATCGGCGTGAGACCGATGATCAACACCGCCGCCGCGGCGCCCGCCGCGGCCAGGGGGAGATCGGTGAACGCCAGCACTACCCAGGCGACGATCGCGGCGAACGTCGCCACCGGAATGACCACCCGCAGCGGAAAGATTCGGAACAGCCAGAATTCCGGATCTCTCAACGTGTCATATGCAGAACCGGAGGATGCTGCCCGGTTGCTGGATTTGCTTCCGACGTTGTCTATTGTCCCGTTATTCATCGTGTCGTTCACAATTGTTGCCCTGCTTCGCATTCGCGCGGTCACCGTGGAACTCCGCAACACCGGTGCGGCCGTTCATCGGTTCGGGCCGCATGCGGAATTACGGTACCGTGTCGGCTACGGATAGTGACGGATAGCTTGATGGAGACCGAGTGCCAGCACAGCTGACGACCCGTGCCCAGGTCAATGGGTACCGATTCCTGCTGCGGCGTCTCGATCATGCCCTGATCCGCCGCGATGTGCGGATGTTGCACGATCCGATGCGATCCCAGACCCGGTCGCTGCTGGTCGGTGCGGTGCTGGGGATTCTGATCGTGGCGGGCGCCGCCATCCTGGCGTTTCTGCGGCCCCAAGGCGCGATCGGTGACCAGCTGATCGTCTCCGGCAAGCAGAGCGGCGCCCTGTATGTCGTCGTGCACTCCCAGGACGGGTCCACGCGCCTGCACCCGGTGCTGAATCTGGCCTCGGCGCGGCTGATCACCGGCAGCAATGCGGCCCCGCATGCGGTGGCCGACAACAAGCTCAACGATTTCGCGCGCGGGCCGCTGCTGGGCATACCGGGCGCGCCGGCGGCGCTGCCCGGGTCCGGACAGGGCGACAGCTCGCAGTGGGCGCTGTGTGAAACCCTCGGCGGCAGCGCACGTTCGGCGTCCGGCGGCACGACGACCGTGGTGGCGGGCGCCCCGGAGCTGGGTGACCGGATCCGGCCCACCGGCGCCGATTCCGCGCTGCTGGTCCGCCACGGCGACAAGACCTATCTGATCTACGACGGCAAGCGCGCCGAGGTCGATACGAACAATTCGGTGATGTCGCGCTCGCTGGGGCTGGCCACGGCGCGGCCGCGTCCGGTGGGCGCCGGTTTCGTCGGCGCCACCTCCGAGGTGCCGCCGCTGGTGCCGCCACAGATCGAGAAGGCGGGCCAGCCCGGACCCGGGCCGCTGTCCAAGATCCCTGTCGGCGGCATCGTTTCGGTTCCCAGCCTGGGTGCGGGCCGCCCGGACCTGTACGTGGTCCTCGAGAACGGCTTGCAGCCGGTGACGCCGTTCGCCGCGCAGGTGATCCGGAACTCGAACTCGCAGGGGATGAGCGACGCCGCCACCGTGACCCCGGACGTGCTCGACGAGGTGCCGCAGGTGCGCACGCTGCGCGTCGACCAGTTCCCGGTGCAGGTGCCGAAATTGCTGGTCACCGACGACAATCCGGTTGCCTGCGTGTCCTGGTCGAAGACGCCGGGCACCGGCACCTCGTCCGTGGAGGGCCCCGGCGAGCGGGCCGCGGTCTCGATCCTGGCCGGGACCCGCCTGCCGATCGGCGGCTCGGCGAAGCCGGTGGATCTGGTGACCGCCGACGGCACCGGCGACCGCGTGGACGCGGTGTACCTGTCGCCCGGCGACGGTGAGTTCGTGCAGGCCACCGGCATGGAATCGGGCAGCACCCGCCGCGACAGCCTGTTCTACATCGCGGACAACGGAATCCGCTACGGCGTCCCCGATCTCGCCACCGCCAACGTCCTGGGCCTGGGCGACAAGCCCCGCCTGGCGCCCTGGGCGATAGTCGGCCAGCTGGTCCCCGGCCCCACCCTCTCCCCCCGAGAGGCCCTGACCAGCCACGATTCGGTAGCCGCCGCCGGGGGATAGCCGGCTCGGCCTGCGAAATACGGGAGGAACGCCCGCGCCGGGATGACGAGAGGCCAGCCCGGCGGGGCAGGAACCCTCAGAAGTCGGTGATC
>NZ_BDBV01000164.1 GCF_001613165.1 Nocardia mexicana NBRC 108244
CGATGCGGTTCGGAAGCGGCCGTTGCGGAGTGCGGTGATGCGCTGTAGATGTCCCTGCTCCAGCCAAGCCAGGTGTCTCGCTCTGACTACCTTGGCGCAGACCACTAATAGTACTTTGTCAGGTCGGGAAGCTGTGGTGGCAGAGTGGGCAGGTACCGATCCAAAAGGCCAGTGCGCGTTGGATTTTGCGGATGATGCCGTAGAGGCGGCAACCGACCTGAAATGCACTGAAAATCGGCATGAGCGTGCGTTCGGAGACGCAGATGCCGTCGGGGACGCTCGCAGATGCCGTCAGATTCCGCCGATGCCAGCGGATCTCAGTCCTGGGATCCTGACGCCATAATTCGCCGATACCCGTCATCGGAATTCACCAACGTAGCTGCCCCGACCGAAGGGATGACTGGCGCCGCGCCGTCTCCAGTTGCCGTTGGCATACGAATCGACGCTCGGATCATCGTGGTCGCCCTTGGTTTTCGCGGCGGTTGATGCCGTGGCGTTGAAGGGTGCCGCGGATGGTGGATTCCGGGATGCCGAGGCGTTGGCCGATGCGGGTGAAGGAGTCGCCTTGTTTGCGGCTGGTGATGGCGTGGTCGATTTCGGTGTCGGTGAGTCGGCGTTGTTTGCGGATGGTGGCTCCGCCGGTGCGGAGGATGGACAGGATGCTGCTTTTGGCCAGTTGCCAGTCGGTGGTGAGCTGGTTCATGCTGGCGCCCGCGTGGTATGCACTGATGATGTTGGCGCGGTCGGTATCGGTGAGCCGCCGCTTCAGTGCGCGGGGTTTGGCGCTGCTGGGGTGGTGTTGTGGCCGTTTGGGGGTGTGGTTGTCGTTGGTGGTGTCGACGGGGCGGATGATGTTTTCGGGGCCGTTGACCAGCACGGTTTGGTTCGGGTTGATTAGTGTTAGGCCCACCATAATCGTCTTATTGGGAACCGCGCCCGCTCGTCCTTCGCGCGATGGCTGGACTTCCCTCGATCTCTGAGTTCGACTGTGTGCCGGCCCATCAGGTGGTGAGGACGACCTTGCCCTGGAGATGGCCACTCTCGATCAGGCGGTGTGCGGCGGCGATCTGCTCGAAGGGGTAGGTCGCCTGCACGTGGACCTGGAGCTTGCCCTGTTCGACGAGGTCGACGAGTCCTCGCAGGGCCACCGGGTCGGGGTCGACCGCGACGCCGCTGAATCGCTTGCCGGCCGCGTCAAACTTCGCGATGAGGTCCGCGTCCTCGTCGGCGACCGCGGTCACGAGGTGGCCGCCTGGGCGGAGTACCTCGAGCGAGCGGGCGGCGGTATCGCCGCCGAGCGTGTCGAGCACGACGTCGATATCGCCGACGACGTCGGTGAAGTCGACCGCCGTGTAATCGATGACCTCGTCGGCGCCGAGTTCCTCGACGAACTCCCGCTTGCTTCGGCTGGCAGTGGTGATCACGTGCGCGCCAAGCGATTTCGCGATCTGGATCGCCACATGACCGACCCCGCCGCCACCGGCGTGGACCAGGATGCGGGTGCCCTCGGTGACGCCACCGAGGTCGACCAGGCCCTGCCATGCGGTCAGCCCGACGACCGGCAACGCCGCCGCCTCGACATGCGAGAGCGAGGCAGGCTTGCGCACCAGGTGCAGGGCGGGTGCCGCCACGAACTCGGCGTACGCGCTGGCGGCCCGGGGGAACAGCGGCATCCCGAACACCTCGTCGCCCGGCCGCAGGCGCCACGTCTGCGCCGTCTCGACCACGCCGCTGATATCCCAGCCGAGGATGAACGGCGGCCTGCCGAGCAGCGGGAATTCACCGGCCCGCAGGCGCGGTTCGAGCGGATTCAACCCGATTGCCTCGACGCGGACGAGGACTTCGGTCGGCAGGGGGCGAGGCGTGGGCGCTTCCGCGAGCGTGAGAACCTCCGGGCCCCCGAGTATGTGCTGGGTGATAACTCGCATCTCTCCACGATGAACGCCAGAAGACTGGCGTACCACCGGTGTCACGCCAGAAAATCCTGATAATCCGCCAGCATCCGCGGCGCCGCATAGAGTGGGTGCTGATGACCGAACTTGCGCCCCAGCCGGTGTTCTGGACCGACGATCCGCCGGTCTGCGAACCCTTGGCCCACGGCGCGGAGGTCCCTCCGCACTTCCATGACTTCGGGCAGCTCAGGTATGCCGCTTCCGGAGCGCTGGTCACGGCGACCGAGGTCGGCTCCTGGGTGGCGCCGGCGAACCGCATGACCTGGGTGCCGCCATTCTCCGTACACAGCAGTCGCTCGCACGGTCAGACCGATATCCGAGTGCTCGGGGTCCCGGCGGCACTGGCCGAGCAGCTACCGAGGGAGCCGTCGGTGTTCGTGGCCAGCGCGCTCGTACGCGAGGCATACCTGGCTATGACCGGCGACCGCGAACCCGCCGACAGCCCCCGCGCCCGACTGCTGCTCGAGGTCGTCGTCACGGAACTCGCTCGCGCCGCGAAAGAACCACTACGCCTTCCGGAACCGCGCGACACGCGCCTCGAGGCAGTAACCGATCTGCTGCACGCCGACCCGGGCAGCCCGGCGACGCTGGCGGAGTTGGGGCACCGAACCGGTTCGAGCGAACGCACTCTCAGCCGGCTGTTCAGCAGCGAGCTATCGATGACCTTCCAGCATTGGCGCACGCTGCTGCGGATTCAGCGGGCACTGATCGAACTCTCCGAAGGCACCTCGGTCACCGACACCGCGATACGGCTGGGCTGGGCGAACCCGAGCAGCTTCATCGACGCCTTCACCAACCTCGTCGGCCAGACACCGGGCCGCTACCGCGCCACAGCGCGTAACCCATGACCAGCGCCAGGGGGCGGGGTGTCCGTGATTCCCGGCGGAGCATCGGTGGTACGCCCATGGTGATCGGCGACGTTCTCGAAACCCATGCAATTCCCGCCCTCTCAGCCAGAAGAGCAGGCTCGGTTCAGGCCCGTGAGGAACTCGCCGGAGTGCCGTTCGGCGGTCTCGGAGTCGTATAGGCGCTCGAACTCGGCGCGCGCGACGCGGCGCCGGAACTCGCCGTGGTAAGAGACGTCTCCCGCGTCGTGCATGAGGTCGGTGAACCATGCGGCGTACGCCTGGTAGTTCCACACGTGCTTCAGGCAGTTGGCGGAGTACGACTCCAGCGGGTCCGCAAGCGGTCTGCGCGCCGGATCGCCCTCTTGTTGTCCTCCGAGACTGATCGCTTGTGTTGCTTACCAGTTGGTTTTGCGGGCGCGGATGGCTTCGAAGACGTTGGGGTCTACGAGGGTGGAGGTGTCGCCGAGTTCGCGGCCTTCGGCGACGTCGCGCAGGAGGCGGCGCATGATTTTGCCGGAGCGGGTTTTGGGGAGTTCGGGGACGATGTGGATTTCGCGGGGGCGGGCGATGGGGGAGATCTCGCGGGAGACTTCGGCTTTCAGCTCGTTGACCACATCCTGCCCGGTGTTCCTCGCCTCGCCGGTGAGGATGACGAACGCGACGATGCCCTGGCCGGTCGTGTCGTCGCTGGCGCCCACGACCGCGGCTTCGGCGACGCCGTGGTGGCCGACGAGTGCCGACTCGACTTCGGCGGTGGAGATGCGGTGGCCGGAGACGTTCATGACGTCGTCGACGCGGCCGAGGACCCACAGATCCCCGTCGGCGTCGAGCTTCGCGCCGTCACCCGCGAAGTACCAGCCCTGCGCGGAGTAGCGGGCCCAGTAGGTCTCGCGGTAGCGGTCCGGGTCGCCCCAGATGCCGCGCAGCATCGACGGCCACGGCTGGTCGAGGACCAGGTATCCGACGACCGCAGAGTTTGCGGAGCGGTCCGAAGACGCTGCCTCGTTTCTTTTCGTCTCGACCGGGTTGCCCTCTTCGTCGACGACGTGGGCGGAGATGCCGGGCAGGGGGGTCATGGCGGCCCCG
>NZ_BDBV01000165.1 GCF_001613165.1 Nocardia mexicana NBRC 108244
GCGGGTGCTCGGCGTGCGCGAGGTCGCGAAGCTGACCGGCGCCCACTCGGTCAACCGCACCGACAAGCGGTGGCAGGTGTACGGCACCGATCTGGGCATCATGTGGGAGAGCGCGCCGGACGAAATCGCCGTGGCGTTCGGCGACACCGTCGGCGTCGGATTCCATCCGCCCGGGGGCATGGGCGGCGACTGGCGCAGCAATCTGCTCGCGTTCAGCAGCAATCGCGATCTGAGCCGCGGCATCGTCCTCGACAGCATGGTCACCGACGGCCGCTGCCACGCCGCGGAGGTGCTGCACAGCCGCAAGAAGGACAATATCGAGATCACCACGATCCCCACCTCGGGGTTCAGCATCGGTGACCGGCAATACATGAGCTACATGTCGATTCGCACCTGGAACAGCATTCCGGGCACGTTCTTCACCAACTACGGCGGCATCGCCTACTCCGACGACCACGGCCAGACGTGGACCAAGGATCCGCACGCGCGCTGGGACAACATCTTCGGCCTCGCGAATTTCCAGGTGTCCACGATGGTTCCGCACGGCGACTACGTGTACATGTTCGGCACCCCCAACACCCGGCTCGGTTCGGTGGGGCTGGCCCGGGTGCCCAGGGACCAGGTGCTGAACACCACGGCCTACCAGTACTGGCGCGACGGGAACTGGACCCCGGTCGGCGGCGCCGAAACCGCCACGCCGATCGTCGACGGTCCGGCCGGTGAGCTGTCGGTGCGCTACGACCCGGCACGCGAGGTCTGGCAGATGAGCTATCTCGACACCGCGAAGGCCGCCATCGTTGTGCGCGAAGCGAATTCACCCCAGGGCGTCTGGTCCGAGAGCGCCCCGACGGTCTCGGTGAGCCAGTACCCGGAGCTCTACGGCGGATTCATCCACCCATGGTCCTCCGGCTCCGACCTGTACTTCACCATCAGCACCTGGAGCGACTACAACGTCTACCTCATGCACGCCGAACTGGGCTGACAACTCCCCTGCCATCCGGCTTGCTACTCCCCGGAAGGACGAGGTGGCGTGTCGGCCGGGATCAGCTCAGGCGGACCTCGGCAATGGCGCGGCCGAACAGCTTCTTACCGGCCGCGCTGCCGCTCAGCAGGATCGTGGCGGCGCGGCGCTCGGGGTCCAAAGACTTGATCTTGCCGGTGAATTCGATCGTGGCGGGCGTCGTCGGCGCGACCGGGACGAAGCCCGCGAACCGCACGCTGTAGCTCTCGATCGCGGTCGGATCCTCGAGCCAGTTCGTCAGGAACTCCGCGCCCAGACCCATGGTCAGCAGGCCGTGCGCGACCACCGTCGGCAGCCCGGCCAGTTCGGCGGCCCGGTCGCTGAAGTGTATCGGGTTCGGGTCCCCGGAGACGCCGGCGTAGTTCACCAGATCGCCGCGGGTCAGCCGCACGGTGGTGGCGGGCAGCTGATCGCCGACGCGCAGGTCGTCGAAGTTCGGCGCCGTCTGAACCGTTGTGCCACTGCGTGATTCGGCCACCGCAGGGATTGTCGAGGCCTGCTCGGGTGCGATCCCGAGCAGCACCTCGGGATCGGCGTGGTCGACCGCGCGGCGATGCATCACCAGCCCCTCGACCAGCCGCACGATATCCGGGTCGATCTCCTGGCCCAGGCGCGCCACGATCGTGGTCGTCCCCACCAGCACGACCTGGCCCGACTCGTCGGTCATGGTGGCCCGGACGGCGATGAAGTCGTTGCCCCGCATCCGGCGGATCGACTCGATCGTCGCCTCGCTGTACAGCCGGTCACCGGCCACGATCGGGCGGTGGATGTCGAAGACCTGGTCGGTCTGCAGGACCTGGGACAGGTCGTACTCCGACAGCACGGTGTCCAGCAGGGCCTGGGTGGTGGTCATGCCGATCACCGACGCGAAGGTGGGCGGGGCGAGGACGCCGTCGAAGCCGAGCTTGCCGGCGTCGGCCTCGTACCGGTGTGCCGGATGGGTGTTCTGCACCGCACGGGCGAATTCCCGGATCTTCTCCCGGCCGACGTCGTAGTGATCCCGGATCCGGAAATGCCGACCCGCCACGGATGCGGATGCCGGCGCTTCGGGTGCCAGCTCCGGCATGTCCCTTGCTCCCTGCTCGAACTCTTACTGCGTAAATCCTGGTGCGGCCGAACCCCCTCGACCGGAACCGGCCGCCGCGCACGGCAGCCGGACAATCCGGATCATGCTACCGGCGTGTCGGACCAGTGACCAGGTGTCTGTGATGTTCATCGCCGACGGTCGGCCGAACGTCACAGGTCGCGACGGATGTCACAACGCAGTGGGTGCGCCGGGGTCAGCCGGCGGCGTTCGGGGGATCGCACACCTTCCAGCCGTCCGGGGTCTGCTGCAGGTCGAAGGTGCGCGCGATCCGGGTGTCCGGTGCGGCCTCGGTGTACACGCTGGCCTGCGCCACCGCCTTGTCGCCGGTGATCTGGACGGAGTCCACGCTGTCGACCTTGGGAACCTTCTTCTGATCCACCGACAGCCGGTACACGCCGGCGAACTGGTCCGGGGCGATGTTGGAGTAGAAGTCGTGCAGCGGGCCGCAGGTGGCGGCGCGCAGGTCGTCCAGGTTGCCGCTGTCGAGCGCGCCCGCGTAGTTGTTGACGGCCGCGGTCACCCGTCCCTCGGGCGAATTGTCCGTGCCGCCGCCGACGAGCGCCACCACCGCCGCGATCAGCGCGATCACGACCACGACCGCCGCCCCGCCCACGATCAGCCAGCGCTTGTTGCGGCCGTTCGCCGCCGGTGCGGGCCCGTCCGGCGGGGGTCCGGCGGGTGGCACGTGCTGCGGCTGCGCGACCTGACGCGGCTGCGGCGGGCGCGGCGAGAGATGCTGCGTCGGGAGCGTCGGCTGGGCGTCGGCCGGCGACGGGGCGCTCGCGGCCTGGCGCGGTTTGGCGGGCGGACGAGCCATCCCGGGCGCGGCGGGCGGCGCGGCCTGCGCCGGACCCGAGGGGCCTTGCGGGACAGGGTTCTTCGGCCCTGAACTCGGACGCGGCGTGGCGGGCGGGCGGGTAACCGGTGGCGGTCCGGCGGGGCGCGGCTGATCGCCTGGCCGCTGCACCGGCAGCACCGTGGTGGCCGCATCGGACGGATTCGAAATCGCCGGAATCGCAGCGGTTTCCGCATCGCCGGTGGGGTCGCCGGACTGCGAGGAGCCCGGTTCGCCCTTGTCGGAGGGCTTTCCGGTCCCCTCGGCGGCCGACTTGGGGATGGCCTCGGTCTGCGCCTCGGCGGCACCCGCCGCACCCGATCGTTTGATCGAATCGACTGTCGGAGAAGGCTTTCCGGGGTCACCGCCAGGTGCTGCCGCACGGTCGGCAGTGCGCGGCTCGTTCGCCGCGGTGGGTTCGGGTCGCGCAGCAGCCGGGCCGCCACCGGATTGTGTGGCTGCGGAGTCGGACTTCCGGGTCGTGTCCGAGTTCGGTTGTGCCGCGGCCGAGCCGGAGGCAGATTTGCTGCCGGTGGCCGCGCCGGCTGCGCCGGACTGGGCGGGGGTGGGCGAGCTGGATTGTGCCGCAGTCGGTCCGGGGCGTTCCGAGGTGCCGGGGCGATTCGCTCCCGGGCGCTGCTGTGCGGGCACCGGCTCGGTCGCCGCCGTCTGCGGGCCGCTGCTCGCCGGTTGCTCGTGGTCCGGCGCCGCGCCGGACATCTCGGAACCGGATTGTGCCGGGGGAGAATTCGACGCCCGGGCAGCCGAGGCCTGTGGAACCGGCCGGGTAGGGGCCGCCGCACTGTCCGAACCACCGCTCGCCGGTTCCGACGG
>NZ_BDBV01000166.1 GCF_001613165.1 Nocardia mexicana NBRC 108244
CGGCCCGCGCCGGTCGCGAAACCTTCGCCGCCGCACTGGCTGTCGCCCTGTCCGCACGCGGCACGCTGACACTCGACCCACGGCTGTGGCGCCGCCTGGACCGCGCCTCCGCCGTCGTCGTCGACCATCGCGTCCTGCGCGGCCGCCGCCCGGTCGTCCTGACCGCCGAATCCACCGACAGCACCTGGCCGACGGACCGAGTGTGGAGCGCCTCCCAGCGCCTGCTCTGGCGCAACGGATCCGAACTGCCGATCCCGCCGCCGCCCGGCCACGACCGCCGAGATCTCGAACTCGCGATCGATACCGACGAGATGGATACCGCCGGTTCCTCGGACCGCCCCAACGACACCGCGGCACACTCCGAAGCCCACCACACATCACATTCGACACCCGACGGAACCGCCGCGCACTCCGACGGTCCACACGACCTGCGGACCGATATGGATGACCCGCATTGGTATGTGCTGCGGGAGCGCGGACGACCCGTGGGCAGGGTGCTGATCGGCCGAGAGCCACATCCGGATGCCGTCGGGCTCCTCACCACGGCGCGGCGGGCGGGGCTGCGGGTGGTGCTGGTCGGCGGCGAGGACGCGGGCGAATTGCGGCGCAGCGCCGACGAATTCGTGACCGCGGGCGGTTCCGGTTCTCGGCTGGTTCACCGGCTCCAGGAGCACGGCCATGTCGTCGCCGTGGTCAGCGGGCGCGCACATCGGGCGCTCGGCGCCGCCGACGTGGGGATCGGCATGCCCACGCGGCGAAGCGACGGGACGGTCGAGATCCCCTGGCAGGCCGGCGTGGTCTGCCCCGATCTGGGGTGCGTACGGCAGATTCTCGGCGCGACCGGCACGGCCCGGCAGGTGAGCGATCGCGGGCGAGTGCTGACACTGTCGGCCGCCACCCTCAGCGGGCTGTTGCTGGCCTCCGGCCGCGCGGGCGCCCGCCCCGCCCGTGCCACCAGCCCGATCGCGGCCGCCACCGTGCTGGGGCTGGCGACCGGGTTGACGCGTGGCCGCCGCGCCGCCCGCGCACCCGCCCCGGCGAGCATCGCGCTGGTGCCGTGGCATGCGCTGGAGCCCGACGAGGTCCGGGCCCGGCTGCCGGAGCCGAGCCGCGAGCCCACGGCGCCGCCGTCACTCCTCGCGGCGACCGCAGCCCGGCTGGGGCGGCAATTCTCCGCGCCCGCAACGGCCGTGGTCGACCTGACCCGGCAGATGCGCCGCGAACTGGCCGACCCGATGACCCCGCTGCTGGCCGTCGGCGCGGTCGCCGCCGCGCTGCTCGGCTCCCCCACCGATGCGGTACTGGTCGGCGCCGTGCTCGGACTCAACGCCGCGGTGTCCGCGCTGCAGCGCCGCCGGGCGCGGCTGTCGTTGCACGACCTGCTGCTGGGTGAACGGCTACAGGCGCGCCGAATCACCCGCGATCGCGAGATCCGCACCGCCGCGGACGATCTGCGGCCCGGCGACGTGATCGCCCTCGGGACCGGCGATGTCGTGCCCGCCGATGCCCGGCTGCTGACCGCCGACGGGCTCGAGCTCGACGAGTCGGGACTGACCGGGGAGTCGGTGACGGTCGACAAGCAGACCGCCGCGACACCCGGTGCGGCGCTGAACGATCGCGCCTGCATGGTGTTCGAGGGCGGGGTCGTGGTCAGCGGCGCCGCGCGCGCCGTGGTGGTCGCGGTGGGTGCGGGAACCGAGTCGGGACGCGCGCTCGCCGCGGCCGGACCGCCCCCGTCCGGCGGGGTCCAGGCCCGCCTGCGCGATCTCACCGGGCGCGTGCTGCCCTTCACCCTCGGCGGTGGAACCACGGTCACCGCGACGAGTTTCCTGCGCGGGATGCCACTGCGGCCCGCGCTGGCCGACGGGCTGGCCGTCGCGGTCGCGGCCGTTCCGGAGGGCCTGCCGCTGGTGGCCACGGTCGCGCAGCTCGCCGCGACCCGGCGACTGTCGCGGCACGGCGTCCTGGTGCGCAGCAGCCGCACCATCGAGGCACTCGGTCGCGTCGACACGGTGTGCTTCGACAAGACCGGCACCCTCACCGAGGGCAAGCTGGACCTGGTCGCCCTCGCAGATCTCGACGAGCACTGGGACAGTACGGATTTCGCGGCGTCACCGCAGTCGCGCCGACTGCTGCGCGCGGCCGCACGCGCCTGCCCCGGAGCCGCCGACGGACCACCGGTGCATGCCACCGACCGCGCGGTGGTCGAGGCCGCCGACGCCCGGCTGGGCGCCCGTGCCGCGAAGGTCTGGGATCCCATCGAGGAGGTGCCGTTCGAGAGTTTTCGCGGATACGCCGCGGCCGTCGGCCACACCGCCCACCACATCCGGCTCGCCGTCAAGGGCGCGCCGGAGGTGCTGCTGCCGCGCTGCACCCAGTTGCTGCGCGCCGACGGCCATGGCGGACACCGGGTTTCGCCCTTCACCGCCGAGGACCGCACGGACGCCGAGACCGCGATACAGCGGCTGGCCGAGCGCGGGCTGCGGGTGCTGGTGGTCGCCCGCCGGGACTTCACCGCGGCCCCCGACGACGTCGACGGCGAGATCGAACACCTCACCCTGCTCGGGTTCGCCGGCATCGCCGATCACCCGCGCCCGCAGACGCCCCGGCTCGTCCAGGAGCTGGCGCGCAACGACATCGGGATCCGCATGATCACCGGCGACCATCCGGTGACCGCCCGGGCCGTCGCCGACCAGCTCGGGATCCCCGCGGACACCGTGGCCACGGGCGCCGACCTGGACGGGCTCGACGAGGACGGCCAAGCGGACCTGATCGAGCGGGCCACCGTATTCGCCCGGGTATCCCCCGAACACAAGGTGCGCATCGTCTCCGCGCTGCAGCGGCACCGGCACACCGTGGCGATGGTCGGCGACGGCAGCAACGACGCGGCCGCCATCCGCACCGCCGATGTCGGCATCGGGCTGGCCGCCCGCGGTTCGGTCGCCGCGCGTGAGGCCGCCGATCTGATCCTCACCGGGTCGGGCGGCGGCACGGATCCGGCCGTGCTGCTGCGAGCCCTGGCCGAGGGGCGCAGCATGTGGCAGCGGGTGCGCGACGCGATCGGCGTGCTGGTCGGCGGCAATGCGGGCGAGGTGGTGTTCACCGTGCTCGGCACCCTGCTGTCCGGGAGCGCGCCGATCGGCACCCGGCAGTTCCTGGTGGTCAACCTGCTCACCGATCTCGGGCCGTCGATGGCGGTCGCCCTCTCTCATCGCACGGTCGCCGACACCGGCGAGTCC
>NZ_BDBV01000167.1 GCF_001613165.1 Nocardia mexicana NBRC 108244
CCGCGGCCTCCTCGCACCTGGACCCGTCGGCTCCCGGCATGGCCGAGCTGCTGGAGCGGGCGCGTGAGGCGTTCATCGTCGGGATGCAGTGGACATCGATCATCGCCGCGATCCTCGTCGCCGCAGCAGCGGCCGTCGCATGGTTCGTCATCCCGTCGCATCGCGAACGACCCCGGGTCGAGACAACGGAACGGAGTACCTCATGAAGATTCTCATCGTCGGCGCGGGCATCGCCGGGAGCGCGGCGGCTCAGATGCTCGCTCACGACGGGCATGACGTCGATGTCGTCGACGCCGCCCCGCGCCCGCAGTCCGGGGGCTATCAGATCCTCTTCGACCGGATCGCGATGCGCCTGTTCGACCAGATCGGCGCATCGGAGACAGTGAACGCGCTGAGCGCGCCGACGGCGACGATCGCGGTCGCCCGCGGCCGGAGGACGCTGGCGACGCTCACCACCGAGGGCTACCGGTCTGCTCGGCGCGGCGACCTGGTCGGTGCGATCTCCGAATATGTCGCGAACCGGGTGCCGATGCGGTTCGGGCGGGAGCTCGTCGGGATCGAGCATCGCGCCGCAGGCGTGGCGGCGCACTTCGACGACGGAAGCTCCAGCGAGTACGACCTGCTCATCGGAGCCGACGGCCTGAACTCGACGGTGCGTCGCCTCGCGGTGGAGATCGATGGGTCCGATCTGTACCTCAACGGACGCGTGAACCTCTGGGTCAACGTGCCCGGACGCGTCGCCGGGACGACGCATGCTGCGATTCTCCTCGGTGATCGCATCGGGGCGCAGGTGTTCCCCTACACCGATCATGACGAGACGCTGGTGCTCACCACCATCCTTACCGGCGCGGAACGACGCGAGAAGCGGGAGTTGCTTCCGCTGGCCGTGGGACTCCTGGAAGCGTCGGGGCCGCGTTACGCCGGATTTGCCGAGCACGTCGCCCATGCCGCGATCGACGAGGTGCGCGTTACCCGATTCGCCCAGGTGCGTGCACGACGTTGGCACGCCCGCAACGTCGTCCTCCTCGGGGATGCCGCGCACTGCATCGATCCGCTTTCCGGCGCCGGCGCGCATGGTGCGCTCCTGGGAGCGGCCGTCTTCGCCGAAGAGCTGCGACGCACCCCGGACAGCATCGCGGCCGCCGCCACTCGCTACGCGCGACGCGTGCGACCGTTCGCACGGTCGGCGCAGTTCCTCACCGCGGGGCTGGTGGAACGCGCCACGTCGCACGGGATCGCCCAACGCGCTGCGGCCGATCTCTCCCTGGCCGCAGCAGCATTCGCCGTCCGCAGGAGAGACGT
>NZ_BDBV01000168.1 GCF_001613165.1 Nocardia mexicana NBRC 108244
CCCTGCGCGCGTCTACACCGACCAGGCGACCGCGCACCTGCACGTGTGAGAACGCACTGCTCGGGCCGCCAACGATACCTGAACCGCAGACGAACGGAGAAACCGTGACAACACCCGCAACTCGCACCGTCGACGTCGCCATCGTGGGCGCCGGTTTGTCCGGTCTCACCGCCGCCGACCAGCTCGCCCGAGACGGCTACGAGGTCGTCGTCCTCGAGGGGCGTGATCGCGTGGGTGGCCGCATCCGCACTACCGAAATCGCCGGGGTTCCCGTCGATGCCGGAGCCACATGGGCCGCGCCGGATCACACGGCGGTGCGCGAGCTCGCCGCCCGTCTCGGCATCGAGTTCATCCCCCAGTTTCACACGGGGAAAGGCGTTATCTCGCTCGGTGGCAAACGCAGAGTCGAGGGCCTCACCGCACCTGCACCGTGGGTTATGGCCGATATCGCCAGGGTCATGAGCGCGCTGCAGAAGCGCGCCGACGACCTGCCGCTCGAGAGCCCGTGGACGCACCCGAGCGCCACGCGCTTCGACGCCATGTCCTTCGGGGAGTGGCTGCGCCGGAAGCGAGCGCTGAAAGCGACCCGCTCGTTCATGCGCATGGTGTGTCTGGTGCATTGGGGAGCACCCCCGTCCGATGTGTCGCTGTTCAACGTGATGCGCTACATCAAGACTCTCGGCGGGCTCGAGCACATGCTCGCCGTCGAGGGCGGCGACCAGCAGGACCGCGTGCTCGGCACCGCGCACAGGCTTGCTTCGGCACTTGCTGTCACCCTGGACTCGCATGTCCATGCCGACGCCTCGGTCGAGAGGATCGCCGCCGACATCGACGCTCCGCGCGTGCTGCTCGATTCCCCCGTCGAACGCATCACCACCAGCGATGAGCGCATCACCGTCGAGACGAGCACTCGTCGCATCGATGCCCGGTATGTCATCGTCACGGCGTCCCCGATGCACCGCAGCACCATCGATTTCACACCAGCTCTGCCGGACCGTCACTACGGTCTGTCCCGGAGCTGGCGACTGGGCGCACTGAGTAAGGCGTTCGTCGCCTACGACCGTCCATTCTGGCGAGACCACGGCCTTTCGGGTGAAGGCATGTCCGACGACGACACCGTCTTCCTCACCTTCGACGTCAGTCCCGACGCCGCAGGCCCCGGCATCTTAATGGTCTTCTGCGACGCACGCGGCTTCGACGCGCACACTCCCTTCGAGCGACGGCGACGCGTCATCGAGCACCTCGCCCACCTCTACGGAGACCAAGCGCGAGACAGCATCGACTACACCGACTTCTCCTGGGGCAACGACAGCTTCGCCCCCGGCGGACCGAACCCCGCCGTCGGCCCGAAGACCTGGACCAGCTTCGGCCCGTATCTGCGTGAACCGGCCGGGCGCGTCCACTGGGCGGGATCGGAGACCGCAGACAAGTTCTCCGGCACCATGAACGGCGCGATCCTGTCCGGACAACGCGCCGCGACCGAAGTGGTCACCCGCCTCGAAAACGAGAAGTAACCTCCCTCCGAGTCAGGCGGACAGCTGGCCGCCCAGAGTGAGCGACAGCAGAAGCTCACGCTGGGCGGCGACCTGCTCCGTAGGCTGTCCGCCGTACGCCATCGCAGCCGCGAGGCCTTCGGCAGCCCGCCTCACCAGGAAGATGCGATCCTCCGACAAGCCGTCGATCGCGAACTGCTCCGTCCACCACAGCTCGTCGGCCCGGGACAGCGCGGCCACCTCGGGAATGTCATACACGCCGACCCAGGACGGGGCCGAGGTGAAGAACTCGACCGTTTCCTCCGCCCCCGAACACAGGGCGCGAACGTAGGCACGAAGCATCTTGCCCGGCTGATTCTCGGACAGATCCAGATGCGACCGGACACTCGCGCGAAAGCGCCGATTGGCGTCATCGACCAACGCCACGAGTAGGGCTTCGCGAGTCGGAAAGTGGTGCAGCAGTCCTCCCTTGGACACCCCGGCATCCTTCGCGATCGACGCGAGCGACACCCCCGTCCCCTTCTCCGCGAACGCATGGGCCGCCGCCGACAGCACCGCAGACCGCGTCCGCTCGGAATTACGTGTCTGACGTGCGGGATCCGAGACTGCATCCATATCTTCAGTCTACTGCAACAGTCCATTCAGTGGGTTGTGCCGACCAAAAAGCTTGCAA
>NZ_BDBV01000169.1 GCF_001613165.1 Nocardia mexicana NBRC 108244
CAGGCGTTTTGTAGGGTCGCAGAAAGCATGGCGGTGATCGAAGCAACCTCCGCCGACTGCCCTATGGTGCCGATTACCGTATCTGGACCACCACTTTGCCGAGGGCGCGTCCCGCGCCGACGTGGGCCAGCGCGTTCGCTGTCTCGTCGAGGGGGAAAGTGCGGTCGATGTGGATACCGATCCGTCCCGCGACACACGACTCCGCGAGAGGTGTGAAGTGCGCGGGCCCTTCCTTCACCGCCAGGACCCCGAGCCTGCGGCCGGTCATCATTCCGGCGACCACGCCCACCGTTGTCATCCGCAGCAACGCGCGTGTGGTGCCGCCAACGCAGCGGTACCGGCCGCTGCGCGCGATCGACCTGCGGTAGGCGAAGACCGACCGGTCGGCGACGAGGTCGAGGACCCAATCGTATGGTCCGGTTCCGGTGAAGTCCTCGGCGCGATAATCGATAACCTTGTCGGCGCCGAGCTTGCTCATGAACGCCAGTTTGGTGGCATTGTCTACTCCGGTAACATGCGCCCCGGCCTTCTTGGCCAACTGGATCGCGAACGCTCCGGACCCGCCGCCCGCTCCGTTGATCAACACCGACATACCGGCTTCGATCCCGGCCGTACCCTGCAGTGCGATCGCCCCCGCCTGGGGCAGGGTCGACGCCTCGGCGAAGCTCAGCGACGCCGGTTTGTGGGCCAGCGCCGATTCGGGAACCACGGCATGTTCCGCAAAACCGCCCTTGAGCATGAGATTGTCGCCGTAGACCTCGTCACCCGGTGCGAACATTGTGACCTCGGAGCCGACAGCTTCGACCCGTCCGGCGATATCGGATCCGAGAACCGGGCGTCTGGGTGCCCAGATCCCGCCGATACGCGAATACAGCGGCGTCCCCCGCAGTGTCTCCCAGTCGGAAAGGTTGATCGACGTCGCGTGCACCTCGACGAGCACCTGTTTCGGCCCCGGCGAAGGCACTGGGACCTCCGCGATCGACAGCACCTCGGGCCCGCCGTAACGGTCGTACACGACTGCTCTCATGCGATTCCAGCACTGTAGATCGGGTGACTGCCTGATACGCGACAAAGTCTAATCGACGAGCCGCCCGCGACACTGTGTATCGGCATCCCGCGCGACTCACCAAACCCTCTCCCGCGCAACCCTTTCGCGAACAGCAGTTGGCCGCGGTCGACAGGCTCGAATACCTCGTCATCGATGTCGTGACCACGGACGCCGTGAGGAAAAGCCACCGAATTGGGCCTGGCCCACGAAACAGCCACTGGCGCAGTCTCTCCCGGATCTCGGATCCTCGCCGGATCTGGCAGCGCACGCGCCCGTCATGAGGGACCGGGTTCGGTCTCCAGGTGTCGTCCCGCGCGCTGGAGGACGTCGATCTGGGCGGGGTTGTAGAGGTCGACCAAGGCCTCGGCGATCGTCTGCTGGGCGAAGCGGGGGCCGCGCGGCGCATCCGAATGCACGGTGCCCAGTCCCGGATGGTCGGCGAACAGCTTGCGGACGAAGGGCGCCAGTCGTTCCGCCACCGCGGCGCGAGTGGGTTCGTCGGCGTCGGCGGGGAGGTCGTTGAATTCGGAGACGGCCGGATCGACGAGGTCGTCCTTCAGCATCTCGGCGTAGGTCTGCAGGCCCTCGGGGCCGAGCACCCGCGTCATGACGAGGATGAAGGAGCGGTCGGCGTCGGTCATCACCTCGGCATTGCCGTTGGCCGGGGCGAATTCGGGTGGGAGATCGGCGGGCGTGGCCCGGTGCAGGATCGCGCCGAGCTCCACCCGAGCCCGCTGCAATCGTTCGATGGTGGCGGCGAGCTCGGCGTCCAGCGTGCGCAGGGCCTGTTCCGGGTGATCACCGGTATCGCCCATGGCGGCGATCTGGGACAGGGAGAACCCGAGTTCGGTCAGCCGTTTGATCCGCACGAGGCGCACCAGGTGCGCCACCCCGTACTGCTTGTAGCCGTTGGACCGTCGTTCGGGCTCCGCGAGCAGGCCGATCTCGTGGTAGTGCCGCACCGTCCGCAGGCTCGTGCCTGCGAGTTCGGCGAGCTCGCGGGTGCTCCAGGCCATCAGCGCCACCTCATCCGACTGGTTCCTCCGCCGACGCGGCCACGCCGACGCTACCAGTCGAAACCATGCCGTTGCGGCACAGTCAAGTGTGCGGGCCTCAGTCGAGCAGGGCGTCCGCCTCGACCTCGACGAGCACGTCGGGCTCGAACAGGTAGTCGACGCCGATCGCCGACAGGGGCGGCAGCGGCTGCGGCAGCCCGAGTTCTTCCCTGACCTGCTCGATGCCCGCGATGAAGGCGGGGTACATGTCCGGACTCCAGCGCGCGACATAGAACCGGAGCCGGACCACATCGGCGAAGCTCGCTCCGGCACCGGCCAGACCGCGCGCGGTGTTGCGCAGCGCGTGCGCGACCTGGCCGGTGAGGTCGCCGGTCGCGACCGGGTTTCCCTCGGCGTCCCGCGCGATCTGCCCGGCCACATGCACGTGACGGGTGCCCGTGCCGATCGAAACATGGTGGTACGGAACGGGTTCGAACATGCCCGAGGGAGTGAGCAGCTGCACGGTCATGAGTGGTCCTTCGCTGTCGGAGTAGGTATCCGATGTCTACCTGGTACTCGAAGGGAACTTCAACGAGACTAGGTGTCATGCAGGAAACCGCCCCGCCGCATTCGGACGCACCGCAACTCACCGAGCGGCATCGCGAGCTGCTGGATCAGGTTCTCGACAAGTGGTCGCTGCAGGTCCTCGACGCCCTGTGCGAGCGGCCGCTGCGCTTCAACGAACTCCGCCGGGCGATCCCGGTCGTGACGCAGAAGCCACTCACGGCGGCGCTGCGGCGCCTGGAGCGCAACGGGATGATCGAGCGCGTCGTCACGAGCACGCGGCCGGTCGCCGTCGAATACCGCGTCTCGAAGCTCGGCAGGACGCTGCAGGACCTCATCGACGCACTGCTGCACTGGACCACCGTCACGCTGCCCGAGGTCGAGCGCGCGCGTGCGCGCTTCGACGACGAGGCGTAGCGGTCCTTGCCGCGCACCGAACCCGGTGCGCGGCAGTCGAATCACCCCGGCAGATCGGCGACCGACGGCGACTCGTTGCGGGACAGCGTGATTCCGAGATTGGCTGCGGTGCGGTCGATCTCGTCGTCACCGTGCTGCAGTTCGATCGCGGTCCCGGCGGAGAGCACCTCGACATTGAGGCACAGCGCCTGCAGTTCCTTGAGCAACACCTTGAACGATTCCGGGATGCCGGGCTCGGGGATGTTGTCGCCCTTGACGATCGCCTCGTACACCTTGACGCGACCGATGATGT
>NZ_BDBV01000170.1 GCF_001613165.1 Nocardia mexicana NBRC 108244
GGCCTGTGCCGCCGGGCTGGGCGCGGCGCTACGCGGACCCGGGCGCGGGCCGGGGGTCGCGGGCTTATCGGCCGCGCGGGCGGCCTGACCGGAACCGGACTTGGCGGCCGATTTCGCGGTGCCGTTCGACGGGGCGGATTTCGCCGAGAACGACTCCCGCAAGCGACGCGCGACGGGTGCCTCCACCGTCGACGACGCCGACTTCACGAACTCGCCCTGCTCCTTCAGCCGTGCGAGTAGTTCTTTGCTCGTGACACCGAGTTCTTTCGCCAACTCGTGCACGCGGGCCTTGCCTGCCACTGCTCTCCTCACTGAGAGGTCGAGCGCGGCGGTCCGTCCCCGTGGACGGAAAGCCCGCACGACCTCCGATTATCTTCGATGGCCGATCATCGTTGGTACTTCACGGTGTGCTCATGAGTGCTCGTGCCTGTTCTCGATGTAGTGCTCCAGGGCTGAGATATCCAGTTTTCCGGACACTCGTAGCGCTCTGCCGAACGCTCGGCGCCGCTCTGCCGTGCTCAGACAAGCCTGAACGGGGTGCAACCAGGCACCCCGTCCGGGAAGTCTGTGCCGCGGATCGGGAACGATCGCAACGCCGCCCTCGTCGGACGAGTGCGCCACGACCCGCAACAGATCGGCGGCCAGCTCGCGCTTCCGGCATCCCACACATGTCCGGACGGGACCCGAGGGTGGTACCTCGACCCGCACAGAGCGCGTGGAAACCGGAGGCTCGTGCTGAGCCTGCGTCCACTCTACCGCTGCCATGTCCCGATCTCCGCATCCAGCCCTCTGGTTAGTTACCAACATGTCATCCCACCACGGCCGTTCCGGCGCCGCGGCGGGGTTGTCGCCTAGTTGTGCTGCGCCTCCGTGTCGACCTGGCCCGAGACGTCGGGAGCCGCGTCGCTGCGGATATCGATGCGCCAGCCGGTCAGCCGCGCGGCGAGGCGGGCGTTCTGGCCTTCCTTGCCGATCGCCAGCGAGAGCTGGAAGTCGGGGACGACGACGCGCGCCGCGCGGGCGTCCGGGTCCACGATCGTGACGGAAACAACTTTCGAGGGGCTCAATGCATTCCCGACGAAGGTGGCCGGATCCTCGGCGTAGTCGATGATGTCGATCTTCTCCCCCGCCAGCTCGCTCATCACGTTGCGCACCCGCTGGCCCATCGGTCCGATGCAGGCGCCCTTCGCGTTGACCCCCGGCACGTTGGTGCGCACCGCGATCTTGGAGCGATGCCCCGACTCCCGCGCCACGGCGACGATCTCCACCGAGCCGTCGGCGATCTCGGGGACCTCGAGGGCGAACAACCGGCGCACCAGGTTGGGATGCGAGCGGGAGAGGTTGATCTGCGGGCCGCGCGGGCCCCGCGACACCGCGTACACGTAGCACTTGATGCGGTCGCCGTGCTCGTAGGTCTCGCCCGGGACCTGTTCGGCGGGCGGGATCAGCCCCTCCGCGCCGTGGGCCTCGCTGCCGATGCGCACGACCACCGTGCCGCGGGCGTTCATGCGGGCATCGCGCTGCACCACGCCGCCGACGATATCGCCCTCGTGCGTGGAGAATTCGCCGAAGGACTTCTCGTTCTCGGCATCCCGCAGCCGCTGCAGCACCACCTGGCGGGCGGTGGTGGCGGCGATGCGGCCGAAACCCTCCGGGGTGTCGTCCCATTCGGAGATGACGTTGCCGTCGGCGTCGAGTTCGCGGGCCATCACCCGCACCACGCCGGACTTCTGGTTGATGTCGATGCGCGCGTTGGGCTCGTGGCCCTCGGTGTGCCGGTAGGCGGTCAGCAGGGCGGACTCGATCGCGGAGATCACCGTCTCCATCGAGATCCCCTTGTCGGCGACGATCGCCCGCAGGGCTTCGATTTCGATGTTCATTCCACGATCCCTTCGGTCGACGCGGCTACTCGGCTGGGCACTGCTCCATCTGCTGGATCCTCCGCGGAGTCGGCGCCCGGCTCCGGTCGGCCGGGGGAGACTCCCCCCGCGAGTTCCATCTCCACCGCGCCGGGCGCGGAGAACTCCACTTGGACCACGGCTCTCTCGATATCGGCGAGCGGTACGGTGACGCGATGCGGTTTTCGCTTGCCGCCCAGCACCAGCGCCACCTCGGACTCGGTCGCGGCGCCGACGCGCGCGTCGAACTTGTCGGGGCCGTCCGGGCCGGGCACGCCGGGCCGCATGCTGACGCGCACCTTGCGGCCGCGCGCGCGGCGCCAGTGCCGAGGTGCGGTGAGCGGACGGTCGACGCCCGGCGTGGTGACCTCCAGCAGGTAGGCGGTCTCGCCGAAGTCACCGGCGTCGTCGAGGGCCTGGGAGACCTCCGAGCTCAACTCCGCGATCGTGTCCAGATCGATGGCCCGATCGCCGTCCACGGTCACCTGCACCCGCGCCTGCCCCCCGCTCGCGGCCGCGATCGAAACGCCCTCGAGGTCGAACCCTCGGCGTTCGACGAGCCCAGCAACGAGCTGGCTCACCCTTTCCTCGGTAGGCATCGGCATGTGGGGCGGCTCCTGGTTCAGTTGTGACGCGGTGGAGTTGTCGGTATAGGTCCTGGTCGGCCATGGTCAGCACGCATCGGCGGCGAAATACTCCGCCGCTGTTCCAGCGTAACGCGCTGCCAGAGTGTAAAGGACCAGCCAACCCTTTCGAGTTTCGCGTCCCCGTCCGAAATTGCCGGACGTGCCGCGCCGCCACCGCGTGTCTGTGCCCGATGGCGGCGTCCGCGGGTCCCTCCGTGGTTACGCAAGCTGCCTCCTCCGGTCCCGTCGCTCCCGCCGCGCCCCCCTCGCCGGATCCGGTCGCCACAATGCCTGGCACGATGTAGGCGTGCCGAGCACCTACCACTTCCCCGCGCCGAACCGCCGGTCGCTGCTGCGGATCGCGGGCGGCGGCGCG
>NZ_BDBV01000171.1 GCF_001613165.1 Nocardia mexicana NBRC 108244
CAGCTGCTTTCGATGCCTGGAGAACATGTTCGACCGACCGGACCGGCCCACCGGCCTGGTGAAGGAGAAATATGTCCACCGACACCGATACGACGTCTAGATCGGATTCCCCGCCGGGGGGTTCGTGGTCTGCTAGGTTTTCGTCGATCACCCGCCATGATCTGCCTGCGTCGATCGTGGTGTTCCTTGTTGCCCTGCCGTTGTCGCTGGGTATTGCTATTGCTTCGGGTGCTCCTATCGCGGCGGGTTTGATCGCGGCCGCGGTGGGTGGCATCGTGGTCGGTGTCCTGGGTGGGTCTCCGCTGCAGGTCAGTGGCCCGGCCGCGGGTCTGACGGTGGTGGTGGCCGAGACCATCAACCAGTTCGGCTGGAAGACAACCTGTTTCATCACGGTCGCGGCGGGTCTGTTGCAGATCGTGTTCGGGTTGTCGCGGATCGCGCGGGCGGCGTTGGCGATCGCGCCGGTGGTGGTGCACGCGATGCTCGCGGGTATCGGTGTGACCATCGCGTTGCAGCAGGTGCATGTGCTGCTGGGTGGTTCGTCGTTCAGTTCGGCGTTGGAGAACCTGACCGAGCTGCCCGGTCAGTTGCTGAATCTGCATGGTGACGACTTCGTCATCGGGTTGATCGTGATCGGGATCATCGTGGCGTGGCGGTGGGTGCCGGCGAAGGTGAAGGTGATCCCGGGACCGTTGGTGGCGGTGCTGGTGGGCACGGTGTTGTCGCTGGTGCTGCCCGGTAATCCGGAACGCATCAAGATCGACGGTTCGATCTTCGACGCGATCGGCCTGCCCGGCATGCCCAGCGGTGATTGGGCCGGTGTCGCGTTGGCGGTGCTGACGATCGCGTTGATCGCGAGTGTGGAGAGCCTGCTGTCGGCGGTCGCGGTGGACAAGTTGCATACCGGTGCGCGCACCAACTTCGATCGTGAGTTGATGGCTCAGGGCGCGGCGAACGCGACGTCGGGCCTGCTCGGTGGCCTGCCGGTCACCGGTGTGATCGTGCGCAGCTCTACGAATGTGGCGGCGGGCGCGAAATCGAAGGCGTCGGCGTTGCTGCACGGGATCTGGATCCTGGTGTTCTCCATCGCGCTGGTCGGGGTGGTGCAGCAGATCCCGAAGTCGGCTCTGGCCGGGTTGTTGATCGTGGTCGGTGTGCAGTTGGTGAAACTGGCCCACATCCGGCTCGCGCACCGCACCGGCGACCTCGCCGTGTATGCGGTGACCATGGTGTGCGTGGTGTTCTTGAATCTCCTCGAGGGCGTGCTGATCGGGTTGGCGTTGGCGTTCGCGCTGCTGCTGTGGCGGGTGGTGAAGGTGTCGGTGCAGGCCGCGCCGGTGACCGGCACCGACCGGTGGATCGTCAGCATCGACGGCACCTGCACATTCCTGGCGCTACCGAAACTCACCAAAGAGCTGGCGAAGGTGCCCACCGGCACCGACGTGCTGGTCGAGCTGACCGTCGACTTCCTCGACCACGCCGCCTACGAAGCCATCCACGACTGGGCCCGCCAGCACGAATCCACCGGCGGCAACGTCGAATTCGTGGAGATCGGCACCGCCCGCATGGAACACGCCACCGCCGGACCACCCAAACGCGGCCGCGCCCGCGGCATGCTCGACGAGGTCCTGGGCCCGTGGCGCGACCGCAGCGAGAACCCGGTCGGGGACGGTGTCGCCGCCTACCACCGCAGCCACGCCCACGTCGTGCGCCCGCACCTGGACGAACTGCGCGACAAGCAGGACCCGCACTCCCTGTTTCTGACGTGCGCGGACTCGCGGATCGTGCCGAACGTCATCACCAACTCCGGTCCCGGGGACCTGTTCACCGTCCGCAACGTCGGCAACCTGCACCCCGCCGACGGCTCCGACGCCTCGGTCGAAGCCGCCCTCGCCTTCGCGGTCGACAACCTGAAAGTCCGCAACGTCGTGGTGTGCGGGCACTCCTCCTGCGGCGCCATGAAAGCACTGCTGTCCGGGGTGTCCGCGGGACCCGGTTTGGACAACTGGCTCGCCCACGGCCGCCCCAGCCTCGACGCCTACACCGCCGGACACCCCGTCCGCGTCGCCGCCGAGGCCGCCGGCTACGACGACGCCGCCCAGCTGAGCATGGTCAACGTCGCCGTGCAGCTGGAGACGTTGAACAGCCACCCGGTCGTGCGCCGCGCCGTCACCGAACGCGGCCTCACCGTCTCCGGCCTGTTCTTCGACATCGCCACCGCCTGCGTACTCGAAGTCACCGTCGACGGCATCAGCGAAATCACCGACC
>NZ_BDBV01000172.1 GCF_001613165.1 Nocardia mexicana NBRC 108244
TTGAGAGTCTTCAACGGAGAGTTTGATCCTGGCTCAGGACGAACGCTGGCGGCGTGCTTAACACATGCAAGTCGAGCGGTAAGGCCCTTCGGGGTACACGAGCGGCGAACGGGTGAGTAACACGTGGGTGATCTGCCTCGTACTCTGGGATAAGCCTGGGAAACTGGGTCTAATACCGGATATGACCACGCTTCGCATGGGGTGTGGTGGAAAGATTTATCGGTGCGAGATGGGCCCGCGGCCTATCAGCTTGTTGGTGGGGTAACGGCCTACCAAGGCGACGACGGGTAGCCGACCTGAGAGGGTGATCGGCCACACTGGGACTGAGACACGGCCCAGACTCCTACGGGAGGCAGCAGTGGGGAATATTGCACAATGGGCGGAAGCCTGATGCAGCGACGCCGCGTGCGGGATGACGGCCTTCGGGTTGTAAACCGCTTTCGACAGGGACGAAGCGCAAGTGACGGTACCTGTAGAAGAAGCACCGGCCAACTACGTGCCAGCAGCCGCGGTAATACGTAGGGTGCGAGCGTTGTCCGGAATTACTGGGCGTAAAGAGCTTGTAGGCGGTCTGTCGCGTCTTCTGTGAAAATTCACAGCTCAACTGTGAACCTGCAGGGGATACGGGCAGACTAGAGTACTTCAGGGGAGACTGGAATTCCTGGTGTAGCGGTGAAATGCGCAGATATCAGGAGGAACACCGGTGGCGAAGGCGGGTCTCTGGGAAGTAACTGACGCTGAGAAGCGAAAGCGTGGGTAGCGAACAGGATTAGATACCCTGGTAGTCCACGCCGTAAACGGTGGGTACTAGGTGTGGGTTTCCTTCCACGGGATCCGTGCCGTAGCTAACGCATTAAGTACCCCGCCTGGGGAGTACGGCCGCAAGGCTAAAACTCAAAGGAATTGACGGGGGCCCGCACAAGCGGCGGAGCATGTGGATTAATTCGATGCAACGCGAAGAACCTTACCTGGGTTTGACATACACCAGACGCCGGCAGAGATGTCGGTTCCCTTGTGGTTGGTGTACAGGTGGTGCATGGCTGTCGTCAGCTCGTGTCGTGAGATGTTGGGTTAAGTCCCGCAACGAGCGCAACCCTTATCTTATGTTGCCAGCGCGTAATGGCGGGGACTCGTGAGAGACTGCCGGGGTCAACTCGGAGGAAGGTGGGGACGACGTCAAGTCATCATGCCCCTTATGTCCAGGGCTTCACACATGCTACAATGGCCGGTACAGAGGGCTGCGATACCGTGAGGTGGAGCGAATCCCTTAAAGCCGGTCTCAGTTCGGATCGGGGTCTGCAACTCGACCCCGTGAAGTTGGAGTCGCTAGTAATCGCAGATCAGCAACGCTGCGGTGAATACGTTCCCGGGCCTTGTACACACCGCCCGTCACGTCATGAAAGTCGGTAACACCCGAAGCCGGTGGCCCAACCCTTGTGGAGGGAGCCGTCGAAGGTGGGATTGGCGATTGGGACGAAGTCGTAACAAGGTAGCCGTACCGGAAGGTGCGGCTGGATCACCTCCTTTCTAAGGAGCACTTCTACACGACTCCTCGTACAGTCGAGAGTGGTTGTGTCAGAGACCGTTTGTGTCCCCGATCGTGGGACCGCGGAAGCTCATGGGTGGAACGCTGACATGTGCCAGGCAGTGTCCTGGAGGTAGTCGACACACTGTTGGGTCCTGAAAGAACACGCGAGTGTTTTTTCTAGGCAAAAGATACGACGAGGCTGATCTTCAGTCATACCGCGGGACGGGTGTTCCGGCTGGTGCTGAGTCAAGGGTTGGTCTTGTGTGTTGTTTGAGAACTGCACAGTGGACGCGAGCATCTTTGTTTGTAAGTGTTTAAGAGCGTTCGGTGGATGCCTTGGCACCAGGAGCCGATGAAGGACGTAGTAGGCTGCGATAAGCCTCGGGGAGCTGTCAAACGAGCTGAGATCCGAGGATTTCCGAATGGGGAAACCCAGCACGAGTGATGTCGTGTTACCCGCATCTGAATATATAGGGTGTGTGGAGGGAACGTGGGGAAGTGAAACATCTCAGTACCCACAGGAAGAGAAAACAATAGTGATTCCGTGAGTAGTGGCGAGCGAAAGCGGATGAGGCTAAACCGTGTGGATGTGATAGACGGCAGTCGTTGTCCATGCGGGGTTGTGGGGTCTGCGTTCTTGATTCTGCCGAGTCGAGCATGAGTGAGAAACCGTTGTGTTAGTTGAATTGGTCTGGGATGGCCAACCGTAGACGGTGAGAGTCCGGTAAGCGAAAACGCAACGGCTTGTGTCGCAGATACCCGAGTAGCAGCGGGCCCGTGAAATCTGCTGTGAATCTGCCGGGACCACCCGGTAAGCCTGAATACTACCTGGTGACCGATAGCGGACTAGTACCGTGAGGGAAAGGTGAAAAGTACCCCGGGAGGGGAGTGAAATAGTACCTGAAACCGGACGCTTACAATCCGTCAGAGCAGGTTTCGGCTTGTGATGGCGTGCCTTTTGAAGAATGAGCCTGCGAGTCATCGGTGTGTGGCGAGGTTAACCCGTGTGGGGGAGCCGTAGCGAAAGCGAGTCCGAATAGGGCGCCTATAGTCGCACGTCATGGACCCGAAGCGGAGTGATCTACCCATGGCCAGGGTGAAGCGACGGTAAGACGTCGTGGAGGCCCGAACCCACTTAGGTTGAAAACTGAGGGGATGAGCTGTGGGTAGGGGTGAAAGGCCAATCAAACTCCGTGATAGCTGGTTCTCCCCGAAATGCATTTAGGTGCAGCGTCGCGTGTTTCACTCTGGAGGTAGAGCTACTGGATGGTCTAGGGGGCCTACAAGCTTACCGAAATCAGCCAAACTCCGAATGCCAGGGTGTGAGAGCGCGGCAGTGAGACTGCGGGGGATAAGCTTCGTAGTCGAGAGGGAAACAGCCCAGATCGCCGGCTAAGGCCCCTAAGCGTGTACTAAGTGGAAAAGGATGTGGGGTCGCTGAGACAACCAGGAGGTTGGCTTAGAAGCAGCCACCCTTGAAAGAGTGCGTAATAGCTCACTGGTCAAGTGATCCTGCGCCGATAATGTAGCGGGGCTCAAGTACACCGCCGAAGCCGCGGCAGTCCAACATTTACATTGCCTTCGGGCCAGTGGTTGGGCTGGGTAGGGGAGCGTCCTGCAGCCAGGGAAGCGCCGGAGTGATCCAGGTGTGGAGGCTGTGGGAGTGAGAATGCAGGCATGAGTAGCGAAAGACGAGTGAGAAACTCGTCCGCCGGATGACCAAGGGTTCCTGGGCCAGGTTAATCCGCCCAGGGTGAGTCGGGACCTAAGGCGAGGCCGACAGGCGTAGTCGATGGACAACGGGTTGATATTCCCGTACCCGTGTATCCGCGCCCAATGGCGAATCAGTTGTGCTAAGTGCCCAAAAGCGGATGGACCTCCTTCGGGAGGCCGGATGTGGCTGCGCACGACCCTGGCTGTAGTAGTCAAGCGATGGGGTGACGCAGGAAGGTAGCTGGGCCCGGTGGTGGATTACCGGGTGTAAGCCTGTAGGGCGTTGTGTAGGCAAATCCGCACAGCATGAAGCCTGAGAGGTGATGCGTAGCCGTTTGAGGTGAATTCAGTGATCCTATGCTGCCGAGAAAAGCCTCTAGTGAGTTGGTACACGGCCCGTACCCCAAACCGACACAGGTGGTCAGGTAGAGAATACTGAGGCGATCGAGATAACTGTGGTGAAGGAACTCGGCAAAATACCTCCGTAACTTCGGGAGAAGGAGGGCCCGGTCTGGTGATGGTTCTTGCAGCCTGAGCTGGGTTGGGTCGCAGAGACCAGAGAGAAGCGACTGTTTACTAAAAACACAGGTCCGTGCGAAGTCGTAAGACGAGGTATACGGACTGACGCCTGCCCGGTGCCGGAAGGTTAAGAGGACCGGTTAGCGGATTCGTCCGCGAAGCTGAGAATTTAAGCCCCGGTAAACGGCGGTGGTAACTATAACCATCCTAAGGTAGCGAAATTCCTTGTCGGGTAAGTTCCGACCTGCACGAATGGCGTAACGACTTCTCTGCTGTCTCCACCACAGACTCGGCGAAATTGCATTACGAGTAAAGATGCTCGTTACGCGCGGCAGGACGAAAAGACCCCGGGACCTTCACTATAGCTTGGTATTGGTGTTCGGTACGGTTTGTGTAGGATAGGTGGGAGACTGTGAAAGCGGCACGCTAGTGTCGTGGGAGTCGTCGTTGAAATACCACTCTGGTCGTATTGGACTTCTAACCTCGGACCGTGATCCGGTTCAGGGACAGTGCCTGGTGGGTAGTTTAACTGGGGCGGTTGCCTCCCAAAGTGTAACGGAGGCGCCCAAAGGTTCCCTCAGCCTGGTTGGCAATCAGGTGTTGAGTGTAAGTGCACAAGGGAGCTTGACTGTGAGACAGACATGTCGAGCAGGGACGAAAGTCGGGACTAGTGATCCGGCACCGGCATGTGGAAGCGGTGTCGCTCAACGGATAAAAGGTACCCCGGGGATAACAGGCTGATCTTCCCCAAGAGTCCATATCGACGGGATGGTTTGGCACCTCGATGTCGGCTCGTCGCATCCTGGGGCTGGAGTAGGTCCCAAGGGTTGGGCTGTTCGCCCATTAAAGCGGCACGCGAGCTGGGTTTAGAACGTCGTGAGACAGTTCGGTCTCTATCCGCCGCGCGCGTCAGAAACTTGAGGAAGGCTGTCCCTAGTACGAGAGGACCGGGACGGACGAACCTCTGGTGTGCCAGTTGTTCCGCCAGGGGCATGGCTGGTTGGCCACGTTCGGAAGGGATAACCGCTGAAAGCATCTAAGCGGGAAGCCTGTTCCAAGATGAGGTTTCTCACCCCCTCGAGGGGGTAAGGCCCCCAACAGATCATTGGGTTGATAGGCCGGAACTGGAAGCGCAGTAATGTGTGGAGGTGACCGGTACTAATAGGCCGAGGACTTACCAACAAAGGTGTTACGCGTCCACTGTGCGGTATCTGAAACAACACACGTGTGTGTGGATAGTTTCATAGAGTTACGGCGGTTATAGCGGTGGGGAAACGCCCGGTCCCATTCCGAACCCGGAAGCTAAGCCTGCCAGCGCCGATGGTACTGCACTCGACAGGGTGTGGGAGAGTAGGACACCGCCGGAACAATC
>NZ_BDBV01000173.1 GCF_001613165.1 Nocardia mexicana NBRC 108244
CCCTCGCGCGCGCGGGCGGCGACGCCGCGGCGAGCCTGGCGTCCGGCCTGGGCTCGGACGACGCCGCTGTCCGGCGGCGCGCGGTCCTGGCGCTCGCCGAACTACCCGGCGACGAGGCGACGGCGATGCTCACCGGCGTTCTCGACGACCCGGACACGACGATCCGCACGCACGCCGCGCTCACACTCGGCGCCCGTGGCGTAACCCGAGCCGTCCCGGTACTCGTCGCCACGGTCGTCCACGGACCCCATGACGTCGAAGCGGCCGAACACCTGGGAACGCTTGCGCGAGAAGCGAAGTGGGCAGACCGGATCATGAAGGCCCTGACCGGCGAACTCGCCTCCCCCACAGCCGATTCGGCCGCGCGGATACGCCTCACCCAGGCACTGGCCGAAATGCCGGGAACCCTCGCGCTCGACACCCTGCGGAAGCTGACCCAAGACACCGACCGCGCCGTGGCGCTTCTCGCCTCGAGCTTGGTGCAGGCCCTCGAAAGATAAGCCCCTTACGGGAGCGGAACGTCCGGATCGGGTCGCCGATCGCGCAACCGGCTACCAGGCGCGTGGTGGGGATCTCATCGCGGTACAGCGACCGGCGGTAGCGGCGATTCGGTTGCGGCAGGCGGGCATTCGCTCGGCGCCTGCTCTCCGCGCAGGCGGGCGTCGAGCCAGCCGATGAGTTCGGGATATCCGGCGAGTGCGGCGGTCACGTGCTCGCCGGGCTCGTTGCGATACAGGGCGGGGACGCCGCGTGCGCACTGCCGGCGATACAGGTCCCGGGCTCCCTCTATGGGAATCCAGATGTCGTGCACGCCGTGGTAGATGAACAGCGGGGCGCCCGCCGTCCGGTCCCGCAGGTCGGACTGCCGCAGCACGTCGTCGGCGGCCGGACTGTTCAGGGGGTCGGCGGTATTCGTCGCGACCGCGATCGGGATGCCGACCACGCCGAGCGGGCCGTTGCTGTCGCCGCAGGTGTCCTTCACCGGCGAGGACGCCACCCACTGCGCGAGATGATTCATGCTCGCGAGCAGCCGCGGATGCTCGCGCGCCATCGCCAGCGAGACGGCGAGCAGAATCCCGGAGGCCACATTGCCGTCGAATTTGGTTGCCACGGCCCGGTAATCGGTGACCAGTCCGCCCGTGGCCGCACCGACGAGAACACCGTGCAGCTCGGGTGCGTAGTCGCCGAGCAGCATGGCCGCCGCATACGACGCGATCGCCCCGCCGGAGTATCCGGCGACCGCGAACCGACTGTCCGCGAACTCGACCGGTGACACCGACCGCACGGCGCGGATGGCGTCGAGGACCACGTGCCCGGCCACCGTCGGCTCGGCATAGGACATCCACGGGCCCTCGTGGTCCGGAATCAGTACCGCGTAGCCGCGACCGAGCCCCCACCACGTCGTCGGCGGGAACAGATCACCGCTGTTGAACTTGCTGTGAATCCCGTGCGCCATCGCATAACTCGGCGTGCAGCGCAGGCCCAGCGCATTGATCGGCAGCGCGTTCACCATCACCGGCCGCCCACCGGGTCCGGTCCAGTTCGCGGCCGGAATCACGAGGGTCGCCGTGCCGAACGACGGGACGCCCGAGGCGGCGGTCGTGCGGAATTTCAGCAGCAGCGCCCGCCGGATCGGCACCACCGCCAGCGGCGCGGCCGTCGCCGTCACATCGCGCCACTCGACGAGATCGCCGGGGCTGAGCTGGTCCAGCGCGGCGGGCCACGCATCGAACAGCGGATCACCCGCGGGTGGCGACAGCACGGCGCGCCACAGCGCGGCAAGGTCCGGCGGCAGATCCGCGGACGGCGGTGACGGAGCGGCCGGAAACGCCGGGGCCGGAACGGTTTTGTCGATCCATCCCTGCAA
>NZ_BDBV01000174.1 GCF_001613165.1 Nocardia mexicana NBRC 108244
GGGAGTGTCGGAAATTTTGTGGGCAGAACAGTGAATTGTCCTGCTAGTTTCCGGTTATCCGCTCACCGTAGTGTAGGGCGAGCGTGTTGAGTATATCCTTCCATCCACTGACCTTTCCAGTGATATTCGGCCGGTTTTTGATCGGGTTTCTGACGACCAGATAAAGAACCTTGAGGGCGGCCTGCTCGTTGGGGAAATGTCCCCGTCGGCGGGTCGCCTGCCGGAATCGGGCGTTCAGACTTTCGATCGCATTCGTGGTGTACACAAGTTTCCGGATCGGTGCCGGGAACTGGAGGAACGGTGTGAATTGCTCCCAGCTGTCGCGCCAGACGGCGATCATGGCCGGATATTTGGGTTCCCACTCGGCGGCGAACTCTTCGAAAAGGGATGCGGCGGCCTGCTCCGTGGGTGCGGTGTAGATGGTGCGCAGTTCTTTGGTGATCTGGCTCCAGTGCTTTCGTGAACTGTATTTGAGGCTGGCCCGCACGAGGTGGACCACACATTGTTGGACATCGGCCAAGGGCCAGGTGTCGTTGATCGCCTCGGGCAGTCCCTTGAGACCGTCGCAGCAGACGATCATAACGTCGGCGACCCCACGATTACGCAGTTCACCCAGGACACCGGCCCAATGCTTGGCGCCTTCACCACCGGTGCCGACCCACAGGCCCAGCACGTCCCGCTCACCGGCCAGCGTGACACCGACCGCCACGTAAATCGGCCGGTTCACCACCCGCCCGTCCCGGATCTTGACGTAAATAGCATCGATCAGCACGACCGGATACACGCGTTCCAGCGGCCGCGACTGCCATTCATTCATTTCGCCGATCACCTTATCGGTGATCTTCGAAATCAGCTCTCGCGAGACTTCTACATCATAGATTTCCGACAGATGTTTCTGAATCTCTCCAGTTGTCAACCCCTTCGCATACAACGAGATGATCGACTCGTCGAAACCCTCGACTCGCCTAGCATGCTTCGGCACCATCCTCGGTTCGAATTCCGAATTCCTGTCCCGCGGCACATCGATCCGCACCGAACCCACATCGGTATGCACCGTCTTCTGCGAGCGCCCGTTGCGGTGGTTCCCGTCCCTACGGACCGGCTCGTCACCCTTGGAATATCCGAGATGCTCGTCCATTTCAGCGTTCAACGCCGTTTCCAGAACGGTTTTCGTGATCTGGGACAGCAAACCACCCGGACCGGCCAGCGACACCCCTTCTTTCCGGGCCTTGTCCACCAACTCCTGCGCGATCCGCACATCCAGACCGTCCGCTGCCGACCGCTGCTCGGCCGCCGGCGTCGACTCCTCCGACACGATGATCCCTTCCGCTGAGACAAGCCGCCTCAGCTTCTCCGATCACCGTCCCGCCCACAAGATCTCAGACAGTCCC
>NZ_BDBV01000175.1 GCF_001613165.1 Nocardia mexicana NBRC 108244
TCGGCGGGCACGGCCTTGTCGATGCTGGTCAGGAACTTGCGGAACTCGGTCGCGCGGTGCCGGCGGTGTAGTTCGCCGATCACGGTGCCGTCGGCGATGTTGAACGCAGCGAACAGGCTGGTCGTGCCGTGCCGAGCGTAGTCGTGGGTGCGGCGCTCGGGCATGCCCGGCATCATCGGCAGCACCGGCTGCGACCGGTCCAGAGCCTGCATCTGACTCTTCTCATCGACGCAAAGAACGACAGCTCGTTCGGGCGGATTGTGGTACAGGCCAACAACATCCACAACCTTCTCCACGAACAACGGATCGGTCGAGATCTTGAAACCATCACTGAGGTGCGGTCTCAGCTCGAACCGCCGCCAGATCCGCCCAACCGTCGATTTCGACAACCCGCTCCGCTCGGCCATCGACGACCGAGACCAGTGCGTGGCACCGGATGGCAACTGCTCGACAGTCAACTCGACCACCTGCTGCACCTGATCCAGCAGGATCGACGGCGGCCGGCCCGGCCTCGGCTCATCAGCCAGACCGGCCAACCCGTACTCGATGAAACGACCCCGCCACTTACGCACCGTCATCGCCGACACACCCACCTCGGCCGCCACATGCGTGTTGAACGCACCAGGCTCGGCGCAGGCCAGCACGATCCGGCACCGCAACGCATACGCCTGCGTCGAGGTCGCCGCCCGCGCACCTCGCACCAACTCTCGACGCTGAGCCTCGGTCACCACCAAATCCGGACCCGACCTCGGCCTCCCGCTCCTTACCACCGCCGAATCCTACAATTAGCCAACGGATTTCAGGCGCGGAACACTAG
>NZ_BDBV01000176.1 GCF_001613165.1 Nocardia mexicana NBRC 108244
CTAGTGTACTGCCCAGGCAGGTTGGTCGAGGTTTTGTGACGACACGCTGTAGGTGATCGTTGAATGGCGAAGGTCTCCGTCGTGGAGTGGGAGTTGCTGAGACAACCACTCGAATCGACAGGAGACCTTCGTGGTCCACGCTAACGCAGTCCTGACTCCGCGAGGCCGATTGCTGCTGGCTCGTCGCATCGTCGACGACGGCTGGCCGATCGCCCGGGCGGCCGAGTATTTCCATGTGTCGTGGCGGACCGCCGATCGCTGGCAGACCCGGTATCGGGCGATGGGTGCCGCCGGGATGGCCGATCGATCCAGCCGTCCGCATCGCAGCCCGAACCGCACCCCGGCGCCGACGGTGCGCAAGATCGTGGACTTGCGGTGGCGCAAACGTTTGTCCCCGCGGGCGATCGCGTCGCGGTTGTCGATGCCGGCGTCGACGGTGCACGCGGTACTGGTCCGTTGCCGGTTACACCGGTTGTCGCACATCGATATCCGTACCGGTGAGGTGATCCGCCGCTACGAGCACCCGCATGCCGGGTCGTTGATCCATGTCGATGTCAAGAAACTGGGCAACATCCCGGCCGGTGGCGGCTGGCGGTTCGTCGGACGGGTCACCGGCGAACGGCACCGGGCAGCCACACCCGGCATCCGGCGTAGTCGCTACCGCCACCCGCTGCTGGGAAACGCGTTCGTGCACACCGTGATCGACGATCACTCCCGAGTCGCCTACGCCGAGATCCACGACGACGAGACCGCCGACACCGCGGTCGGTGTCCTGCGGCGCGCGGTGGCCTGGTTCGCCGACCGCGGTGTCACCGTCGAACGGGTGCTGTCGGACAACGGCAGCTGCTACCGATCCAAAGCCTGGACCGCTGCGGCCACCGAGCTGGGCATCGCAGCCAAACGCACTCGTCCTTACCGACCACAAACCAACGGCAAGATCGAACGGTTCCACCGCACCCTCGCCATCGAGTGGGCCTTCGCCCGCCACTACCAGTCCGAACAAGCCCGGCGAGCCGCGCTACCAGCCTGGCTGCACACCTACAATCACCACCGGCAACACACCGCCATCGGCAGAAGAACCCCCATCAGCCGATTGACCAACCTGCCTGGGCAGTACAACTAG
>NZ_BDBV01000177.1 GCF_001613165.1 Nocardia mexicana NBRC 108244
GGAAGGTGACCGCACCGGTCACCGCCTGACCGACCCGGGTGCGAGTTCCCGGATCCATCCACCGAACTCGCACCCGGCCGCGCTCCACAGGCACGCCGCCCACGCGCGTCGCGTCGTGCGGCATTTGCTTCATAGGGATAGCCCCCGATCAGCCGAAAGGAGTGCCCATGAGCCTCGAAACCGTGGACGCCGCAGCACTGTCCGCGGCGGCGGCGCGCCTGCGCATCGCATCGACCGTGATCCTGCGCCGGTCCCGCAGGGATTCCGGCGAGTGTCCATGGACCCCGACGCAGTGGGCGGTGCTGGGCCGCCTGCATCGGTACGGAGCCATGGCCGCCGTCGATCTGGCTCGCCTGGAAATGGTGCGCCCGCAGACGATGCGCAATCTCGTCGACGGGTTACGAGACCAGGGACTGATCGCCGGCGTGCGCGACCCGACCGACGGCCGACGCGTCAATCTGATGCTCACCGACCAAGGCCGGGCCTGGGTGCTCGGGCAACTCGCGCCCCAGACCGACGCACTCGCAAAAGCCCTGTCGGACAACGTGCCGACCAGCGAACTGCACAAGGTCCTGGAAACACTGGACCTGCTGGAAAGAATCGCCTACGGATGACCCACCCGAACCCACGTTCCACTCGCAGCACCGAGTACCGCGTTCGTCGACAACGGTCTCGAAACAACCGAGAGCGAGATCGACGCGAGAATCACTGCCGCCCAACCGAATACGGTGTGCCACTGCGGGCTGGACAGGGCGACGTGGTCCGAGTGGCGATTCCGGCGGATCGACTCACAGCATGGTCTGCGCCAAGGTAGCCAGAGCGAGACACCTGGCTTGGCCGGAACAGGGACATCTACAGCGCATCACCGCACACCGCAACGGCCGCTTCCGAACCAGCATCA
>NZ_BDBV01000178.1 GCF_001613165.1 Nocardia mexicana NBRC 108244
GAACCCCAGTGGTAGTGCGAACCCCAGTGGTAGTGCGAACAACCCGAGTGGTAGTGCGAATCCGGCTGGGAGCGCGAATCCGAGTGGTAGCGCGAGTGGTAGCGGTGGCTCGAGTGGTAGCGGGAGCTCGAGTAGTGGCTCGAGCTCCAGCGGCTCCGGCTCCGGTACCGGTGGTTCTGGCGGAAGCAAGTGGTGGAATCGTAAGGGAGTCAAGGTTGGTGCCGGTATTGCCGCGGCGGCCGCCGTTGGTTACGTCGTCCATGACCTGGTGGATTCCGACGATCCCATCGAGGCGGGTAAGACCCCGCCGGAGCCCGAACCATCCAAGCCTGATCCGGCCAAACCGGGCCCGACCAATCCCGGCTCCACCAATCCGGGCCTGACCGACCCCCCTCCTCTCAGTCCCGGTCCGACGAATCCGGGGCCGACCAATCCGGGGCCCACGAATCCTGGCCCGACGAATCCGGGGCCGGTCAATCCAGGCCCGACGGAGCCCGGCCCCACCCAACCGGATCCGATTGTGCCGGAGCCTGATCCGAGCGATCCAGATCCGAGCGAGCCGAGCCCCGATCCGACCGAGCCGGACCCGACCACCCCGACCCCACCGAGCCCGACCCCGCCAAGCCCGAGCCCGGGCCTCGGCGGCGGCATGGGAGCCCTCGGACCCGCCATGGCTGCTGCTGCGGCCGCTGCCATGGCTGCCGGGCAAGGTCTTGGAACCGGCTTCGACGGCGGCCTCGACGGTGGCATGGGCAGCGACCCCGGCCTCGACCCGGGCGTTGCTCCCGATCCGGGTACGGGCACCGGCACTGACTCCGGTGTTGGTACGGACTCGGGTAG
>NZ_BDBV01000179.1 GCF_001613165.1 Nocardia mexicana NBRC 108244
CGGTGGTCTGCCACAGCGCGAGTCCGAGAGCAACGGTCTGCCGCAGCGGTCGCCGGGATCGGCGGCGGCGTCGAGCGGGCTCAGCCTGCCGCAGCGCCAGCCGGGTGCGGGACTGCCCCCGCGTCCGGCCCCGACACCGGGACTGAGCCTGCCGCAACGGGAACCGTCGCACGCCGAGGCCGACAAGTCCGCGGATTCGGGTACCGGCGAGGCGCGCGAGCCGGGCCGGCACAGTTTCAAGTCGAATCCGGAGAAGACCGCCTCGTTCTTCCAGACCCGGCTGCAGCCGGCGGACGAGGCCGATTCGGTGATGGGTGGCACGCCGATTTTCGCCGAGATGATGTCGGCGTGGCTGTCGGATCCGAATTCGGACCGGTCCCAGGTGGCCGCCTCCTTCGAATCACCGGGTGACGAAGGTTGGCAGGCCGCTCGCCGTGCCGTAGAGGCCGAACCGGAAAAACGGACGGCGGCGGGATTGCCACAGCGCGATCCGGGTAATCGGCTGGTTCCCGGTGGTGTCATCGGAAAGGCCGATCGCACACCGAGCCGTGACGCAGAATCCATCAGGTCAAGTCTGAGTCGTCACCAGCAAGGCGTTCGGGATGGCCGCGCAATGAGAGCAATGAACCTAACCGGAGATAAAGGAGACCGATGAACCCCG
>NZ_BDBV01000180.1 GCF_001613165.1 Nocardia mexicana NBRC 108244
CGGGCGGCATCGATCCGGCCGACCGGATCACCCTCGACGAGTCGGTCACGATGGCCTTCCTCGTCGTGCTCGAGTCGATGACCCCGGCCGAACGCGTCGCGCTGGTCCTGCACGATGTCTTCGGCTACTCCTTCGCCGAGGTGGGCGAGATCGTCGGACGGTCCCCGGCGGCCTGCCGCCAGCTGGCCGCGTCGGCCCGGCGCCGCACCCGGACGTCGCGGGACCCCGGCGCTCCCGCCGCCGAACGCGCGGAGATCGTCCGGAAGTTCAAGCGGGCGTGGGAGGCTCGGGATCTCGACGGCCTCATCGGCCTCCTCGACCCGGACGCCACGGTGGTCAGCGACGGCGGCGGCCTCGTCCGGGCGGCGCTGCACCCGGTCGAGGGCGGCGAGCGGATCGCCCGCTATCTCCTCGATCTCGCCGTCCGGGTGCCGGGCATGACGATCCTCGATCGTTCGGTCAACGGCCAGCCCGGCCTGGTGCTGCAGCACGGGGGCAGCACGGTGACGGTCATGGCGTTCGACGTCGCGTACGGCCGGATCAGGCATATCTGGGGAGTACGCAACCCCGACAAGCTCCGGCCGTGGACGGCGGGTTGATC